>JAPOIM010000100.1 GCA_029978905.1 Planctomycetota bacterium
CCGGGAAGCCGTGCTCACCCGCCACGACCTCTACACCGCCTGCGAATGCTTCCTGACAGGCACGGCAGCCGAGGTGATTCCAGTGGTGGAAATCGATGGCCGACGCATCGGCAACGGTGCTCCGGGCCCGATCACCCGTGGTCTCAAAGACGCCTTCCACAAACTCGTCCGCAGCGAGCAAGCCTAAGCGGCTCCCCGCGGCCTAAGCGGCCTACAGAATCCCAGCGCCGAAGTCGTCGTCGGGATCCGGCTTTGCTGGGGCTGACGCCGCCACTGGAGCAGAGCTCGCCTCCTCACAGCCTGACCCTTCGTCGGTCACGGGATGCTCGGCATCGTGGCGACCGTTGAATGCGCCGCGATGATCCTCATCCGGGTCGTCGTAACGCGACACGTAGCCCGGCTCCTGGGAACGCACGAGCTCGGCCTCATACTCATCCACAATCCGCTGCTGGATCATCTCACGACAGCGGGCGTTGATGGGATGGGCGATGTCGGCGTAGAGGCGTGGACGACCGTCTTCATCGCGCGACCGGTGCGCATCGTTGAGTTTCCCGCCACACTGATTGCAGAAGTTGGCTCGGATCGGATTCTTGCAGCCACAGCTCTGGCAGTGGCTGGTGAGCTTGCGACTTGGCATCGCCACGAACGGCCCGTTGGGGCCGACGATGATCTTCATGTCGCGCACGACGAACGCGCTGTCGAGCGTGATCGAGCAGAAGGCAAGCAGCCGCTCGGCTGCATCCTCGATGAGCTTGATACGCACCTCGGTAATCTTCATGGCAGTTCCCCGCGCCATGCGGCAAAGGCGGAGCATCTGCGCAGCAGTGCTCCTGCTTTTCCCCGAATCCCCAGGCGGCTAGTATCCCCGTCCTGCCGAGAGAATCAACTTTTTTCTGCGAGCACCTGCTGGTCGAGGCGCCCGCAGGGAGCGAGCCGGCCACGGAAAACACCGGGCCACCCCTCAGCACAGAGCGCGTCGTAGAGGGCCTGAGCCTCTTCTTCGGTGGGGGTCAGGGCAAAGCACCCGCTGCCGCTCCCGGTGACCATGGGACGCGATGCTCCGGCCGTTTTCATCGAAAAAAGCAGCCGTTCGACGGCAGGCGATGCCGCCACCGCGGGTGCCTGGAGGGTGTTGTGCATCATCTCGACCGCGTCATCGAAGCGGCCCGACCGCATCGCGTCGACGAGTTGTCGCGAACGCCCCTGCTGCTGGGGCTCCGGCGTGCAGCCGGCGTACACGGCGGCCGTCGATAGCCCCTCTGCGGGAACCACGATCACGACGGGCCAGTCGGGAAGGCCCGCCACCGTTTCAATGTGTTCGCCGCGGCCAGTGGCAATCCCACCGCCAGCCGTGAGAAACCAGGGCACATCGCTGCCGAGTTCCGCCGCGATCTCCACCAGCCGACGATGCCCGAGTTCGAGCCCCCACAGGCGACTCGCCGCGAGCAAGACCGCGGCGGCGTCGCTCGACCCGCCACCCAACCCTGCCTGCGAGGGAATCCGTTTGACCAGCCCAATCTCGAGCCCGCGGTCGATTCCCGCCACCCGGGCGAGCGCCTTGGCCGCCCGCACCGCGAGATTGCGGTCGTCCTCGGGCACATCGCGAGCGAGGGCGCTCCCTTCGGCCGTGGCGAGCCTGCCTGCAAACGTGACCTGCAGCGTGCACTTGGAATCGCGCCGCGGACGCAGTTGCAGCGTGTCACAGAGGGTGACGGCCACCATCAACGAGTCAATCTCGTGAAATCCATCGTCCCGGCGGGCCACCACGCCCAGCGAGAGGTTGAGCTTCGCCGGCGCATCCATCTCCACGACCGGCGTGTCCGCCAATCCGGGCGTCGCCATGGCAATCCCTACTGCCAGTTCATCACGAACGACACGGTCCCGATGGCGAGGCCGAGCCCGATCGCCACGAGCACCGCCAGCAGCACCGAAATGCTGCGGCCAGCCCAGAGATCCTCCTGGATCATCTCCGTGCGGTCGGCCTTGGCGAAGGTGGAGTTCCACAGCGGGAACGTCTGCTCGTCGTAGACCCAGTTGGTTCGATCCTCGAGTTGCTGCTGGCTCATGGGCGCGTCAGGTCGGAAAAGGGCGGTGCAGAAGATCACGGGACGCTCCGTTCCGCGGGACGTAGGATACGCTTGCGGAGAGGCCCGGCGGGCCGATGAGTCCCTACGAGGAACGTACCGCGCCCGTGGCCCCTTTTCAAAAGCCGTTTTTTCGGCCGCAGACCATGCACCACATTCTTGAGCCCGATGACGCCCTGGAGACCTTCCTGGCAGCCCAAGGGGCCCCCGCCTGGCGGGCTCGCGGCATTCGGCGCTGGCTTTTGCAGCAGCGGGCGACCTCGTTTGAGGCGATGACCGACCTCCCAAAACAGCTCCGCGAACGGCTCGCCGAGGCATTTACGGTGCTCACCACCACCGTCGCCTCCCACCAGCAGGACCCAGACGGCACCGAAAAGTTGCTCCTCCAGCTCGCCGACGGCGAGCGGATCGAGTGCGTCATGCTGCGGGATGGCGTCCGGCGCACGGTCTGCATCAGCTCGCAGGTGGGCTGTGCGATGGGGTGCGTGTTTTGCGCAAGCGGCCTCGACGGCGTGGTCCGCAACCTCACCTCAGGCGAGATCATCGAGCAACTCGTGCAGCTCACCGCCCTCTTGCCGGAGGAGGAACGGATCAGCCACATCGTGGTGATGGGGATGGGGGAGCCGCTCGCCAACCTGGCCAATCTCCTGCCTGCCCTGGAAGTGGCGGAGTCTGCCGAGGGCTTCGGCATCTCGCAGCGGCGGATTACGATCTCCACCGTCGGCCTGCCCCCTGCCCTCGACCGGCTCACAGAGTCCTGCCCGCGGTATCACCTGGCCGTGTCGCTGCATGCTCCTGACGACTCCCTGCGTTCGAAGATTGTGCCGGTCAACCGGGCGATCGGGCTCGACGCGGTGCTGGCCGCGGCGGACCGTTACTGGGAAGCCTCTGGGCGACGACTGACCTTTGAGTACGTCCTCCTGGGTGGACTCAACGATGCTCCGCAGCAGGCCAAAGCGCTCGTGCGGCTGCTGCGTGGCCGGCAGGCGCTGCTCAACGTGATTCCTTACAACGCCGTGGCAGGCCTCCCCTACCGCGAGCCTTCGGGAGCCGCGCGGACGGCGTTCCTCGAGGTACTGCGTGAAGGTGGCGTGAATGTGCAGGTGCGGCGGCGAAAGGGAGGCAAGATCGACGCCGCCTGCGGGCAGCTGCGGCGTGTGTCGGTCGGCACGGCTTCAGGGGAGCCCGTGCTTCACACCCAGATCCCAATCAAGAGCACGAGCGCGAGCACGGCTCCCAAGATCACTCCCAGCCAAGCGAGCCACTGAAGCATCGCTCCCCGGATCGCCTCGGGATCCTCGTGGTGTGTGGCCGCAAACACAAAGCTCGCTGCGATCAGCAACGGCACCCCAAACGCCAGCCCGGGGACGCGATCGAGCAAAGAGGCTGCGAGAACAACCGCGATCATCGGAGCAAGGCCAGCCATCAACAAAGTCTCTCGGTGAATCGTTCGTGCCGAAGCCGTTCAGTCGGCCGCGTCTTCGGACCCTGAAGAACTGCCCTTGCCTTCCGCCTCGCCACGACGCTCGCTGGCTGCCGCCCCCATCGGTCCAAAGCCGGCGTCGTAGATCACGAGCATGTTCAGCATGCCGGCGATCATCGTGTAGAGCGTGCCAATTTCAAACCACCGCCCCAGGTCGTGGTGCCAGATCGAGAGTTCGTCGCGGAGAAACTCCCACACCCGCATCCGCGGCTGTTGGCGAAAATCATCTTCGCTGAGCGACGGCATCCGCGCGATCATGCTGCGGGCGTAGCCTTCATCGACAGGCTGGTTGAGCCCAACCGGTGGGGCCATGAAGCCGCCGGCCATCGCAGCTTTGCCGGAGCCGTTGAGCAACATCGACTGGGCGGCCGCAGGCAGGGCCGCAATCCCAATGCCAGCCTGGCAGGCCATCGCCCACCGCTGCTCGCCTGGCTTCCACGACCAGTAGACGACGCGCCCACCACCAAGCACAAAGCCGGTGAGGTACACGCTCAGGATCACCACCAGGAACAGCACGCCTTTGAACCGACGGCCCTGGTAGAGATGGCCGGCCCCGGGCAGAAGCCAGGCCAGCAGCATCGCCACCATCGGCTGCTTGAGGTCGATCGCCGCCCCATCGTCGGGAGAGACTGCCACGATACGCCCGCTCTCACGGGAACCGGCTTGAGCGTGCGGAGAAGCCAAAGGATGAGCTCGCGACTGAGCGGCAGCGGCGCCGCCACACCTGAGGTCGACCGACTGCCGGCCTCCTGCGTGCCGATCCGGACGTCGTCCACCAATGCGAGGATTGTATGCCGCCGGCCGCTCCTGTTGAACGGCAGCCTGCAGACGGAGGGAGCCATCGTCGTTTTAGCCCCACAGCCGACGCACCGGCCGCACACGGGGATGGGCTTGGGGGGCTGGATCGTGGCTCTCGTCAGCCGGGGCGACCTGCATCGTGGTCACCGGCACCAGCTCCCGCCAGACGCGTTCCACGGTCACGGGATCGATCTGCGAAAGCCCCTCGGCATCGCAGGCAACCACCGCCAACCGAGCCAACTGGCAGATCCGCCGCGGGATGCCCGCCGCCAAGCGGGCAAGGGCCGCAGAAGCCGTGGGGCTAAAGAGGTCGTCACGTCGGCCGGTCCGCTTCACCGCCCAGGCCAAGAACGCTGCCGTGTCCGCCTCGCTCCACGGTGCGAGCTCCACCCGCACCGCAGCCTTGTCAAAGAAATGCCCCATCAAATGGCCGTGCCGCGGATCCGCAGGCATCCGCCCTTCGGCATCGGTGGCAATCGTGGCAATCACGAGCAAGCGGCCGAACCGCGGCTCGGCCGCCGACACCAGCCGCTCGATGCCCGCGAGGGCCTCGCGGTCTGCCTCATGCAGGTCGTCGAAGACGAGCACCGTGGGCCGCTCCATCAGGGTGTTCTCGCGGAGCCGGTTCTCCAACTTCTGCCAGGGTCGCAGAGGCTCCGCAGCAGAGAGCGGGTCGAGTGGCAAGCGATCGAGGAGCAGGTCGAGCCAGTCCCCTTCCCGCAAACCCCGCAGCGAAAGCAGCGTGGCCTCCGCGCCAAGCCCACCGAGCCGCCGCACCGCCATCGCAGCCAGGTGGCTCTTGCCGCAGCCGCTCGGCGCGAGCACGAGACCCAGCCGTTGCCGCTCCTCGATCAACCACTCCAAGCGAGCGAGCGGCTCTTCCTGGGCCGGGCCCATGAAGAAGTCACCCGCCGCGAGTGACCCCTCAAAGGGATTCGGTGGTGGTGCCGATTGATCTCGTACCATGCAGGGAGTGTAGCGATCGACCAAGGAGGAACGGCAGAGTGAAACTGCCGTGAAAGGGTGCCACAACGTGAGCGAGCGATTCTTTTTGGAGACCCCACCCGCCGGTGGCCGGGCCACCCTTCGCGGCGATGAAGCGCGGCACCTCGCCCGCGTGATGCGGGCGGCGGTCGGCGACCAGGTGGAGCTCTTTGATGGCGCAGGCCATGCCTGGGAAGCCGAGGTGCGGCAGATCGGCCGGGCGGAGGTGGAACTGGATCTCCTCGGCGACGGCACGAGCGACGAGGACCACCACCCCGGATCGGGAACGCTGACGATCGCCGCGGCCCTGCCGAAAGGGGATCGCCAGAAGTGGATGGTCGAGAAACTGACGGAACTGGGCTGCCGACGGCTGATCCCTCTCATCACCACGCGTGGCGTGGCGGAAGCCACCCCATCAGCCATCGCCCGGCTCACGCGTGCCTCGCTCGAAGCCTGCAAGCAGTGCCGGCGCAATCGACTCCTTGCCATCACCGAACCGACGACGCTCGCGGCGGTCTTGGCCGAGCCCCCGGCCGGCACGCTGCGACTCCTCGCCGACGCCTCCGGCCAACCGGCAGGCTCGCTGCTCGCGTCGCGGGCGGACGACTGCCTCGTGCTGATCGGCCCGGAAGGAGGCTTCACCGAAGACGAACGGGCAGCCGCCCTGGCCGCCGGCTTTCAGGCAGTGTGTCTCGCGCCGCACATCCTTCGCGTGGAAACCGCCGCGGTCGCCTTGGCCGCGGTCGCCGCCACGCGGGCGTCGTGAGCGCTAGTCCGTCGCCATCTCGCCGCCGTGTCGCGAGCCCATGCCCTGATAGACCGGCCAGTCGATGTCGTCTGGCAGAAACCGCACGCTCGCATCGGCGAAGCCAAACACCGCACCGCCGGGGTGATAGCTGCCAAACGCCATCTCCATGATCGTGCCGGGCAGCGTGGGATCGAGTCGGCTGTTGATCCGCGGAGCGGTCGAGCCCAGGCCTTCGGAATACTCGGTGCCACCGTTGTCGCCGAGCCTCCAGCCTCCGGTCTGCGGGCTGCCAAAGAGCCAGTAATCCATCGCTTGGCCGTCTTTGATGTAGGCGGGATCGGTGTACGACTCGCCGAGCATGATCGTCTTGGACGTGCCATCGATCACCTCCCCAAGCCGGGTCGCACTCTCGCCGTAGAACATGCCGTTGAGCGGATGCTGCTCCAGCGCGGCCGCATCCACGGGCACAAGCCGGCCGCCTCGCGCAAGGGTGCTCACGTCGTCTGACCACACGTTTGATCCCGCCCAGGCTCGGTAGCTTGCAGGCACGCGGCCCGGAATCCCCTGGTTCTCCACGTGCAGCGGCACCGCCATGCTCGGGCAGCGAAACACGCTCACGACAGTGCCGCACGCGGCCTCGTTGGGAGAGCCGTTGGCGTTCCAGTTGCCAGGCCCACCCTCCTGCCAGATCAGCGTGTCGTAGAGGGCACGCTCCTCCACGTAGGGCAGCAGCGGTGCCGACCAGAGGGCTTCGAGCCAGTTGAATCCATACGGAAGGCGGCCTCGTGCATCGTGATGGTTGTGGAGCGCAAGCCCAAGGTTTTTCATTTGGCTCGTGCACTGCACGCGGCGGGCAGCCTCACGAGCGCTCTGCACCGCGGGCAGGAGAAGGGCCACGAGCACGCCGATGATGGCGATCACCACCAGCAGTTCCACCAGCGTGAATCCGCGGCTCCGCGAGAGACGCCCGCTTGCAGGGGATCCAGGCTCGATCGAGGGGTCTCTCATGAGTCGACGCTCCTGAGGAAGAACACTCACATCTGGGCACGCAGGAGAAAGACGCGCACGCGCGCGGTCAACGGCCCGTGCGGTTGCCGTGGGGGCCATTCCTGGTTATGCCGCGCGGCTCGCCCGGCTGCATCTGTTGGGTTGATGCGGAGGCCGCCCCCGGAAAGCGTCGCCTTACGGCCGCGTTCGCCCGGCAGCGACCGCCTCATCGAGCCTGGCTTGCAGCCTTGCCACGACCTCTGGGTTGGCTGCGGCAATGTTCTTTTTCTCGCCAGGGTCGGTCGTGAGGTCAAACAGCTGCACCTCGGGCACGGAGGTCATCGCGAGCGGCTTTTCCACCACGCGGTTGTTGGCCTTGCCGCGTGGGTGCCGCACGAGTTTCCAGGAACCCTCGCGGAAGCCGAGGCTGCCGCTTTGGCCATTGTCTTGCTGCAGAAGGTGGTCGCGGCCGGCAGCGCCTTCGTGCCCCAGGAGCGCAGCCGACACATCGAAACTGTCGCGGCAGGCGTCGGCAGGTAGCGGCTGCCCGACGATTGCCGCGAGGCTCGCAGCCAAGTCGATCGTGCACACGATCTCGTCGGAGACGCCGGGAGGAATCGTGCCTGGCCAGGAGGTGATGAAGGGCGTCCGCGTGCCCCCCTCGAAAACGCTGTACTTGCCGCCGGTAAAGGGACCGGCCGCGCGGTGATCGCCGTTCTTTTCGATCGCGTCGTCCTTGTAGCCGTCGTCGAGCACCGGCCCGTTGTCGCTGCAGAGGACGACTAACGTTTCTTCGGTGAGCCCCTGCTCAGCGAGCATCTTCACCACTTCCCCGACGCACCAGTCAAACTCGAGGATCGCATCACCGCGGGGCCCAAGCATGCTTTTCCCTTGAAACCGCTCGTGCACGATGCGGGGCACATGGCACTCGTGTGCCGCGAAGAACAGGAAGAACGGCTCGTCGGCACGGTTCGCCTGATGCTGTGCCACGAAGGCCCGGCTCTGCTCCACCCACGTGTCGGCGAGATCTTCATCGCGAAAGCGGGCGGCGTGGCCACCGGTGTAGAAGCCGATGCGGCTGATGCCGTTGTGGATCGTCTGGTTGTGGCCGTGCGACCAGTCCATCTTCAGGCTCGCCCGCTCACTCTCACCCGTGGGGTGGTCGGGCGAAGGCTTTTGGTTGCCGACCCAGAGCGGATCGGCCGGGTCGAGGTTGCGGACCCGCCGGTTTTCCACAAACACCTGCGGCACGCGGTCGTTGGTGGTCGGCAGGAGGAAGCAGCGGTCGAAGCCAATCTCCAACGGCCCTGGTTTGAGTTCGCCGTTCCAGTCGGGCCCATCGGGGCCCCCGAGGCCAAGGTGCCACTTCCCGATCACCGCGGTGTCGTAGCCGGCATCCTGCAGGAGCGAGGCCACCGTCACCGTGCCGGGCTGGATGATCGCCGGCGAGTTGGGCGGGGCGATGCCCGTGCGTTCGCCGCGGAAGGCATAGGTGCCGGTCAGAAAGGAGTACCGCGTGGGCGTGCAGGTCGAGGCTGAGCAGTAGCCGCTGGTGAACCGTCGGCCGCCCGCTGCGAGCGCGTCGATGTGAGGCGTTTCGATCGCGGTCGCCCCGTAGCACGAAACGTCGCCGTAGCCGAGGTCATCGGCCATGATCACGATCACGTTGGGCCGTCGTGGTTCGGCAGCACGTGCCGTTGCTCCGTTCGCACCAACCACTCCAACGCCAGCGCCCACCCAAGCGCACAGAGCCGCCACCCACCAACGCCACACCGTCCCCGCACGAAAAGCACCCATGGATCATTCCTCCTGGGTGCCTACTTTACACGCTTCTCTCAGGCCATGCCTCGGGACGGCCCGAGGGCAGGAGACGCCCGCGGTGCGCGCCACCACTGCCGCAATGCCGAAAGGCAAGCGAACACGCCTCCGCACGCCATAACCGACCCAACAGGCCACGATGCCTCCGGCACAACGATATTGCTGGAAGTCGTCGCAGGGGTGGTACTGTACGTTCCCGTGCCTTCATCAAAGTTGTACATCGTCACGCTGGGTGAGGTTGACTCGTATTCGAGAATGGCGTTAGGTGCCAACTTCGTCTGATACTTGTCATTTCCACCAGTCGTTGCCGACCAAATCCGAATCCAATAGCCCTCAGTGGGCGCGGAAAGCACAAAACTTGTATCGAGAGCA
>JAPOIM010000101.1 GCA_029978905.1 Planctomycetota bacterium
GACCACGCCCGCCCTCAGCTCAGACGGAGAGAAGTAGATAGCCACTTCATCGCGGGCCGGCTCGACCATCCGCGCCGCCATCCGCACCGCATCAAACGACGCGGGCGAGCCGTCGACACCAATCAGCAGCTTCATTCTGAGATCCTCCACCTGCCTGCCGGCCCTCGTGAGCCGAGACGGGTAAGTCTACGCCACACGCCCTCAAGCGAGCGGCCTTTTCCAGAAAAGCCTTTCGCGAACTCGCGGACGTCACGACGGGACTCGCCTCGAACGATCACGCTCCATGAATCCAGGTCTTGGACGGCTCACCCGGAATCTCGCGGACGAGCCTGGGAACGGCATAGCCTGGGAGACGTTTCTTGAGCGCCGCATGCAGGGCAAGGGCGTTGGCTTCGTCGACCTCAAAGTGGGAGGCGCCATTTACGCGATCGAGCAGGTGAAGGTAGTAGGGCGTCACGCGACAGGCCACCAGCCGCAGCGAGAGATCGACGAGGGTCTGCGGAGCGTCGTTCACGCCCGCCAAGAGCACCGCTTGGTTAAAGAGCATCACGCCACCGGCCGCCAGGCGGCTGCAGGCCGCTGCCACGCTGGTGTCGAGTTCGGCGGCGTGATTGGCGTGCAGCACGACCACCGGCTGCAACCTGCTTCCAGCCAGGATCGCGACGAGCCGCTCCGTCACACGCTCTGGCAGCACCACGGGCAACCGCGAATGGATCCGCAGCCGCATGACGTGCGGAATCGCCTCAAGCTGTGCAACAAGCTGCGCCACGCGGTCGTCATCGAGCAGCAATGGGTCGCCGCCCGAGAGGATCACCTCTTCCAACTGCGCGTCGGCCGCGATCGCCTCCACGGCAGCCGCGAGTCCCGCCTGGCTCACCCCAGCCTCGCCGTAGGGAAAGCTGCGGCGAAAGCAGTAGCGGCAGTTGACCGCACAGCCTGCGGCGGCCAAGAGCAAGGCCCGGTGCGAGTACTTTTGAACGAGGGCCGGGGCTGCCATCTTCCCCTGCTCGGCGAGTGGGTCGGGCCCGTAGCCAGGAGGATTCTGCAGCTCTGCCGCGAGCGGGAGCACCTGCCGCAGCAGTGGATCGTGGGGATCGCCCGGCTGCATCCGCGCCACAAACCCACGCGGCACAAGCAGCGGGAACCCTCCCGCCGACGCCCTTGCCTCGCTGGCAAACGCCTCCGGCAGCCCAAGAATCCGGCAGAGTTCGGCCGGGTCGCGGATTGCCTCGGCGAGCAGCTGCTTCCAGGTTTCGGGGGGGAGCGGTCGGTCCGCCGCCTCCGTGCCGGCTGGCGTGAGCGTCGAGCCTGGCATCGCGGGTTTGACAGTCTCGGGCCGTGCGGCAACGCTTTGCATCGAGCAGGCTTTCTGTGGGCTGTCGCCGAGAGGGCGGTGGCCCCGTTTGCCCGAGGGCCCGAGCGAGTGAGAAAAGGAGCCGACCTTGCCATCCTACAACACGAGTGAGTTCCGGAAGGGGCTCAAGGTTCAGATCGACGGCGACCCCTACATCATGGTCGAGTGCAACTTTGTGAAGCCAGGCAAGGGGCAGGCGCTCTACAAGTGCAAGCTTCGCAACCTGCTCCGCGGCACAATCCTCGACCGGACCTACAAGAGCGGTGATTCGCTCGAAGCCGCCGACATCAGCACGATCGACGCTCAGTACCTCTACAAGCAGGGCGAGCAGTTCGTGTTTATGGACAACGACTCCTACGAGCAGTACGAGCTCTCCCCACAACAGGTCGACGATGCCTGGAAGTGGATCAAGGAAGGCACCGTCTGTTCGATGCTGCTCTACAACGGCAACCCGATCTCGATGGAGCCACCGCAGCACATGGTGCTGAAGGTGGAATACGCCGAGCCTGCCGTCCGCGGCAACACGGCCACCAACCTCACCAAGCCCGTAAAGCTTGAAACCGGTGCCGAGGTGCTCGTGCCCGCCTTCATCGAGCAGGACGAGTTCATCAAGATCGACACCCGCACCGGCGACTACCTCGAGCGCGTCAAGGTGTAGGGTCGGTGTCTGGCCGCTTCGAGCGGCCTCTGAAACCAACGAAACAGGCCGGGGTGGTCTTCACCCCGGCCTGCTTTGTTTGGCATTCGTCGTTGTGGTGACGATCAATCCCACCACCAGCGGCCTGCGGGCAGTTCCATCGACCCAGCGTGCACTTCGGCCACAGTGCCCTTCTCGTCCGAGAGCATGTTCGGCGAGTCGAGAGCAAGCCTGGGGTTCATCACCACGCCACCACCGATCGGGGTCGAGAGGCGACGCCCACGCCAGATGGCGTTGACTGCGGGCTCGACGTGCGTGGGCACTGCGTAGTTCTCGATCGTGTAGCTGCCTTCATCGAGCAGGACCTCAGCACCCCACAGCGTGCGGCCGTAGGCGTCGTGCTCTTGGAGGTAGGCGGCCACCACGGCGAGGTCGACGAGCGACCGCAGCTGGGCATACACCGGGCTCGCGTCGGCGATCTCGGGATACTTGCGGGTGAAGGCCATCGTGTAGAGCTCGCTGGCACGGTCGGGGCGGTCAGCCGACACCCGCGAACCGTCGCGCTGCACCACTTCGTTGGCATTGGCGAGTTTCACGCCTTCGCCGACGAGTTCGATCGCCAGGGCGTCGTCGCTCTCACGGATGCACTCGTAGTCAGGCACGAAGTACCACCGCTGCAGGGCATTGCCGGAGTTGCCGCTCGACAGCTCAACCCACGTCCGCATCGCGACCGGAGCAGGCTCGAGCCCGATCCCGATCAGCTTCATGCGGTAGTCGGCCTCCACCATCACCTGTGCGAAGTGCGTGGACGCGGGCACACCATCGACGCTCACCTGCTGCAGGCCGAGGCTCTGCCGCATGCCGCCGAGGATCTGGTCCACCGAACCAGAGGGATTCACGCGGCCGAGGCGATTGAGGAACGCCTGCAGGTTGGCGAGGCCTTCCTGAGTGGGATCGATCGAGCAGCCGATCGCCGTGTCCGATGGCTGTCCCGGAGGGAAGGCCCGCATTGCAGCAGCGAGGTCTTCGAGGAGCACCACGGGCCGGCCTGAGGTGAGCCCAACCGAGCGGCCCCAAGGGTCAGCCGACCAACCTTCGGCAGGACCGGCGAGCACAATCTCGCCCGACTCTGGATAGATCAGCACGTACTGGATCTTCTGCAGGCCAGCGAGGTGCGTGAGGTCTTCCGAGATACCGTGGCCCGCTTCAATCTGCCGGGCGAGCTCCTGCTCAAGCCGCGACAAAGCCACCTTACGGAGTTTCGACGTTTTCTTCAGATCCGCAGGAAAGGCCGCCACCGCCGCCTGGCGACGCTGCATCGCGAGCTGGCCGTCAGCCTCGCTCACGAGCTTCATGTGCAGCACACCCTGCGGGTCGATCAGCACACCGGCCGGGGTGTTGCCACCGCCGCCGCCGCCACCCTGGCCACCACCCATACCACCGCCTTGATTACCACCGCCACCGAATCCGCCACCGCCTTGGCCGCCACCGATTCCACCGCCACCCTGGCCGCCACCAATTCCACCGCCGCCACCGCCACGGTTGCCGCCACCACCGAGGTTCTGAGCCAATGCCACGGAAGACACCGCCGTCGCAGCGAAGAACGTGAGCGTGACGAGAAACGCGAGCCAGCCGAAACGGGCTTTCATGAGGACACCTGCGGGTACGGTTTCAGCCACCTTGCGCATTCACCAAGGCGGATGGGAGTTCCAAAGGCAACGTGCTGGATAACGTTGACGTGCGGAGGGTGATCGGCCAGGCCGAGACTGCTCCTCACAGTCATTCGTCGGTTCGCCGCGGGCTTTGGGGCGTTAAAAAATCCCGCGGAGCAACCAACCGCTACCACCGCTCTAGTTTGCCATCGCGGCAGGTCGGTTCGCCATGCCGCGGCCACGGCCATTCTCATTTTCGCCACGGCGTCCCCCGAGCGACACCGCCGCCCGAATCGAGCCTTCACCGAGCAACTCGGCCACTTCCTCCACAAAAGCGGGGCTCCAGTCGACTCGGGTGCCGTCGGCGTCAAGGAGCACGCGGCTGCCGCTGGAGAGCCGGATCACAAGCCGCATCGGCACGGCCCCCGGGTGCCGCTTGACTGCCCCGGAGAGCCGGTCAAGGGTGCCCATGTCGTGCTCATCTTCGTTAACCCGCACCGTGACGCTCTTGGGCTGCAACCGCCAGGCCTCGTGAATCGGCACGATCGCATTCACGATCAGGTTGGTTTCGTCGCTGCCAGCCCGGCGGTCGATCGAGCCTGCCACGAGCACGACGGCGTCGGCTTCGATCGCCTCCCCCATCCGTGCGTAATCCTCGGGCCAGCAGATCGTGCGGACGAGGCCGTCCATGTCTTCCAGGTCAAACATCGCGTAGCGGGTGTGGGTGGATCCCTGCCGAGGCTGCTTGACGTTCGAGAGTTTGATGGAGGCCACAAGGCCACCGATCACCACCTCGCTCTTGGCGGGCGCCCGGCCGAGGTCGGCAGTGCCGTGTGTGCGGACGGCTGAGAGGATCTCCTGAAACTCCGCCAACGGATGGCTGTGCACGTAGTAGCCGAGCACCTCCTTTTCAAACGAACGCATCTCAGCATCCGAAAGGGGCGGCACATCAGGCAGGGTCGACGGAGCGGGCTCGTTCGCGGGCGTGTCGTCGGCATCGAAGAGCGACTTCTGCCCACTCTTACGATCTGCCAACTGCGAAGCCCCCGCCGACATCGCCTTTTCGATGCCGGCAAAGATCGCCCCGCGATGGCTGTCACCAACGAGGCTGTCGAGGGCTCCCGCCTTGGTCAGGTTTTCAATCGCGGTTTTGTTGACCACCGACGGGTCAAGCCGACCACAGAAGTCGTAAAGATCTTTGAAAGGGCCAGCCGCATCGCGTTCCGCTGCAATCGCAAGCGCCGCCTGCTCGCCGCAGCCCTTGATCGCCGAGAGGCCAAAGTGAATCCGGCCGTCGAGCACGGTGAAGTCACACCGCGACACGTTCACATCGGGCGGCACCACGTCGATCTCCATCCGCCGGCAGTCTTCGATATGCTCGACGAGGGCGTCTTTCTTTTTGAAGTTTCGGCCTGGGATGTCGCCCGAGAGCAGGGCCGCCATGAACTCCACCGGGTGGTGGGTCTTGAGGTAGGCCGTCTGCCAGGCGAGCAGGGCGTAGGCAGTGGAGTGGCTCTTGTTGAAGCCGTAGCCTGCAAACTTTTCGATCAGGCCGAAGAGTTCTTCCGCTTCCTTGGCCCCCAGGCCCTTCTCCTTGGCCCCCGTCACAAACTGCTCGCGGAAGGCAGCGATGATCTCCAGCTTCTTCTTGCTGATCGCCTTGATGCACGTATACGCCTTGGAGAGCTCGATGCCGCCGAGCCGCTCCAAGATTCGCATCACCTGCTCTTGGTAGACCATCACGCCGTGGGTCTCTTCGAGCACCTCCTTCATCACCGGATGGGGATACTCGGCAGCCTTCCGGCCGTGCTTCACCGCCACGTAGTCGTCGACCATGCCCCCTTCCAGCGGGCCCGGGCGGTAGAGGGCGTTGACGGCCACGATGTCGAGGAAGCTGTCGGGCTTCATCCGCTGCAACAAATCGCGAATGCCGCCACTTTCGAGCTGGAAGATGCCCTTCGTCTCACCGCGACAGAGCAGATCAAACGTCGGCTGATCGTCGAGCGGGAAGGCGTAGGGGTCGGGCTTGGTGCCGGTCGTGTCTTCGATGATCGAGATCGTTTTCGAGAGCACCGTCAGATACCGCAGGCCGAGGAAGTCCATCTTCATCAAGCCAGCGCGTTCGACGTCGTTCATCGACCACTGGGTGATCACTTCCTCTTTGCCCGTGACCCGCTGCAGCGGCACGTACTCAACCAGCGGCCGGTCGGCGATCACGACCGCCGCCGCATGCGTGCCCACGTTGCGAGCCAAGCCTTCGATCCGGCCTGCGAGGTCGACGAGCTCACGAACTTCCGCATCCGACTCGCAGAGCGTGGCGAGCTGACTGCCGGGAGCGGTGGCTTCGGCGATCGAGATCCCCAACTGGTCGGGCACGAGGGCCACGACCGCATCGACGCGCGGGATCGGCATGCCAAGCGCTCGCCCCACATCGCGGATCGCGGCACGCGCAGCGAGCGTGCCAAACGTGCCGATCTGGGCCACGTTCGCCTCGCCATACTTCCGCTTCACATACTCGATCACCTCACCGCGGCGATCCTTGCAGAAGTCGATATCGATATCAGGCGCCTCGAGACGATTGATGTCGAGGAAGCGTTCGAAGAGCAGGTCGTACTTCAGCGGACAGACGTGCGACATATAGGTCGAGTAGGCCACCAGGGCCCCCACACCCGACCCTCTGGCACAGGCCGGGATGCCACTGTCGCGTGCATGACGCACGAAGTCCCACACGATCAAGAAGTAGGTGGGAAAGCCGAGAGTGTTAATCACGCCAAGCTCGCGGTTGAGCCGGTCGATCACGTCGGGGTGGAGCTTGTCGGCTGTGCGTTCGGCGTCGGGCAGATCGGCAAAGGCTGGATCAATCCACCGCTCAGGCACGCCCTTGTAGCGGTTGCAGAGTCCTTCCAAGCAGAGGCGTTCGAGCTCTTCGGATGGCGTGAGCCCGCCTGGCACCTCAAACCCTGGGAAGTGCCGCTTGCCGAGATCGAGTTCGAGGTTGACCGATTCGGCGATCTGCTGGCTTCGCTCGAGCAGGTCGCTGCGGCCCCCCATCGACTCAAGCACTTCGTCGGGGCTCTTGAGATAGAACTCGCTCGACTCCATCCGCATCCGCGAGGTGTCGTTGCGGAAGCGGCCCGTGTTCACGCACAGCAGGATGTCTTGGGCCTCAGAGTCTTCTCGGAAGACGTAGTGGCAGTCGCAGGTGGCGACGGCAGGGATGCCTGTTTTTTCAGAAACGCCGAGGGCCGCGGCAGTCACCTGCTTTTGGATATCGAGGCCGTTGCTTTGCACCTCGATGAAGTACCGGTCGCCAAACACCTTCTGAAACCACCCCGTGATCTCGTAGGCCTTGGCGAGCTGGTCTTCCTGGCCGGGCCCCACGCCGATCAACGAGCGGGAGAACTCACTCGAAAGGCAGCCCGAGAGACAGACAATGCCCTCCGAACAGGACTCGAGGATCTCACGGTCGATGCGGGGCTTGAAGTAGAAGCCTTCAAGCGAGGCGGTCGTGGCCAGCTTCAAGAGGTTCTGAAAGCCGACACGGTTTTGGGCGAGGAGCGTGAGGTGGTAGCTGGATTCTTTTTGGCTACCGGCGTCTTTCTTGAAGCGGCTGCCGGGAGCGATGTAGGCCTCGTAGCCCACGATCGGGTTGATCCCCGCCCCCTGACACGCCTGATAAAACTCAAGCGCCCCATGCAGGTTGCCGTGGTCGGTGAGGGCCAGGGCGTTCATGCCAAGCTCCACCGTCCGCTTCACCAGCTTCTTAATCTGGCTGGCCCCGTCCAAGAGGCTGTAGTGGCTGTGGCAGTGCAGGTGGGTGAAGCGAGGGCTGCTCATCCGTGGGCGACTCCGCGAGGCGAAAGACGCAGTGTACCCACCGCGGCAAGGCCCTCAGTGCCCGTGGAAAAAGCCTTCCATGGGTGTCGGCCATTTCGGGCACCACCCACAAACGCCCAAAACGCGAGCCGTCTGCTAATCGACGGGGTTGCCGATCGCGCGGAGCATTTCGGCGAGGCGTGACTGGAGGTCGAGAACCGTCTGCCAGTCGGCGAAGTCGAGTTCGACTTTTTCAGCCCCCGGGCGGGCGATCACCCCTTCGCTGGCCCCCCGCAGCACGCTCTGGATGTAGTCGATGATTTCGGCGAGCTGGGCCGCCTGAGCGGGCCCCAGCCTGTCGGGAAGGGGCGGCGGCTCGGCGGGCAACAGCGGCGAGCGAATCCCGCTGGCATCGGAGACCACATCGGAACTGCGGGCGATCCGCTCAATCCGCTCGCTGATTTGCCGGGCGTGATCTTCGTTGAGCGAGGCGTGTCGGCCAGCGACTTCGGCAATTCGGCGGTCGATTTCGGTGCGAGAGCCGAAGAGCAAGAGTGAGCGGCCGAGCGAAATCATGTCGCCGTGGCGCACGATCCGCACCTGGATGTCCTCGCCGTTGACCTTCGTGCCGTTGGTGCTTTCGAGGTCGGTGAGGATGACTTTGTCGTCGTCTTCCTGGAGTTTGAGGTGGTAGCGGCTGATCCGCTCGTCGTTGAGCTGGATTGTGTTGCCCTCTTCGCGTCCGACCGTCACGGGGGTCGCCAGGTGCTCAAACACCTTGCCCCGATCAGCTCCATGGAGAACGCGTAGGGTGACAAATGCCATCGAAAAGCCTGCTGGAACGGGTTCGCCGTTCGGATGCCCCTCATCCTTTTTGAATAATACCCCAGCTTTTTGCGAGCCGCACGCTCCAGGGGCAGCATGCGGCCAAAACACCGCTATACTTGGGTTAGTCGCGTCCGTAGCTCAATTGGATAGAGCATCGGTCTTCGGAACCGAGGGTTGGGGGTTCGAGTCCCTCCGGGCGTACTTTTCTCCACGCGGCCCCCGCTTGCGAGGCCGCGGTTATTCCGCGGTGTCGGCTGAACTTGGGGCGTTTTCGTCGCTCTCGGCGGATTCCTTCGCTTGATCGTCATCGACTGTATCAGCGTCTCCGCCATCTGGAGCGCCGTCGCCATCTAGAGCGCCGTCGCTTGCTCGAGCGCCTTCGCTTGCCCCAACCTCCCGGCTGCCGCTGATCCAGTGGGTCAGTTCGCCGTTTTGGTCGTTGAGGTCGATGCGGCCTCCGCCGACCCCCTCCGTGCTGCCATCGAGGGCGGCTTCGCGGCCGATGTGCACGAGTACCGTGCCGTTTTGGTCGACCACCACGACCTCTTCGCACGACAGCCGACCGCACTCAAGTTCCGCGACGCTCGCCGCCAAAAACTCACCGCTGGGCGCCACGATCGACCGCACCGCGAGTCCAAGCGCGAGAAACAGCAGCGGATAGACCGTCCAACGTTCACGGCTCGTCATCGCATCATCCTGGGGCAGGGTTGGCTTCTGGGTCGCGCCGGCTCTGAGTCGACGAAGGTCACGGCGGACCTGAGATCAGTCGCCGTGCAGCTGACGCA
>JAPOIM010000102.1 GCA_029978905.1 Planctomycetota bacterium
GCGTTGATGACGACTTCCCAACCAACCAATGAGCCTCCGCTCGACCCAGCCCATCCCCTGCGGCTGCTTTCGCCATGCCGCACGATTCAGGGCATCTCTGCTGTCTTGCTCCCCTTCACTGCGTCCGGTGGCGTCGATTTTGACGGCCTCGCTGGGCACGTGCGACGGACGGCGGCGGCGGGGATCGTGCCTGCCGTCAACATGGACACGGGATACGGGCACCTGCTCGACAACGCCACCCGGCGGCGTGTGCTGGAGATTGCCAGGGAGGCGGCGGGCCCAGCGGCTGGGCAGCCGTTTGGTGGGTTGGTCGCGGGAGCGTGGGTGGTCGATGAAGCCGGGGCCGCGTTTGACGCGGATTCCTACACGACGCAGCTCGCCATGATCAGCGATGCGGGTGCAACGCCCGTGATCTTCCCGTCGTGGGGCCTTAACACTGGCGAGGATCAGGACGTCCTCGCCCGACTGCGACTCCTCTCGGAGCGCACGCCGCAGTTTCTTGGATTTGAGTTGGCCACGGCGTTTCATCCAGCCGGCCGCGTGCTGTCGCTCGCTGCCTATCAGGGCTTGATGGAGATTCCCAACTGCCTCGGTGCGAAACACTCGTCGCTCTCGCGGCGGCTGGAATGGGATCGGCTCGCCCTCCGCAACCGCGTGCGGCCCGACTTCCACGTGTTCACGGGCAATGATTTGGCGATCGACATGGTTCGCTACGGCAGCGACTGGTTGCTCGGGCTCTCCACGGCGTGGCCGGAAGCCTTTGCCCTTCGCGACCGCTGGTGGGCGGAAGGGGATCGCCGCTTCGACGAACTCGACGACTGCCTGCAGGCTCTTGGCGACTTTGCGTTCCGCTGGCCGGTGCCCGCCTACAAGCACTCGATGGCACAGTTTCTCACCCTCCGCGGTCTGATCGGCTGCGACGCGACGCATCCCAACAGCCTGCCCAGGCCGAGCCACGATCGCGAGGTGCTCGCAGGCCTCCGCGATCGGATCGAAGCCGCCATGAACGCTACGCCAGCAGGCCCGTAATCAGCTGGCCGTGCACATCGGTCAGGCGGTAGTCACGCCCCTGATGACGAAATGTCAGCCGCGTGTGAT
Source organism: Planctomycetota bacterium (assembly GCA_029978905.1). Classification (GTDB taxonomy): domain Bacteria; phylum Planctomycetota; class Planctomycetia; order Pirellulales; family UBA1268; genus M30B53. The sequence continues at coordinate 1,099 of JAPOIM010000102.1, forward strand.
CAAGGCCGAGGAGGTGCAGGATCGTGGCGTTGAGGTCGTGCACGTGGACAGGGTTTTCGGTGATGGAAAACCCGAGGTCGTCGGTGGCTCCGTATGAACTGCCGCTGCGTGTGCCACCCCCTGCAAGCCACATCGTGTAGGCGTCTTTGTGGTGATCGCGGCCGAGTTTAGTTTTCTTGCCAGTGGAGTTTGCGCCTTGGGCGAGCGGCGTGCGTCCAAACTCGCTGCCCCAGATCACGAGGGTGTCGTCGAGGAGGCCGCGCCGCCGGAGGTCGGCCAGGAGCGCTGCGGCGGCCTTGTCGATGTCGCCACACTTCTTGGGGAACCGCGTGTCGAGGTCGCCGTGGTGGTCCCAGTCGGAGTCAAAGAGCTGCACATACCGCACGCCCCGCTCCACGAGCCGCCGAGCCAAGAGGCAGTTGGCCGCAAACGATGGCTTCCCCTTCTCCACGCCGTAGAGGGCGAGCGTTTCGGCGGTTTCATCGGCCAGGTCGGTCAGCTCAGGCACGCTCGCCTGCATGCGAAAGGCCATCTCGTACTGGCTGATGCGGGTGGCGATTTCTGGGTCGCCGGTGTCGGCGAGTTGCAAACTGTTGAGCTGCGAGATCGCGTCGATGAGCTGCCGCTGGTCTCCTGCCGAGCGACCGGGGGGAGGACTGAGGGCCAGCACCGGGTCGCCATCGGAGCGGAACCGCACGCCCTGGTGGATGCTGGGAAGGAAGCCGTTGGACCAGATCTGCGAGCCCGCGCCTCCGGGAGGGCCCGAGAGGAGCACCACATAGGCCGGTAAATCGTCGCACACGCTTCCGAGGCCGTAGGTGGTCCAGGCACCGAGGCTCGGGCGACCGCCGCGGCCAAACCCACAGTGCAAAAACATCTGGGCGGGTGCGTGGTTGATCTCGTCGGTGTGCAGGCTGTGGATCAGGCAGAGTTCGTCGGCTTGTTTGGCGAGCTCGGGAAGGTGCTCGACCATCGCGATCCCCGCTTCGCCATGCTGCTGAAAGCGAAAGCCCGATCCTGAGAGCCGCTTTTCGTCGCCGATGAAAGCGAGCTTAAGTCGGCTCGCGATCTCCTCTGGGCAGGCCTCCCCGTCGCGTGCCACCAGCTCTGGCTTGGGATCAAACATGTCGAGCTGCGAGGGAGCCCCAACCATGTGCAGATGAATCACTGCCTTGGCCCGCGGAGCGAAGTGGGGCTCCCGCGCGGCGAGCGGATTCATGGGGGCGTTCACCGCCGCGGGCAAGTCGCGGGCAAGCAGCGAGCCGAGGCCTACAGCCGAGAGACCGAGGGATTGCTTGAAAAACTGACGCCTCGACACGTCAAGAAAAACCATGCTGTCAGACGGTGGCAGGCGTGTGGGCACGGGGGAAATCCTCTCGCTCATGGCTTGCTGATGGTTTCGTCAAGATTCAGCAGGGCCGTCGCCACGGGATACCAGGCGGCCCATTCCACGGCTCGAGGGCCGTCTGCGGCTGCGGCTTCCGCACAGGGAGAGAGCAGTTTCTTGGCTCGCTCGGGCTCCGCGGCAAGGGCCTCCTGCTGGCGCGCGAGCAACGCGAGAAGCACGTCGCGCTCGCCTGACGTGGGCCTCCGCGCGACGGCAAGCTGAAACGCGTGGTTGATGCGGTCCTCTGCGGAGCCCTCGGGTCGCTCGCGAAGGATACGGCCGGCAAAGGCGATCGCGGCCTCGGAAAACACCTCATCGTTGAGGAGCACGAGGGCCTGGAGGGGCGTGTTGGATCTCGCACGCTGCACCACACAGGTCATTCGCGACGTGGCATCAAAGGTCACAAAGCCTGGATAGGGACTGCCGCGTTTGAGGACAACGTAGAGCCCGCGGCGGTACTTGGACTCTCCCGCACTGACCACATACGCGTATTGCTCGCCGCCCACCTTTGTCCACAGGCCTTTGGGCTGCGGCGGGCGTATCGATGGGCCTCCCTTTTCCAGGCTGATCAGGCCGGCGATGGCGAGGGCGTTGTCGCGAATCGCTTCAGCATCGAGACGAAACCGAGGCCCCCGAGCCAGCCAGCGGTTCTCCGGATCGCGCGAGCGCACCTCGGCGTGTGCGCGAGCCTCTTGTTGGTAGGTACGCGAGAGCACGATCTGCCTGAGCACCGTCTTAAGGCTCCAGCCATCCTCCATAAACCGCACGGCCAGCGAATCGAGCAGTTCCGGATGACTGGGTGGAGCGCCTTTCACGCCAAAGTCTTCGAGCGTGCTCACCAGCCCGCGTCCAAAGATCTCGTACCACAGCCGATTCACGATCACCCGCGCGGTGAGCGGGTTCGCGCGGTTGACGAGCCAGTCAGCGAGGCCAAGGCGATTGGGTGGGAGGTCGGTGAGCGCCGGGAGGGCCGTTGGTGTACCGGGCAGAACCTCCTCGGCTGGCGAGCCAAGATCGCCGCGATCCAGCACGAACGTTGCCCGCGCCGCCTCCTGCTCTTGCATCACGAGCGTGGCCGCGGCGGGGATCTCGTCGCGTTCTTTCGTGAGGGCTTTGATCGACTGCTTGATGCTGGCGATCGACGTATTGATCGAGGCCTCGGCATCGTCGTCGGCTTCCGACGCGTCGTCTTCGCGGAGATCCTCCAAGACCGTTTTCGCTTCTTGGGCGGCCTTGAGAGCCTCCTCGGCCCCCTGCAACCGCCCACGGACCGATGCTCGCTCGTCCGCCCACGGATCGCTGTCCAGCGAAAGCGACGGTCCCAAGAACTTGATTGAGCTGGGCACTGCGGGATTGCTTCGCGCGACCTCGCTTTCGGTGGAGTTGAAGAAGGCGGCAAGCCGGTAGTAGTCGGCTTGCGTGAACGGGTCGTACTTGTGGTCGTGGCACTGGGCACACTCGAGCGTGGTGCCGAGCCACACTGCCGCGGTGGTGTTTACCCGGTCGATCACCTGATTGAAGCGACTCTCCTCGGGGTCGGTGCCCGCTTCGACGTTGGTGGGAGCGCACCGATGAAACCCGGTAGCGATGCGACTCGACTCGCTTGCGCCAGGCAGGAGGTCCCCAGCGATCTGTTCGCGAGTGAACTGGTCGAACGGCATGTCGGCGTTGAGAGCGTCGACAACCCAGTCGCGGTAGGCCCAGAGGTTCCGCAGGTCGTCGCGCTGAAAACCGTGCGAGTCGGCGTAGCGGGCGAGATCGAGCCACATCCGAGCCCAGCGGACGCCAAACTCGTCGCTCGCAAGCAGCGTGTCGACGAGCGCCGCATACGCCTCCTCCGAAGGATCTGCTGCGAAGGCTTCCACCATCTCAGGCGTTGGCGGCAGGCCGGTGAGGTCAAACGAAAGCCGCCGCACCAGAGTGCTCGGGGACGCACGTGGTGCGAAGGCGAGCCCGCGTTTGGCATGTCCGGCGGCGATCCAGCCGTCGACGAGCTCTCGAGGGGCTGCGTCGCCAGAGGGCGGGGCTTTCAGGACCGGCGGCACGTAGGCCCAGTGGGGCTGGTTGGCGTCGGCAGGCCACGGAGCACCTCCGTTGATCCATGCAGTGAGGAGCGTTTTTTCCTCGTCGCCAAGCCCTGGTCCGAGTGGAGGCATCGCCTCGGCGTCATCGCGGTCGAGGTGCACGCGGCGGAGCAGTTCGCTCTCCGCGGGCTGATGGGGAATCAGCGCCGGCCCCGTACTTCCACCGCGCAGTGCAGCGTCTAGGAGATCGAGCCGGAGCGACCCCTCCTGCTGTGCCGGGCCGTGGCACTCGATGCAGTGTCGTTTGAGCACGGCCACCGCGTCGGCGGCGAGGCGATCTTCGTTGACTTCGGCAGCGAGCGGGCTCAGCGCCTCGGAGCCTGCGTCACCCGCGAACGCCGAGCTCAACAACGCAGCCACCGAACACCCGATGACGGCGATGATCGTTCGTTGGTGGCAATAGTTACGTGGCATGGCGGCGTGAGGGGATTTCGATGAGGCGGGGGGAGGGAAATCGCGTGCTGGTGCGTTATGTGGGCGAGGGCGACGTGCTCACGGCGCTGCGTCTCCGGCTTCGATCCAGGCCTTGTCGAAGTGGGCGTACTTGATGCTCTTGCCACCGCCATCGGCCTCAGGGGCAAAGAAACTGTAGGTGGCATGTAGCGAGCCGTCGCGGGCTTGGATCACTGAGGGATAGTGGTAGCTGCCTTGTTGGGAGGCATGGCGTTCCAGGTGCCGGGTCACGGGCCACGTTGTGCCTTCATCGTGCGACAAAGATACCGCGAGGCTGTGGCGGCCTTCTTCAAGGTCGTTGTAGATGCAGAGCCAGTCGCCGTCGGCGAGTGTCATCACCTCAAGCCCTGCCCCTGGGTTCGGAAGGTTGGGATGGTCAACCACACGGCTCCACGTCTCCCCGCGGTCGCTCGACTCCGACACCATCACACGTTGCGGTGGGGGGCCGTTGTCACGCATGTAGGCCACGAGCGTGCCATCTTTTTTCAATGCAAAACTCGGCTGGATATTGCCACCGCCGACGATCGGCTCGCTGTAACGCCAGGTCTTTCCGAGGTCATCGGTGATGCCAACGAGTGAGAAGGAGAAGCCGTCCGAGTAGAGGCCGACGAGCATCCGCCCGTCGTCGAGTAGCAGGGGGTGGGCCCGCGTAAACCAGCCGAGTCTGCGGGTGAGTTTGTCGGCTGCCTGCGTGTTCACGTGAGCCATCCACGCATCGGCCTCCTTCTGAAGGCCGGCGGCCTCCAGGTTCAGCGTGCGTGCGTAGTCGGTGAGCTTGGCATCGACCGTGGCCGCGAAGTCGCCCTCGTGCTTGACGTGGATCACGTCCATCTCGCTCCAGAGCGGCGGGCCCTCGGTTCGCATGTAGTCTGTCGACCGCTTGACCTTCATCAGGGCCGATTCCCAGAGGTTGGCTTGGATCGTGGGCCAGAGCAGCCACAGACGGTCGTCGGGATCGACGATCATGCAGCAGTTGGTGTCGGGAAAGCCGGGGGTGTCGGCCATGGGGAATGGCTGCGACCAGGTGCCGTTTTTCTTCGAGAGCCGAGCCCCCAGGATTTCGACGTCATCGCTTTTCCGTTCGCCGCTGCCGTGAAACCAGCAAACGAGGAGGTCGCCGTTGGGGCACTCCACGATGCACGAACCATGGTTGTGCCAGTCTTCGAGGGGGAAGATTATGTCGCTCTCAAATACCGTGGCGGCGGCAGCGAGTGTTGCACCGCCAACGTTCATCGCCGCACTGATCGCGAGCACAAGGAGGATCCCTAGAATCAGCTTCTTTCGCAGGGCGCGGCTGACGTGGGTAAAGAATCGATCTCGGCACATGCGGAGCCTCGTGGTAGCCAACGGCTGGCGTGAAAACCCCCGACGCGTCTATCGTAATGTGGATTGGGCAGGTCGACATGGTTGACCGCGGGACGAAGGGCCGAAGGGGAGACGTTCTGATGTCGCTGCGTCGTTGGCGGGCTGTGCAAGGTTCGTTGGTGGTCGTGGGCCTGGTCGCGTGTGTTTTTGCCGCGAGGCCAGCAGTTGCTGACTTCTCGGCCGGCGCGGCCGTACGCAGCATCACGCCGGAAAAGCCCTTGCCCGTGTCGGGCGGAATGGGCGTCCCCAACCCTTCGACCAAGGCCCTCGGCCAGCTGACGGCTCGCGTGGCGGTGGTGAAGCAGGGCGACACCTGCGTGGCGTTTGTGGGTCTCGACTTGCTTGGTTTTCCATCGGTGCTCGGCGATCGGGTGCGGAGAATGGTGTCCGAGATTCCTGCAGAAAACGTGTTGATCGGCTCCACACACACCCACAGCGCCCCAGACTGCTACGCCTTCCCGCTGCCGCAGATGCCACAGGGGCACACCGCGGATTTGGCGTATGTTGACTTCGTGGTTCGGCAGACCGCTGACGCCATAAAGGCAGCCTACAAATCCCTCGAGCCAGCGACGCTCAAGGTGGGCACCGACGAGGCAGCGGAGAGAATTGCCTACAACTACTACGCCCCGGCACTCTACGACCGCCGGATGGATGTGTTGCAGGCGTGCGATGCGAATGGCGAGCCGATTTTCACACTGGTGAACTATGCCATCCACCCGGAGGTACTCGGCGCAGGCCAAGGCGTGATGAGCCCAGACTGCATTGGCCCGATGGCGGAGAAGATCGAGGCGAAGGTTGGGGGCGTGGCCGTGTTTATGAATGGCGCGCAAGGGGGCATGGTGACCGCCGACAACCGGCTGCTCGACAAGCCGAGTAATCCAGTAACGGCCAACTGGGAAGATGCGAACACATGGGAGGAGTGCGAGCGGATTGGGTCGCTCATGGCGGATGAGGCCCTGCGGATCATTGGCACCGCCGACGTGCAGCCCAACCCTGCCCTCACCTGCGCCCGACGCGTCGTATCGATTCCTGTCGAGTCGGAAGAACTATGGGCCGTGGTGCAGTTTTCACCGCTGAACTATCCCCGCGACACGGAGACGCGAACCGTCCCGGTTTCGATCAACCTCGTGAACCTGGGCACAGCTCAGATCGCCACGATCCCCGGCGAAGCCCTCCCCAATATCGGCTTCTATCTCAAGCGGAAGATGCGAGGCGAACACAACCTCCTCTTCGGGCTCACCAACGACGCCTTCGGCTACATCCTCACCAAGGTCGACTACCAGAGCTTCCCGCGCTACGACTACATCAGCCGGGTGTGCACTGGGGAAATGACCGGCGAGATTCTGATCGAGGAAATCCTCGAGATGGTCGAGGAATCGCCGTCTCCGAGCGTGAAAAATCCTGAGTAGCGCGGCGGGCGAACTGCGTGAGAGGCTTGCCAGCGTGGTGGATGTGAGAGCCGCGGGAGGTGGAGCATGGAACTCGTCGGGTACGCTTATATCGGGGCGTGGGTGCTTTCCCTCATCGGTTGCCTGACCACTCGGAAGCAAAGGCTTTTGTCAGGGTTGTGTCTCGTCATGTTCGCCGTGCTGAGTGCCGGCCTGCTTGTGACGTTCTTGAATCAGTTCACTGAGTGACCCCGCGGTAATCGCCGCCGCTGCCGGTACCGCCCCGGCGGGGCTGCCGCGAATCGTGGGCATCGCACGGCATGAATGCGAATGGCAGGGATTCAGGAACAAGCCACAGCAAGTTCCTTGACTGCCAATAAACGACAGTCGTATGTTGCCCGTTGAGGCATCCGTGTTTAGGGGGAGTGTTCGGCCACGAAGGCGTCGGTCTTGGTGACGCTCGGCCAAGACTTAAGAACAGGGGAGGTTGCTCGTGAACGGCACACACTCGGATCTGGTCTTGCGCGTGATGCGTCGGTGTCGCGACACGAGAGCGTTCCTTCTAGTTGTGTGCACGTGGTGCACGCTCGCTGGCGGATCAGCCCTCGCCGGTCCGGTCGTGCTGTCAGGTACCTCTTTTGAGAGTGGTACAGGCTTTGGGGCCGTGCTCTCTTCTCTCAGCGTTCACCAGAACGTGACGGAATATGGATCTGTTTCTTGGAATGGCAGCGCCAACGTTGTCACGGATAATGCGACTTCTCCCCAGTCGCAAACGCAGACAGTTGCCGCTCTGAAAGGCATCGGCATCACGGCGACGAATTTCTCGCTCGTGTTCGACATGAACCAGGAAGGCAGTAATCCGCAGCTCTATATTCGGAATTTTAGCGTCGTGGGTTACTCCTCTGCCGGGGCTGAAGTTTTCACGGCTCTCTTCGAT
>JAPOIM010000103.1 GCA_029978905.1 Planctomycetota bacterium
CGAGGGGTTGGCGAACGCTCGAGGAGCGTTTGGGCGTATCCTCGCCCTGCGACGAGACTTTTGCCGACTCCGAGCCGACGATACACGTAATCCGAAAACGCTCTAGTTCGACCCCGGAATGACCGGTGGGTCGTTCTGGTAGATGCGGTACTTCTTGGTGACGATCGCACCTCCGCGTTCGAGCGTTCGCTTGGAGAGGTGGTTGCTCTCAAGTACCCACGAAAACTCGACTTCTTTCATCCCCCAGTCGTACAACCGCGGCACGAGGGCGGCCATCAGCACCAGCCCCACGCCCCATGCCTGGTATTCCGGCACGACGTTCGTGCTGACAGCCCGCATTCGCTTGATCGCCCGCTTGTTCCAGAGCAGCTGGAGGAAACCAAAAGGAAACAGGCGACCGTTGATGGCCTTGATACGATCGTTGTAGTCGAGCAAGCAGAACACCGACCCAATCGGCTTTCCATCGACCTCTGCGACCAATGCCAACTCAGGAACGATTAGGTATTTCAGGCTGTGTGCCATGTGCTTCACCTCACCGTCGGTGAGGGGCACAAATCCCCACGTGCCGCCCAGGCTGGAGTTGTAGATGTCGAGGAACATCTTGACCTCTTCGGAAAACCGACTCTGGTCAAGCGGACGCACCGTCACCCCAAACCGCTCCTTCACGCCCTCCACCATCACGCCGAGCTTAGAGTCGACGGTGTCGAGCATCGACATCTCGCCCCAGAAGGCGTAGAGATCCTCGATCTTGCCGAGCCCCTGCGCCTCAACGAGGTCCGCGTAGTAGGGACGATTGTGGGTCATCATGAAGAACGGCGGCGTATCGAAGCCATCGATCAGCAGGCCGCACTCATAATTGAGCGTGGGGTTGGTCGGCCCGCGGACACTGCTCATCCCCTGCTCATCGAGCCACTCACGGGCGGCAGTGAAGAGGGCCTCCGCCGCCGCCAAATCGTCTTCGCACTCAAAGAAGCCGAAGAAGCCCCGGTTCTCACCGTACCGCTCGACGTGGCCTGCATTCACAATGGCGGTGATGCGACCGACGTCGCGACCACCACGGGTGGCCAAGAAACTGCGGCTTTTCGAGCGGTCGTAGAACGGGTGGTGCCGGAAGCCAAGCAACTCCTCCTGAGCCATCCGCAGCGGAGGCCTCCAGCAGGGGTCGTCGCGATAAATCCGCCAAGGCAGGTCGACGAATCGCCGCTGCTCGCTGCGGGTCGTCACCGGCTTCACGCCTACCTCGGCCACCCTCGTCCTCCTCCGGAGCGGTCCAGCTCAGCGGCTCGACCTGCCCCTCCAGCCACATCGATTCGGTCGGTGAAATCCCCACGCTGGGAAGCACCTTCGTCCTCACCCCTGAACGAACTTGAGACCAGGACACGCCAAACGGCATCTTTCTCCTGGCCACCGCGAAGCGAAAACCCGAATTTGAGAAAAATGGCCCGCGAAGAAATGTCGAACTAGTATGGAAACAGTGGGTTCGGCGGACGGAGCGAAAGAACCCACACGGCACCCAACACCGTTTGGCTGAATCCGTCATGATCGCACATACCAAGCCCTTTCGTCCGGCCTCGGCCGCTGTTGATACCTCTCGCACAACGTCTCCGCGTGAGGCTGACGGTTTTCTCAAACCGGGTTCACTCGTCGCCGTCACCGGAGCCACAGGCCTCGTTGGCAACAACGTGGTGCGCCTTTTGCATAACCAAGGCCTCCGCGTGCGCGCGATCGTGAGGCCGCGGCCTCACGGGATCGATCGGTCACTCGTCGACCTGCCCTTTGAGATCGTCCAGGGACGCCTCAGCGATTCCGCCTTCCTCGCCCGCGCGTGTGAAGGTGCTGACCTTGTCGTGCATGCGGCGGCCATGGTGCACATCGGACGCCGCCACCGGGATGAGATGTGGCGTGTCAACGTCGAGGGAAGTCGGCATGTCGCCCAGGCGGCTCGGACGGCAGGGGCAACGCTGGTGCATGTCTCGAGTGTCGACGCCATCGGGCTTCGCAGCGATGGACAGCCGGCGAATGAAGACACGCCACCAGGTGGCCTGCACGAATGCCCATACGTCACCACGAAGCGCGAAGCGGAGTCGGCCGTGCTCGCGGAGGTAGAGCGGGGCCTGGATGCAGTGATTGTCAATCCTGTGTTCATGCTCGGGCCGTGGGACTGGAAGCCCTCGAGTGGCCGCATGCTGCTCGAAGTGGCCGCAGGCAAGGGCACCTTCGCACCGCCCGGTTCCAACGACTTTGCCGATGTCCGCGATGTGGCCGACGGGATTCTCCTCGCAGCGACCCGCGGGCGCACCGGACGCCGCTACATTCTGGGCGGGCACAGGCTTTCCTACTTCGACGCGTGGAAGGTGTTCGCGGAAGTCTCCGGCCGGATGCCTCCGCTGGCGCTGGCACCGCGGTCGGCCGTACGGATCGCCGGCTGGGTTGGTGACCTGGCAGGCATGTTCATGAAACGCGAGCCAGACCTCAACTCAGCAGCAGCCGCCTCGTCGCTGCTGCCTCACAACTTCTCCTCCGAGCGGGCATGCACGGAACTGGGTTATCGCTTCCGTTCTTTTGAAACCACCGTGAGCGATGCCTTCGACTGGTTTGTTGAGCATGGCTTCGCCCGTCCGGCCCGCAGCCGCACTGCGGTTGCGCGATGACGTCAACTCCGCACATTCTCGTCGTCGAGGATGAGAGCCACCTGGCCATCGGCATCAAGTTTAATCTTGAACAGGAAGGCTTGAGCGTCCGCGTGGTGGGAGATGGGCAGGCTGCGATCGAAGCGGTGGCATCGTCCGACCCACCGATCGATCTTGTGGTGCTCGACATCATGCTCCCAGGCATGAGCGGCTACGCGGTGTGTGAGGCGATCCGAAATGAGGGCAACACGCTTCCCATCGTGATGCTCACCGCCCGCACCCTGGTCGAAGACCGCATTCGCGGATTCGACGCAGGCGCCGATGTGTACCTGCAGAAACCGTTTGACCTCGACGAACTGCTCTCTGTGGTCCGCAGCCTGCTGTCACGCCGCGGTCGCCGCAGCCCGCCCGACGACACGCAGGAGCTGTTTCGTTTCGGAAGCAACACCGTCAACTTCAACACCTGGGAAGCTCAGCACGGCGAGAAGCCCGTTCGGCTGACGAACCTGGAGATGAAACTCCTCAAGTATCTCGTCGACCATGAAGGCTCCGTCATCTCGCGCCGCGAGTTGCTCGAACGGGTGTGGGGCATGGCCCACGCAAATGCCACCCGCACGGTCGACACCTTCATCTTCAATCTTCGCAAGTCGTTTGAAGACGACCCCTCCACGCCAGTGCACTTCCTCTCGGTGCGGGGGCGGGGTTACCGCTTCATCGCGAGACCTGAGTAGCGTTGCGTCACGCTCGGCCAAGCAGGGCCGCTGCGGCTGCCTGGGGATCGGCGCTTCTCAGCAGCGACTCGCCCACGAGCATCGCATCGATGCCCGCGGCCTCCAGCCTCAGCACATCTTCACGCGTGCGGATTCCACTCTCGGCCACGAGGGTGCAGGAATCGGGAACGCGGTCACGGAGTTCGAGAACGTGGTCAAGGCAGGTCGTCATCGTATGGAGGTCACGGTTGTTGATACCGATGACCGTGGCTCCCGCCTCAAGGACGCGCGGCAGGTGCTCAGCGGAGTGGAGTTCCACCAAGGGCGTCATGCCGAGCGAGAGGATCTCTTCGTGCAGGCTCCGCAGAAGACAGTCATCAAGACACTCGGCAATCAGGAGCACGGCATCGGCGCCAGCAGCACGTGCCTCCTGCACCTGCAAAGCATCGACCACAAACTCCTTCCTCAAGATCGGCACCGAGGCGACCGCGTGGGCGGCCGCAAGATCCTCAAGCGCCCCCCCAAACCACGTGGCATCGGTCAGCACACTTAACGCCGCCGCGCCCGCAACTTGGTAGCCGGCAACAATCTCCTCCACGGTCGCCCCTTCGAGTGGCCCGGTCAGGATGTTGCCCGCCGACGGACTTCGTCTTTTGAACTCAGCGATCAGGTTGATGCCACCTTCACGCGAGATCGCCCCAAAGAAATCCCGCGGGGGCGACGCCGAGGCAACACGTTCCTCCAAGGCGGCTCGATCAAGGCTCTGCTTGGCCTCAGCAACCTCGCGATGCTTCGCTGCAATGATCTCGTCGAGCACAGTCGCCATGAACAGCCCTTCTCCCCAGCACTAATGTCGGAAGTGACGGCGGCCCGTGAGCACCATCGGGATGCCGGCCTCTTCTGCCGCAGCGATCACCTCAGGATCTCGCTTCGACCCGCCCGGCTGCACGATCGCTGCGATGCCGGCCGCTGACGCGAGCGCGATGGAATCGGGAAAGGGGAAAAACGCATCAGACGCGAGCACACCGCCCCGTGCCCGATCGCCGGCCTTTTCCAACGAGTGCCTCACCGCATCGACACGACTGGTCTGACCAATCCCCGCCCCCACCAGACTTGTTCCCTGACAGACCGCGATCGCGTTGCTCGACAGCCGTCGCACCATCGTGAAGGCAAACTCCAGAGGTGCGGCCAGGTGTGCTGGCACCGACACGCTGGTGGCCAACTTCCACGTGGAAGGGTCGTCCGCTTGGTCGTCAGGACGCTGGGCCAACAAACCGCCAGCCACGCTGGTCAGTTCCAGGCCGGCAGTCGCCGCCCAGGCGTTCCCCGCCGGAATCTCCACCAGCCGCACGCTTGCCCGCCAGGTGGGCTTCGTCGTCAAGAGTTCGACCGCTTTCGGGTCAAAGGACGGCGCCGCAATCACCTCCACGAAGAGCCCGGGAGCGAGCAGGATCTCCGCCGCCTCCACATCGAACGGATGATTCACCGCCACGATCGAGCCGAAGGCACTTGTCGGATCGGCCTGCATGGCCGCGGCCAGTGCAGCAGCCACCGAGTCGGCCGCTGCCGCCCCGCAGGGGTTGGTGTGTTTGACCACGATCGCCGTCGGGTCAGCCACCAAACCTGCCAGACGAACCGCCGCATCAAGATCTTTCAGGTTGTTGTAGGAAAGTTCCTTGCCAGAGAGCTGACGCAGGCCAGCGAGGCCACCATGGGTGCCAGCGGGCGCGTAGAACGCGGCAGCCTGATGGGGATTCTCGCCATACCGCAGCGACATCCGCTGCTCAAGATCGAGCGAGAGCCGTGCGGGGAGCGGCGAATCGTCGGCTGCCTCCGCTGGCGGCGTATCTGCGGCGTAGTTGGCCAACCACGAGGCAATCATCGTGTCGTAGGCGGCGGTGTGGGCGATCGCCTCCGCCGCAAGCTTCCGACGCTGCGCGAGGGTGAAGCCACCGGCAGCCACCGCCTCGACGAGATCGGCGTACTGCGTGGCACTTGAGATGACCGAGGTAAAGGCGTGGTTCTTGGCCGCCGCCCGCAGCAGGCTCGGCCCCCCGATGTCGATCAGTTCGATCGCTTCGGCAGGAGGCATCGCCGCGTCGGCCGCCGCCCGCTCAAACGGATAGAGGCTCACGATCACCGCGTCGAAGAGATCGATTCCGTGTTCTGCGAGCACCTCGGCATCGTCGGTGCGATCTCGCCGCGCTAGCAGTCCTGCAAAAATCTTGGGGTGGAGCGTTTTCACGCGGCCATCGAGCACCTCGGGAAAGCCGGTGATCTCGGAGACATCTTCGACCTCGAGGCCAAGTGCTTGCAGCGCCGTTCTCGTGCCCCCCGTACTTGCCACCGCCACGCCAGACTCGCGAAAGGCGGCAGCCAGGTGCTCAAGACCAGACTTGTCGAAGACGCTCACAAAGACGCGGCGAATCGGCACACGACTGGCGTGGGCGTCTTGGGTCTGGGGGGCGGTCGCGGCGTCACGGGCGGGATGGGGGGTTGGTGCTGTCATGGGCGGGATTAGACCACGGCCGGACGGGGCGGTTCCAGCCCCTCGGCCTCCGCTGCCTCGTCGACCACGCCCGCCCCTGTCGCGGCCGGGAGCGTGACGGCGAAGCGAGTCCCCACGCCATCGGCACCAGCCTGGACCACCACGCTCCCCCGCAGGTGCCTCACAATGGACCGCACAAGAAACAGCCCCAGCCCCGTGCCGGGAGTGCTCCGCTCCAACTCGCTTCCCAGTCGCACAAAACGTCCAAAAATCCGCTTCCGAAAGGCCGCGGGCACGCCCGGGCCGCGGTCGCTGATGGTGACCTCCACCAGGCTCTTGGGAAGGACTTTGGCCGTCACCTCCACCTGAGGTGTGGGCAGCGAGTACTTCACGGCATTGTCGATCAGGTTGCGGAACACGATCTCCAGATCCGCCTGCCGCCCCCGCACGCCGGTTCCGCCGACGTCCAACCGAATGCACTCCCGCGGCACACCATGCCGCGTGGCGACGGCCGACGCGATAGGCTCAAGCAACGCCGCCAGCTGCACCTCGTCACGCGACGCCGCAGGCCGGCGGTGAAGCGTCTTGGCGGCGTCGAGCAGATGGTCAATCAGCGTGTCGAGCCGCTGCACGTCCTCGAGCATGAAGCGATGAAACTCTTCCTGCTGGTGCGGCGAAACCTGCCGGCGGGTCAATGTCTGCAGGTAGAGTTTGAGCGACGCGATCGGGCTTTTCAGCTCGTGCGTGACGCTGTCGATGAAGTTGCTCTGACGCTGCGACAGCGCGATCGCTTTCACCGTCAGGAACAGATAGATGATCACCCCCACGAGCACCGCCACCAGCAGGGTGACACCCACACCGAGCATCGCCCAGTAGAAGGCGGCGTTTTCAGAACTCAGCGCCGCAGCGATGCTCACGAGCACCCAGCCCACGACGAGGGCGATGATCGAGCCGATCAGCAGAATGCCTAGCAGGATCGGCCAGCCGAGCGAGCGACGTGGTTCCACGAGCTTTTTTCCTCTCGACTGCTTTTTCCACTTCTCCCTGGTTATATCATCGGGCCCTATGCCACAGCCGCCCACCAACGATCGCAGCGAACCGTCCGAGAAGACGCTCTCCAGCGGTGCCATCGAGGTTGTCTTTTCCTGGAGGCACGACCGCTGGCATCACGCGGTGCACCTGAGGCGCACCGATGGCAGCCGGGCTGCGTCCTGCCTGGAAATGGCCCCTGCGGCCGCCACCGACGACCCACAGTGGCCCTCGTCGCCCCCCCTCGTCGAACTCGCCGAAATGACGCTCCCGCAGGGCCCAGCCCTGCTCGGGGTCGGCCTGGCAGGCAAATCGCACTACTCCGTGAGCATCACCGCAGAACCGGAAGGCACGCTCCTGTTTGAGTTCGCCTGCCGACTCGCGACGCCGGCGGGATGGCTCGGCTCCACCTATGTGATGGGTGAAAATGGGGCGTCTTTACCGATTCTCATCGAGCCTGTGGGATCGGCGGCGGTTTTGAGAGGGACGACTGAACCGGATTGGCCGCACGGTTCCAGGATGCTGCAGATCGTCCCGGGAAGCACCGATGACAACCGTGAGGAGTCCCGGCAGAAGGGCTCCACGGTGCAGTGGGGCTATCGGCTGCGAATCGCCCAGACAGCCTGAGAGGCCGTGCCGGTTGCAGCCGAGGTGCGGATCGATCAGATTCAAGCATGATGGGACGTGGTTTTTGCGTCCCCGTTCCAGATCGGACAGCATCGCAGGCTGGATAGAGACGCATGTTTGACGTGATCGAGCAGCTGAAATCGGAGTGGACCGACAGGTATGTCGTGGTGGATGGCACCGTGCCCGAGTTGGCCCGCTTTGGCCGAGCCACCGGCTTTGTCAGAACCGTCAACATGAACGGCCGCTGCCTGGTGGAGTTCGACCAGTTCAACAACGTTGCCTGGTACGACATCGATCCGTCCTATCTCACCATCGTGCCGAAGCCGGAACCGAAGCCCGCCGAGGAAAAGCCGGCCAAGGCGGCCGCAGCCCCCAAGCCAGCCGCGGCCAAGTCGAGCGATGCCGCCGCGAAGCCAGCGGGAAAGCCCTCGACTGCAGACATCCTCGCTGCGGCACGCGCGAAGAAAGCGGCCGCCGCCCCCGCAGCCGACAAGCCCGCTGGCGGTCGGCCATCGACGGCCGACATCCTGGCGATGGCCCGTGGCAAGGCCGGTAAGGCTGCCGCCCCCAAACCGAAGGCAACCCCCGCCGCAGAAGAGCCCGCGCCTGCCGAGGAAGCGGCAGTTGAACCGGAGGTGGTCGCCGAGGCTGTGGAGCAGCCCGTTGCCAAGCCTGCTGCCGCGAGCGGCCCGCAACCGACGACGACTGCAGAGAAGATTGCTTGGTGCCGTGCCCATGACGGCAAGGGCGGTTGACGCAACCGTCCACCACGACACGCATGAGAGAACGGAGGCTCCTCATATGTACTCGCTCCACACCCACGCTGCTGCGC
>JAPOIM010000104.1 GCA_029978905.1 Planctomycetota bacterium
CGAGCCATTTCTTTGATCTTGAATCACCTCGTGATCAACTGCGGCTGCAGAACCCAGAACTCGCGCTGAGCCGACTGAACGGCCTTGTTGTGCTCGACGAGATCCAGACTCGCCCTGATCTGTTTCCCGTACTTCGGGTGCTTGCGGATCGTCCCTCCACGCCGGCGAAGTTTTTGATACTCGGAAGCGCCGCGCCGGAACTCATCACGCAGTCTGCCGAATCGCTTGCGGGGCGAATCGAATACGTCGACCTCCACGGCTTTGATCTCGGTGAAACAGGAGCTGATGCTCGGGAGCGGCTCTGGGTTCGCGGAGGATTTCCCAGGTCGTTCTTGGCAGAGTCGGAGGAAGCGAGCGTCGCCTGGCGGGAAGGATTTGTGCGGACGTTCCTCGAGCGTGATTTGCCGCAGTTCGGTGTGAGAGTCAGTGCGGCAGCGATGCGACGATTCTGGACGATGCTCGCGCACCTTCACGGTCAGGCCTGGAACGCCTCAGCCCTTGGTCGGGCGATGAGCGTGTCTGATAAGACCGTGCGAGGCTATCTCGACGAGCTCAGTCAGACGTTCATGGTTCGCCAACTGCAACCGTGGTTTGAGAATCTTGGGAAACGTCAGGTGAAGTCGCCCAAGGTCTATCTCCGTGATGCCGGTGTTTTGCACCATCTCTTGTCGATCGAGACGGAGTCGCAGCTGTTCTCGCATCCCAAGGTCGGCAGCTCGTGGGAAGGGTTTGCCCTTGAGCAGGTGCTGCGGATCACGCGGCCCACGCAGGCGTACTTCTGGGGAACGCAGGCAGGCGCGGAGCTCGACCTCTTCGTGTTGCACGAGGGCCAACGACTGGGTTACGAGTTTAAGTTCTCGGAGCGACCGACGCTGACGCGATCCATGCAGGTGGCATGGGATGACTTGCGATTGGATGCGCTGACTGTGATCTGTCCTGGAAACGCTGTCGCGCCGCTGGCGCCGGGGGTTGAAGTGATTGGGCTGGAGGCGTTTGTGAATCGCGTCAGCAGCGGGGTGTGAGTCGCGAGTTGGTGCGGGGCCGTCCTTCGTGTAGGGCCGCTCGGGTTGGGGACTGCCTGTCCGCCGCCTTTGGCGGCGGTCTGCGGCCGGGGAAGCAGAGCGTAGGGCGCCCAAGGGAGCCGGAGCAGGTTGATTCGCCCGAAGCACCTGACGCGGGGGCAGCGGTCAACCTGCGGTGGTTTGGCGCTGCGGAAAGATGGCGGTTTCTTCGAGCACGCCGCGGACCTTGGGCCAGAGCAGGACGGCCTCGGTGATCATCCACGCTTCGAGGGCGAGCATCCCGGCGGCAACTGCGGCCAGGCCCCAACTGCCGGCGGCGTACCACCGCAGGATGTCGTGCGAGAGTGCCCAGGCGGGCATCACCAGCATGAAGATCATCGGGATCACGGCCAGCCAGGTGGGGAGGCCGCGACGGAGCAGGTAGAAGGCGATCACGATCAGGGAGAGCCCGGCGAGAAGCTGGTTCGTGGCGCCGAACAGCGGCCACAGGATCAGGCCCCCGGTGCCGATGGTGTCCCAGGCCCAGGGTTTGCCGGGTGCTGGAAGCAGGGCCAGGCCAAACGCCGAGAGCACTGCGAAGAGCGTGGCTCCGTGGGGCGTGGTCAGCCAGACGAGTGGATTGAAGGATGATCCAGTGGCGGCTCCCGAGGCTGATGAGCCTGCTTGGCGGCCCAGCAGGGTACCGGCGAGTTCCTGCACCACATACCGCTGCAATCGCGTGGCGGTGTCGAGCGTGGTGCCGGCGAAGCTCGCCACCAGCACGCCTACGATGGCGCGAGCCATCACCGAGTCGATGCCGATGGCTTCGAGCAGGTTCCCTGAACCCACGACAAAGGCCGCGATCGCCGTGCCGCCGGTGACCTTCGTCCAGTTGCCGTAGATCGTTTCCCACAGCGCGGTGCCCGAGAGGCCGGGGTGTTCTTGGGGCCAGCCGAGCCCAATGCCCGCGCCCACGGCGACAATCACGAGGATTGCCAGAAACGCTTCGAGCAGCATCGAACCGTAGCCCACCGGCTGGGCATCGGTTTCGCAGCGGAGCTGCTTGCTGCTGGTACCCGAGCTCACGAGGCAGTGGAAGCCGCTGACGGCACCGCAGGCGATCGTGACAAACAAAAACGGCAGGATCGGCGGGGCTCCGGCAGGATCGAGGTTGAGCATCGGGGCCACCATCTCCAGGGGCGCGGCCTCAGCCCCACTTCCGCCGCCGACAAACGCCGCGGCCGTCAGGCCCACCACGATCAAAGCCAGGCTCGTCACGAGCTGCAGGCTGTTGATGTAGTCGCGTGGCTGGAGCAGCACCCACACCGGCAGCACGCTCGCCACGTAGCAGTAGGCGAGCAGAACCGCCACCCAGCCCCATACGGGCAGAGCCGCCACCGAGGTGTTGAGGCTGCGAATCGCTTCGCCCAGCCAGCCGCCCGCCCAGTCGAGGCCGGGGCAGCCCGCTCCGAGCCACACAGTGGCATACATCAGCGTTAAGGCGAGCACGCTGGGCCAAAGCAGCCGCCCGCCCTTCCGATGCACGGCCACGCCGATCCAGACGGCGATCGGAATCTGCAGGAACACCGGCAGCGTCGCTTCAGGGAACTGCACGAACACGCTGGCGATCACCCAGCCAAAGATCGCCAGCACAATCCACAGGGCAAACAGCAGGAGCACCAGGAACAGCAGCCGCACACGGCGATTCAGCAGCCTCCCGGCCACCTCGCCCACCGTCAGGCCGCGGTTTCGCAGACTGACCACCAGCACCGACATGTCGTGCATGGCGCCGATGAAAATCGAGCCCACGAGCACCCACACCACGGCAGGCAGCCAGCCCCACATGATCGCCAGGGCTGGGCCCACGATCGGCCCGGTGCCAGCGATGCTCGTGAAGTGGTGTCCGAAGACGACTGCCGCTGAGGTGGGGACGTAGTCGCGATCGTCGCGGAGGGCTTCGCTCGGGACCTCTGCGGAGGCGTCGAGTCGAAACACGCGCTGTGCGAGCCAGCGGCCGTAGGTGAGATAGCCGATGGTCAGCAGCATGGCCGCAAGAAGCACAATGAGGAGCGCAGACATGGGGGCATCCCGGGGAGGCGAATCCGCCCAGCGTAAAGCGGCGAGTGAAAAGCCGAAAGCGGGGTGGGAGCCTTTGCGTCGCTCGCTTGAGGGCTTTCCTGAACTGCCGCTGCCTGCGGACAGCTTTTCCGTAGAATGCCCGCCATGAAACGCACACTCGAATCGATCCGCAATATCGGCATCGTCGCCCACATCGACGCAGGCAAGACCACGCTCACGGAGCGAATGCTCTATTTCACAAAGGCCAGCCATCGGCTCGGCGACGTGGATCGGGGCACGACCGTCACCGATTTTGACCCGGAAGAACAGCAGCGGGGAATCACGATCTACTCGGCGGCGGTCACGTTTCAGTGGCGCGACGTAACGGTGAATCTGATCGACACCCCCGGGCACGTCGATTTCACGGCCGAAGTGGAGCGAAGCCTGCGGGTGCTCGACGGCGCTGTGGTCGTGTTTTCCGCCCGCGAGGGCGTCGAAGCCCAAAGCGAAACCGTCTGGAGGCAGGCCGATCGCTACGGCGTGCCGCGGATTGCCCTGATCAACAAACTCGATCGCGAAGGGGCCGATTTTCATGGCACCGTGACGCAGATCGAACAGCGTCTGAAGGCCCAGCCGCTGGTACTCCAGCTGCCGGTCGGCTCTGGGCCCCCTCATGTGGCGGATCCGTTCCGAGGGCTGATTGACCTCGTGACGATGGAGATGCTGACGTTCCCCAAAAAGGAAGAGGTGGGGGCAGGGGAGGCCTCGCTGACCGAGGTCGTGCGGTCGCCGATTCCTGAAGAACTGCGGGCGGAAGCGGATCTTTGGCGGGAAAAACTGGTGACCAGCCTGTTTGACCTCTCTGACGAGGTCGCGGAGTTGGCCCTGGCGGAAGCAGAAATCCCAGCGGAACTCGCGCGGAAGGTGATTCGCCAAGGAGTGGTTTCGAGGCAGATCGTGCCGGTGCTCGCCGGTTCGGCGCTCGACTGCATCGGAGTGCAGCCGGTGCTCGACGCGGTGGCCTGGTATCTGCCGAGCCCGGCGGACGTGCCGCCCGTGGAAGGGCTTGATCCGTCCAAGAAAGAGCCGACGACGATCACGCGTGGCCCCGATCCCAACGGCCCTTTTTGTGGCCTCGTTTTCAAAATCGTGGCCGATAAGCACGGGGATTTCGCGTTTGTGCGCATCTACTCCGGTACCCTCAAAGCGGGTAGCCGGGCCTGGAACCCCGGGCAGCAGAAGAAGGAGAACATTGCTCAGCTGTGGCATGTCCAGGCGGATCGGCGGGAGCAGATTTCCGAGGCAACCGCTGGCGACATTGTGGGCGTGATTGGGCCACGGCTGAGCGTGACAGGCGACACGCTCTGCGACGCTGCCGCCCCGATCGTGCTCGAGACGATTGAGTTTCCTGAGACGGTGATCTCGATGGCGATTGAGCCGGAGACGAGTCTTGAGCGAAAGAAGCTTTCGGACGTGCTCGAGATGCTCAAGCGGCAGGACCCAACCTTCCGTGCCATCGAAAGCGAAGATACGGGCCAGACTCTGATTTCGGGGATGGGAGAGCTGCATCTTGAAGTGATTCGGCACCGACTCCAGCGCGATTTCAACCTGAAATGCCGGGTCCATAAGCCGCGGGTGAGTTACAAGGAAACCCTTGGAAAGTCGGTCAAAGTCACCGGCGAATCGAACAGGCAGGTGGCCGGCCAGACGCTCGTGGCCTCGGTCTGCATCAAGGCCGAGCCCACCGACGAGCAGGCCGGTGTGCGTGTGGTGCAGGGCTGGTTTCCGGAAAACGAAGCGGAAGCTGAGGTGGCCGCCACCATGGTGCAGGCCCTCTCGGAAAGCGTGGAGCGGGGCGGGCTCAAGGGCTGCCCGCTGTGGGGGGTGCAGGTGACCCTTCTGGAGAGTCCGCTGCCCGATCCCCTTCCCTCGGACGTCGCCGTCCGGATTGCGGCGGCGGACGCGGTGGAAAACATGCTGGAATCTGCAGGAAGCGTCCTGCTTGAGCCACTGATGAAGGTGGAGGTGAGCGTGCCCGAGGAGCATCTCGGGGATGTGATTAATGACCTGCAGCAGCGGCGGGCGATGATCACCAACACGGAGATTCGCGGTGGCGTCAATGTGCTGACTGCTGAGGCACCCCTCGCGAGTATGTTTGGGTATTCCGCGGCGGTGCGAAGCGTGAGTCAAGGACGGGCGAGTTTTACGATGGCACCGCTCAAGTACGGGCCGGCGCCTGCTGAAACCGCGGAGGCGTATGTGTAAGAAGGGCGCTGCGAGGATCGGCGGCCGCGTGAATGAGCGTCTTCCAGCGGGGCCTGTTGACAGTGGTTTCGAAGGGTCGTAGATTTCGGGACCCTGAATCACGTGGGGCCGCCCAGTTTTAACCGCGGCGGCCGGCGTGGAAAGAGTTTTCAGCGGCAGGCAGCCTGCAATGGGCGTCTTTGGTCCGCGAAAGCTCCTCTTTCTGGCCAGCGATGGCCGTTCGGTGTGGCGACGTTGGCTGAGAACCGGCGTCGGGTGTCGTTCACCTTCGGTTTGGTCGTTTTCGGAGTATGGCAGTGCCAGGTTCGACGCAGGAACTGATTCGGATCCGTATGGAGGCCTACGACCACAGCATTCTCGATCAGAGTGCTGCGGAGATCGTTGATACGGCCAAGCGAACCAACTCGGAAGTGCACGGACCTATTCCGCTGCCAACGAGGATTGAGCGATACACGGTGCTTTCGGGCCCGCATATCGACAAGAAGGCTCGTCAGCAGTACGAGATTCGCACGCACAAGCGGGTGGTTGACATCATTCAGGCAACCGCGAAAACGATTGAAGCCCTCAACAAGCTCAGCCTTCCGGCTGGCGTCGACATCAAGATCAAGGCTTCGGCTCGCTGATCGCGGGGCAGGTCAATGGTCGGTGTGGTTGGGTGGTGGCGGCAGTAGTTGAAAGCAGCAAGAAAAACATTCGGGAGTCCGAAAAGCATGCTTGGAAGGCGTTGAGGTAAGGCCTTGCCGGTTGGCAAGGTGCTCCCCAAGCCGACGGCTTCGAGCGTGATCGCAGTGGTGTCATCCGGGGTTGCCTCGTTGTGAGGTGGGCCGGGTGGTGGTGCCGCTGCTCAGGAGGAACAAGACAATGACAGTTCCGCAGTCGACAGGTTGGAAGGGCTTGCTAGGCCGTAAGGTCGGGATGACGCAGGTCTTCGATGCGGATGGTACGGTGGTTCCGGTCACGGTGATCGAAGCTGGTCCATGCTCTGTGCTGCTGGTGCGGTCTCAGGAGCGGGATGGCTACGAGGCTGTCCAGGTTGGCTTCCGTGATCGTCCCCGTCGTCTCGTCGGCCGCTCTGGCCGAGGCCAGGTGGCAGTTCTCGACAGCAAGCGTGCTCGTCGCCGTCGTGAGGCGGGGATTGAGGCTGTACCCAAGGCGGATTGCGAGCCAAAGCGGTTCGTCAAGGAGTTTCGTGGCTCCGCGGACGGCTATGAGGTTGGCCAGGTGCTCACCGTGGGTCTCTTCGACGGTGTGAAGTCCGTTGACGTCATCGGCACGAGTAAGGGCCGCGGCACCGCGGGCGTGATGAAGCGGCACGGCTTTAAGGGCCAGCGTGCAACTCACGGTGTGAAGAAGGTTCATCGCCATCAGGGCGGTACGGGGCAAAACACCTCGCCGGCCCGCACCTTCCGTGGGAAGCGGATGGCTGGTCGTTATGGCGCCGAGCGCACGACCACTCGTAACCTGAAGGTGGTTCGTATCGACGCCGAGCGGAATCTGCTCATTGTGCGGGGTGCGATTCCCGGGCCGAATGGCTCGTTCCTCGTCGTGCGGCAGACCAACATGCTGAAGCGGGTCGGTGTTGCTGCTCCTGTTGGAAAGAAGAAGGGTGGTAAGTGAAACTCGCCGTCTACGACATGGCCGGTAAAGAGGTCAGCTCTTACGAGATTGACCCTGCCGAGCTCGCTCCAACGATTAACCGTCAGCTGCTTCATGATGCAGTTGTGATGTACCAGGCGAATCTTCGTCAGGGCACTTTCCGCACGAAGACTCGTGGCGAAGTTGCCGGTTCGACGCGGAAGCTCTATCGCCAGAAGGGGACGGGCAATGCTCGTGCCGGTGCGCGGCGGAGTGGTACTCGCCGGGGCGGTGGTCACATTTTTGCCAAGCGCCCTCGCGATTTTGGCTGGCGGATGCCTCGCAAGGCTCTGCGTGCAGCGACGCGGATGGCCTTGGCTGCTCGGGTTGCTGATGGTGAGGTTTGTTTGGTCCAGGGGTTCGCGTTTGACGCCCCAAAGACCTCTCAGATGGCAGGTGCTCTGGCAGCTCTTGGGCTCGCGGGCAACACCGTTCTTGTGTCGTCTGATCGGCACGACGAAAACCTGTGGAAGAGTGCTCGCAATATCGAAGGGGTTTCGGTAACGCCTGTGGCTGACCTGAACGCCCTGACGATCCTCTCCCCTCGGAAAATTGTGATGACCACCGCGGCCCTGGATGCTTTCCGGCAAACAGTGGCGTCGCGTGCCTCGGGTGCTGCGTCGCAGGAGTGAAATAAATGGGTAAGCCAGTTCCGCCGCCACCGGCAGTCAATCCGCGTCTCGCTCCTCATCAGGTCATCCTGAGGCCATTGGTGACGGAGAAGGGGGTGCATCGGGCAACTCGCCACAACGCGTACTCGTTCCAGATCGCCGCAGAGGCGGGGAAGGCAGACGTTCGTCGCGCTGTCGAAGAACTTTTCAACGTGCAGGTTGAAAAGGTTGCTGTGCAAAACAGGTTGGGCAAGGTTCGTCGCACTCGTCACGGCGCCTTCCAGGGCAAGTCGTGGAAGAAAGCGGTCGTGACGCTCAAGCCAGACTTTAAGATCGATCTCTTCTAGGTTCGCACGAAACGATGGGTATACGCACCTACAAGCCGACCAGCGCTGGCCGCAGAAACGCGTCTGTCAGCGACTTTGCTGATCTCACTCCAGCGAGTGAGTTGCCGAAGGGCCTTCGTCTTCGCAAGAAGAAGACCGGCGGTCGCAATAACCAAGGCAAGGTCACCTCGCGGCATCGTGGTGGTGGGCACAAGCAGCACTATCGCCTGATCGATTTCCGTCGCAATAAGGACGGGATTCCGGGGAAGGTCAATTCGATTCA
>JAPOIM010000105.1 GCA_029978905.1 Planctomycetota bacterium
GCCGTAAGTGCCGCTCATGCCAAGCCGGATCGCCTGGTTCTTGTGGTGCTCCATGTCGGAGTAGCCAAGCCCAAATGGCCCCAAAGGCTCCCACCACACGTTCCCGGCCCATGCCATCGAGGTACCTTCGCGAAGCACGCCGGCAAAGCCACCATCGATGCCGTTGTAGACGCCTGCTTGGAAGTTGACCTCTTTCTCAAACAGCGAACCCGCCAGCACAAAACCCGGGCTGTAACTCGGACGAAAGAACGTGTTGGCCATGCTGCGGTCAACGCCCATCGGCCACCGCGAGGAGGTGATCCACTCCCGCGAGCCTGGCACCTGCGCCACGCCGGCAACCATCCGAAACTCTTCGGACAGGGCCAGCCCCACAAACCCCAGCGGCACAAAGTTCACGACGAGCCCGGCATCCGTCGAGCCGAACATCGAGATGTTCCAAAACACTGCTTCGTGGCCGACATGCCCCTGCGACTGCAGGTAGACACGATTGAGGCTGAAGACATTTTCATTCCTGATCGGAAACGTCTCGCCTGCTGAATCGGTCCAACTCGTCGTTCCGCGGGCAAGTTCCAGCCAACGTGCCTGCAGGTATCCCTCGAAGGCCATCGCGAACGGAAACCGACTGTTGTCGTGCGTGGTGCGGTAGAGCACGAGCCCCTTCGGCGGATCGAAGTCGGTCGCCGGGATGTACATCGGCCGCGGAATGCCAGCGAGCCGCGCCGCGACCGCCTGCTCCACCGCAGAGTCCACCCGCTGCTGAAACAGCACATCGTCGGAAAGTGGGCTGACAACCGAATCGTCACCACCCAGCGGCACGTCTACGGGAGCCACCGCCGGGTTGCCGCCGCCGTCACCCGCCTCTTCTCGGAGCACACTCGAAACCGGGCCCTCCGCTGCCGCATCGTCAGGCAGCCGCAATTCAGCCTCAATCTCCCCGTCACCGACCGCGTCCTGCCAAGCCACCTGTTCAACCGAACCGGCCTGGAAGTCGACCAACCCAAACTCCGGCAACTCACCCGCCAAAGCTAGGTTCGCAGACACAAGCAGCAACCAGGCCGCGAGCACGATCCCGCACAAACGGCCATCCCACCGCCCGCGCACAGAACCGCAGCCCATAACCGTGCTGCTCAAAACAAAACGACGCTTCATGTCCCTTAGCGCACGAAGACGCTACGCGGGTGCCCACCTGCGCGGGGGACAGAACACGAAACCGGCCGCGGAGGCAACCCCAGTTGCCCCCCAACACCCCCTCGCGGCCGAGCGGCACACACCCATCACGATCACCCTCCGCCCCCGGCCGCAGACCGACGCCGCAGGCGGCGGACAGGCCGCCCTCACTCACCGAGCGAGGGATGAGCCCGGTGCTGACCCGCCGGCGTAGAGAAGCAAGCGCAGCCCGGAGGGCGAAAGCGCCGCGGATCTTCGAGTGAGCGAGGGCCTGGATGGCCCGCAGCGAACGTCCGGCGGGGTAGCAATGGGCTCATCCTGAGCGGACCTACTCAACCGGCTCCAACGTCAAAGGATCCCGCAGCGGCAAGTGCGTCACCTCACCACCAAAGAAGTCCGCCATCGTCGCCCGCCCATCGAGGTCCCCCTTGGCGACCTCCTCCCAGTTCCCCACCACAAGGATCGCCATCTTCGCGGGATCAAGGTGCTTCCTCGCCACCCGCTGCACATCCTCAGCGGTCACCGCCTGCACGCGGTTGCGGTAGGTCTGCCAGAACCCTTCCGGCCGGTTCGTCCACTCGTCGCTGACAAACACCGAGAGCATCTGCGGCTTGCTCTCAAACACGCGAGGGAAGGTTTCGATCAGGCTCTGCTTGGCGGTCTCGAGCTCTTCCTCGGTGACCAGCTCGTTTCGCACATCGGCGATCTGCTGCAGGATGATCTTCGTGGCTAGGGCGACAGTGGGGTTCTTGCTCTCGAAGCCCGCCCGAAACTCGCCGGGATAATCCACTCGGGGCGAGAGCCGCGACGAAGCGGAGTAGGCGAGCCCTTCGTTGCTGCGGACGCTCCGCATGATGCGGCTGGTAAACCCGCCACCGCCGAGGATGTCGTTGAGCACATCGAGGGCGATCGCATCAGGATCGTCGCGTGTGATCGACCGCATGCCGATCGCCACCTTCCCCTGCGGGATGTCCTTCGGCACGTGGTATACGCCGGGAGTGAGGGTGTGGTCGGGCACCGGCGGATCCGCCACCGGCTCGCCTCGCTCCCAGTTGGCAAACGCCTTCTCAAGCGTGGCGAGCATCTCGGTAGAGTCGAAGTCACCCGACACCGACACGATCATGTTGCCCGGGTGGAAGATCTGCTTATGCATCGCTGAGAGCCGCTCGGGAGTGATCGCCTCCACCGAAGCGAGCGTGGGCAGCGATCCTTCAAAGTGCTCCGCCCCGAACAGCAGCTGCCGCCACTCCCGACCGAGGATGTCGGAGGCGTCGTCGTTTCGCTGCTCGAGCTGTGCGATCTGGCGGGCCTTGGTCGTGGCCAACCGCTCGGCGTCGAAGGCCGGCTCACGCAGCATCTCGAGAAACAGTGCCAGACTCTCGTCGAACGTCTTCTTCAGGCAGTTCATGCTCGCCGTGGAGAACGTGCCGCCGGCAGAGACCGACGCCTGGGTGGCGAGGAAGTCGAGCTGCTCATCGAACGTCTCTGGGCTCAGGTTCTTCGTGCCCCCCTCGCGGATCATGCGAGCGGTCATCGAGGCAAGGCCTGGGATTTCGGCAGAGTCGAGCGACGAGCCCCCTTTGAATGTGATCGACAGATCGATCAGCGGAAACTCATGCGACTCAGCGAGATACACGACGGTGCCGTCGGGTAGCACGTGACGAAAGTCCTTCGCCGCAGGTGGATCAAACGCGAGGGGATCAAAGGCGATCTGCTCTGGCCGCGTGGGGAGGGAAGCCGCCACGGCATCGGCCGCGCTCGCACGCGACGACAACAGCTCTGGGACAAACCCCACCGAAGCCACCCACGCCGAAGTCGTGAGAGCCAAAGCCAAAACAATCGCAGAGGGTCGGACGTTCATGGGAACAACGTTCCTGCGTGAAAAGTGGATGTGTGTGAGGGAGAATGCGGAGCG
This sequence comes from Planctomycetota bacterium, assembly GCA_029978905.1. Lineage (GTDB taxonomy): Bacteria > Planctomycetota > Planctomycetia > Pirellulales > UBA1268 > M30B53. Next base: position 3,083 of record JAPOIM010000105.1, read on the forward strand.
GGCGGGCGTTACTGCTCGCGGCGGTACGTGGCCACGCTGCGGTTGGTTGGCTTGAAGTAGGTGTTGGCAACCCGGCGGATGTCGGCCGCGGTCACCGTGTCGTACTTCTTGGGTGTCTCGTTGATCTCGCGCCAGTCGACGAGCGTTTCGTAGAAGGCGAGTTGGATCAGCAGCGACATGTTGCTCTCCAGACTGCGGTAGCTGTCTGCCGCCACGCCGTTCTTCACCTTCTCGAGTTCCCGCTCGGGGATGTCTTCCGTCTGCAGGCGAGCGAGTTCCTCGTACCACGCCTGCTCAAGCGCGTCGGGATCGGCTTCACCCCGAGCTTGTCCCGACACGGAGAAGAGCCCCGCGTAGTGGCGCGTGTCGGACGACGCCCGAGCACCCGCCGCGATCCCGCGTCCTTCCACAAGCCCCTTGTAGAGCCGACCCGTGCGGCCGTTGAGAATCTCAGCAAGCATGTCGAGGGCGTAACTGTCGGCGTGACCCGCGGGCACCGTGTGGTAGCGAATCTCAACCGAGGGAGGCACATCGCCGGTCGCGTTCATCCGCTTCTCGGCGAGTTGCTCGACCTCCAGCGTGACCACAGGGGCGGGCTTGTTGGTGCCGGGGTCGAGGCGGGAGAAGTACCGCTCGATCAGCGGCTTCGCTTCCTCTGGATCGAAGTCGCCCACAAGCACGCCAAAGAGGTTGCCGGGGCGGTAGTAGGTGTTCCAGTATTCGAGGGCCTGGTCGAACGTGTAGCTGTTGAGATCGCTCGGCCAGCCAATCACCGGCCAGGAGTAGCCGCTCGACACCCAGAAAAGCGAGTCGAACTGCTCCTGAAAGCGGCCCGTGGGCGTGCTTTCGGTCCGCAGCCGCCGCTCTTCGTGCACGACGTCGCGTTCCGAATAGAACTCGCGAAACACGCTGTCGTCGAGCCGGTCGCTCTCCATCCAGGCCCACAGTTCCAGTTTGTTGGAGGGCACGGTGATGAAGTAGCAGGTGAGGTCGTAACTGGTGAACGCGTTCATCCCGCTGCCACCGGCCTTGGTGTAGACTTGGTCAAACTCGTCTTTGACGATCGTGGCGGCTTCCGCCTGCTGCTTCTGCAGGCTCTCCAGTTGCTCCATCAGAGGCTTGGCCTCCGCCGAGCCTTCCTCGAGGGCCGCGAGTTTTCGCTGCACGTCGGCGATCGCCTCGGCAGCACTCCGCCCCTGCTGAGCCCGGATCAGGTCGGCCAGTTGCGTGCGAAGCCGACGCAGATCGGCCGTGTCGTTGGCGGGATCCCACGGGTCATTGATCTCACCGCGACGGAATCGCTCGTACTGCTCCGTCCACACCAACTCGTTGATCGCGTCGCGGAGCCGCTTCTGTTCCGCCCGATACGCCGCGTCGCGTTCTGGATTGCGGGTGCCGATCGTGTCGGTGCCCTTGAACATCATGTGTTCGAAGAAGTGGCTGATCCCGGTGATCCCCGGCCGCTCGTTCACGCTCCCCACGCGGGCCACCCAGCCAGCGCTGACCACGTTTGGCTGATCGCTTCGCGGCACGAGCAGAAACTGCATGCCGTTGTCGAGCGTGAACTCCTCAACCTCCACCTGCTGACCGCTCGCGGGGAACGCCGCGAGCAAACCAAGCACGCCCGCACACAAAAGGACGCGGCAGGCACGCATCGACGCCATTGCCGTCCCGGCCGAAACCATCCGTTTCTGGATCACGCTCTGCATCACGATCAACGCCCCTTCGACACGGTGGGAAAGAAGCCTGCGGCTCAAGAGAACGCCGACAGTGTATACACCGCCCCCACGCCGCGGCGATGCTTCCGCGACGCCTTTCTCCTGAGTCTGCCAACTGTCCGAGGCCCCACTTCCGGAAACCTGCGACGCCACGTCTCATCGCGTCTGCACAGCCATGCCGGGCGTACGATTGCGGCGGTGGCTCCAAAACGCCCGACCCGTTCCCCGGAGGCTGTTTTGATGGCGTCGATCGAACGCGCCGACCCGGTCATTCTTGGCCACATTCTCCAGGAGCATCGCGAACTCCACGCCCTGCTCCGCTCAACCCGCGAGGCAATCAAGCACGACTCGCCCCCCGCTTCGGCATCGAGTCGCTCAGCAGGTGCCCAGCGAATCGCCGCCGCCCTCACCGCCCTCCGCGACCACCTCGCGGAACACTTTCAACTGGAAGAAAACGGCGGGTTTCTCGAGGAGTCGCTCGCCCGCCTTCCACGGCTCGCCAGCGAAGCCAAGCAGGTGCTCGCCGAGCACCCCGGCCTTCTCCAGGAAGCCGACCGGTTGATCAAACAGTCTTCGCGGGGTGATATTCCTGCGAACGGGTGGGCCAGCCTCTGCCACGATGTTGACCAGTTCGCGACGCGATTGCTCGATCACGAGCGTCGAGAAAACAGCGTGGTGCAACAGGGCTACAACGAGGACCTCGGGCTCACCGACAGTTAAACGCAACAGCGGACGCCGCCAACCACTTGGAGACACGCATGACCACCCAACCGACCGGCTCCCATGGCAATGGCTCGTACTGGCGGGGGCAGGGCGCTTTGTGGCTGGCAGCGGCTCTGGTGACCGCGGCGGTGATTGCCGTGCCCTTGGCAAACGCTCCTCAAGCGGCCGAAGAAGCAGACGCCCCCGATCAGGTGGCCGACTTCATGCGGGCCAAACTGGCCCACGCCACCAACGTGCTCGAAGGCCTCGCAATCGAGGACTACGACATGTTGGCCAAGGCGGCTCAGGACCTGGCCCTGGCCAGCCAGGCCTCGAGTTGGCAGGTGCTCCAAACCGACGAGTACGCTCGCCAGAGCAGCGACTTCCGCCGGGCCTGCATCACCCTCCGCGATGCGGCCAAAGCGAAAAATCTCGACGCCGCCACCCTCGCCTGGATGGACGTGACAATGAGCTGCGTGCAGTGTCACCGCTACGTCCGCGACACCCGCTGACCGCCGGCAGACGGCCCCGAGAGATCTCGGCCTCGTCGCGTCGCTCTTCGTGTGGGTTCATGAAACCCGCACCCCGAAGGTAGGCTCTTGGGCCCGCGGGCCGCTCGCCCGCACTCCCCCGAGGCCCGCCCGGCATGCACGCAGCCGCTTCGAATCTCAGCACGCCCGCCGCTCCAGCCGTCCGCCCGTCACTCGATGGCGCCCGCGTCCTGCTCGTGGACGATCAGCCGATCATCGGCGAAGCAGTGCGGCGGATGCTCGTCGACGAGGCTGGCATCGAGTTTCACTACTGCCAGAACCCGGCGGAGGCGATCGACAAAGCCGCCGCCCTCGGCCCCACGGTGATGCTGCTCGACCTGGTGATGCCGGAAATCGACGGACTGGAACTCGTCCGTCGATTCCGGAGCGACACCCGTTTTCGCGAGCTGCCGATCATCGTGCTCTCCACCAAGGAAGAGCCGGCAGTCAAAGCCGAGGCCTTCACAATCGGGGCCAACGACTACATCGTGAAACTGCCCGACCGCTTGGAGCTGCTCGCCCGCGTCCGCTACCACTCCCGCGGCTATGTGGCCCTGCAAGAACGCAACGAGGCCTTCACCGCCCTCAAGGCCAGCCAGCAGAAACTCGCCGACGACCTGGCCACGGCCGCCCAGTACGTGCGGTCGCTCCTGCCCCCGCCGCAGGCCCTCGCGAGCGCGAACATCGATTGGCGGTTTATCCCCTCGGCCGATCTTGGCGGCGACGCCTTCGGCTACCACGCCCTCGACGAAAACTGCACGGCCGTATACCTCCTCGACGTGTGTGGCCATGGGGTGGGCGCTGCCCTGCTGAGCGTGTCGGCCCTCAACGCCCTGCGGAGCGGCTCCCTCGCCCAGACCGACTTCTACGACCCCGGGTCGGTGCTCGAGGCCCTCAACCGGGCGTTTCCGATGGAACGGCAAAACGACATGTTTTTCACGATCTGGTACGGCGTGTTTGACGCCTCCAGTCGCGAACTCCGCTGGGCGGGCGGCGGGCATCCGGCGGCCGTGCTGATCGGCGAGGGCCTCGACTCCCCCCAAATGCTCGAATCGGACGGCCCGCTGATCGGGGTCGTCGACGGCCTGAGCTACGGCTCGGAGCGGGTGGCCGTGCCTCCGAATGCCAGGCTCTTTATCTACAGCGACGGGGCCTTCGAAATCAGCCGGCCGGACGGCACGATGTGGAAGTTCCCCGAGTTCCTCGCCTCGCTCATCGCACCAGAAAACGGCCCGGAAAACCGCATGGATCGGCTGATCGACCAGATCCGCCAGATCTCCGGCACGAGCGACATGAGCGACGACTTTTCGATGATCCAACTCGCATTCCAGGACTGAAATGGTCCGTCTTGCATGCGGGTGGTGATTCCGTACACTTGACCGATTCGCGGTCCAAAATGGCCGCTAGCGTAGCTCAATTGGCAGAGCAGCTGATTTGTAATCAGCAGGTTGCGGGTTCAACTCCCGCCGCTAGCTCACTCGGGCTTGGGCATTCGAGCCCAATCACCCCAGTCTCCCGCATGCGAGTGGCGCCCTCTGGCCGGCTTGCTGTGGCCGAGAATGTGGTTGAGAGTTCGGTGTCGCGGAATTCGCGGGTGGTTGGCAACGGCTTCCACCACCTGAAACGAAGGAAGCAGCCGGAATGGCGTCGTCGGGCCCGTCCCGCCGATACGCAGGTTGATTGAGAAGGAGAAACGCGAGCCGTTCCTGGCGACGGGAATCTCGCGAACGTGCAAGACGGGGAGTTTCCCGAGCGGTCAAAGGGGTCAGACTGTAAATCTGATGGCTATGCCTTCGCAGGTTCGAATCCTGCACTCCCCAGTTCCACCTGTCTTCGCACGCACAATCGATACACGAGGTCGCCCTGACGAAACGATCGGCCCCAAACGCCGAAAGTGAGCAGACGGCCGCACGAGACAGGCAACCACAGCAGCCAAACAACGACCGCAAAAGTTTCAACGCGAGGGCGGGCA
>JAPOIM010000106.1 GCA_029978905.1 Planctomycetota bacterium
GTGTCGTTGTTGAGTTACGTGCAGCATGTCTTATCGAAGCAGGCAGAAGAAGCACAGCCTCCCCGACAAGTTCCGTCAGGTGATACCGGAGACCGCATGCCATCCATGATGGCCCGAAACTTTTCCAGCGTCGTACGAAATGAATCAACGGGAAACATCAGACACCAATCGGTCGATCCACTCACAGACCAGTGGGTCACCTGAGTACATGCGGCGGCCAACAAGCAGCTTCAGAACCTGCGGATCCAGCGGCACATCTCCACCAGTTGCCTGATGCTCGGCAACGATCTGCCGCGCCATACACTCCCGGGCCCAGTTGAAAAGCGATTGACCTCGGGCAACTCGCTTGGCGGGCGACATCCCACCGATCGCATCGCGATACACCTGTTCGATGGGATGGTCCGCCTCAGGCATTGAATAACCTTGATTGAAAAGATCGAAGGTAAAGCCGCAGACGACGTTTCCGCAAGGTGCAGAGCCAGACCCCGCAGCGTTGCACAAGCGCCGACCAAACCGTGTTCGCCACGAACCTTTCGCCCATCGTGCAATCAGCGTTCCCGAGCAGGCTATGGGCCTAGCCGGCAACCTCAAACCGCTCTAGTGTAGCGACCTGAGGTAGGCCACGAGGTCGGCGAGTTGCTCAGCCGTCAGGTTGTTGACGATGCCGTTTGGCATCATGCTCACCTCCTGCTTGATCCGCTCGTCGATCGCGTCGCGGGCAAACTCCTGCGGGAGCCCGTCGGTCTGCCGGATCGTCACCGTCTCTGCGCTCTCGAGCGCCACAAAGCCCGTGAACACGCGGCCGTCGTCGAGTAGAAAACTCCAGGTGTCGAAGCCCTGGGCAATCGTCTTGCCGGGATCGAGAATCGAGAGCAGGAGTTCCTGCTTGGTCGCCCGCTTGCCGATGTCGACCAGGTGCGGCCCCTTTGGCCGCTGACCGTTGGCATACGTGTGGCAGTGAATGCACGCCTGGGCCCGGAAGAGCTCTCGGCCTGCGTCGGCATTGCCTTCCAGCGGCAACACCGCTGCCACCACCTCACCGATCTGCCGGTTGCCGATCTGTGCCGGATCGGCAGGATCAAAGGCGGGAATCTGAATCGGATCGGTGAGGTCATCCATCGCCAGCGTGGTCGTGGTCACGCCGTCGACCGACACCACATGCCGGGCGAGTTCCGCCTTGATGTGTTCGGCAAGGGCGGGCTCGGCCTCCGCCAGAGCCGTCACCACCGCCGCCTCAATCCGCGGCGAGGCTTCCCAAAGCTGACGGTCGTAGTAAGGACCAGTCGTATCGGGCCGCGTGCCCCACCAACTGGGGCTCTCCGGCGTGTAGGTGCCCTCACGGTGGTAGAGGCGAATCAGCGTGGTCCAAACGTCCTGCCGCAACCTGCCGTCGCGCGTCGTACCCAGCACGCGAAACAGCCCGTCGACCACCGATTCGGTGTGCATCTTTCGCAGGGCCCACAAAGCACCCGCACGATCCGAGCCCTGAAGCGCATCAATGCACGCTTCCACCGCCTCCATGGCCACAAGCGCCTGCACGGCGAGGTGGGGAAGCACCCGCTCGGGATGCGGCTGCCGCCAGTCGTCGGTTTGACCACCGACGACGGCCGCGCCATTCGCTCCGCCACTCGCTCGCTCCGCAGTGCTCGCCAGTTGCAACAGCACCGGCGCCGCCTCGAGATCGACCAAACGCCCCGCAGCAATCGCCGCCGCCGCCTGGACCCTGGGGTTTGGACTGGCGAGCTTCTCGCGGATCGCAGCGACGAGCGACGGCTCCACCTCGTCTCCCAGATCAGCAACCGCACGGATCACATGCTCGGCGAGTTCGGCATCAGCAAGCAGAGCCTCAGCCACGAGTGCAAACGCGTCTTCATTCGCCTGCCGGATTGTCCACACCGCGATCACACGGGTGGCGACCGAGGCCGATCGGTCTGACGCCAAGGCCAGGAGGCCTGTCAGCAGATCACTCTGCCCCTCGCCGTCAGCGTTCTCAATCCGTCGCAGCAGCTCCCGCTGCGCATGCAGCCGCATCGCAGCCGCTGGATGCCGTAGGAGATCGACGAGGTCACGTGACGAAGCCGCCTTCACGTCGACCACCGGATGCGGCACAAAGTCAATCGGCGTGACCGTCGCCACAAAGCCGATATTAGGCCCGTCGTAGTTGAACTGCCCGTTCTTCCAACTGCTCACATACAGCCGGCCGCTGGCGTCGGCATCAATGTCGGTCGGGCGGGGAATCGTGATGAAGGGCTCTTGATGGGCGTCGAAGGTCGCGCCATTGCCCGGCAGCCGATGTGCAAACACTTCGCTGCGGCCCCAGTCGCATGTCAGCAGTTGATCGTTAAAGGGCGTCGGCCAGCGGTCGTCCTGGAAATACATCGCCCCGCAGCCCGAGCCGCCGCCGTAATCGGCCAAAGGCGGCATAATCTCGTCCGAAAAGTTGATGTAGAGCGAGGGATACCCGTAGTGCGCCGTCTGCATCACGTGCGAGAGGCGGATATCCCAGCCACCGCCATCGTTCGTGTTATCGCGGGTATAGAGGTTCATGAGCGGGTCGATCGCCACGTCGACGATGTTCCGCTGCCCCCATGAGTAGATCTCCATGTTGCTGCCATCCGGACGCACCCGCACCACGCCACCACCGCGTCGGCTGAGTGTGCGACCATCGCTCCCCACGGCCTGCTGGAAGCCAAAATCACCCACGGCGATGTAGATCCACCCATCCACGCCCAGGCAGATCCCGTTGGTCGTGTGGTCGGCGCCGCGGCTCTCGACGTCACTCGTGCTGATGCCCTCGATCAACACCTCGCTCGAATCGGCCACGCCGTCGCCATCCTCGTCATGAAACACCGAGAGCAGCGGCGGATGCAGCACCCACAGCGAACCGTTGTCGTAGACCAAGCCGCGCGGATGGTCCATGCGGGCAAACTCGGTGATCTCGTCTGCCGCGCCATCCCCATCGGTATCGAGGCAGCGGAGCACCTTGCCGCGGCCCGGCTCCTTGCCGAGCGAACCCTGGTCATCCACGCCCACAAACACTTCGCCAGTGGCGGCGGCCGTGAGGCAGACGGGATAGTTCACCTCCGGCGGCACGGCATAAAGCTTGGCTTCAAAGCCATCCGCCACCCGCACGTCGGCGAGGCTCCCCTTCACCCCATCCATTGAACCATCACTGACAAGGTCGGCGAGCTCTCCCGCCGAGGCTTCGAGTTCCCACAGCGACCCCCAGCCACCGGTGCTGCAGCCCAGGAACGTGACCCGTAGGTAGCGGGTGGCTGGCGCGTCGATCGCGTGCTCGAGCACACCCTTTTTCTTCTTGTTTTCTCTGGCATCGACGAGCATCGTCCAAGCGTCGCCGTCGCTGGAGCCTTCGACGGTGTAGGAATACACCGCGCGCTTCCGCTGCTCCCAGTGCAGACGAATGTTGCGGAGGTGCTGCGGCTCGCCGAGGTCAACCATCACCCATTCGTCGGTTTGGGAGCCATCGGCGCACCAGCGTGTATCAAGCCGGCCGTCGGTCAGGTGCTGCTGAGGGTTGCCGCCTTGGGTGCTCTTCGCAGTGACGAGCGCCTCAAAGGCGAGGTTTTCTTCGCCACAGCAGTTGCCACCCACTCCAGCGCTTTGCGACTCGATCGGTGCGTCGATCAGCTGCCGGATCTCAGCATTGAGCTCTTCGGTCGCCGGCGTGAAGCCCTGCTCGACATCCCGACCGGTCGCCCACAGCACCGCCCGCGCCATCATGTCGAGATAGGCAGGCTCCGCCATCGTTTCGTTGTAGTGGCCCATCGTGCAGCCAAAGACGGGCGTGCCGCGGTAGTCGTTGGTCCACACACAGACCTGCGGCTCACCATCCTCTTGGCGGTTGGCCTGGGCGAGCGGCGTGGCGGTGTCGAACACCCGTACGCTGTGGTAGAGCTCACCCTTGGGCGCGACAAACTGCGGCCCAAAGCTCTTCATGATCGGATGCTCAGGCTTGAGATTGTCGGCAGTGTACGAGTAGTGCGGACCGTGCCCCGGCGACTGAAGCCCGACAAACTCAAACCAGCGATCATCCCCCACGCGATAGCAGTGCATCGCGCAGTGGATCAGGATCGCCGGCACCCCGTCGCGATGCGGCTGGAGTATGCGGTCGACGAAAGCCAGGTCCTTCACATCGGAGAAGCACTCGTTGTGCACCACGATGTCGAAGCCCTTGGCCCAGTTGGGATCGTCGTAGAGGGGGATCGGGGTGTCTGTCGTGGTGCCTCCCTGATGCACGACGGTCCACCGCACATCCGCCCGGCCGCTGATGCCGCGGGTCAGGATCCGCTTCTGGCGGTCGTAGTCGTGGCAGCAGCCGCCCGTCACGAGGAGTGCCTGAATCGGCCGCTGGCCCGCCTCCGCACTTGCCGTCGCCGCTGGCTCGGCGCCGCCGCAAAGCGGGCCATGCGTCCCCACCGCGCCGAGAACGACCACAAAGAGACACAGACGCACAAATCGTGAGGCCACAGGTGCGGACCAAATCAGCATGAGAGGCACCGTATTCATCAAGGAATCAAACGACACGAATGAGCCGCGACACCAGAGACACCCCCGGCCACAGCTCCTCTACTTTACCGTCGACGGGGAAACGAGAGGCAGGGGATATCGGTCGAGAGCCGCGTGCCCTCGCCGAACTGGCTACTCCTTCCCCCACGGGCCAAGGCCCACCACGTTCCCCACCTCAAGCAGGCTGGGGTCGACCACCACATGCTTCACCTTACGGCGATTCCAGGTGTAGGTCATGTGGACCAGGCCATCAGAAGTTTGAATCATCGCCGGATAGGAAAACTCTCCCGTCGGTTCCCGCTCGATGATCGCCGCCGCCTTCCATTCGCGGCCGTCCTCGCTGATCGCCAGATTGAGCACGTTGCGTTTGCCCCAGCCATCCTCTTGGCCTTCGCCAGAGAGGTGGTTGTAGAGCAGCAGGTGACGGCCATCGGCAAGGGTTAGCGCTTCGATGCCGGAGTTGTTGTTCGGCAGGCTTGAGGCCTCAAGTTCCGTCCAGGTTTTTCCATCATCGCTGGAGAACGCCTGCACGATCCGCTCTTCCTTGGAGCGAAACATCGCCTGCAGCCGTCCGTCGGCAAGCCGTAGGAGCGTCGGCTGGATCACCTGAAACGGCTGTGTCGCTGGCTCAAAACGCTGCCACGAGGGGCCCAATTCGGGGTGTGCCGGGTCGACCAGTCGCTCGAAGTGAAACCGCCAGTCGTCACCATGCTCGGTCGACGACGGACAGAGCAACGTGCCGTCGGCCAAAAGGGTTGGCTTGCCCCGCACCGGTCCATCGATTCCCTCCGGAAGCCGTCGCCGATCACGGAAGGATCGTCCACCATCAAAGCTCACCACAAGTTCGCCCCACCACGTCGACGGATCGGGGCCTACCTTAAAGAAAAGCATCGTCGGCCCGTCGCCAGGTGGTTGGTAGAGCACGGGGTTCCAGCAGGGATGCCGCGAGCTCTCGTGCTGAATCCCATTCGCCCACTCAACCGGCGACGACCAACCGCCGCCGTCGTGGTAACTCGACCAGATTCCGACATCAGGATCCTTCTCACGCGTGCCCCCAAACCACGCGGCCACGAGCCCCCGCGGCGTCTCGCAGAGCGTGGACGCATGACACGGCGGGACCGGCGCCGAGTCGTAGATGACCCCTCCGCTCACGAGCCCGCCAAACCGTGGTGCCGCCGGTTCGGCAGCGGGCCGCGCCGTGGTCTGCTCCGCGGAGTAGCCGATGCAGTCATCGTGCTTGATGAAATAAAGGCGGCCGTCTTCTGCGCCAATCACGAGATCCGGCTTTCCATCCGCATCAAAGTCGCAAGCGGTCGGGCTGGACGTGTGGCCAGAGATGTTGCGGCCGGCGAGGTTGCCGACTTTCTTCAGCACGATCTTGCCGTCACGGTCTTCGCAGTTGCGATACCACAGGGCATTTTCTGAGTTGACGATCACGTCGAGCCGGCCATCGCCATCCCAGTCGACGACGTCGAGCTTCACGCGTCCGCTGCGGCCGGCACTCCGCGCGTTGAGCCGCAGCGGTTGCCCCTCCTCATCGACGAAGATCCGCGTCACGTCCATCGCCCGGCTCTGACAGGTGAGGTAGCCCTCCTGATCGAGGATAACCAAGTCAAGTTGCCCATCACCGTCAAAATCAGTGGCCAGCGGCGTGGTCCGCCACTGCGATTGCAGGTTTGCGTCTGCCGACTGCCACCACGACCACGTCGGAGCCCGTCCCGCTTTCCAAAACGGGAGCGGCTCCTCGACCAGCCCCTCGGGCGTGTTGCGGAGCAGCTGAATCTTGGCCCAGATCGAGTTGAAGAGAATGTCGTCGCGGCCATCACCATCCCAGTCGGCCACGGAGAGCGTGGTGTAGCCCCACTTGGCCTCCGCTGGCCCCTGAATCGACCCCGACGGCCCCGCCATCACGCGAAAGGTGCGACCGTCGGCCTCGAGCAACTCCGGGGCTGACCACTGCGTGCCGCGCCCATCAAGGTTGGTAAACACCGCGATGTTGCCAGCAGTGTTGCCACAGATCAGATCCTCGTCGCCGTCACCATCCCAGTCGTGGGCGTGCGGCGTTACGAGCGCACCAAACTTGAGGGTGTCGGCCTGCTGCCGGAAGTAGACCGGCTGCCTAAAGACGGGAGTGCGGCCCTGCTCGGTGGTCACGTTCTCCACAAACGCCACCCGCCCATCTTCATCTCCGACGATCAAATCGCTGTCGCCATCGGCGTCCCAGTCAATCGCCGTCGGCGTGATCATCTGCAGGTGCATCACCAGCGGCAAGCCGTCGTCGGCAACCAGCTTCATCCCCGAGGCAAACTCCGGCTTCTCGCGGCTCCCAACGTTGCGAAAGAAGGTAAATCCATCGAGAAACTCACCACAGATCAGATCGAGGTCGCCATCCCCATCAAAGTCGGCGAGGTTTGGGCTCGGCCAACCGAAGACATCGATCGGCGAACCACCTGCATGGATCTTGTGCGGCGTGTCGGCGTACACGCCATCGACATTCTCAATCAGGTACACCCAGCCGTGCAGCGGGCCGTTGCGCCACCGCCCCTGGGCGTCGTAGGCCTGATCCCAGACGTAGTCGCTCCAGTCGCCGATGCCGACCACGAGGTCCTGATCGCCATCCCCTTCCCAGTCGACGAGCCTCCACATCCGCGCCCGCGTGTTGCCGCCATGGAAGTTGCCGCGTGGATAGGTTTCCACACCACCGGCCCCAGCCGCTCCAGTCTCGCGGAAGTTCGGATACTCGACGTTTTCCCGCAGCACCCGCGGCTGACCATCCACATGGCTCACCTGCACGTTCTGACCCGTGGGGCCGATCCGCACGCCAGGCTTAAACACCGGCATCGCATCTTGTGGATCCTGCGAGGGATTCTCGAAATACCACAGCCCGTTCGAAGGCTTGTCTGGACAGGAAACCAGGAGATCGAGGTCGCCGTCCCCGTCGAAGTCCATTGGCAGCGGCCACGCCCAAAGCCCCACGCCCAGATCCACCTCAAGCTCCGGGTTGTTGTACTGCAGCGGCTGCAACTTCCAGTCGTCGGCAGCATGGAGGGGAGTCAATGCGACCAGCGACAGGACACATCCAAGCAGAACGGGGAACCAGCGAGAGGGAAGCGCGTGCATGACTGCGACACCGAA
>JAPOIM010000107.1 GCA_029978905.1 Planctomycetota bacterium
GATACGCGAGCGAAGCCTGGAGGGCCCGCAGCGAACGTCCGGTGGAGCAGCACTGGGCTCACCCCGAGCGGACCACGAAAGCGACGCGGACATGCAGTGAGCGAAGGGCACGAGGCCCGCAGCGAACATCCCGAGCGGGGGCATTGGGCTCACCCCGAGCGCCCCTCTCGTCGCGTGATACGCTTACCCCAGCGGCAAGCCCGTGCCCCGAAGGATCCCACCATGCCCCGCCCCACTCTTTCCCGCCGCCATCTCCTCCGCGGCAGCGGTGTGGCCCTCGCGCTGCCGCTGCTTGAGTGCATGGAAGCCCACGCCGCACCGTCCACATTTCAGCCATGGAAGGCCTCAACGGTTCCACAGCCAAGGTTGATCTGCTGCTACGTGCCAAACGGTGTGAACATCCTGGAATGGATGCCTTCGGATGCAGGCACCTCGTACACGCTCTCGCCGACGCTTGAGCCGCTCGCGCCGCACCGTGAGGCCTTCAGCGTGGTCAGTGGGCTGGGGCATCCCGCGAGCCAAGGCGGGCATAGCGGAGCCGACACCTGGCTGACCGGGGCCGACCTCACCGCCAAGCCAGGCGCGGACTACACCAATACGCAGTCGATCGATCAGCTGGTGGCCGCCGTGCACGGCCCGCATACGCGGTTTCCTTCGCTGCAGCTTTCTGACCAGTCAGGCACAGGGGCCGCGGGTCACAGCCATACGCTCTCGTTCGACGTCTCAGGCACGCCATTGCCTGCCGAGAACTCACCACGGCGGCTCTTTGAGCGGCTGTTTGTCAAAGATTCCGCAGCGGACCGCGAGGCCACCCTGGCTCGGTATGCCCAGCGTCGATCGATTCTCGACACCGTGCTCGGCGAAGCGAAGCGGCTGGAGAAGTCGCTCGGTGCGGCAGATCGGCAAAAACTCGACGAGTATCTCGGCAGTGTGCGGGCCACCGAGGAGAGCGTCGAGCGGCTGCAGGCCTGGATTGACCGGCCCAAGCCCGAGGTGCCCGAGACCGATCTGCAACTGGCGAGCCAGCCGGGCAATGCCCACGACCGGCCGATGTGGATCGATGTGATGCTGGAGCTGTGTTATCTCGCCTTCATCACCGACTCCACGCGAGTGATCACCTTTGAGTGGTCGCGCGAGGCGGGGGGCTTCGGCGGCGGCGGGGAGAACCATCACGAGCTGTCGCATCACGGCGGCGATGCCGGGATGCTCACGAAACTGGGCGTGATCGACCGCTTTCACATCGCTCGTCTCGCACGGTTCCTCGACATGCTCACCGCCACAAGCGAAGCCGACGGCACGATGCTCGACCGCACCGCGGTGCTCTACGGAAGCGGCATGAACTCCGGCAAGGGGGGCGAGCACTCGCCGAAGAACCTTCCACTGCTGGTAGCGGGCGGTGGCCGTCTTGGGCTGACCCACGGCCAGCACCTGGCGTTTGATCAGGAGAGCCATCCACCGATGGCAAATCTGCTGCTGACGGTGGCCCAGGCAACCGGCTGCGAAATCGATCGGTTTGCCGATGCCACCGGCTCGCTCACCGGGCTGCGGTAGCCTGCCACATCATGGCGTCTGTGGGATCACCACTAGCGGAAGACCGTCGAGCCTCAGCGTGTGATCACTGCGGAAGGCCGCAAACGTCCGGTCGATCGCCTCTTGGGCCTCCATCGTGGCGGCCCCAAAACGGATCGCCTCCGTGAGGGTCTCTTGGTCCACCACGCCAAACGCCTTGATGGCCGTGATCGCTTGGCCGACCCGAGGATCGCCGGCAATCCGCTCTTCGAGTCCTTCGCGCGGCTGCGTGGCATCCACACGCTGCGTCACCCGCCAGACTGTGCCCCACGTGCCGTCGGCGAGCCGCACCTCAAACGCACTCTCCACATCGACCACCCCCTGCTCCGGCTTCGTCTGCACGCGAGTGGCACGGAAACGCCCTTCGCTGCCTGCCTGGCTACGGGCTGAGGCGAGCCAGCGGTCGGGCTGCGCCTGGCCAGGTCGCCCGCCACCACCGAGCAGATCGAGCAGCCCCCCCACATCTCCCTTGAGCATATCGGTCACTACCGGCAAGAGCGCCTCGATGCTCACCTCGGCATCCGCCCGGATCACGAGATCGCCTGTGCCCTGAAAGTTCACCGTGGAGCCATAGGCGTCTTGCAGCAAGGCCACGCGGGCACGCCACTGGTTGTCGTCTTGGGCGAGCGGCGGCAAGCGATCGATCAGCGACGGTGGGGGGAGCGTGGTGTCGACACCTTGCTCCGCAAGCGCCTCGGCAAGCTTTCGCTGAGGCAGGGTTTCGGCTTGGTCGATGCCTGCATGCCACCCCCACTGCACAAGCTGGCTCCATCCTGGTTCGGCCGGCTGCACCCCGCGGACGCGGTCAGCCGGAAGTCGCAACCACACAAACGGCATCTCCGCGAGCGGCTCCTGGTTGACCAGACCAGTGATCCGCTGCTTCTCGCGTCTGAGGAAGGCCAGCAAGCTGTCGTCAAACGTGCCCGCAGGTGCGGCGAGCAGTTCGTCCACTCGCGTGAGCACCGTCTCCAGTGCCGCACGCGACTGCTCAGCCTCCTCGGCCAACATCTGTCGCGCGAGGCCCGGCTCTGCCTGCACAAGCCAGTCGCGACGGACGACCATCAGGAGTGATCCGTCTGTCTGTCTTGCGACAACACGCCCCCGCAGCGAGGCGCTCCCAGCCACCTGGACGATGTCGGTTCCAGCAGCGTGCGCGAGGCCCGCGATCACGCCCACAAGCATGAAGAGATGGCACTTCAGCACCACCGCGAACAACATCCTCCGCATGCGAGCATCTCCCGT
This sequence comes from Planctomycetota bacterium, assembly GCA_029978905.1. Taxonomy (GTDB): domain Bacteria; phylum Planctomycetota; class Planctomycetia; order Pirellulales; family UBA1268; genus M30B53. The sequence goes on from JAPOIM010000107.1 coordinate 2,812, forward strand.
GGCGGCTTCCCAACCCTGCGGCCCATTGCTGGCCTCATGGTACCGCCGGTTCAGCCAGCCGGCAGGAGAACGCTGTGCCAGCCTGCTCGACGGGCTGCGGCGACGTCCAGTTCCGGATGGTCGCCAAACATCACCAACTCGCGTGGCTGGAAGCCCAGCCGCGCTTCCACAGCCTGAAAGAAGGCCGCGGCAGGTTTCCGCCAGCCGAGCTCCGACGAGGGGAAGACGTGCGTCGCATGCACGAGAGGCTCCACAACGGCCGCCACCTCAAACAGCCGCTCATCGAAGTTGCTCGCGAGGGCGACCTCCAGCCCTGCCGCACGCGCGGCCGCCACGAGCGTGGGCCCACACTCCGTCGCCTTCCAGGACGTCGGCAACGCGAAGTGCTGCCAGAGATCTTCAAACACCCGCTCGGTCATGGCGTCGTCGGCAAGTCCTGCGAAGACATCCGCCACCACGCCGCGCCACCGCTCCCATTCCCGCGATCGGCTGGTGGCGTGGGCAGGTCGCGCGCTCGCGTCGATTCTCTCCTGCCGCTTCCACGCGTCCGAAAAGCGGCTCGCCAAGAGGTCTGCTGACACATGGAGGCCATGCCGCTTGGCCACAAGGGCGTACGCAGCAGGCACGCTCGGCGAGGGCTCAATCAGCGTGCCCACTACGTCAAACACCGCCGCCCTGACACCTTCGGGAAACGTGACATTCTCCGAGAGTGTCTCCGCATCGACCGGTGCACCACCCGCCCGAGCAACTGGTTCGAGAAGGGGGTGAGGCATGGCAGTGTGGCTCGCGAGGCTCAACGTCGTGGGATAAACCCAAGATCAAGACCGAAGACAAACGTGATCAAGCCGAGCAGCAAAAAGAGCCCCATGTAGCTCAGGGCAATCACCACCTTTTCGCTTGGCGGCCGACCGGTGACCAACTCATAGGCCAGAAACACCATATGCCCGCCGTCGAGCACGGGGATGGGCAAGAAGTTCACCACGGCGAGATTCGCGCTGAGCATCGTGAGAAACAGGAGAAATCGGCCAAAGCCTTCTTCGGCCGACTTGCCGGCTTGCTGGGCGATCGCAATCGGGCCACCGAGTAGCCGTGGGCTGATTTCACTCTGTGTCACCTTCTGCAGGAAGCGGTACACGCCAAGCAGTTCTTCCAGCGTGCGGCTGCTGCCGCGGGCCAGTGCCGCCGACCACGATCCTGCTTTCACAATCTTGTAAACCGGATCAAAGATCAGGCCTCGCTCCACGAGGAACCGATCGGACGCATCCGCAGGCGTGAGAGTCACCTCGCGCACGTCGCCATCGGCCCCCTCGATGCTCAACGACAGCTGCGTGTCGACACGCACTACCTGCAGGAGTGCCTCCACGTACGGCCAGTTCTGATTCTCACTACTGACTTCGATGCCCTCATCCGCTTCTTCGTCCGCGGAGGTGAAGGCGGCCCGAACCACACGGTCCCCTGGCTGGATGCCAGCGGCGGCAGCAGGCCCCTCCGGCTGCACCTCCGCCACGACCGGGACCACATCGATCGCCACGCCGAGCGTCGAAATGGCCACCGGTGAACTTGGCCAGCGGGCTTCCTCAACCCAGGTCACAGGCCGCGGCTCAACCACAACCTCACTCGCCTTCTCAGGATCGCCGCCGCGGTGCACTGTGAGGGTGACCGATCCGCCAACCTGACCCACGAGGCGGTCCTCAAGACTCAGTGGATCTCCTGCGGGCTCACCATTCACCGCCACGATCACATCGCCCACCTCAAGGCCGGCAGCTGCTGCTGGCGAGTCCTTCTGCACCGCTCGCAGCGCCCCTGGGGTCATCGCCATGCCCAACACGCGGCGAGCGAGTGGCGGCACCCGCACCTCAAGTTCGGTCACTCCAGAGGCACCTTCTTCGCCAGACGAGGCGCGTGTCACGGTCAGCACCGACTCTGCAGACGGCACCGCCGAGAGCGCCGCGACGATCTCGGCATACGAACCGACCGACGTGCCATCAACGGCCACAATTGTGTCGCCGGCTTCCAGCGGCGGATTCGCCTGCGCGAGGGCCCCCGGCATCTCGTCACGACTCTCCGCGGGCAACGAAGCCGGGATCGTGGTGGAATAGGGACTCGTCACGCCAATCGATGGAATCCCGAGATCCGTGTCGGGGTACAGCGTCAGCGTGCGGATCTCGCCGTCTGAAGGCCGCTGCACGCGAAACTCCACACCTTCCTTGGCGTTGCCGAGCGTGACCGCCCGCTGCAGGTCGGTGAAGATGGGCTCGTTGATCGCTCCCACACCCACGATCTCATCCCCGGTCCGCATACCCTCTCGCCAGGCCGCCGCCCCAGGCCGCACGCTCGACACCGCACAGGTCAGCTCGCGGATCCCCCAGTGGTAGGCCACCGTCGACATCACCACCGCGAAGATCACGTTCATCACCACGCCGGCGGAGATGATCGCCATCCGCTCGGGCACGGTCTGGGCCGGATAACTTCGCGGATCCCAGTCGTGCTCGCCATTGGATGTCGGCTCGGCTGGCAGATCCCCTGAGGCGCGAGCCCGTTCGGATTCGTGGCTCGCAGCGCCAGGGTTGTCGTCTTGGCCGAGCATTTTGACGTAGCCGCCGAGGGGCAGGATTCCGATGCCATATTCCGTCTCGCCCCACTGCACTTTCGCGAGTTTCAGGCCGCCGATGTCGAAGCCGATGTAGAACTTCTCGCACTTCACACCGCAGGCCTTCGCCACGAGGAAGTGGCCCAGTTCGTGCACGAAGATCACGAAGCCCAAGCCACCTGCCACCTGGAGGATCACCTTCCAGCTCGAGGGCTGCACAATCCATTCCAGCCAGCTCTCGGCGAGCAAAACGCTTCCTCCCGAAAAAAGAAACGAGACCGTCGCAAGCATCGATTCGCCAAGCATTGGCACTCCCAGGTGTGGCATCAGGATTGGACTCATGAGGCGAGTTGGTTTTGGATCCAGGCAGTCGCCTCGCGGCGTGCCCAGGCATCGAGCCGCAGGATATCGTCGAGCGACGGCTCCGCATCGAAGGGGTGCGTGTCGAGCATCGACTTGGTGAGCGCGGCGATCGATGTGAAGGGTATCTGACCGTCGAGAAAACTCTGCACGGCGACCTCGTTGGCCGCGTTGAGAACCGCTCCGGCCGTCCCCCCCCGCGACGCCGCTTCACGCCCCAAGAGCAGTGCCGGGAAGCGGTCCACATCTGGCGGCTCGAAGTCGAGCTGAAAGGCCGTGGCCCAATCGAGACGCCTCGCCGGGCCGTCGTATCGCTGTGGATGATCCAGGGCCAACTGGATCGGGAGCTTCATGTCGGGGGGACTCAGCTGCGCCACCACCGACCCGTCCACAAACTCAACCATCGAATGCACAATCGACTGCGGGTGCACCACCACATCGATCTGTTCGGCGGGGATGTCGAAGAGCCACCTCGCCTCGATCAGTTCGAGGGCTTTGTTCATCATCGTGGCGGAGTCGATGGTGATCTTGGGGCCCATCGACCAGGTGGGGTGGGCGAGCGCCTGCGCTGGCGTGACCGTGGCGAGCATCTCCGCGGGCTTGGTGCGAAAAGGCCCTCCACTGGCCGTGAGCAGCAGCCGTCGCACCTCACGTGCCGATCCGGATCGCAGGGCCTGCATGATCGCCGAGTGTTCGCTATCGACTGGCAGGATTGCAGCCCCTTGGCGAGCGGCCAGCTGCATCACCAGCGGCCCGGCCATCACGAGTGTCTCTTTATTGGCCAGGGCCACCGTCTTGCCCACCTCGAGCGCGGCCCAGGTGCTGGCCAGTCCGGCGGCCCCCACAATCGCCGAAACCACCCGATCCACCTCGGTCGCCTGCACAAGTTCGCAGAGGGCATCCTGGCCCACCGCCAGCCGCGTGCCTGCCGGCAGGTGTTTGAGGGCGGGGTCTGCGGCAGCCTGTTCGTCGGTAACCACAACCCACGCCGGCTGCACCTGCTGAGCCTGTGCCGCCAGGCGAGAGGTGCTGCGACAGGCCGCCAACAGCCAGGGGCGAATCCTGCCATCCGACGCGGCAGCCACATCGAGCGTGCTCCCACCGATGCTTCCCGTGGATCCGAGGATGGCCACATTCAGCGGGCGTGAACGGCTCGCGGCATGGCCGGCTGCGGCCCCGGCGGCTGGCCGACAAACATCCTCGATCTCGCGGGCATCGGGCATAGCAGCCGGGGCTAGAGGGGAGAAAAAGGGCGTGGCAAGACCGCGTACTGGAGCGATCGCGCACGGGCCTCCACATTGGCACCGTCTCCTCCGTCGCTTCTGGAAAAAGTGTACGGCACCGCCGCAGACGGCACCACTCGACCTTTCGGCCCTCCGGAACCAGTCGTGGCTGCCGCAGAAGCCCTTTTCCCGATCCTGTTCGACCGAGGGTACGGCGGTTTGTCCCCCCGCTCCGGCCGACATAGGATGAGTTCGAACGAGCAAAAACGCCTGGATTTTACATGGCCAAGCACAAAAACGACCTGCCCAAGCGATCACCCGACCGAAAAAACGGCGGCACCACCTCAGTCGTCTGGTATCTGATCGCCGCAGCGGCTGCCGGCCTCTTTGCCGTCAGTCTGTTCACGGCCACCGGCCAGGTCGACCTCTCCTACAGCGAGTTGGAACATCTCATTCGGGCGACCGGCGATGCTGGTTCGGCAGGCCATATTGATGTGCTCCGCGACGACGGTGGCACACGGCGGATCTACCGCTTCC
>JAPOIM010000108.1 GCA_029978905.1 Planctomycetota bacterium
TGGTCCGCTTGCCCGCAATGGTCGCAGGCGGGTGGCCAGACGGGCTCGGCGCCGCCGAGTCTGGATGTTTCATTCGGCCCCTGAGGGCCGCGAGCACTGGACGCGTGAGGCTCGTGACTCGGATACGTCCGCTGCGACGCGATCGACGTCGTCCTCGTGGGGCACTTCGTCGCCAAGTCCACGGGCTCCCAAACGTGTTCGCACCGAGTCGCATTCACCGCCGCAGAGTCGCCGTGCTGGGGCGGGGTGAGAGCCCTTCGCTGCCCTATTTTATGGGCTTTTCGCGAACTGCCGTTGCGGGGTGCCGCCGGCCTTCTTTAACGTGTCGAACGCGGCGGTGAGCCACGTGCACGCCGCTCACGCGGCATCGCATGCCGCATGAGACTGAGCTCCCTGTACGAGGAAGGCTCCTATGTCACGGCGACGTTGGTCTCGTTCTCGGCCACTCTCTGCCGAATCGCTTGAGTCGCGTCTGTTGCTCACGGCGTCTTCCGGCAGTGACATCGGCCTGGGCGTGGAGAGTTTCCCCAGCGAGGCGGCCTATGCCGAGGCGATCGTGGCCGCGGCAACCAGGCAGTGGCAGGGCCTCTTCGGGCAGCACGCGTATGGGTTTGGGCCGGTCGCCATTCAGGACGGCGCCTTCTTTTTCGACGTGGCCGACCGTGTGGCAGCTATGACCGAGGCCACGGCCATCGACGCGTCTGCCACCAACACCCAGGTGGCTGGTGTCGATGAAGCGGATCTTGTGGAGACCGACGGCGAGCGGGTGTATGCCCTGGGAGACGGACGGCTCTCGATTGTGTCTGGGTTCAGCGACACCCCGGCACTCGTGGGCCAGTTTGATCTGCCGACGAGGGAACAGGCCGCAGGAATGTTTCTCGCCGGTACGCGACTGACGATCCTCACGTCTGCCGCAGGGGAGGCGGTGCCGGTGGCGTGGGAGGATGTGCAGTCTTCCTTCTGGCGGCAGTTCCGCGAGTCGCCGCATACGACGATCACGGTGCTTGAGGTGTCGGATCCCACAGCGATCGCCGTGGTCAGTCGAACGCGGCTCGATGGGGATCTTGTGGCTGCACGGATGGTCGATGGGCAACTGCGGGTGGTGATGAATCATGCCTTCACGCCGCCAGCCCCGCTGGTGCTGCCCGCTGACCCCGAGTCTGTTCGCCCCACGGTTGCGGAGCGCGTCGGGGTGGTCGCGGCACGTCGCGCGGCGGCAGAACTCGCGTCACCTCCTTGGCGATGGATTCCTGAAGGGACCTACGAGAGCGAGGCTGCGTATGTCGCGCGGGTGCGGGAGCAGCTCGTCGCAGCCATGCATCCCAAGGCGTATCAACTCGATGCCAGCGGGGTGGTGACGTCGATCGCAGACCTCGTGGCCGCCACCTCGATCGATATCCCACACCACGACGTCTTTGCACAGCTCACCACGATCTCCGCGATCGATGTGGCTGCCGGCGACAGCCCCACGATGACTGCGGTGGGATTGTTGACTGCGGGAGAGACCGACGTCTTCGCGACGGCAGAGAGCGTGTTCGTGTTTGATGGGCATGCTGGCATGCTCGTGACGCCGGGGGTGCCGGTGATTGCCGACTGGTCGGGCATTGCGGTGTGGGAGCCTCCGGTGACCGACGTCGCGCGCATCGACCTTCGGCCTGGGAGCGACGGAGGGACAACCGTGGCGCTGGCCGCCTTGGGGAGCTTCGAAGGCACGCTCCTCAATCGGTTTGCAGTCGGTGAGCAGGACGGCTTTGTGCAGGCGGTTGTGGAACAGCGAGCTGACGGCCACGGTGTGGTGGTGCTTGAACAGCAGGGAACGTCGCTCGAGGTCGTGGGCAGCCTGGGGGGCATCGCGGCCGATGAGCAGCTGTATGCTGCCCGCATCGTCGACAACCGGGCCTACTTCGTGACGTTCCGTTTCACCGATCCGCTGTTTGTCGTCGATCTCTCGGTGCCCACCTCGCCGCAGTTGCTCGGCGAGCTGCATGTGCCCGGCTACGCCGATCATCTGCAGCCACTCGACGACGGCTTGCTGCTGGCGATCGGGCGGGACGCCGACGAAAAGACCGGCAGATTCTTGGGGCTTCAGGTCTCGCTCTTTGACGTGCAGGATCCCGCCGATCCGCAGCTCTTGCACCGCTCCACGTTTGAGGGTGGCCGAGGGGCGACCACGCCGATCACCGGCGACCGCTGGCTGCGAGGCGATGGGGATCCGCTCGCGCTGGGATTCTTTCCAGAGCAGGGCGTGGTCACGATTCCCGTGACCATCGAAGGGACGCCCTGGTGGTGGGCGCCTGTGGATGGTGTTGCGATTGCAGGAGACGCGTCATCGGCGGTCGCTGAGGCGGCGGTGTGGCGAATGCCCGCACCGCCGAAACAGGTGCTCGAAGTGATCCACTTTGACGTTGAGACCGGGATCGTGCAGATGGGCTCGATCGATCACGAGGCGAGCGTCGAGCGGGCGGTGCGCGTCGGCGAACGGCTGGTGGCTGTTTCTGCCTCGGAGGTCAGCGTGCACGACTTTGAGGATGTGCGTGTGCCGCTGGCGAGTGTGCCGCTCGCCGATCAGCCGCACGTGCCGGTGACGCAGCCTCGCGATGGGCGGCCGACACCGCTGGCCACACTCCTCGAGCAGGGCTTCCCGTTGTTTGACGCATGGGCGGTGCAGGCCATCGAAACCGTCGGCGAGGAAGAGATCGCGTACGCCCGGCATGTCAGTGGGGCGATCCACCGCGTGTCGCGGCCGCTTGGTGATGCCGAGTGGGCGGGGTTTGCTTTTGAGCGCATCGGCAACGTGGAAAACGTGTGGCTCTCGCCCGACGCGCGTGGCCGGGCAGCCCCGGTTCGACCAGCAGACACCCCGCCACCGGTGGCCGCACTGGTGAGCGAGGCGATCTTGGACAAACTCGGTCTCGTGCGAAACGCCGCAGGCCGCCTTGTGCGAGCGGGCTAAGCACATGCCTTTGCGCTACTCGCGAGGCTGTGCCGACAGGGCTTTGATCGTGGCGGGCTCAAGGCTGCGGCTGAAGAGGGCCACTTCGTCGAGGCGTCCTTCCCAGCCGTCGGCGTTGTCACTGCGGCCACCGAGTGAGAGTAGGTGGCCCGGGCCCTTGCCGGTCGCGCCTGTGCCGGAGGCGTCGAGGGCTCCATCGACGTAGAGTTGCCAGCGGTCCCCTTGTCGCGTGAGGGCGACATGATGCCACTGCCAACGATGGAGGGTGGTGTTGCCGCGATGCCGCACGCCTCCGAGGTCGAGCACAAGCCGCCCGGTCTCGGGGCCCGTGCTCTCCAGGCCAAGGTGCAGCCCCTGCGGACTGACGCTGTGGGGGTGGTCGATCGAGGCAAGCCAGCCTTGGATTTCGCGGGTCTCACCGCCGAGGCCGTTGAAGGCCCAGAGACTCAGCGTGAAATCATTCGCGAGGTCGTCGGCACGGGTGGCGAGCCTGCCTCCCACCAGTTGCAGACTGCGATTGACGGTGGTGCCGTCCACGAAGGGAGGCATGCTTGGCCCGGTGAGATAGAAGGTGGCAATGCCCTCAATCGTGGCGTCGCGCGAGCGGCTGCCGGCATCGCGCACTGTAGGGCCTGCCATGTCGTCGAGTGGATAGTAGGCGATGGGGTCGAGGCTAAGGATCTGCTTGGCCATCGGGCTCTCGGGAGGCAGGCACGGCCGTCGCTCGCTCTCGCACACTTCTTCGAGCAGGGTCAGTGCGGCAGCCACGATCCGCGGCTCCGCTGTCACCTCAAGCCCTGCCGATCGGGCGGCCCAGGTGTTGTAGCCACCGAGGGCGTGCTGTTCGGGGGGCGGTATGTAGCCGTCACCACCGTTGGCCAGTTCGATCACAAAGGTGTGCGCTGCTGGGCTCTGCCGCTTGATCTTGAGGCCAGTCAGCGCGTACGTCTCCGTGGGCGTGGTGGCGATCGCGATGTCGCCAATGCGGAGAGCCTGGACGACCACCTCGGTGCTGCCTCGCTCGGCCAGGTGGACCTGCTCAACGGCATACACGTCTTCCTGCGTCGTGGGCAGCGTGTCGCCAAGCGCCTCTGCGCGGGCTTGTGCCCAGGCCAAGCGAGCGGCGGTTGGCACGCGGTAGTTCATCGCGAGCCGCGTCTCGGCCATGGCGAGGTCGGCGTCGTGGTGGGTGGAGATCGCGTCGATGGCCTTGACCGCCCGGCTGACCATGCCGGCGACGAAGGTGTCGTAGTCCTGCTGCTCACCGGTGCGGTAGTCGACTCGCCAGATGTCTCCGCTGCAGCCGTGTGACATGACCGCCACAGGAACAGGGCGGTCTGCCGAGGCAGCGGCGGTGTAATGGGCCTCGAGCGCGCTGCAGAAACTGCCAAAGTAGTCTGCTGCGGGTCCGCCGCCGTAGTAGTGCATCGAGAAGTTGGCAAGCATCGCGATCGGATGCCCATCGGGTGTCTGCAGCGAGAGCACGGCCAGTTCGGGGTCTTCCGGGCCTGATTCGCCCGTTACGCCCAGGAGGTTGTCTTTGGCGGCGTGCATCGTGGCTCGCACGGTGGCGTCGCCAAACGGGTCGGTACGGATGAGGTCGGGGCGGAGAATCCAGCGGCGTAAGGCGGTGAACTCGGCCGCGTCGATTGATCCAAAGCCAACCCGCGCCGGTTGCAATGCCTTCGCGGCCTCGGCGATCGCGTCGGCCAATCGCAGCCGCAGATAGGGCACGTAGGTTTCGTCGGCCGGCGTGCCGAGCGCACTGATGGCCGAAGGAGCGGTGTGGGTGTGGGTGGCCGAGATCATGATGTGGTCGGCAGGAATGCCTGTCCGTTCGGCGGCAAGGCCCTTGCTGGCGTCGATCAGCTCTTTCGGAAGGATGCAGCTGTCGGCGACGACGAGGGCGAGTTTCGTGGTGCCGTCGTCGAGAACGATCGCGCGGGCTTTCACATCACGGGGCTCCCCTTTCCTGGCGGCGAACCCGCCATTGATGAACACCGGAAACTGCTGGGGCGTGATGTCGACGATGGCTGCCCCGGCCTGCAGTTCGGCCTGCGCCTGGCGGACCACACCCCATGCGCTGCTCGCAGCGAGGCTGCCGAGGAGGGCCCACACGAGCAATCGCCGCGAGAAACGCGGCCGAGCGAAACGCAGAACCGAACGAGGAGCAGGCATGGCTTTTTCCTTTTGAGTCGACCGTCGGGGGTGTCGCGCCAGTTGGGGTGGCAAGCAGAGGTGCCCTAGTCGCTATCATGACGCCGGGACGTGCTCCGCTGCACGCCGTTTTTCAACACAGGAACTCCGCCCGCATGTCCCGCCGTCCACGCTTGGCTCTGCTTCTTTTGTTGGTGTTCTTCAGGATTCCCGCCATGTCTGCTGTCTCTGCTGCCGACGCTTCATCCCTGGCCAACTGGACTGGCCCGTTCGGGGGTGTGCCACCCTTTGATCGCGTGACCGCGGAGTCGCTTGGGCCAGCGCTTGAGGAGGCGATGGCGGAGGAGTTGGCTGCGGTGGACGCGATTGCGGGAAATCCGGAGCCGGCCAGTTTCGAGAACACGATTGCGGCCCTCGAGCGGGCGGGGGTGAGCCTTGACCGCGTGGGAACTCTCTACTCGGTGATGACGAGCAACCTCGCGGACGACGCGGTGCAGGCGGTCGAGCGCGCGATGTCGCCCAAACTCGCCGCCCACGGTGACCGAATCGTGCAAAACGGACGGCTCTTTGACCGGGTCAAAGCAGTCTACGACACCCGTGAAACGTCAGGCCTGACTCCTGAGCAACAGCGGCTCACCTGGCTGACCTACACGAACTTTGTCCGGCAGGGGGCAGCCCTCGATGCTGCCGCCAAGGCGAAGCTTGTGGAGATCAACGGCCGGCTGGCCACGCTGACCACCGACTTCTCGCAGCACGTGCTCGCGGATGAAACCAATGGCTACGTGCTGGTGGAGGATCGGGAGCGTCTCAAGGGGCTTCCCGAGTCGGTGATTGCGGCGGCTGCGGAGGAGGCCGTGCGTCGTGGGAAAACGGGCTGGGCCCTCTCAAACACACGTTCGGTCATCGAGCCTGTGCTGACGCTCGCCGCCGATCGCACCCTCAGAGAGGAAGCCTGGCGGCTGTTTGTCAGCCGTGGCGAACATGCCGGTCCCACCGACACCCGTCCCCTCATTCGCGACGTGGTGGCACTTCGCTTTGAGCGGGCGAACTTGCTCGGCTACCCCACGCACGCGCACTGGCAACTCGAGCACGCGATGGCCCGCACGCCCGAGCGAGCGATGGCCTTGATGGAAGAGATGTGGAAGCCCGCGGTGGCGACGGTGGCTCGCGAGGTGGAGGCGATGGCCGCGGTAGCGGCAGCCGAGGGGGCGGCGATCGAGATCGAGCCCTGGGACTACCGCTTCTATGCCGAGAAGGTTCGCATCCGCGACTACGACCTCGATGAGGCGGAAATCGTGCCCTACTTGCAGCTTGAGAAACTCCGCGAGGGGATGTTTCATGTGGCCGCCACGTTGTTTGGGCTGCACTTTCGCCCGGTCGCCGAGGGCCAGGTGCCGGTGTTTCATCCCGACGTGCGGGTTTGGGAAGTCACCGACGCCGACGGGCAGCACGTGGGCCTGTGGTACTTCGATCCGTTTGCGCGCCCGGGGAAGCGGTCGGGTGCGTGGATGAGTGGGTATCGTCCGCAGGCCGCGTTTGACGGTGGCACCACGGCCATCGTGTCCAACAACTGCAACTTCACCAAGCCACCGGCGGGAGAGGTTGTGACGATTTCCTGGACAGACGCGACCACGCTCTTCCATGAGTTTGGCCATGCCCTGCATGGTCTCTCGTCGCAGGTCGGCTATCCCTCGCTCTCGGGAACGCGCGTCCCCCGGGACTACGTGGAGTTTCCCTCGCAGGTCCTCGAGCACTGGCTTGCGACCCCTGAGATCCTGGAGCAGTACGCCCTGCACGTGGAGACGGGTGAAGCGATCCCGCAGTCGCTTGTCGAGAAGATCGAGGCCGCGGCGACCTTCAACGAGGGGTTTGGAACGGTGGAGTTTTTGGCAAGCGCCCTGGTCGACATGAAACTCCATTTGGCGACGCCGCCCATCGACCCGTCGGTCTTTGAGCGTGACACCCTCGCGGATCTTGGCATGCCACGTGAGATCGTGATGCGGCACCGCCTGCCGCACTTCCTCCACCTGTTCACGGGCGACGCCTATTCGGCGGCGTACTACAGCTATCTTTGGGCAGATGTGCTCACGGCCGACGCGTGGGACGCGTTTACAGAAGCTGGTGGGCCCTGGGATAAGGGGGTCGCCGGACGGCTGGTGAAGGAGGTCTTCTCGGCTGGCAACACGGTCGATGCGGCAGAGGCGTATCGCGCGTTTCGTGGTCGGGACCCCGACACGTCGGCCCTGATGCGAAAGCGAGGATTTTTGCCACGCGAGCGCGACT
>JAPOIM010000109.1 GCA_029978905.1 Planctomycetota bacterium
CAAAAGTCTCGTCGCAGGGCGAGGATACGCCCAAACGCTCCTCGAGCGTTCGCCAACCCCTCGCCTTGTCATCCGCTTATGCCACAGCTCTCTCGAATGCGAGCTAACTGATCAGGGCCTTCATTTCGCGAACGGCCTGCGACATCCCCACAAACACCGCACGGGCCACGATTGAGTGCCCGATATTCAACTCGCCCATGCCGGGAAGCCGGGCAACGGGCACCACATTGCGGTACGTGAGGCCGTGCCCAGCCGCCAGTTCGAGGCCCACCGACCGCACGACGTCGCCTGCCGTCGCCAGTTCCGCGAGGCGTTCGGCCTGCGCTGCGGCTCCCACGGCATTCGCGTAGCACCCGGTGTGCAGCTCCACCGCCTCGACACCAAAGGCTGCCGAAGCCTCGATCTGCGTTGGGCTGGGGTCGATGAAGAGCGAAACGATGATGCCCGACGCCTGCAGCCGCTCGACCGCAGCCGCCACGGCATCGCGGTGCGTGACCACATCGAGCCCACCTTCCGTGGTGACCTCTTCTCGCCGTTCCGGCACGAGCGTGACCTTGTCGGGCCGCACCCGCGTCGCGATCTCGATCATCTCAGGGGCAATCGCACACTCGAGGTTCAGTCCGACCTGCACGGTCTTCCTGAGGACCTCGAGATCGCGATCTTGGATGTGCCGACGGTCCTCGCGCAAGTGCACGGTGATTCCATCGGCACCGCCAAGTTCGGCCATCGCCGCCCCCCAAACCGGATCAGGCTCGACGGTCTGTCGAGCCTGCCGGATGGTGGCGATGTGATCAATGTTGACGCCAAGTGTGGCCATAGGTTCTCGCAGAACTGAGTTCAGGCGTGGTTAATCAGCCTTGAGAACCATCACCTGGTTGCCTCGAGGCGTGCGGAGCGAGAGCAGAACTCCTTCCTCAGGATTCTGCTGCTCCATCGCCCGTTCAAAATCACCGACAGTTCGCACGGACGTCCGGCCGAGTTTGTAGATCACAAGCCCCGGCATCAAGCCCGCCGACGCTGCCACGCCATCGGGATCCACGCGATCGATGACCACGCCCTCTCCCTCCACCTCTGCCTCTTCCTCAGGGCTCACCTCACGAACGGCGAAGCCCAGCTCGGCAGAGTAGTAGGAGTCAGCCCCGCTCGGTGCCCGCATCCGCCCCGAACCGGTCGACGCCGCCACCTGCTCGGGCAGCGCCTGCACCCCCACGCGGAGTTTGAGGAGCTTGCCGTCGCGGAACACGCCGAGGTCGTGCGTGTCTTCAAACGAACTGCGCTCGACCACTTCCTGAAGCGTCCGAGGACTGTCGACCGGCTTGCCAGCAAAGCTGACCACCACGTCGAGTTCCTGCACGCCGGCATTGGCCGCCGGTGAATCAGGCAGCACCTGCGTCACGAGAACACCCTTCCGCGTCGGCACGCCAAGCTGCTGAGCCACTTCGTTGGTCAGGGGGGCAATCGTCACCCCCATGTAGCCACGCTTGACGGCGCCGTTGGCGATCAGCTGCTCACTGACCCACTTGGCCTGGTTCACAGGAATCGCAAAGCCGATGCCCTGATAGCCGCCGCTGTTGGACGCGATCGCAGTGTTGATGCCCACCACCTCACCACGCAGGTTGACCAGCGGTCCGCCCGAGTTGCCCGGGTTGATCGCCGCGTCTGTCTGCAGGAACTGCGCCCGCCGGATCGAGCCGAGCTCACGCCCCTTGCCGCTGATGATGCCGGCGCTGACCGTGGTCTCCAGCTCAAACGGATTACCAATCGCGATCACCCAGTCGCCAATCTCAAGGTCATCCGAGTTGCCAAGGCTGGCGGCTGGCAGATCGTTGACCCCTTCGAGCATCACCACGGCGAGGTCGCTGTCGGGGTCGGTTTTGATGGCGACGGCCTCAAACTCACGACCATCCGAGAGTTCCACCACCACGGTATCGGCGCCTTCCACCACATGGTTGTTGGTGAGCACGATCCCCGAGGCATCGACGATCACGCCAGAGCCCACGCCGCTCCGCGGGGGCATCATGCCGCCTTGCTGCGGCCCATTGGGCATCTGTTCAAAAAAGTCTTCGAAGGGCGTGCCCTCAAAGGGGTTTTCACCGCGACGGCCTTGGGGCCCGCGTTCCACCCCCACCCGCCGTGCTTTGGCTTCGCTGCGCACCACCACCACACTTGGTGTGGCCACTTCGGCCGCATGGCGGAAGGCTCGCGACAGTGAGGTCGCGTGTTCGAGCGATTCCGCCGTCGCTGGATCGGTGACGGGGGGCTGCTCGCCGCGTGATTCGGTCACGCCGCGCTCAAACCAGACGCCTGCAAGCATCACCGCGACGGTCACGCTCGCCAGCGCAGTCAAGACGCGACCGAAACGAGCCGGCGACGCTGCACGATCTGCATCAAATGAACGGTCTTTTTTCATCATGGTTGTTGCTTCTCCCTTGCACTCTGTTCACCACAACGGCACGGCGGCATCCTAGGCGCCTGTGCCTTCAACTGGCTACGTCGACCGGTTGGGGAAGGTTCGCAAAAAAATCGGACTGCGCGGAGAGCGGGGCCGAACCGGTGAAAAACTCGGCTTTTCCGCTACCATGAGGGACTCGCGTCCCTGCCTCCTCTAATAACGTTCTGTATGCCGCCGGCAAGACACCACAGCCAGCCTACGGATCTCGCTGAGTGCGAGAAGCGGATCGGCTACACCTTTCGCGACCGAGGTTTGCTCGAAGCGGCGGTAACCCACGCCTCTGGGGCGGCAAACCGCCTGGCGTCCAATGAGCGACTGGAGTTTCTGGGCGATGCGATCCTCGGATTCGTCATCTGCGAGAAGCTCTATGCCCACTTTCCGGAGTCGCTTGAGGGGGACCTGACCCGCATCAAGTCGGCGGTGGTCAGCCGCGAGGCGTGCAGCCGCATCAGCCAAGAGCTCGGACTGGTGGAGTTTCTCGTGCTTGGGAAAGGGTTGATGGTCGACAGTGTGGTGCCAAGTTCGGTGCTTTCCGACCTTTTTGAATCGCTCGTGGCTGCGGTGTATCTCGATGGTGGCATCGAGCCGGCACGCACCCTGATCGAGCGATTCATGGATCAGGAAATCGTGAACGTGGCGGCCGGCACCCGAGGGCTGAACCACAAGAGCCTGCTCCAGCAGGTTTCCCAGCGGGACTTCAGCATCACTCCGACCTACACCGTGGTGGCCGAGCAGGGCCCCGATCACAACAAGACGTTTCAGGTGCTGGCCCAAATCGGCGACCGCACTTACCCGCCCGCCTGGGGCCGCAACAAGAAGGAAGCGGAGCAAAAGGCGGCCGCCAACGCTCTGACCGAACTTGGCCATTCCCACGAGGCGATCACCAGCGCGGCCCTCGACCTGTCGAGCGACGCGGGCACCGACTGATCCCTGCGGGGATTCAGCGGTCGAGCACCGCCAAAGGATCTCCGGTGGCAATTCCCACGGAGGCCGCTCGCGACGAAAGTTCGGCCAAGGCCCGGCGGCCCACGTCTCCCAGGTCGACCGTCCAGTCGTTGACGTAGAGATCGACATGCTGCATGAGCACCTCGTCGTCAAACTCCTGCGCGTGGGCCCGCATTGTGGTCAGCGGAGCGGTGCGGTCTGCCAACGCAGACTGCAGTGAGTCGTGGATCACCTGCTGCGCGGTGCGGATCACGTCGACGTGGAGACGACGGTGCGCGACGATGCCGCCGAGCGGCAGCGGGCAGCCCGTTGCCGTCTCCCACCGCTCCCCGAGGTCCTCCACACAAAAGAGGCCCTGCTGCTGCCAGGTAAAGCGTCCCTCGTGGATGCAGACGCCAAAGTCGGCCGTGCCTGCTTGAAGCCGCGGCATGATCTCGGAAAAGACGACGTGCTCGACGCGTGTGGTGCGGGGGTGGAAGAGGCCAAAGAGGAGGGCTGCCGTGGTTTCAGCACCCGGACAGAGCGTGAGCTGCAAAGGCTCGACAGGCTGCGCACCCTCTTTCGCCGCGAGCAGCAGCGGGCCCACCCCAAAGCCAAGCGCCGCCCCACTCGGGAGCACGATGACGTCTCGAGCCATCTTCAAAGCCGCATGAAAACTCACTTTGCAGACGTCGTACTCGCCTGCGGCACAGCGGCGGTTGAGCTCATCGATATCCAGGAGATCCACCTGAAAGTCGATCCCACGCCAATCCACTTGTTTCGTGAGCAAACCGTGAAACGCAAATGTGTCGTTTGGACAGGTGGAGATCGCGAGTCGAATCGGGGGGGTCATGCGAGATCCTTAAGATAGTCGCGGGTGAGGCTGCCGGCAGCCGCGAGCGCCTCGGCGATCCGCCACGTGGCCACGTCTCGGTTTCCCGCGCGGTTGGAAATGCCACGAATGATTCCCAGCGGCACACCCGCCATCCGGCAGGCCGTCGCCACGCCAAACCCTTCCATGTCTTCGGCGACGGCGTTGGGGAAGAGGCTCCGTCGCGTCGCCAGCTCGGCATCGCTGCCAGACGCCGCACAGACGGTCAGCAGCTGCCCCGAACCGGCGATTGCCGCAGCGCTGCCATCGTCCTTCTGAACTCCACCGCCAGCCCTCGCGTGGCACGGCAAAACATCTCCGATTTCCTGGGCCGCATTTGGCGGATCACCCGGCCACTGCGACCAGCCCATCGCTCCTGCCGAAATGAAGCCCGGCCCCTCGCCCGCGCCGATGCCGTGGCAGGCCACTTCTGCAAAGCAGTAAGCGTCGCCAACGCGAAGCTGCGGATCGATCGCCCCGGCGATGCCAACGAGCACCACGTGGTCGAAGAGTTCCGTGCTGAGGAGGCTTGCCGTGCGAGCCGCCGAAGCGACCACGCCGAAGCCGCAAAGTTCAAGACGCGCGCCGTGGCTTCGATGGTCGCCGAGCGCCTCGCGGAGCCGCGACCGTTCCAACTCCGTGGGAATCAGGATCAGCGTTTTCATGAAATGCGATACCACAGTCCTGGGGAGGCCCGGCCTCCGCCACTGCCGTCCCTCGTGCGGCCGCTGCTCTCGTGACGAGCGGCCGTCAGCCTTGCTTGGCCAGCGCGTCGCGAATCTCGCGAAGCAGGAGGATCTCTTCCGGCGGGGCTGGAGGCGTCTCAACCGCCTCCGTTTCAAACCTCGTCTTGGCCGTATTGATGATCTTAATCACCACAAACAGCGCCAACGCCACGAGCAGGAAGTCGATCACCGACTGCAGAAACGGCCCGTAGTTCAGGATTGGGTAGTTCTGGAAAACCATCTCCGGCTTGCCATCCACCGCGCTGACCACCATCGAGCCGTCTGGCTTGAGCTTCGGACTCTCCGTCTCGATCGTGAGAGCGAGATCGTTGAAGTGCACGCCGTACTTGCTCGTGAGGAGGTTGAGCGGTGGCATGATGATGTTGGCCACGAGCGAACTGATGATCTTGCCAAACGCTCCGCCAATCACCACGCCGACCGCCAAGTCGATCACGTTCCCCCGCATGGCAAACTGCCGAAACTCTTTGACGACGCCCACGCTACGACCTCCGGAGAAATGCTGGCTGCGGCAGCCAGAAGCCGCCGTTCGCAGGATAGGAGAAGGCCCGAGACTTGGGCAAACGTGAGGTCACGGAGAAAACGCCCCACGTGCCATAGCCAAAACCAGGTCCTTCCGTACGTGTTGGCTCCGCTACCGTGCGGGCATTACACTCTTCGCCACATGGAGAGCGGTCGAGCGACCGCTCAGGGGGGCAGACCGAGCATCCATTTTTTATTGCCACACTTTTTCGACTTTCGACGGGAGATCACACCGATGGCGGACACCAAGGCATCTGCACAGGGCACGACTGTTGCACAGGGCACCACTGTTGGTCGTCGGCAGTTTCTGGCCACGTCCGCTGCAGCGGGGGCGGCGACAGGGATCCCGGTCGCCTTCCCATGGACCCAGAAAGCGTTCGCCAACCAGGCTGCGACCGACCGGCCACTGATTGGCTGTATCGGCGTGGGCAGCATGGGCACCGGCGACGCGCAGGGCCATGCCAACTTCGGTGACGTGGTTGCCGTATGTGACGTCGACAGCCGGCATGCCGATCGGGCCAAGCACCACGAGAACATCGGCAAGGGAAAAGCAGACGCCTACGGCGATTACCGGAAGGTGCTCGAACGTGACGATATCGACGTCGTGAGCGTCGTGACCCCCGACCACTGGCACGTGAAGATCGCGATTGAGGCCCTCGAAGCGGGGAAGCATGTCTTCTGCCAAAAGCCGCTCTCGCTGACGCTCGAAGAAAACCAGATCGTGCGAGCCGCGGCCAAGAAGTTCGACAAGCAGGTGTTTTTCATCGGCACCCAGCAGCGGAGCGACCGCGACCGTTTCATGCGCGCGGTCAATATGGTGCACAAGGGCCTGCTCGGCCCGATCCAGAAGGTCACCGTAGGGATCAACGGCAGCCCCACCGGTGGTCCGTTCCCCGTCGTCGAGCCGCCCAAGGAACTCGACTGGGAAATGTGGCTTGGCCAGGCACCCGAGGTGCCCTACCGCGAGAAGCGCTGCCACTATGAGTTCCGCTGGTGGTACGAGTACTCCGGCGGCAAGTTCACCGACTGGGGCGCCCATCACGTCGACATCGCCCAGTGGGCCCTGCAGGAAGACGCCCTTGGCAAGGGCCCCGTCACGATCGACGGGACTGATGCGACGCATCCCGTGCCTTTTAAGGATGGCTTCCCCACGCAGGACGACTCATACAACACCTCTCACGACTTCGCAGTGAAGTGTGTGTTCCCCAGCGGCGTGGAGATGACCGTCACCAGCCGCGGCGACAACGGAATCCTTTTCGAAGGCGAGAAGGGGAAGATGTTTGTCAATCGTGGCAAGATCACGGGCACGCCGATCGACGAAGGCTGGGACAAAGATGCCTACGGCGACGAGGATGTGGTGTCGCTCTACAAAGGCAAGCCTTTCGAGGGCCACAAAAACAACTTCTTCCGCTGTATCCGCGAAGGCGGCCTGCCCGTTTCCGACGTGTACAGCCACGTGATCGCGATGAACACCTGCCACCTGACGGCAATCGCTGCTCGGCTCGGCCGCACAATCCACTGGGATCCGGCCTCAGAAAAGATCACCGGCGACGAGCAAGCCGCGGCCATGGCGTCCCGCACGCCACGCGCCGGCTACGAGATCCACCGGGCGTAAGCCCCGCCGGAGCCCCGGCGGCACGGGATTCGAAAACGTCACTCGGTCACGCGATCGGCGCGAGAGCGATTGAGACGGAGATGCTCAAGTTCTTGCTTGAGTGGCGTCCAGTAGATTCGATCTGCGCGACGCTCTTCGTCTTCTTCGCGCCGCAGTGCTGCGGTGAGCCGTTCTTGATTGCCCCCAGTCGCAAGCGAGAGTAGTGGGCGTTCCACGGCAATCCGCCGAGTTCGCTCGGG
>JAPOIM010000010.1:0-38498 GCA_029978905.1 Planctomycetota bacterium
GGGTTGGAGTTTTTCGAGAAACTCCCGAATCGCCGCATCGAGCGCCGTGCCGGTGGCATTGCCATCCCCTTTCGCCATGGTCACCAAGACTGTTTGGGCGTCGCCAAGGCTGCGAACCACCGCGAACTCGGACGCAAGATTGAAGGCGCCCGGTCGGTAGCAGGCGATTCCTCCAAGCCGCACCGCATGGGTCCGCAGGAGGTCCTCAACGTGTTCCAGGCCGAGCGAATCGATCTCATCGCGCTGCGTGCCATGCGGCGGCGGCCAGAGATCGATGGACGACGCCCCAGTCGCTGCCACTTCGGGCAGGATCGAGGCCAGGGGAGCGTCGCCATAGAGTGCCGAGGAGAGGATGTAGTTGGCCTGCCAGCGGGCAGGAGGCGTTGCATCATTCGCCACGGCAGGCATGCCACCCGCAGCAGCAACGGCTGTTCCGCAGGCAGCCCACGTCAGCGATTCACGTCGCGTCAGCAAGCGACTCATGCTCTCACCTCATAGCCCGCACGCTGGGGACGCGAGAGCAGGTGGTTGGCCTCGTCGTCCGAGACAAAACACTCTGCGGAGGCATCCCAGGATAGAGGACGCCCAAGCCGGCAGGCGATGTTGCCCAGGTGGCAGGTCGTCGCGGAGCGATGCTGGCTTTCAGCGTCGGAGATCGGCAGGCGACGCTCAGCCACACAGTCGAAGAAGTTGCCCATGTGGTTGACAATCGCTTCGATCTTGCCTGCCCGCTCCGGCCGAGCAAGGTTGTCGAAGTCGTAGAGCGTGAATGCCTCGCGAGGCAGGGGATGCTCCACGAGGTCGTCGACGGGGCTCCCGGTGAGGGATCCGCGATTCACGAACAGTCGACCTGCGGAGCCTTCAAACAAAACGCCATTCCGCCCCTCGTCGGTCACCAGCATCTCAACCCCGCCGGGATACCGAAACGTCACACGAAATCGCGTGGGGACGTTGTAGCCGTTGGCCACCGTCGGCATCTCGGCATCGGGCAGGATTTCGATTGGATCGGCACCAATCCCCCACTGGGCAATGTCAAGGTGATGCGCCCCGTGGTCGGTCATCTTGCCCCCGGCATAGTCGAGCCACCAACGGAACGTGTAGTGGCATCGCTCAGGCGTGTAGGGCACGAGCGGCGCCTGCCCAAGCCAACGCTCCCAGTTGAGCCCCTTGGGCACCTCGGCCGCGGGAAACGGCCCGCCCACCTCATTGGATCCGAGCGCCACCTCGACCCGCTGCAGCGTGCCGATCCGTCCTTGTCGCACCATCTCCACCGCGGTACGAAAACGATGGTCGCTCCTCTGCCAACTCCCGACCTGCACGACGCGACCTGTGGACTGCAGGGCCTTTCGAATCTCTTTCCCCTCATCGATGGTGAGGGTGATGGGCTTCTCGACGTAGACATCCTTGCCAGCCTTCAGGGCGTCGATCAGCATGCCGGCGTGCCAGTGGTCAGGGGCCCCGATCAGAATCACACCGATGCGCGAGTCGTCGAGGAGGCGGCGGTAGTCCTCGTGCCGCTCAACGCCTTCGTAAATCGCAGACGGTGAGACCCCAGTCTGCTGCTGGACCGATGGGTCGATCGCGGAAAGGTCGCGGACGGCCGCATCGACGTCTGCCATGGCAAGAAGCCGGCCGTGCGCTTTTGACAGGGCGGCGATCACCGACCCCTGGTAGCGGCACCCGATCACGCCTATCCCTGGGCCGTCACTTGTCGCGGCGTCGGCAACTGCCCGCTGCCACACAGCAGGCCCCGCGGCAGCCAGCAAAGCGGTCGTGCTCGCAGCACCGGCAAGCAGCTGCCTGCGCGAAATCGAGAGGGATGGCATCGATGTGTCTCCTGGACGCTTCCAGTGGAGAGTATCGCAGCCACGCCGCGCACTGTCACCCGGGAAGGGAGGCTGTGCCTCACACCACGGGCTCACCGGGCCAGCAGCCACCCAACAGCCATGAGGAGACAGAGAATCGCGGGCGCCACCACCCACGTAGGTTTTGTGGCGACGCGATGATCTTCGGCCGAAATGTAGTTGCCGCAGTGGCTGCACTGCGGGGCATCCTCGAGCATCTCTTCGCCACAGTACGGGCAGGGCACCGTGGGCTCGTCGTCACTCCACGCGTCACCCTCGCTCCACTCGCCTTCATCGTCCCAAGAGCCCGGGTCGTCCTCGAAATCGTTGTCCATGCTGAAGCCTCCACGGTCGGTTACGCGGTGATGCCGTCCACCACGCGCCCGTGAACGTCCGTCAGCCGATAGCGCCGTCCTTGAAACTTGTAGGTCAGCCGCTCATGGTCGATGCCGAGCAGATGGAGCATCGTGGCGTGCAGGTCATGCACGTGTACCCCGTCCTTGACGATGTTGTAGCCAAACTCGCACGTTTCGCCCCACGTCGTTCCAGGCTTGATGCCGCCACCAGCCAGCCACATCGTGAAGCACCGTGGGTGGTGGTCACGCCCGAAGTTGGCACCAGGCGTGTAGTGCCCTTGGCCGTAGTTTGTCCTGCCAAACTCGCCCCCCCAGACGACGAGCGTGTCGTCGAGCATGCCGCGTGCCGCGAGATCTTCCAGCAGGGCCGCCGAAGGCTGGTCGGTTTCTTTGCACTGGCCGGGGATTCCTCCCTTGATGCCACCGTGGTGATCCCAGCCGGGGTGGTAGAGCTGAATAAACCGCACGCCACGCTCCGCCAGCCTGCGGGCGAGCAGACAATTGGCGGCGAAGGAGCCCGGCTTGGTCGCATCCGGGCCGTAGGCCTCGAGCACCGACTGGGGCTCATCAGAGAAGTCGGTCGCCTCCGGCACACTCGCCTGCATGCGAAACGCCATTTCGTAGTTGGCAATCCTCGCCGTGATCTCCGCGTCAGGCAGTTTCGAGAAGGCATGTTCATGGAGCTGCTTGAGCCCATCGAGGGCTGCCCGGCGGCTCTCGCGCGACACGCCGGGTGGGTTGTTAATCGAGAGCACTGGCTCAGCCCCCGAGCGGAAGCGGACCCCCTGATGCTTTGGAGGCAGAAATCCTGCCCCCCAGAGGTGACTCATCAAGGGCTGCCCACCCTTATCCTTCGTGATCAGCACCACGAATGAAGGCAGGTCGTCTGAAAGCGAGCCGAGCCCATAGTCCAACCATGCCCCGATGCTTGGTCGCCCGGGAATCTGAGAGCCACTCTGCATGAAGGTCACGCCAGGCCCGTGATTGATGCTCTCGGTGTGCATCGAGCGGATGAAACAGATTTTGTCGGCAACGCGGGCGGTGTGTGGAAGTTGGTCGCAGAGGGTAGCCCCACCGTTGCCATGCTGGGCAAAGGCAAAGGGCGACCCAACCAGTGGGATCGAGCTTTGGTTGCCCGACATGCCGGTCAGCCGCTGGCCGCCACGGACGCTTTCGGGAAGCTGCTGCCCATCCATCTCCCGCAAGAGCGGCTTGTCATCAAACAGATCGAGTTGCGACGGCCCACCCGACTGGAAGAGATAGATCACCCGCTTCGCCTTTGCCGGCAGGTGTGGCTCACTGAGCACCCCTGATTCCGCAGAGGCTTCGCGCGTCAGCAGTTCCGCAAGGGCGATGCCGCCGAGCCCAATTCCGCCCGCAGCCCCTCCCAGGCTCCCAAGCAGGCTGCGACGCGAAACCCGGGCTGCCTCGCTGCGTGCGGTCCCCGGCAAGGCCGCCGTGCACGGTGTGTGATTCTCGAAGAGGGGATTCATGTGCGAAGGCCTCGTCATCGTTTTACGACACATCCATCGTAGTTCATCAGGGCGTTGACCACGCTTGCCACGGAAGCCACCTCGACGGCCGACAGGCCTTCGGCTTTGGGGGCTTCGCCAACGCCAAGCAGTTCATCGGCAGCTTCTGGATGCGCGTCGTACCATGCTTTTTGAGCGGCGTGCATGCTCAGCAGAATGGCCGCTTCCTCCGCATCAGGAAGACGGCTCGTCAACTTCTGGAAGCTCTCACGCAAGGCCGGCTCCACCGCCCCTGCGTGGCGTGTCAGCGAGGTTTGGGCGAGCACACGAGACGCCTCCACAAACTGTGTGGCGTTGAGCAGCACGAAGGCATGCAAGGGCGTGTTGGTGGTGTCGCGTTTGGCCACGCAGACCACGCGGTTGGGCACGTCAAACGCCTCAAGCACGGGGGCTGGCCCGGTTCGCCGCCAAAAGGTGTAGAGACTGCGGCGGTAGAGTTCCTCGCCACTCCCTGCCGCCGTTGGCTTGAACGAATCGGGGAGGTCATACGTTTTCACCGGCGGCCCCCCAACACGCTCCACGAGGAGGCCGGCCGCAGCGAGCGCGTTGTCGCGGATCATCTCGGCTGCAAGCCGGTGGCGGGGCCCGCGCGCCAGCCACATATTCTTGGGGTCGTCTGCCATCGCGACGGCCTCGCCGATGCTCTGCTGCTGGTAGGTCTGCGAGAGCATGATGGCCTTGAGCAGCATTTTGAGATCCCAATCGAGACCACCCTCGGCTGTCGGGTGGGAAAATCGCCAGGCGAGTTCGTCGAGCAATTGGGGATACTCTGCCGCCTTCGCTTGGCTGCCGAGATCCTCGGGCGACGGCACCAACCCAATCCCAAACAGGCTTTGCCAGATCCGGTTCACGGTCACGCGTGCGAGCAGTGGATGGTCTGGATCGGTGAGCCAGCGCGCCAGCCCGAGGCGGTTTCGAGGCTCGCCTGCTGGAAAGGGGGGCAGGACTGCAGGCGTTTCAGGCGCGACGGGCTCGCGGCGTTTGTCATAGTCCCCGCGTTCCAAGACATACGCCACCTTTGGACGCGGCATGTCGGCCATCACCATCACTTCGGGCGGCGTCTCGGCCAGGTCGTCTCGTGCACGACGGGCCTCTTCCAGCGTCTGGCGAGTAGCGAGCACGTCGGCGTCGGCAACAGCCGCCCACCAGTCCGCAAGCAACGCCCGGGTCACCTCAGAGGCCTCCCCGCTTTGTGCGTCGGCGAGAAGCCCTGCGATCGCTCCTCCACGAAAGGTTTCCTGCACCTCAAGCGGCGTGAGCTCCCGGTCAAACACCCGGAACTCGTCAACACACCCGCCCTTGAAGCCGTGATCACGCATCCGCTCGCCGATGCGGATCGTGTCGCCACCGCCACCGGTGATCTCGCGGGAGAGGTGATCCCGCACCGTTTCCGTGGCCACCGGATGACCATCGACAAAGATCTGCAAGCCGGCTGCCTTGCCTGAGCCATCGCTGGTCACGCACACATGCGACCAGACATCAACAGGCAACGGCTCCGTGGCCCGCACGCTCGCCGCGTCCCCAGGCCAGAAATGAATCAACGACCACTGCAGGTGGCCTCGCTCGACGAGCAGTTCGTAGCCACGGCTCGCCGCGTCGGTCCACGCCTGCGAACGATGAAATACCACCGCCCGCTCGTAGGCTTCCGCTGGTTTCACCCACAAGGCCACGCTCCACGGGTGGCTGCGACGAAAGTTGCCGACGGGCGTGTTCACCGGATGATCCCCGGTCAACGAAACCGCCATTCCGTCGCGGC
Source organism: Planctomycetota bacterium (assembly GCA_029978905.1). GTDB lineage: Bacteria > Planctomycetota > Planctomycetia > Pirellulales > UBA1268 > M30B53. Next base: position 5,489 of record JAPOIM010000010.1, read on the forward strand.
CTTCCACGAGCTGATTCTCACCGGGCGACGTGGCGGCACGGTCCGGCGGCGTTTCCTGCTCTGGCTCATCCGCGGAAGTGGGCTCTTGTGCCTCCGGAGCTGGTTCAGGGGGAAGGGGATCGGTCAGTGACTGAAACTTCCCATCGGCCCGCCGCTCATCAAAGGTGTAATGCACCAGTTCGCCGGGCAGTCCGTCTGCAAGCCGCGTAGCGATCTCTCTCGCCAGCGCATCGTCGGCAGCCAGCCTCGAAGCAGCCGCCTGCCGCGCGGCCTCAACCCGCGCGGCCAACTGAGCCTCGGCCTCGACGACCCGAGCATTTGCGGCCATCCACGCCGTCTCACCGGTGGCATCGAGCAGCGGCATCTTTGGCGTGGGCGTCGACTGCGTGAAGTACGAATAGAGCCCGGCCTCATCGACATCATCAAAGAAGGCAAACAGCTGGTAGTACTCCCGCTGCGTGACCGGATCGAACTTATGGTCGTGGCAGCGACAGCATTCAAGCGTCAAGCCGAGGAAGGTAGTGCCAAACGTCGTCACCCGATCGTTGACGTAGGCCACTCGGTATTCCTCTTCGACAGAACCGCCTTCCGCCTCCTGTTGGTGGAGCCTGTTGAAGGCGGTTGCCAACCGCTGCTCGGCGGTGGCGTTTGGCAGGAGATCGCCCGCAAGCTGCCAGCAGGTGAAGTCGTCCCAGGGAAGGTTGTCGTTGAATGAGCGAATCACCCAGTCACGCCACGGCCACATGTAGGGACGCTCGCGATCAACCTGAAAGCCGTAGCTGTCGGAGTAGCGGGCGAGGTCGAGCCAGTCGGCCGCCATGCGTTCCCCGTACCGCGGACTCGCGAGCAGCCGGTCGAGCAGGTGCTCATACGCATCCGGGCTTGTGTCGGCCACAAACGCTTCCACTTCGGCGGTCGTTGGGGGCAGACCGGTCAGGTCAAAGCTCACGCGGCGAATCAGGGTAGCCCGATCGGCTGCGGGCTGCGGCGTGAGGCCTCGCTGTGAAAGTCCCGCCAGCACGAGGGCGTCGATCGCCTGCGGTGTGGTTGCCGCCGCATGGGCGGGCTTGGGGGAAATGAAGGTCCAGTGTGGCTCGTAGACGGCGCCCGCAGCGATCCACTCGTTGAGCTTTTCGATGTCCTCCGGCGAGAGGCGTCCGAGTTTGGCCTCCGGGGGCGGCATGACCAGATCCGCATCCTCCGACGCCACGCGGGCGAGCAACTCACTCGAGGACGGATCGCCAGGCACCACCGCCCGCACACCACTGGCGAGCTCGGAGGTCGCCTGCTCGGCGACATCGAGTCGCAGCCCAGCCTCGCGGGCCGCGGAGTCGGGGCCATGACACGCGAAACAGTTTTCCGAGAGAATCGCTCGGATGTCGGCGTTGTAGGTCGGAGGATCAGCGAAGGCGACCGTCGCGGCCAGCAACGTTCCAAGTCCGACAAGAATCGACGCGGTCTGCATGACGGCAGGGCTCCGTAGAAATCAGAATCTCTCCTAGTGTACGTAGAACGGCCCGGACTGTGCCCATCCCAGTGGCATCGCCCAACTCGCCCAACCAGCACAGGTGTCCAATTTGGGGGAGCGGCTGGGAGGGAGTGCAACGGCTGCCGGCGGACCGTCACATGAAGCCTGTTTTCTGCGGGCGGAAGGCGCGTCGCGTGGCCTGCCCCCGCACAGACGAGCCCCTCACGACTCCACCCGAACCATTTTCTCACATCTCGCGTATAGCATGTCGCGTGTCGGTGCGTTCGGCCCGCGAGGTCACCTGCCACTTCATGGAGGATGCCATGACTCTTTCTGACTTTGTCGCCTCACGGCGCTGGACGGACGACATCGCGACCGAGGTTGGCATGGAAGGCATCATCCCAAACTGGCCGGGGTATGTGTACGAGTGTGACGGCCTTGCGTGGATCGCGTTGACCGATGCCGATGGGGAATACACCGCCGAACTCTTCGGAGGCGGTCAGTGCCATGGCACGCTCGCTGAGTGCGAAGAGGCGGTTTTCTCTTCGATGCTCGCGTTCCGCGAAGACGTCGATGTGGTGGACGAGCCTTCTCACGCCCAGCACCTGACATTCTCGGAACGCCGATTCTTCGCGTCGCAGGCAGTCCGCTGGGCCAGTTAACGCCCGCCCGCCCATGCCACGAGGGCTGGTGCTCGACTACTCGGTGGGCAGGGTGAAGCGGTAGGTCATGCCGTCGCGAACCCGGTATCGCACCTCATCCCCTGGCTGATGGTTGAGACGGAACCAGGTGATCAGGTCACGCGTGGGTAGGTCCTGATCCATGTCGTCGATCGCGACGATTTCCATGTCGGGCCGGAGTCCCGTGGCATACACCGGTCGCTCAGCAGGATTCGGTCCCATCCACGGCTTGATGGAAAGGCTTTCCCCCTTGCCAGCCTTGGGGCCGTTGAGCGGGAAAAAGCCCATGCCAGGGCCATACACCCCGTCGTAGACGGTTTTCCGCCAGGCATTGTTTCCCTCTCGCCAACCTGCACTGACCTCCACGGTGCCAAAGAGCACATCATCCCCGCGCTGCCAGGCCATCTCGATCGCGTCGGCACCCTCCGCCGCCCGGTGGAGCACGCCACGAAAATCGGCCTGCCCGAAGAGACGCGTGCCGCCCGCCATTCCCAGGCGGTCGCCAACCTTGATCCCTGCCTTGGCGGCTGGGCTACCGCGCTGCACGGCTTTCACGAGCAAGCCGTCGTCACGGTCGAGGAGCAGGCCCACATTCTCTGGCAGCGGCCAACGGCCCATGAAGGCTTCCACGGTGAAGCTCCCGTCGTCGAGCGCTTCCATGGTGAGCATGTCGCCCACCTGATGGCAGTGCAGGCAACTCCCATACTCGTCATGGGGTTTCTCAAGTTCTGGCCTCTTCGCGCGTAGCAAGGCATAGCCTGCAGAGTCGCGTGGGCCATGCTCGACGAGCGAGGAGGCGCCCATCGGATAATCGACATCCCACCGGACGCGCTGCGGATCGTAATGGTGCGCGAGGACTCGTCGCAGGGTGTTCTCAAACGCCGCTTCACTGATCCGCGTGTTTTCCGAGACGTGGTCCTTACCGCCGAAGACCGCGTAGAGGTCGCCGTCGGGCGAGAGCAGATAGGCCCACCACGAGAGGTCGAGATCCTGATGCGTGCGGTAGGGGAAAAACCGCTCATCCAGCAGCGACGCATCTGTCAGCCGGACGGTCACAAACCGCCGCATGAGCGGATCGAGGGAGCGACTCCCCTCCAGAATCTCCTTGTCGAACTCCGCGCACTGCTTGCATGGCAAGCACCGCCAGGTCACGAGAAGTGGCTTCCCTGCGCCCTTTGCTTCGGCCAAGGCAAGGTCGAAGTTGTCGCGCCAGCGAACCTCACCCGTGGGATCAGGGTCGGCAGGGATCGCCGCCGGCCGGCTGCCGAGGATCGCTCGCCAGAGCACTTCGGCCTGAGGGGTTTCTGCGTGGCCCCTTGATGCCGAGAGTAAGGCACCTACGGCAACCACCCCCACAGCAAGCTGCCGCATCCCGCGATGCCATCCCCAAGTGCAACGTTCCCGCATGGCCGCAACTCCCATTGTTTCCACCCCAACAGACCGACACACCAAGACGCAACCGCACGCTGCCCGCCGCTCGCGGCTACGTTTTATCCACCAAGACGGGCCAGAGCGAGCCGGGTGCTCCGGGCAATGACAGCCGCTTCGTCCGTGGCAATCACCCAGGCGGCCACCCGGCTCGACTCGCGACTGATCCGCGGTCCATGGGACTGGTTCGCCTGCGGATCGAAGTCGAGCCCCAACCATCCAAGGCGCTGGCAAATCCGTTCCCGAATCGCCGCACCGCGCTCACCGATGCCCGCCGTAAACACGATCGCATCGAGACCGCCGAGCGCGGCGGCGAGCGACCCCACGGCGGTGATCGCCCGGTAGCAAAAAAGGTCCACTGCGTCTCGTGCCTCGGGAGCATCGCTCCCGAGCAACTCACGCATGTCGCCGCTGATACCTGAAACGCCCAGCAGCCCCGATTCCTTGGAGAGTATCCGGCCGATCTCCTTCGGCGAAAGTTCGTAGCCCTCGGCGAGATGCACAACAACGCCAGGATCAAGGCTGCCGCAGCGGGTCGACATCAACAGGCCATCGAGCGGAGTGAACCCCATCGTGGTCGCGACGCTCTGTCCGTCGAGCACCGCAGCCATGCTGGCCCCAGCCCCAAGATGCGCGACCACCAACCGCCGCGGCAGGTGCCCAACCAACGCAGGAAGCTGCTCCACAATCGACTGATACGAAAGGCCATGAAAGCCGTAGCGTTCGATGCCCCGGTCATGCCACTCCCTCGGAAGGCCACACCTCCGAGCCACCTCCGGACAGGTGCGGTGGAACGCGGTATCGAAACAGGCGACCTGCGGCACGCGAGGCAGTCGCTCGGTGGCAGCGTGAATCGCGGCCAGACCATGCGGCTGGTGCAGCGGGGCCAGCGGCGTGAGTGACTCAAGCGTCGCTCGTACAGCCGGCGTGATCACCACGGGCGCGGCAAACTCCCGCCCCCCATGGACAACCCGATGCCCCACCGCGGCAATGGCCCCCGCAGACGTTTCCTCACAGAGCCGATCGAGTATCCCCGCCAACGCCACTGCCCAGCGGTCTTCCCCTGTTGATGAAAGGACTTCAACGCAGGGGGGCGCCATGGGTTCAGTGCTCGTTTCACTCGCCGTCAGCCGCGTTTCGCGGGCGCAGAGATCTGCCTGCACGGTCCGCCGCCGGCCGTCACCACGATGGAGCGAACCCTTGATGCTGCTCGACCCGGCGTTGAGCACCAACACGGCTGGAGCCGGCTCGCTCATCACGACACCGCACCAGGGCCGGCCGCGTGCCCGCGGTACAGCACGGCCACGCCGCACGAGAGCACCCGCGACTCCAGGGAATCCGCCCGGCTCGAGAGAATCACCGGCACGCGAGCGCCCAGCACGATGCCGCCCGCGAGGGCCGAGGCGAAATACTCAAGCTGCTTGGCGAGGATGTTGCCGCTTTCAAGGTCGGGGGCCACGAGAATATCGGCCCGCCCGGCAACCTCGGAGACGATTCCCTTCGTCCGCGCTGCCTCGAGCGAGACCGCGTTATCGAAGGCGAGCGGTCCATCCAGGAGGCCACCGCGAATCTGGCCGCGGTCGGCCATCTTGCACAGCGCCGCCGCGTCGATCGTGGAGCGGAGTTTCGACGTGACCGTTTCCACGGCAGATAAAAGCGCCACCCGCGGGCTCGGGATGCCTAGCGCGTGCGCAAGATCGATCGCGTTTTGCACGATGTCGACCTTCTCCTCGAGGCAGGGCTCAATGTTCACAGCTGCATCGGTGACCAGCAGGAGACGCTCGTAACTCGGCACGATCATCACAAACACATGGCTGATGCGACGAGCCGTCCGCAGCCCGGTCTCACGGTGCACAATCGCCGCCATCAGTTCGTCGGTGTGCAGGCTCCCCTTCATCAAGGCGTCGGCCTCCGCCTTGTGGACGAGGTGCACGCCCAACTCGGCCGAGGCGTGGCTGTGCGGAGTCGGCTCCAGCCGGATGCCCTGGAGATCGAGATTCTCAGCCTCCGCCACCCGCCGGATCCTGTCTTCCGGACCGATGAGCACCGGATCTATCAGCCCCCGATCGCGTGCGGCCACCACAGCGGCCAGCGACGGTGGATCGCAGGGATGCACCACCGCCGTTCGCAGAGAAGGCATGCCTTTTGTGCGATCGAGCAGGTCCGCAATCATGTCGGGCTTTGCAGCCGCGTGCGTCACAGCGGTCGCACGACGGACTGGCTCCTCCAGTAGTCGAAGAGCGTCTCGATCGAGTTCACCCCGCCACCCATGCCACTCTTGTTGACCCCGCCGTAGGGCACGCCCTTCGGAAACAGGTTGTGGGCGTTGATCCAGCTGTTGCCAGCCACCATCGACTCAGCCACGCGGGCCGCACGACCGAGATCGCTCGACCACACGCTGTTGGCGAGGCCGTAGTCGGTGTCGTTTGCAATCGCCACGCCTTCCGCCTCGTCCTTGAATCGCGTGACAAACGCAACCGGGCCAAAAATCTCTTCGCGTGCAGCGACATTGTCGAATGACCCAGCCAACAGCGCCGGCTTCACAAAGTAGCCGGCGTGTCCGGGAACCTCGGCCGCACCACCGGCCACCACGGCTTCAGCCCCTTGCGCGACACCCTTTTCCAAATAGGAGAGCACGCGGTCTCGCTGCTTGGCGTTGACAACCGGCCCCATGCCACACGCATCGGAGAGCTGGTAGTCGACATGGATCGCCTCAAGCTTCTTCGCACAGCGGCTGACGAAATCGTCGTAGATCGCATCCTGCACCACCCAGCGCGTGGCATCGCAGCACACCTGGCCCGAGTGGAAGGTGATGGCCCCCACCAGCTTCGAGGCCGCATCCTCAACATCCACGTCATCAAACACGACCGCCGCCCCTTTGCCACCGAGTTCCAACTTGACCGGAGTGAGATTGCGACCGCAGGCCTCACCGACCAGACGGCCGACTTCGGGCGACCCCGTGAAACTCATCCGCTTGATCAGCTGGTTGGCCGAGAGCGCGGCCCCCGCGGTGGCTCCCGACCCTGGCACCACATTCAGCACGCCGTCTGGCAGGCCAGCTTCCCTGGCGAGGTGCGCGACGTAGATCGTCGACAGCGGCGTGTCTTCGGCTGGCTTGACGACCACGGTGTTGCCGGCAGCCAGGGCCGGCGAGGTTCCCCAGCCGAGGAGCAGCAGGGGGAAGTTCCAAGGAAAGATAAAACCGCACGCGCCCCAAGGGTTGCGGATCGTCCACGCTTCGTGTCCGGCGACCGCGAGGGCATTCCGGCGCTGCACCGTGCTGGCCATGTCGGTGAAGTACCGCAGCGTGTCGATCAGGTTTTGCACATCCCCCATGGCATGTGGCAACAGCTTGCCACAGTCGAGTGCCTCCAGTTGGCCGAGAACATCCTTCTTCTTTTCGAGCATGTCGGCGAAACGATGGAGATACACGCCGCGGTCGTTTGGGGCCAGACTCGCCCACCCGGTTTTGCGAAATGCCTCGTTGGCGTTGGCCACGGCAGTGTCGACGTCGGCAGCGGTGAAGGCGTGCACTTCTGCGAGCACTTCGCCGGTCCCTGGGTCACGGGTGGGAATGGTCTCCCCGCTGCTTCCTGTCACATCCTTGCCGCCCACCACGCCTGCGAGCGGGCCACTGCTGAGGAACGACGCAACTTCAGGAAGGAGGGAAACGCCTGGGGCAGCCGTGGCCATGAACACACCCTTTCGAGAAAACAGCTTCAGAGGATCGACACTCACCGTCCACGTAGGATAGGCGATCCACAAACCAGACGCCAAGCAGCGATGATCGGATCCGTCCGCATCCGTGCGGCGAGAACCGCAGCAACTTTTCATCGGCTCGTCCGTTCAATCGCCTGGCGGAGTGCATCTCCCCATCCCGGACTGCTTTCCACACGGAGTTTTCTCAGCAATGGCACGTTTTCTATTTGCGATGACCCTCTTGACCGCACTGTCGCTTGGCAGCGACGCCCTGGCCCAGGAACGCGGTGGGCGACAACTCGGTGGCGGCCGGATGCTCTCCGCCGTGATGCTGCTTGGCCAAGAAGCCGTGCAATCGGAGTTGGAACTCACCGCCGATCAGAAGGAGAAAATCGCTGCCCTCGGCGAACGTCTTCGTGGCGGGGCTGGCAACATTCGCGAGATGTCGCAAGAAGAGCGGCAGAAGTGGATGGCCGAAATGCAGGAGCGGATGACGAAGGCGGAGGAGCGAGTCCGCGAGTTTCTCAGCGACGATCAGGTCGCCCGGCTCCAGCAGATCCGCGTGCAGGCAATGGGCGCGAGCGCCGCTGCCGATCCTGAAATCGCTGCGGAACTCGGTATCACCGAAGCCCAGCAAGAGAAGATGGCGAATGTTCGCCGTGAGATGCGTGAAGGTGCGGGCGATGGTGATCGTGGAGCCATGCGCGAGCGGATGGAAAAGGCGATGGCGGGAATCCTGACGCCTGAGCAAAAAGAGAAGCTCGAAAAGATGCGTGGCGAGGCGTTTGACGTGTCGTCACTGCAGCTGTGGGGCGGGCTCGGCGGACGCCGCGGTGCTCAGTAAAAACGTTTCCAAAGGCCGCCCGCGACAGCCTTCGCGCTCGAGCGGGCGGCCTTCTTTTTTGGCCGCTCACCACGCACACCTTCCGCGAGGCGTCACTGCTTTGACAGATCCATCGAATGCCCCGCCTGATGGATCAGCGCATCGATCAACTCATCGAGCATAGCCAGACTGCCGGTGTCAGCCGTGTCGATCTGCTTCTTCACGTCGGCCAGATACGCGGTTGCCGAACTCAACCGCAGGGCAAGCAGACGGGCAATCGCAAACAGCACCGCCGGATGCGCATGCAAAAAGGCGTGGGCATCGGGGATCTTCAGGCATCGCACCGGTGTCACCGCCCGAGCAGTGGCCGTGTGCGGGCTTCGCACCAGCAGCGACATCTCCCCGAGCGGCGATCCTGGCTCGCTGACGGTCGCCACGGGGATGTCGCCATTCTTGACGATCTCCACCACGCCCGAGATCAGGATCAGCAGATAGCCATCGGAGGCCGCCCCCTCCTCAAGCAGCGTGTCGCCCGCTTCATAAGACTGCTCGGGTTGCCCCTGACATTGCTGAAGGATGTTGCGGCTAAGCATGACACGTCGTGCCGATCGTTGAGGGATGAGGACGGCTTGCGCCGATTCCGCTCCGGCGCGAGACGAATGCCAAAACGTCCTAAGGCGTTTCGGGCGTGGGAAAGTTGTCGGGAATGGGGAGGGTGACGTTTCCGGTGGCGGCCCACTCTGCTCCCCGCAGGAGGCACGTCAAGAAACCAACGCACTGCTGCGACTCGTTCGCGTGCCCCATCGGCGTGTGAAAGACTCGCCCCTTGCCGTAGCGAATCGTCATCAGCATCGGCTCATGTCGCTTTGTCTCCGGAGCAAACGCCGTCGCCAACACCTCCATGTTGTCCGCGGGACCGCGAAGGCTGTTGTAGAGCTCGTCTTTGGCGTGCATCCAGAGCGCGGGCATGCCGGCGGTGATCGGATGATCGGCTTCACGAATCACGATCGCAAAGGGCGTCTGCGGGCCATGACTGCCACCTCGCCCAGGCGAGGTATCTCGCACGAGCTGATTGTCGGCGTTGTAGTAGACAAGCGGGCCGCTTTTCTCGTCACGTCCTCCCCAGCCGCCGAGGCCAATCATCTCGTTGTACGCAGGCCACTCGGGAAAAGAGTTGTCCGCGGCGTGGATGACGACGAAGCCGCCGCCGTCGCGGACAAATTTCTCAAACGCGGTTCGTGTGGCTTCGCTCCAGAGCGCGGCACCGTGGCCAAAGTTACTCAGCACGACATCGAAAGCGGCAAAGTTTGGCGCAAACGATGCGTCTTCTCCCTGCGGTGCGTGGGTGGCCACCTCCACCGAAAACCGTCCCGACTCTTCCAGAGCCGACTTCATGATCTGCGTCGTTTCAGGCCAGTTCCCATGATTGTTTTGACCATCGACGATCAGCAGGCGAAGGGGCTCATCGCCTTTCGCCACGAGCCCTCCTCCCAACAGCACGGCCCAACACAGCACGCGGACCAACACGCAGCGCCAGCCGCACGGGGGGAGGGACAACGACATCAGAAAGCTCTCACGCGGTGGATGGATCAGGGACGGAGTCGCGCGACAGCCCGCGACACTCGCGGGGATTGTACCGACGAATAAAGGCAGCTGTCTCGCCGCTTCCCCAGCACCACGCCCAGACACGCTCACCCAGAGGGTTATTCATGCCCCTGGGATGGCGGATCGGTGAGGGTCGAGAGGAACGCAACGAGATCTCGGATTTCCCGGCGGGACAGGTTCTTCGTGAGATCGGCTGGCATCCCCGACTGCCCCGTGGAGCGATCGTCCACATCGTCGGTTGCGATCGTCTTGATCTCGCCGTCCGGCGTGATGAGGGTGATGTAATCCTCGGTTTCTTCCCGGACAATGCCAGACAAGACCAGCCCGTCGGCCGTGAGGATCACAGCAGTCTCAAAACCCTTGGCAATCTTCGCGTTCGGGGCCACGATCGACTCGAGGAGATACGCCCGGTCGCGTTCGCGCGCGATGCCAGTAAGCTGCGGGCCCACCTGACCGCCAACACCTGCCACCCGGTGGCAGCGACGGCATGAGGCAGCACTTCCCGCCATAAACAGGGCCTGGCCTTTCTCCGCGTCTCCCCCCTCCAGGCAGTCTTGCCAGGCCGCAAGGGCGTCCTTGGCAGTTTCGGCGGCAGCAGCCTGCTCACTGCGGAACGCAGTGACCCGCTCGCGAAGGCCAGGGGTATTCACCGCGGAGGCCGCCTCAAGCAGGTCGAGTAGCGCCGACGCTGGCAGTTCCCCGGCAGCCTGGCGGCGAAACACCGCCAGCAGCAGTTTTTCCGCACGTGGTTTCGGAAGCCGCATGGGGACGGCGACGGGCTCGCCGCCGTTTTGACGACCTCCATTTTTTGCCGTGATCTCGGAAATCAGCCGCAGGCTCGTCTGCAACGCAGGGACACTTTCGCTGGCCAGCAAGGTTTCGAGGGTCGGCACCGACTCCAGCGGCTCACGCACGGCCATCGCCTCCACCGCCGCCAACTGCATCGCCTCCACGGGCTCGCTGAGCCCCTGCCGAATCAGCGGGGCCGGATCGTCGGCAAGGGCGACGAGCCCCTGGAAAGCCGCGATCCGCAGCGAAACATCCTGGCTTGGGTCATCAAAGAGCACGGTCAGGTTAGGCACGAGATCTTTGACCTCCAGCGAAATCGCCGTCTCCAGGGCGGCATCGCGAAGCGCCGCCGAACCAGCGAGCATGGACGGTAGATGGGGCATAACCACTTCCCGCAGCCCGTCCACTTCGCGGCGGGGCAGGGGACGCCACCGGCCATCCACCGTGTCGAGCGGCTCAGGAGCGTTCCACGTGCGAAGCATCGTCGCGGCCACCACGCGAATCGGCATCGGCATCGACGTGGATGCCGCGATGATCGCCACGCCTTCCGCGTCGCGTGTTGAACCTCTCCGGTAGGCCGCATTCATGACCCGCCGCAGCGCCGCAGGCTCGAGCCCAACGCGGTCAATGAGGTCCGCGAGCCTTGGCATCGCCTCCTCGATTGCTTCATCGTTAATAGCACGCGCAACCTCCGTGACGATTCCTGAATCTGCGTCGTCGAGCAGGCTGACGATCGCGGGATCGTGAAGCCGCCGCATGGCGAGCGCCACCCCTAGTCGCGCCGCACTACCGTCATCGCCCGCAAGCCGCGCCAGCAACCCGGGGTGGCGGCGAGCAAGATGCACCAACCCCATCACCCCTTGATGCCGAGCGACAGGGTCGGTGTCGGCGAGCCTGTTGAAGAACGCAAGAAGGTCGTCAGCGGCCTCGGCCCTGCCGAAGAGTCCTGTGGCGACCGCCGCAAACCCCGCCACTCGCATGCTCTCGCTCTGCAAGCGAATCGCGCACGCTGGGCCAAGCAGCTGGCGCTGCACGTCTGGAAGCTGCTCCACCCCGTGATGCTCCCATACGTCGGTGAGCACCTTGAGAACCTCCCCCTCCATGTCGGCGGTCAGCTGGCCAGCGAGAAGCAGGTCGTAGAGTGAACCGGTGATCTCGATCGCCGCCTCAGGGCTTGCCAGCGCCATCTGCCAGAGGCCCCAAAGGCCGTGCCGCGCAGCGGCGTCGTGGTCAGTGGATACCCGAGCCAGCAGGGTGGTGCCCGCCCCGCGGTTCACGAGGGCAAACTGTGCCCGCTGCCGAACGCGTTGATCTTTGGAGGAGAGCAGCGTCGCAAGCGCGTCGTCGGTCAGGTCCTCGAGCGGCGCGGTGAGGAGCGCCGCCACCTCGCTCATCACGCTTTCCTCGGCTGCCTCATGCTGAAAGCGATACAGCCGCCCCTTGCCCTCGCCATCCCAGCCGTTCACCCAGTCGCTGACGAGCAAGCTGCCGTCGGGCGCGAACGCGAGATCCGTCGCGAGGATCGACCAGAGAAACTCATGCTGGTCGGTGATCCCGAAGCTGGCTCCCTTCGGTTCAATCGCAAAACTCCAGATGCCGCTATTGGCGGCAGCCCCACGGAAGTCGACCAGAAAGAAATGGCGATCGTATCGCGCGGGAAGCCCCGTGCCTGGGTAGTAGGCCAGGCCAGAGGGCCCGTTCCCAAGATGCACGATCGGCGGAAGGATATACGCCGGCTGCACCGCCCGCGTTTCCTCATCGGCGCGGTAGGGATACCACATCCGTTCGCGGTTCCATGGGCCACGGTCATCGAGGTATTGGAAAAACATCCGCCACCCGGTGTCGCCGTCTTTGACGACATACACCCAACGCGCCTGATCGCCGCTGTCGCTGTTGTTGTCGCCCGTGAAGAGATTGCCTGCATCGTCAAAAGCGAGCTCCTGGGGATTCCGCAGCCCGTAGGCGAAGACCTCCAGATGCGAGCCGTCCGGAAAGCAGCGAAACACCGCGCCGGTGTCTGGCCGCTTGAGCCGTGATCCCTCACGCGTGATGACGTTGTAGCCGCGGTCGCCAATGCTGAAGTAAATCCTGCCGTCAGGTCCTACCGTCAGCCCGTGAAGGTCGTGACCGCGAAAGGCCACGCGAACCCCGTAGCCATGGTGCAGCGGGTCGCGCCCGTCGGCCACACCGTCCCCATCGTCGTCGTCGAGCTTCCAGAGTTTCGGAATACAGGTGTAGTAGATGCTGCCATCGTGCTCGAGGACGCCCGCGCCAGTTCCTTCTTCGAGGTGAGAGAAGCCATCGGCAAACACCGTGTCGCTGTCAAACACGCCATCCCCATCAGTGTCGCGGAGGAGTCGTATGCGATCGTGCTCAACCTCCCAGGCCGACGCATCTGGCCCCATAAAGCGGCGAAACATGGCCACCCGCTCTTCAATGCTCTCGAGCTGCAGGTCTTGCATCAGCCAGTTCATATGGCCGCGGTTGTCTTCCACGCCCTTCTGCTGCCGGAAGGTTTCGCAGACGTAGACGTCACCCGAGGCCGTCACCGTGAAGGCCACGGGGTTGGCTATCTGAGGCTCCGCCGCGGCCAACGCACCTCGCACGCCTTCGGGCAAGCGAAAGGCTTCCATCGCGCGGGCCGCGTCGGGAGAAGCGGGGGCGATGGGGGGCGTGTAGTCGCCCTCCGCAGAGACCGCCTGTTGGCAGGGAAGGAGCAGCGCCGCGAGCATGCAGACGAGGGCACAGACAAAGCGGAACGAAAGCATCACCATGGCAGTACAACACCGAAGAAAAACGGGAAACAGGCGCGGGGGCTGAGCCGATCGATGCCCCACACGCACACGCCCATCTTTGCCTCAGGCCCGCAGAATTCCAAAGGCGTTTGATCGCGGCCGGTTTCGCAGGCACGATCCTCGACAGTGATCTGTCTCTTCCCGGCCCTAGGGGGTGCATGCGCATGAAACTCCTTCCAGCGATCGACCTCCGCGGTGGTCACGTGGTCCGCCTCCTCAAAGGTGACTACGACCAGCAGACAACCTATGGGGACGACCCGGTTTCCCAGGCCAAGGCGTTTGAAGCCGCGGGGGCACAGTGGCTGCACGTGGTGGACCTCGACGGCGCCCGCAGCGGGAAGCCTGAGCACGCAGAGGTGATCGGGCGGATCTGCCGCGAAACCGGCCTTGCTGTGGAAGTCGGGGGCGGCATCCGTGATGCGGCTGCCATCCAAGAATTGCTCGACGTGGGCGTCACGCGGGTGATCCTGGGCACCGCAGCCCTGAGGAACTGGGAGTGGTTCCGCGAAGCAGTGCATGGGCAGTTCCCAGGCAAACTCGTGCTCGGTCTCGATGCCCGCGACGGCAAGCTCGCGGTGTCGGGTTGGGAGGAGGAACTTTCCAAGACCGCTCTCGATGTGGCCCGCGACGTTTCCGACTGGCCGCTTGCGGCGATTGTGTTTACCGACATCGCCACCGATGGCACGTTGGCCGGCCCAAACATCGCCGCCACGCAGGCCATGGCGGACGCCACCCGCGTGCCAATTGTGGCCAGCGGCGGCGTGGGAACAGCTGAGCACCTGCACGCGGTCAGGAAGCTTCCGGTGGAAGGAGTGATCGTCGGACGCGCCCTGTACGACGGCACGGTGACCATCGAAGAAGCCCTCGCTGCAGTGGAAGGCGTGACCGACGGCTAAAAGAGCGTCCCTGCACGAGCCGGATTGCTCAGGGGTCGGTGAGGTTGATGTCCCACCACCCAGGTGCCAGTTCCGGGGTATCGCCGCTTGGTGGGAGGCTGCCCGCGGCCGCTTCGCGCAGCGTTGCTGACAGCGTGGCCACAATCTCGGCATGCGCGGGATCCTCTGCGAGGTTTGTCATTTCCCGCGGATCGGCATCGTGATCGTAGAGTTCTCGCCCTGCACGGCCTTCATCCCATTCGGTGTAGCGGAACTGCTCGGTGCGGAGTGAATAGCCAGAAAACGCCTGCTGCTGGGCATCGACGCGGCGACGACGGACGACCTGCGTGAGCGCCCAGCCGCGACCCGGTTCGGCGGGGTCGTGGAGCGTGGGCACGAGGCTCTGGCCTTGCAGGTTTGCTGGCGGCACCACGCCGCAGAGTTCGGCCAGCGTGGGGAAGAGGTCGACCTGCGAGACGGGCGTTGCCGCGACACTCCCCGCCGGGGTCACCCCCGGGGCTACGATCAACAGCGGAACACGCGCGCTCTCCTCAAACAGGCTCTGCTTCTGCCAAAGACCGTGCTCGCCCATGTGATAGCCATGATCGCTGGTGAACACGATCACCGTGTTGTCTGACAACTTCAAGCGGTCGAGTGTGTCGAGCAGTCGGCCCACCTGCGCATCCATAAATGAGATGCTGGCCGCATAGGCTTGGCGACACTCCCGTCGCTGCGCCTCGGTCATGCCCGCCTGTTCTTTTTTTTCACTCAGCAGGGCTGCCGGTGGGATGTCGGCTCGATCGGCCTCCACGCCTGTCACCACGGGCATCTTCTCCAGCGGATGCCAGCCGAAGTATGGGTCGCGCGGGGCGACATAGGGGGTGTGTGGCCGAAAGAACCCCACCGCCAGAAAAAACGGCCGGTCGTTGCGCGCTGCCGACCGCTCCAAGATCCACTCCGCATCGGCCGCGAGCATGCCATCGGTGTGCTCGGCATCCGGTCGCGGTGACGCGTACCAACTCAGGGTGCCACCAAACTGCCCAGGACGAAGCGTGACGATATCGGGCTCTTCAATCAGCCGATCGGCCCCGGCCGGATTGCACTCCACTTCCCACGAGGCGGGATCATCATGGCCGTCGGTGCCAATCGACTTCGGCACGTTGTAGTGATAGAGCTTGCCAACACGCGCGGCAAAGTATCCATCGAGCCGAAAAGCCTGCGGCATGCTGTGCTGCGCGGGGATCGTCTGCCGAAAGAGTTGGGCGTTGGAGAGAATTCCCGTGCTGTTGGGATACAGACCTGTCAGAAAGGAATTGCGACTCGGCCCGCAGAGCGGAAACGTGCAGTAGGCGCGTTCGAAGCGCATGCCGCGGGCGGCAAGCCGATCGATGTTGGGCGTATGGGCGAGCGGATCGCCGTAGCACCCCAGCAGGTTGTTGAGGTCGTCGGCCACGATGAAGAGCACATTGGGCCGCCCCTGACGTTCTGCCGAAGGCGTCTCCGCAGCCAGCCCGACTCTCCCACACGACGCCAGCCAGCACACCATTCCCACCAAGACCGTACGACGTCGCATGGCTCTCCCCCCACAAAGTGCAAAAACCCTCAGGGGACAGCATGCGCGGCGCGGAAGGTTTTGAGAAGTACCGGGTCGACCCTCGCTTTGACGGTCCGCCGGTCCACTGCCAGTTGCTCCGCCGCGGCTTCATAGTTCCCAAGCCGCGCGTACACCCACGTGGTGTAGGCCGCGAGCAGCTGTTCGCTCGAGAGCCTGCCCTCGCGGGCCGCCTGGACCCAGTCGGGCTCACCGTTTGGAGAGGCCTGATCCGGGGCGTAGTGCCGCCGCACAAGAATGTTGCGAACACACTGCTCAAGTTCGCGGATGTTGCCTTGCCACGGATAGTCCGCGGGAAGATGCTCCGCGATCCAGGCGAGCACCTCCGCTGCCAGCCCTTCGGCCTCCCCCGGGGCGATCCGTTCGGCCACAAAACTCACCAGGAGTTCAAGAGTCTTCGGTTCATCACGCAACTGTTCGGCCAGGGTCGGTGTCGCGATGCGATCCGCACACAACCGGTAGAAGAGATCAGCGCGGAAGTGATTCTCTGCGATCTCCTGACTGAGATTCCGGTTGGTGGCCGCGAGCAATTTGCCGGCAAAGATCCGCTCATCGGTATCGCCGAGCCGGTTGTAGGTCCGCTGCTGCACCACACGCAGGAGTTTGACCTGAATCGCCGGGTCGAGTTCGCCAATCTCGTCAAGAAACACGCCGCCATGCGGCGGGCACGCCTCAAGCCATCCCACGCGATCTGCCACCGCGCCGGTAAAGGCGCCACGACTATGGCCAAAGAGTTCCGACTCGATCAACGTTGGCGAGAGCGCCGAGAGATTGAGTGGTAAAAACGCATGCTCGGTATCACCGACGAAACGCTCACGCACAGGATCGAAGGGAATGTACTGCGAGAGGGCGATCGCCCGAGCCACAAGTTCTTTCCCAGTGCCTGAGGGACCCGTGATCAGCGTCGGCAGTTCACGCATGCTCTGGTAGAGCGTGCGGCGATACCTCCGCATGTCGTGGGTGAAGATGGACTGCCAGACCGTCTCGCGAAGGGCGGCTGCGGGGCTCGACTCGCCGAGGATGCAGTCAAAGATCTGCCGAAACGCCCGCCTGACCTGCGAGAAGCAGGCGAAGAGGTGGGCTGCTGCCGACGCGTCGTGCGTTGCGGAGGCGTCCGTCGCAAAGAAGGTGCGGTACTGGGCGTGAAACTCCCGCCAGTGGCTGCTCAGCTGCGACGCGTTCGACGAGGCCAGTTCGTCCAGTTCGAGTGACGCGAAATGACGGTAGTACAGGACGTAGGCCACCAAGCCCTCGTAGTGCCGTGCCAGCGGATCACTCGGCCAGGCGGATGCCGTTGTCAGCGGTGTAACCAGACTGACGAGCCGCTCAGCGTGGGCATTGAGCTGCACGACGTTGGAGCGCTCGTGGCGGGTGGTCGCCTGCGTTCGGCTCCAGAGGTGCGTGTCGGCCTCATCAAACGCCGAGCCGAGGCCCGACCGCTCCAGTTCGAGACGTCGCTGGTTAAAGGGATTGCAATAGGCCAACTCCGCGAGGGTTTCGACGAGGCGGCGGTCGTGTTCGGAGAGCACCATTGGGAGCCGTATTCCAGTCGTGCGAACAATCAGCGCGCAAGAAATGCACGCCGCATGTGCACGAATTGTACACAGGCCGTCGCGGCGGGGGGATGCCCGCCGACTGAAGATGATGATCACCGCTGAATACGCACCTCCAGCGGGTTTGGTGCGTTTTGGCACGGCGTCTGCTCAGCCTTCTCCCAGAGGGCGAGGTCTTCCCGCCCCGCCCGGCGTGACGGCACTTGCTGCGAGAGACTGCCATGCACAACGACACCACCTCCCCCGAGACGGCCACCGAGCCAACCGCCCCCGAGGATCACTCTGCGGGCAGCTCCGAACATGTGGCTGGTCGGCTGCTACGTTCCCTTCTCGATCCGCAAAGCCTCCGCGTGATGATGGCCACAGGCGGCGGCCTGCTGTCAGCGGGCCTCGTGGTGTGGCTCTGGACCGTGGGCGTCTTCGAAGACCCGCTGGTGGCGGCTTTCGCGCTCGGAGCGGCGAACCTCGCGATGCTTGCGATGGGAGCAGGCGTGGCCCGTTCCACCCGTTACTCCACCGCCGGCACTGCCATCACGCTGCTGGGCTGCCTGCTCCTGCCACTCAACCTCTGGTTTTATGACGCGCAGGGCTTGATCACGCTCCGTCACGGTGGGCACCTGTGGGTGCCGGCACTCGCGTGCTGTGTGATCTACGCCGGCGTAGCCCACCTGCTTCGCAATCCCCTGTTCGTCTTTACCTTCGTCGCCGGCATCGCGATGACGGGCCTGCTGATCCTGGCCGACGAACAGGTCGGCCGCTTTTGGGAGGTCCTCGCTCCAAGCATGTTTTTGGTGGTGCTGGGGGCCCTGGCGATCCACGCCGAGCGACTCTTTCCCGCGGATGCCTCGGCCTTTTCTCGCAGGCGATTTGGTGCCGCCTTTTTTCACGCGGGGCACGTCGTGATGGCCCTTGGCCTGCTTGTGCTCCTGAGTGGGCGGCTGCTGGGATGGATCGACGCCTCATTCCTGCAGTCGCTGCCATGGATCGCCGCGTCTGAGTTTGCGGTCCCCAAGGTGGTCGCTGTCGACCAACAAAAGATGGTCGCCATGCTGGTCGTCTTGTTGGCGAGCTACACCTATGGCTTTTCGCAGGTGGTCGTGGCCCAAGACCAGCGCCGCTGGGGATTTGCCACGGCACTGACGCTGCTGTGGAGTGGCGTGATTTTCCTCGACTGGCTTGGAGTCCGCCCGAGCGAGTCATTGCTGCTGCTGGCCGTGGCAGGCGTTGCCATGGTCAGTCGGCTGGCGGAGGTCTTCCTGCTGCGGCACCCGCGGTCGGAGCGTCCACTGTCTGTGTTGCTCGGCAGCACGGCGGCCGCGTGCACGACGCTCGCAACGGGATGGGGCATCGCTGGAGTCGCTCGGCATCTCCACGCCTCGCCCGACCATCTTCTACGATTCCCGCTGGACCTCACCTTCCTCGCGGCCATGGTGCTCGCAGCCGCCTCCTGGGGACTGGCGACCTGGCAGTTTATGCGGCAGGAGGGGCGACAAGGACTCTCGCTGACCATGGTCGCGATGGCCTGCGCCCTCGCGACCGCTGCCGCGATCGCCGTCGGGCTGGTCACCGATGAACCAATCCGGATGATGCTCGGCATGCTCTCGGTGCCACTGCTGCTGCATGCCGTTTCCGCGGTTCGAGGTGGCGATTGGCAGCAAGCGACGCTCCGTGCCGCCTACGCCACCACGCTGCTTACCGTGGTGCTGTCGGTCGGTCAGCTGCTTGGCATCCAAGGGAGCGGGCTCGAACCGCACGTGCGTCCATGGCTGCTCTTCGCACTGTTTGCGATTGCCGCCATCTCCTTCACGCTCACCGCCATTCGCTCGCAGCGGCCCCTCGCGATCCTCTTTGAAGCCGCCTGCGGGAGCGTTGCTCTCTGGCAACTGCTCGTGGCTCTCGACTGGAGGGAACACGCGCCGCTGATCGCGGCAAACGCCGCCGGATGCGCAACGGTTCTGATCGCCCGTTTCTCGCGCCCCTCTGCGGCAAGCCGCGAACGATTTCACGCCGTCGGCTCGAGTCTCACGATCCTCGGCTCGACAGGTGGCCTCCTGCTGACTCTCAGCCGAGTGATGACCGACGAGGCCGCCTGGGCACTGCTGCCGCTCGCCGTCGTGCAGTGTTTCTCGATGGTCGTGCTGGTCGCCGTTGGCAGCTCGTCGGAACGGCAGGTGGGGAGGCTCTACGCCGCCGCACACGTCATCGCGGGGGTGTTGGTCATCAACGCTCTTGCCGGCCTCTCGTTCTGGGAGCGGGTGGAGATTGTCACGGTGGCCATCGGGATGGTGATCCTTGCCAGCGGCCACCATCGCTGGCTGCACGAGGAAGACCATAAACCCGATCCACTGGTCGACTACGACCTGTTGTTGGGAAGCCTCTTGAGCGCTTTCCCGCTCATGATCGGGTTACTCTTTCAGCGCCTTGGAGACTACGCCCCAGTGTCGGCCATGCAGTTCCTACACGCGACGGGCGGACTGATGATCAGCCTCGGTCTGCTAGCCGCCGGGGTGACCTGCAAAATCCGCGCGACGACACTCGTCGGCGGCCTCTCCCTCAGTGTGTGGCTGCTCTCCCTGGTCGGGCTGCTGCGCCTGCCCGAACTGGAAAACGCGGCGATCCAGATGATGGTGGGCGGCGGGCTTCTGTTCACCGCCGCCGTGGGCCTGAGCGTGTATCGCGATCGTTTGCTCGCGCTCCCTGGCCGGGTGCGGCAACGCGAAGGTGTATTTCGTGTGTTGGAATGGCGATAGCCAATAGCGAGGGCAGCGTTACCGCCGCTCGGTGGCATAGCGCAGGGCTGGCAGCTCCGTCGCCTGGTCCTCAACATCGCTCAGCAGCACCTGCACTGCCTTCTCCAGCTGCCGGTCCACGCCTCGCGGCAACTCACCGGGCTGGGGCCACACGATGTGATCGGGCACCGCGCCGTGCATCTCCATGTCTTCTCCACTCCCGAGGAGAAACCAACCGCGAAACGGCATCCGCATCGTGCCCACATCGTTAATGCCCACGGCGCCGGTGCTAATCACGCCGCCCGCGGTTTCCACACCGACGAGCTGCCCGCGACCAAGCGTCTTGATGGCGTGCGAGAAGATCTCGGCGTTTGAGTAGCTGTTTTGATTGCAGAGCACCACGATTGGTTTCTGCCACACCGCATACACCATGCGGCTTTGCGGATACCCGGGTCCGCCTCCGCGAGGGACCGTGATCGCATGGCGGGGTTGGGTGAGGGCAGTGAGTAAAAGATCAGTGGTCGAACCTCCGCCATTGTCGCGGACGTCAATCACCAGGCCGTCTTTGCCGTACCCAACGCGCGAGAGCTGCCGCTCAAACTCATAAAAACTCGGCATGTTCATGCCGCGAATATGGAGGTAGCCCAGCCGGCCCTCGCTCTGCTGCTCAACATGCCGACGGCTTTCTTCGAGCCAGGCGTCGTAGAGCAGTTCGCGGGCACGTCCATAGCTGATCGGTCGCAACGTCACTTCGAGTGGCTCTTCTTCACCGTCGCGCTTCACCCGCAGGCTGATGTCGCGATCGAGACGCCCGTTGAGCACCGCCGTCAGATCCATTGAGGGATCAACCGCTTGGCCATCGACCGCTTCAATCCGATCGCCGGGCTGGAGCCTGCACTCCACGCGATCGGCAGGCCCGCTCGGCAGCACATCTCGCACCAGCAGGCCGGGCCCAGCATCGTCGGCCACAAACCGCACCCCAAGATGCGCCGTTTCATCCGACCAAGGGGCTACCTGCCGTGGCGACTCACTCGCGGGGTAGAAACCGTTATGCGAGCCGTTGAGTTCACCGAGCATCATTTCGATCACCGTGCCGAGCGTTCGCAGATCACCCGCCGCGGCCGCCATGTCGGTGTACTTTCGGCGGACGTCGGCCCAGTTTCGTCCGCCGAGCCGCTCGTCGTACCAGCGGTCGCGCATCGTCTCCCACGCAACCGTAAAGCCGTCGCGGAGCCGCTCTCCCTGAGAGAGTTCCTGCCGTGCTGTAAACCCGTAGCGGGTGATCTTGCCTGCGTCGTCAACCAACGAGGGCACGCCGTCGATCAGGCCCAGGGTCCCCTTCGCGTCTTTGCTCCACCGCGGTGAGGTGAGCTGCTCGCTACAGAGTTTCTTAGGGGTGAGTTCATCGGGAAACGTCACGGTGTAGGTCGCGCTCTGCTCATCGATGTCGGCATGGAAGGCGAGCCGTGCCTTCTCCCCAATCCAAAACAGGCCTCGCTCTCCAGCCTCAGGCACCGAGAGCCGCTTCACGCGTTCGCTGATGCGATCGAGATCGATCTGCGTTGGGGCGACGCTCTCCTCTTTTTCCTTGTCGTCCTCCTTGGCCTCGCCGTCGTCTGACTCCTTTTTGGCTTTATCTCCACGGGCCTTTTCCATTTTTTCCACAGCTTCGGCCAGGCTGCGATCTCGCGAGGTCCGCTCAGCCTCGTCTGCCTGCAGATAGACGTAGTGGATGTCGGTTTCGGTATCGATGCGGCGGGCGGTAAACGCCAGGAGCGTGCCGTCGGGTGAAAACCTGGGGAAGTGGTCGTCATCCGGATGCTGCGACACGTTGACCGCCGGAGTGCTCGCATCGCTCGGACGGAGCCAGATCTCGCTGTTGAAGTCGTCGTCGCTTTGCGCGTAGGCGACCCAGGCTCCGCAGGGGGAAAGGTCGTAGTCGGGCGTGTCAAAGCCACTGGCGATGGTGATCGCCTCCCCGGCGGGAGCGCCGTCTTCGCCGAGAGGCTGTCGCACCAGCGTGCCTCGACCGCGCACGTAGTAGAGGGAGCGGCCGTCCGAGGCGAGCCGAAGATCCGACTCCACCTCCGCATCGTCAGTGACCTGTGTCCAATGCAGGTCGCCTGTCTGCCACCAGTAGGTCTCCGGCGAGGCCCGCGTGGCTCGCCAGATGTCGACCTGTCCCTCTCGCCGTGCCACGGCAAAAAGCTGCGAAGGGGCATTCGCGTCCTTGTCACCGGCGCGCAGCTGCGGTGACGACTCATAGGAGCCGGTGCTGGTCAGACGGTTGGGTTCTTTGAGCACGGTGTCCATCCCCCACAGGTCGCCTCCTGCCGTGAACACCATTTCGAGCCCATCGCCTGCAAAACTCAGTTCATTCGCCTTCGTCAATTCCCGGCGTAGCAGGTCTGGATCTACCAGAGGATCGCCGTCATACGTCACCGCGATCTTGTGGGGCTGTTCGTCCTTGCCGGGCTGGTAGCGGTAGAAATCGAAGAGGTGGCGAAACACGACCACGCCACTGTCGCGGGCGATGGTGGGAAAGACCACCGAATCGTCGTCGAAGGCGACGAGCTCATGCTGCACCGTCTCCGTCTGCTCACCCCTGGGAAGCCTTCCACGCCACAGTCCGAACCCGGAGGTTCCACCTTTGGTGAAGTAAAAGGCTTTGCCACTGCGATGCCAGATTGGCCAGCGGCAGTCGACGCCCTCGTGCAGTACTTCTTGAAACTCGCCACTGGCGAGATCGAGCAGCCAGACCTGCGCCGCCCGTTCCCCTTGGTAGCCCTTTCGCCACCAGCGTTCCCCTTCGCGCACGAAGAGCACCCGTCTCCCTTTGCGATCAAGCGAGGCGTCGCTGGCCGTGGCATCTGCCAGCACGGTGTCGGCGACACGACGACCCAGGTGCACCTGCAGCAGCCGCTCGGAGCCCCGCCAGGCGTGGTCACGAGCACCGCTCGCCAGAAGACTCTGCCCATCGGGAAACCAGTCGTGCAGGGTGTAGCCTTCACTGTGGAAGGTCACCTGCTCAGGTTCCCCACCTGCCGCAGGCATGACATAGATCTGCGAACTCCCGCTGCGATCGCTCACGAAGGCAAGACGCGTGCCATCTGGTGAAAAATGCGGCTGGCTCTCGCGGGCCGCAGCAGTGGTCAGGCGGCGGGCCGTGCCTCCCTCGCTCGCCACCACCCACACGTCGCCCCGCCACGAGAATGCGAGTTGCGTACCGTCGGGACTGAGCGCGGGATCGGACGCAAGTTGGATCGACTCGGCCGCTCGGGCAGAGGCGAGCGACACGACCACCCCCAAGACGAGCACGACTCGCGACGCAATCCCCCACACGCGCGGGGCACAACCGCGGTGGGCAAACGCGAACGCACTGAGACGAGGGAGTAACGGAACCATGGCGTGCCTTCCAACCGGAGAAACTGTTTGGGCTTTTTTCACCCACGAGTTTCAATGGTGATTCAGGCTGCTCCCGCCCGCAAACCGTCACTCATGGAGCGAATCCTGCCCCCATGCGAAAGAAATCTCCCACGACCGGCGAACCGGAACGTGTCGACGCCTACATCGCCGCTTTCCCGGCAAAAGTGCAGCAGATCCTCAACAAGATCCGCAGGATAGTGCGGAAAGCCGCCCCCGAGGCCCACGAAACGATCGCGTACAGGATTCCGACGTTCGTGCTCGGTAAAAACCTCGTGCACTTCGCCGCCTTTGAGCATCACGTCGGCTTCTATCCGACTCCCTCGGCGATGGAACACTTCGCCCCACGCTTCGCCGGCTTCAAAACGGCAAAGGGCTCCGTGCAGTTTCCGCTCGATCAACCGATTCCGTACGATCTCATTCAGGAAATTGTCGAGTTTCGGGTCAGTGAGGCACGGGGGGCGAAGGCGACGTAGGTGTTTCCAATGCATCACATTTTTCAGCGAGGCACCGGCCGACTTTGCGCGGTGAGCGTGGCGGCAATCGCGGTGCTGGCGTCGTCGATGCTCCAAGCAGACGACACGCTCCGGCGTCCCAACATCATCCTCTGCATGGCCGACGACCTTGGCTGGGGAGACACGGGCTACAACGGCCATCCGGTTCTCCAGACACCCCACCTCGACCAGATGGCACGGGAAGGCCTACGGTTTGAACGCTTCTATGCAGCCGCCCCCGTTTGCTCCCCCACACGCGGCAGCTGCCTCACAGGCCGCCACCCTTCGCGGTACGGGATCCCCTTCGCCAACACTGGGCACATGCGGGATGAAGAGCAGACCCTCGCAGAGGTGCTCCGCACACTCGGCTACCGCACAGGCCACTTCGGCAAGTGGCACCTCGGCACGCTGACAACGAAGATGAAGGATGCGAACCGTGGAAAGCCCGGCGCGACCGAGCACTACGCTCCTCCTTGGGAGCATGGCTTCGAAGTCTGCTTTTCCACCGAATCCAAGGTGCCCACCTTCTGGAAGCCGGGCGACTACAACTCTTACGGCACCCACTACTGGACAGGTCCTGAGCAACTCGTTCCCGCAGACGAAATCGATGGGGACGATTCCGCGCTGGTGATGGACCGGGCGATCGATTTCATCACCCAATCAGCAGCTCAGCAGCGGCCCTTCTTCAGCGTGATCTGGTTTCACGCACCGCATCTCCCGGTGGTGGCAGGGCCAGCTCACCGCGAACTGTACACGGAGCATCAGGACTACTACGGATGCATTACGGCGATGGATGAACAGATCGGCAGGCTGCGGGCCACGCTCGCACAGCTCGCGATCGCCGACGACACCATGCTTTGGTTTTGCTCCGACAACGGCCCGGAAGGCAATGCGTCCGACCCAGGTCAGACGCGAGGCCTCCGCGGCAGGAAGCGAAGTCTCTACGAAGGGGGCGTGCGGGTGCCGGGGCTCTTGGTGTGGCCTGCGGCGATTTCCCAGTCGCGGTCAACCGCGGTGCCGTGCTGCACGAGCGATTACCTGCCAACGATTCTTGAGGTGGTGGGCGTTGGCGGCGAGGCCGCAACCGGCGTCGCTCTGGATGGAGTCAGTCTGCTGGGGCTGATCGATGGGCGGATGACCACGCGGCCCACTCCGATCGCGTTTGCCTCGCGAAACCAGCAAACGCTCGTCGACAACCGATACAAGATCTATAGCGACGATGATGGCGCAACGTTTCAGCTCTACGACCTAAACGCCGATCCCGCCGAAGCGATCGACCTCTCAACGCAGCACCCCGACATCGTCCGAACCATGCGTGAAACGCTTAGCACGTGGCAAGCCGCGTGTCAGAAAGACGCGCCGTAGCTGCCGACGCTTCATGCACCTCACACAGACCGACACGCACTGCCATACCTGATGCACGCCACACGCTCCCTCATCATCTGGCTGGTTCCACCGCTTGCCCTCGCGGCCGTGTCGGTGGCCGCGCGGGCGGACGATGAGGTGGCGTATTTTGAAACGCACATCCGCCCGCTGCTGGTGAAGCGTTGCCTCTCGTGCCATTCCGCGGCCGAAGGGGTGACCGAGGGAGACCTCTCGCTCGACACTCGCCTCGGCTGGCAGGAAGGGGGAAGCAGCGGACCTGCGGTGGTGGTGGGCGAACCCGAGGCGAGCCTCCTGATGCGTGCCGTGCGGTACGACGACCCTGACTTGCAAATGCCCCCGGATCGCAAACTGGCCGCCGAGGAGATAGCGGTCCTGGAAACGTGGATTCGTCGCGGAGCTGCCGATCCGCGAGATGGCGTGCCCAGGCCAGCAGCAGGACCCCCTCCCTCCGATCCCGTCGCGGGGCGTGAACACTGGGCGTTTCGACCGCTTCAGCATCCCACCGCGCCGTCGGTGAGCGACGCCGAGTGGCCGCTCGCGGAGCTCGACGCCTTTGTGCTCGCCCGGCTGGAGGCTGAGGGGCTGACGGCTGCGTCGCACGCGTCGCCCCACATGCTGCTGCGACGGCTCTCGTTTGCGCTCACGGGCCTGCCCCCCACCCCCGAGCAGATTGCACGCTTTGTGCACGATCCCAGCTCGCTCGCCTACGAACATCTCGTCGATGAGATGCTCGCCTCTCGCGCCTTCGGCGAGCGGTGGGGACGGCACTGGCTCGACTTGGCCCGCTACGCAGACTCCAACGGCCTCGATGAGAACTTTCTCTTCCGCGAAGCCTGGCGGTATCGCAACTGGGTGATTGACGCAGTAGCAGACGGCATGCCATTCGATCGTTTTCTCGCCGAGCAGCTCGCCGGCGACCTGCTGCCGCACGACACGCTCGACCAGCGCGACCGACAGCGCACCGCAGCCGGCTTTCTCACCATCGGCCCGAAGGTGCTTCTGGGCAATCCCGCCGAGAAGCAAAAAATGGAAGTCGCCGATGAACTGATCGACACCGTTGGCCGGGCGATCCTCGGCCAGAGCCTGGGATGCGCTCGCTGCCACGACCACAAGTTTGATCCGGTTCCCACGGCCGACTACTACGCCCTCGCAGGCATCTTCACCAGCACCCAGGTGATGGAGGGCCGTTACATGCTCGGCGAGCAACGGGTGATGGAGCGGCTCGTGGGCATTGGGGAGGAGGGCGAGGCTGCCGACGATGCCTACGAGAACTACTGGCGGGTGGTGCGTCCTGGGCTTGAGACGTGGAAGAAGCAGGGCGGGGAAGCGCTCACGCTGCTCGTTTCAGGTGCCGTGGAGACGCCTGACGCCGCGACTGCCTTTCAAAAAATCGTGGACGAAACGCCCGACGCGATCACCGAACTCGCCCGTGATCCGCTCGTGCCCTGCGAGACGCGGATCCAGGTGCAGCGGCTCTTCCTCCGCGATGTGGAGCGCCGCCTGACCTCGCCACCGGCGATCCCGCCACGGGTGATGTCGCCGGTTGACCGGGCTGAGGTTGCCGACGAGTGCATCCGCATCGCAGGCGACCCCGACCGCAAGGGAGACCACGTTCCGAGAGGGTTCCTGCAGGTCCTCAGCACACACTCTCCCGAAGTGCCCGCCGACGCCAGTGGCCGAATGCAACTGGCCGCCTGGTTGGTCGATGTCGACGGGGGCGCAGGCACGCTCACTGCGCGGGTCCTGGCCAACCGAGTGTGGCACCACCTGATCGGCCGTGGACTGGTGCGCACCGTCGACAACTTTGGCCGCACCGGCGAGCCGCCGAGCCATCCGGAACTGCTCGACCACCTCGCCACGCAACTGGTGGCGGCCGACTGGTCGCTGAAGCACCTGATCCGTCAGGTCGTGCTCAGCCGCACCTTTCGCATGGGCAGCACTCATGACGCCGCAGCGGCGGCCCAGGACCCCGACAACACCCTTCTGTGGCGTGCCCACCGGCGACGCCTCGACCCCGAAAGTCTCCGCGACGCCATGCTCTCCGCAGCCGGCACGCTCGAACTGACAGCGATGGACTCAACTGTCAACTACCTGGGAGATCAGGCCACCGCGGTGGGTGCGAACACCAACCGCCGTCGCACCGACTTCCAGTGTCGCAGCGTGTATCTCCCCGTGATCCGCAACGACCTGCCGGAGATATTCGAGTCCCTCGATTTCACCGACCCCCACAAAACCACAGGGATGCGTCCGCAGACGACCGTGGCCACACAGGGGCTCTTCATGCTCAACGACGAGCAGGTGATGAACGCAGCCACGGCCACCGCTGCGCGGGTGCTCGCCGCCCACGACGACGCGCGAACAGCTGACGCCCAGCATGCAGCCCTCCGCATGCTCTTTGAGTGCGTCGTGGGCGAACCACCGGCACCGGCCGACGAGGCCGCGGTGCTCGACTTTGTGGATCGCGTCGAGCAGGTAGCGACGGCGGCGGGGTCAGAATCGGCCCATTCCGACGCCTGGACACAGGCGGTACACGC
Organism: Planctomycetota bacterium; assembly: GCA_029978905.1. Taxonomy (GTDB): domain Bacteria; phylum Planctomycetota; class Planctomycetia; order Pirellulales; family UBA1268; genus M30B53. The sequence goes on from JAPOIM010000010.1 coordinate 33,382, forward strand.
CTTGTTCGCCTCGAGCCGATTTCAGATGGTGGAGTAGACTTCGTTTTCCCAGAGAGCGGCTCGCATGCAATGCCATCAATTCACCCCTGTCGCCAGCCGCCGAGGCCTTCTCCGTGCGAGCGGATGCGGCTTCGGTTCGCTCGCGCTCGCGGCGATGGCAGGCCGTGCAGGGCACGCGAGCCCTGCGGCCCCTCGCCTCGGTCCGCTCGCCCCCAAGCCGCCGCACTTTGCTCCCCGAGCCAAGCGGGTGATCTTCCTCTTCATGTGGGGCGGGCCGAGCCATGTCGACCTCTTTGATCCGAAGCCTCGCCTGAGCGTCGATGCCGGCAAGCCGCTTACCGGAGCCGACGTGGGCTTGCCCCAGGCCGACAAGCAACTCGGCACGATCCTCGGCAGCAACTTCGCCTTCAATCAGCATGGCGAGAGTGGGGTGTGGATCAGCGAACTCTTTCCGCAGCTGGCAGCGCGACACGCCGACCGGCTGTGCGTGATTCGCTCCTTGCACACCGAGGGGACCGCCCACGGGGAAGCCCTGCTCAAACTGCACACCGGACAGTCCAACCTTGTGCGGCCGAGCGTGGGGGCCTGGGTGAGTTACGGGCTTGGCTGCGAGAGCGACAGCCTGCCGGCCTTCGTTACCATCTCACCGCCACGTGGCCACGGAGGCGTGCAGAACTACGGCAGCGCGTTTCTGCCAGCGATCCATCAGGGCACCGCGATCGGGTCGGCAGAGACACCCATCGCGAGCGCCACTGTCTCCCACCTGACCAACCCTCGCCTCGACACCGCGACACAGCGTGCCCAACTCGACCTGGTGCAGACCCTCAACCGCAACCATCGCGATGAGGCAGTTGCCGACCGCACGATCGATGGCCTGATCGATTCGTACGAACTCGCGTTTCGCATGCAGTCGACCATGCCGGCCGTGATGAGCCTTGCCGACGAGACTCCCGAAACCCTCTCGCTCTACGGGGTCGATGGCTCGGCCAGCGATAACTTCGGCAGGCAGTGTTTGCTTGCCCGGCGGCTGGCGGAGCAGGGCGTGCGGTACATCCAGGTGTCCACCGACTACACCTGGGACCATCATCAAAAAGTGCACGACGGGCATGTGGCTGAGGCCGCCAAAACCGATCGGCCCATCGCCGGCCTGCTCGACGACCTCGCCCGTCGCGGCCTGCTCGACGACACGCTCGTTGTCTGGGGCGCAGAGTTTGGCAGGACGCCCACGGTGGAGAATGGGGACGGCCGCGGGCACCACCCGCAGGGCTTCACGATGTGGATGGCCGGGGGCGGCGTCAAGGGTGGCCTGACCTACGGAACCACCGACGACTTTGGCTACGCACCAGTCGAAAACGGCGTGCACATGCATGACCTCCACGCCACGATCCTGCACCTTCTCGGGCTCGATCACGAGCAGCTCACGTTCCAGCACGCAGGCCGCAACTTCCGCCTGACCGACGTCTACGGCAACGTCGTGCAGGACGTGCTCGCCTGAGTCGCGTGAAACATCAGACGATAGGGAGCACCCGATGGCTTCAGTTTCCGACGCGCCGGCTCCAAGGCCGAGGTTTTGGGAGTGGCTGCTCGCCGGGTTCGTGCCGCTCCTGGCCGTCGCCCTCTCGTACCCCTGGGGGTTCTCGCTGATCACGGCGATGCTGATGGGCCGCCCTGATCGAAACGCCCTCCGCCTGTTGGCGATCGTGCTCGTGGCCCTCACGGCCAGTGGCCTTGCTGTGGCGTGGTCGCGCCGGCTGCAACCCTATCGAAACGCGATTGGTGGTGTGGCCTTGGCGGGCTTTGGCCTGGCGAGTGCCGTGATCGTCGCCGTTCGCGTGGCAGACACACCAGCACGTTCCGTCGCCTTTCCGCTCTACGTCTTCGGTGGCATGGGCGCGGTGTGGCTGCCGCTCGTGCTGCTGTGGACGATCGCGTGGTGGAAGCGACTCCTCGTGCTCGCCGCCTTCGCCGGGATGCTCTTCGCCTTCCAGCAAGTGATTCGTATCGACGGCCTCTCCGGCGATGCCCAGGTCGTCTTCGGTTTCCGCAGCACAGTTCTCCCTGCAAGCCTGCCCACCGAGTTGGGCGTTACAGCCACGGCAGAAGCGATCACACTCAGCCCGGGCCCTACAGACTTCCCGGGGTATCTGGGCCCCAACCGCGACGGCCGCCTGCAGACGCCTTCGCTCGCGAGCGACTGGTCCGCCACTCCGCCACGTGAACTCTGGCGGCGAAGGGTCGGTGAGGGCTGGGGAGGCTTCGCGATCGTTGGCGATGTGGCGATCACCCAGGAGCAGCGAGGAGACCTGGAAACGGTCGTGTGCTACGACCTGGCGACCGGCGCGGAGCGGTGGATCCACACCGATCCGCTGCGGTTCGTGTCGGGGTTCGGTGGCACCGGCCCCCGTGCCACCCCCACGGTGATTAACGATCGCGTATTCACACTCGGGGCCACCGGGCGGCTGAACTGTTTCTCGCCGCAGGGAGCCTGTCTGTGGACCGTCGACACCGTTCCTGGCGCGGCATCTACTGCCGATGCCACCACAAGCGGAGCCACCACGGATCAACCACAGGCGGAGCAGGAACCATCCGACCAGGGGCAGCTCCTGCCGCACGGCGTGGCAGGTTCTCCGTTGGTCGTAGGCGGCGTGGTGTACGTGTCGCCGTGTGGTCGAGATGGGAAATCCCTGGCGGCCTACGACATCGAAACGGGCAGCGAAATCTTTCGCCAAGGGAACGCCCGCGCAAGCTATGCCTCCCCAGCAATCGTGAGCCTTGCCAACACGCCTCAGATCCTCGTCTTCCACGAGCGGGGAATCGCGAGCCACCAGCCGGAGACGGGCGAGATTCTCTGGGAGTTTCCCTGGGGGAATGACCAGCGAAACAACTGCGGTCAGCCGATCATTGTCGACGAACATCACCTCCTGCTCTCCACGGGATACGGCACAGGAAGCGTGCTGCTCGAGGTCGACCACAGCGACGAAGCGAAGTGGCAGATCACCGAACGCTGGCGGAGCCGCGATCTCAAGAGCAAGTTCGCCAGCCCCGTCCTCCTTGATGGCTCGGTGTACGGACTCGACGACGGCATCCTCGCCTGCATCGACGTCGAAACGGGCAAACGTCAGTGGAAGCGCGGCCGCTATGGCCATGGCCAGATTTTGCTCGTGGGTGACCTGCTCTTGGTGCAGACCGAAGCAGGGCCGGTCACGCTTGTACGGGCGTCGCCTGACGGTCTCGAAGAACTCGGAACCCTCGCTGCCTTGAGCGACAAGACCTGGAATACGGTGGCCCTCGCGGGCGACAAACTGCTGGTCAGAAACGCCGTCGAAGCCGCCTGCTACCAACTCCCACTGGCTGCGGACGCCACGGATGTGGCCGCTCCCTAAACTGGCTACCCACTGCGCATCCTCCGGGCAGCGTGGCTGCTATACTCACGCACGTCCCACCGGGGGAGGCAGCGATGCCGCTGCGGGGAGTTCAGCCACACGCCGAGGAGGCTTTTGCACCATGCAGAATGCGCGTCCAGGTTCGGGGAGTCCACCAGCTGAAAAGCTCACGCAGGCGCCATTGCCTCGGCGAGGTTTCCTCAAGCAGAGCCTCGCAGCCGGAGCGGTCGCTGCCGCTCCGATGATCATTCCCTCGTCTGCCCTCGGCCTCGACGGGGCCGTGCCACCGAGCGAGCGGATCGTGGTCGGTGGGATCGGAATCGGTCGTCGTGGCACCTACGATCTCGGCTGCTTCATGGAGCAGCCCGATGTGCAGTTTGCCGCCGTGTGCGACATCAAGGAGTCGCAGCGGCAGGCGATCAAGAAAATCGCCGAAACCCAGTATGGCGAGGGCACCTGCGACACGTACCGCGACTTCCGAGAACTGCTTGATCGCCAAGATATCGACGCGGTCTTGATCGCCACCGGCCCCAACTGGCATGGCACGATGGCGAGCGAAGCCGCCCGCGCTGGCAAAGACCTGTACTGCGAGAAGCCCTGCACGAAGAACATCCGTGAGAGCCTCGTGCTCCGCGACACGGTTCAGCGGACCGGGGTCGTGTTTCAGGCGGGCACGCAGCGGCGCAACCTTCCGCACTTCGCCTTCGCCTGCGAACTTGCCCGCACGGGGCGGCTCGGCAGGCTGACCCGCGTGTATGCCCACCCGATGGGCATGAAAGCGATGACGAGTGGCTGGCTTCCTGGCGAAACGGCCCCAGATCCAGCATCGGTCGACTGGGACATGTACCTCGGGCCAGCGGCCTGGCGGCCTTTCAATCCGGCACTGCTGGACGGCTTCAACTTTGAAAAGGGGGGCGGCCTGGTTGGAGGCGGGGTGCTTGAGTGGGGCTCCCACTGCGTCGACCTCTGCCAGTGGGCAGTGGGCGATATCGACCCGCCCAAGGTGTACAACCCACCGGCCGACGACCAGATCGTCTGCCGCTACGACAACGGGGTGGAGTTGGTCTTCCGTGAAAAAGACTGGATCCCGCTCGGCTCGTGCCCCGTGCGTTTTGAAGGGACCGACGGTTGGGTGGAAGCCGGCGACAGCGGCAAACTCGTGCTTTCGTCGCCCGCGCTCCTTGCTGGCCGCTCGGTCGAAGAAATTGGCGGCTACCCCGCCACCTTCCACGTGCGTGACTTCCTTGACTGTGTGAAGACGCGTGGGAAGCCAAAAGGCAACGTCGAGGCCGCGTGCAACGCCCACATCGCCTGCCACGCGGCCAATGTGGCATTGCTGCTTGGTCGTTCGGTCACACTCGACAACGCGACACACACGTTCGTTGATGACGATGAGGCGAACCGGCTTCGTTCGGAAGCGCAGCGCGGTCCCTGGAGGATTGGATAATGACCCTGCTTGAACACCCCTCGCAACCGATGGCGGCCCGGCCCGTCCCCGCGCCCCGTCGCGGTGCGATTGTCATTGCGATCCCGGAATCTGATCGCCGGCTTCGCCTGTGGCAGAGTCTCGCGTGCGGAGCCCTGGTGGCACTCGCGTGGCTCACGCTCATGACCTGCCTCCCGGCGGCAGAACCCTCGCCGCGGGAGCAAGAACTTGTTGCCGTGCTCACCAGCGACGCGGATGAAGCGACCAAGGCCGCCACGTGCAAGCAGCTTGCGATCTACGGCTCCCCC
>JAPOIM010000010.1:38508-67544 GCA_029978905.1 Planctomycetota bacterium
CAGCTGCGGGAGAAGGCAATTCCAATGAGGCATTCGCCGCACGGCTCGGCGGCGTCGGTGGAGGCACTCGAGCCGCTTCTGACCAACGAGCGTTTGGCCTCGTGGGTGAGGATCGCCCTGGAAGCGATTCCTGGCCCAGAAGCGAATGCCGCCCTGCGGCGGTCGACCGCGCTTCTGCAGGGGCGTGAGTTAATTGGCGTGATCAATACGCTTGGGGTTCGTGGCGATGCGGACGCCGTTCCGCTGCTGCTCACGCGTCTCTCTGGCAGCGACGACGACGTGGCAGGTGCTGCAGCCGCCGCACTCGGCCGGATCGGTGGCAAGGCTGCCATCGCGGGGCTGGAGAGCCGACTAAAGTCGACCAACGACAGCCACCGTGATGCCGTGGCGGAAGCGTGCGTCGTGGCTGGCTCCGCGCTGCTCGCCGACAACCAGGCCAACGAGGCGGCCTCGCTCGCGAAGGCGGTCAGGGAAGCCGACGTCTCGGAACAGCGGCACGCCGAAGCCCTTCGCCTAGCGATCCTCGCTGGCAGCGACACCGCGGGCGACCTGCTCACCGAAGCGTTCTACCTTCCCTCGCGACGCCTGTTCGCCATGGCGGTCACCACCGCCCGCAGCATGCCCCGCGAGAGTGCGGCCGATGCGGCCCTGATGGCGGGCGTGGAAGGCCTCCTCGCCGGCAAAGGGCCCGATAGCAGGGCGGCCATTTTGCTTGACGTGCTCGCACACCGTGGAAGCGCCGCTGCCGTGCCGCTCGTGCTGCGGCTGGCCGGGGACGCACCGCAGCCGGTGAGAATCGCGGCGATTAAAGCCGCCGGCCAACTTGGCGATGCCGCTGTGCTCCAACCGCTGCTCGCGGCAGTGGGGGATGCTGATGAGGCGGTTGCGGCCGCCGCTCGCGCGTCGCTTGCGGCGCTCACCGGTGACGCCATCGACGCTGCGCTCATCGAACAGCTCGGATCTGACGATCAGGCGGTCCTGATCGCGGTGGTCGAGGCCATCCGGGCGCGGCAGCTTGATGCCACGGCCAAGCTCGTTGGACTCCTCGACCACGCAGAGGAAGCCGTCCGCGTGGCCGTGCTGCGTGCGCTGGGCAGCGTCGGCGACCTCGATGCCATGGACGTGATCATTGTGCGGGTGCGAGCCCACGCAGGCACCGCAGAAGCTGAGGCGGCGAAGCTTGCCCTGCTCGAAGCAGCCGTGCGGATGCCTGACCGCAACAGCTGTGCCGAACGACTCGCACGGGCGCTCGGCTCCGCGGAGGACGCTGCTGAGGCTGACCTCGTGCTGCTGGAAACACTCGCGGCCGTGGGTGGTGAAAAAGCCCTGGCGACGATCCGCTCGGCCGCACGCTCCGGCGCTCGCGAACTGGAGGATGCCTCCACTAGGCTGCTGGGCACGTGGATGACGGCAGATGCCGCTCCAGTGCTCCTCGAGCTGGCTGAGGCAAACGACGGTGCCTTCCGTGGCCGGGCCCTGCGGGGCTACCTGCGGATCGCTCGGCAGTTCACGATGTCCGATCAGGAGCGGGCGGAGATGTGTCGGAAGGCCCTCAAAGCCGCGACCTCGGATGAGGAGCGGGTGCTTGTCGTTGAAATCCTTCCCCGCAACCCGAGTGCTGCGATGCTGGAAGTTGCTCGTGAGGCTGAGAAACTGCCGGGAGCCACTGACGCGGCAAAGGCGGCTGCAGCGGCGATCGAAGCGAAGTTGGCAGCAAAGGCTGGTTGATGGCGTTCAGTCTGCTTCTGCTGCTTGATGACATCACGAGCGTGCTCGACGACGTTGCCACCATGACCAAAGTGGCGGCGAAGAAGACCGCCGGCGTGCTCGGAGACGACCTCGCGCTCAACGCGAAGCAGGTGAGCGGCGTCCATGCCGACCGCGAGCTCCCCGTCGTCTGGGCCGTGGCGCGTGGGTCGCTGGTCAACAAGCTGATCCTCATACCCGCGGCCCTTGTCATCAGCTGGGCCGCCCCGCTGGTCATCCCCTGGCTCCTGGTCGCCGGGGGCGCCTTTCTCTGCTACGAGGGGGTGGAGAAGATCCTTCACCACTTTTTGAAGCAGGCTCACGCGAACCAAGGCTCTCCCACCGCCTCGCCTCCCACAGAGGCAGCAGTCCATGCTCACGAGCGTGCCCGCGTCCGGGGGGCGATCCGCACCGACTTCATCCTTTCGGCCGAGATCGTGGTGATCACGCTTGGTGTCGTCGCGGAGCGGAGTCTCGCCACCCAGCTTGGCGTGCTGGTGGCGATCGGCCTCGCCATGACGGTGGGCGTGTACGGCCTGGTGGCCGCGATCGTCAAACTCGACGACCTTGGGACCTGGCTCGCGGCGGCGGAGTCGCGTCTGCCTCAGCTGGGAGGACGCTTCATCCTTGCGCTCGCACCCTGGTTGATGCGAGTGCTGTCGGTGGCGGGAACGGCCGCGATGTTCCTCGTGGGCGGGGGCATCGTCAGCCATGAACTCCCTGCTATCCACCACCTGGTCGAAACGATCCACCACCGTGTGGGCGAACATCTCGGTGAGGGCCTCGCCACCGCCGCGGCAGGCCTGGCGTTCGAAGCGCTCGTGGGTGTGGCCGTGGGCACCGCAGCGCTCGCGGCAGTAGGCGGTGCGGCGAGGATCCGTTCGGCGCTCCGCCACAGTGCCGCCTGACGAGCCTCACGCGGCGTCGAGGGCGATCTCGCGGCTGAGCCGGCGTTCGATCGCAAGCGCTCCCACGGAGGCGGCCAGACACCACGCCCCAAGCGCATGGCATTGGGTGGGAAAATCGATCCCTCGATCGATCAGAATCCCCGTCAGACCGGGGCCGATCGCGGTGGAAAACACCATGATTGTGACCGCCAAGGAGCGGATCGCCCCCAGGTGCTCGGTGCCATACACCACCGGCAGCAACACGCCCCACAACGCGCTCGCAATGCCCATCGTGATGCCCATCAGCCCCAGCGTGAAGTACCAGACGTAGAAAGACGAACTCGGGCCAACGATGCCGATGCCAATGCCCATGGGCACGAGCAGCACCGGCAGCAGCTTCGCCACGCCAAACCGATCGGCGGCCCAGCCAGCCGTAAAGGAAGAAATCACCCCCATCACCGCCAGCGCGGGAAACGCAGGCGCCATCTGCACCAGCGACCAGCCTTTCACTTCCGCCACGTGCGTTTGATGAAAGAACACGACCGTCCCGATGAAACCGGGGGTGAGCATCGCGGGAAGCAGGGCGGGCAAGAGCCAGTGGCTAGCCGCATCTTTGCGATGCCAGTGCCGCCCACCAAGTCCTGTCCGCAGGCTCGCTGCGTCTAACTGCTCCGCGGTCCGCGTGGCGTTGAGGAGGAACACAAGGGCAGGGGTCATCCCCACGAGGATCAGGCCGGAGGCGAGGAGCCACGTTCCCCGCCAACCAATACTGCCAATCACGAAGATGGTGGTGGTGGCCAAGAGAATCTCACTCGCCGGATACCCAAGGTTTGCCACGGCAATGGCCTGCCCACGCTTGGCAATAAACCAGCGGCCCATGGCCGTCATCGCGATGTGTCCAAACATTCCCTGCCCGCAGAATCGCAGCAAAAACAGCGCGAGCAGCAAGAGCCATGTGGACCTTCCCAGCGCCATCCCAGCGGCGGCCGCCGAAAACACGATCGCCGTGCCGCCGGCAAGTCGCGAGAGCGGTACGAAATCCGCCGCGGAGCCTCGCCAGAACATCAGGGCCGCACTCGACAGCGTGGCCACCGTGTAGAGGCTACCCCAACTCCCGTCGGTCAGGCCGTATTCCTGCTTAATGAAGGGCGCTGAGAGCGAGATAAACCAGGTCTGGCCGAACGCAGACGCAAACGTCAGAAGGAATCCTGCCGAAAGCCAGCGCAGATTGGACGCGAGAAACGCAAAAAAACGGGGCATCGTGAAAGGCGGGAAACGCGAGGCGTTTGAGGGCAGGCAGGGCCGCGGAGCGATTTCTATCACACCGTGTGAGGCGATTTCCCACAACCCGACTTGCCCAGAAGGCTTCCGCATGCGAAACCCACCCTCGCCATGTGAGTGAATCGAATGGATACCAGGACGCCACGCATGCCCAAGGCAACGGCCCAGCGAGACGAACTGATGCGAAGGCTGGCCAGCCGCATCCCACCGTCTGCGCTGGCGTATGTCGTCGACCTGCTCCTCGACCAGCCGGTGCAGTTGGTGGTGACGCGCCCCCGCCGAACCCGCCTCGGTTCGTACACCTCCCCAAGCCCAGGCCGACCATGGCACCGCATCACCGTCAATGAAGATCTCAACTGCTATGCGTTTCTGGTGACGCTGCTACATGAGATTGCCCACCTGCACGCCTTCCGCGGGGCGTCGCGGCGGATCGCGCCCCACGGACGCGAGTGGAAGCGAGCCTTCGGGAACTTGCTGCACCCGCTGGTGCACACCCCGACACTTCCTGCCGACATCACCGAGGTGATCCGAGGCATGCTGACCAACCCCCGGGCCTCCAGCTGTGCGGACCCAGAACTCGTCGCGGTCTTAAGCCGCTACGACGCGACGGCCAGCACCCTCCCGCGTGTCGACGAACTCCCGCCAGGGTGCACGTTTCGCCTGGGGAGCGGGCGAGTTTTCAAGCACACACGCCGCCTTCGCACCTGGCACCTCTGCGAAGAGGTCCGAACCCGCCAGGTGTTCCGAGTGCGGGGTTCGTCGCGAGCGGAACTGCTTGAGAGCGCGAGCGTGGTCACGCCTCAGCGGGCCCGCGCAAGAAACGCCACCAGGTCGGCCAGTTCCTGAGGCGACAGCAGCGTGTCGTAGCCGGTCGGCATCAGGGAGACCGTTCCTTGCTCGATCTGGTCGATCTCCTCGAGGGGAATATTTTCACGCACCGTGGCCGAAGTCTGCACGATCATTTCGTCGCTCGCAGTGTCGACCGCGATGCCTGAAACAACGGTCCCCTTGGTGGTCAACACAACCACCGGTTCGTAGCTCCGAACAAAACTTGCGTTTGGCAGAACAATCGCCTCGAGCAAGTCTGCGGGGGTGCGGATCCCGCCGATACGGGTGAGATCAGGCCCCACCCGTCCACCGGCGTAGGCCATCGCATGGCAACTGGTGCAGGCCGCCTTCTGCGAAAGAAACACGCGATGCCCTCGGGCGGCATCCCCTGCTGGCAGCGAGGCGGCCAGTTCGAGATACCGCTGCCGCTGCGATGCCGATGCGTCATCTATCTGGCTGAGCAGCGTGGAGGCGTTTCCTCCCTCCGCAGCGAGTTGCGCAAGGGCCTCGGCGACGAGCGAACGTGGCAGCAAATCCGGTCGCGGGTAGGCCTCGAGGCGGTCAACACCACGCGCCAAGGATGATCCTCCGCTGCGCGTGACGATGGGTAACACGCGGGCCACATCGCTTGGCGACAGCGTGGAGAGCATATCCGCGAGCTGCATCGCGTCGTCACCCGTCAACGACGCTTTGGTCAGGGCGTCGATTGCTGCCGATCGGTCGAGCGGCGACACCTCACCGTCTGCGTTCCGCACGAGCTCCAGCAAGCGATCGACCACCGCCGAGGGCAAGGCGTCTGTCAGGCCCGACGCTTGCAATGCAGCGAGATTCACGGCCCCATCAACCTCCGACGATGCCGCGAGACGAACGAACGGCTCCCGCAAGCGTTGCCGCTGCTCGGCCGACAAAGGCAGGACCGCGAGCGTTTTGACGTGCGAGGCAAGTAGCCTCTCAGCCGTGTCGGCTGCCGCATCGCCCTGCGTCGGCCTGTGCAGGCGATCTCCGAGGCCAACGACCCAACTCTCTGGCACGGCCGCTGGCCTCGCCGCGCGAATCACCTGTAGGGCAGCCTCCGCGCGAGCGGTCTCGAAGGTGGGCCCACGTCGAAGCGCCACCGCGATCGCGTCGGCCACCTCGGGCGCCGCCGTCAGATCCACGAGACGTTTGAGAAGGCGATCGCCTTCCTCGCCGGCCGCTGCTGCGAGTTCATCGAGAAGGTTTGGCACGTCTGCCAGAATGTCCGCCGCCCACAACGAATGGGAGGCCACCAACTGCAGCCCAGCATCGCGAAGCGCCGGGGCGTCAGCATGCACTGCCGCCACCACCGCTGTGCGGAGGGCCTCGAGAGGAGCCCCGTCGCCCTCGGCTTCAAGCAACCGATCGAGGGCCACCATCGCGGATCGCCGGACACCCGGATGCGGATCATGGAGTGCGGTGAGAAGTGGCTCCGAAAGCCCCGCCTCAATCAGGGAGAAGCAGACCGCATGCTCGAGCATTCGCCCCTCCGCACGCCGGCTTCCAACAAGTAAGGCCGCCACCGCATCCTCGCCGCCGATGCGACCAAGCGCCTCCGCCGCCGCCCGAGCCACCGCGGGATCATCCTGCGCAAGTTGTGTGCCAAGCGCCTCGATCGCGGCACGATCACGCGCGAGCCCAACGGCGTGTGCCGCCGCCTGTCGCACCTCGACGTCTCGGTCGCCAAGCCTTGCTCGCAGCGCTGCCTTGGCGGCATCGGTCTCAATTCGCGACAGACACCACACACCTCGCAGCCGAGCGTGCCTGCTCGCCTGCTCCGCGGAGACGGCCTCCACCACGGCAGCCGCGTCGCCACGACGGGCGAGCTCCGCGACCGCACGCCAGGCGACTGCAGGCCGCTCGTCGCCAAGCCACGCCGCCACCTCTGGAGCCGCCAGCGTCGACCACGAAATCGCCCCACCACGTGGGTCGTCAGGTGGCGAAACGTCGCCTCGTCGGATGCGGTAGATGGCACCTGTCACTGCCGGCTTCTCCATCTGCGACGTGGGGCAGCAGAGCTTGTACCACCCTCCGGTATCGACCACGAGGAGCGAGCCATCGGCATCCTCAATCACATCGGTGGGATGGAAGTCCGCCGAGTCGCCACTGAGAAAGGGCTCGCTTTCGACGCGAAAACTGCCGGCGTCCGGAGTGAGCCGATGCCGAGACACGCTCCTGAGATTGAAGCTGCAGACAAACGCGTCGCCACCAAGGCCTTGGCCGCATCCAAATCCCGAGTGCACGTGGAGGCCACACGCCGCGGCGGGCCCGAGGTGAATCAAAACTGGGAGAAGGTCACCCGTCGTCGCGTGGCCATCGAGCACGCTGTGGTCTTTCCCAAAAACGCCTCCGCCGACCGCATGCACCACGCCATCTCGCTGCCCTCCAGCGGGATGCACGAGGAACGTCGCGGACAGCAGCCGCTCACCAGCGGCGGTAAACGCCACGTCAACCGGGTTATCCATGCCCCCGGTCACCACCGCTTCAAGTTCGGACCCATCAGGACGACAGCGAAACACGTGCGATGCCCGGCTGGTCCACCCCGGTCGCTGAGCGAGGTCATGCGTCTGCTCGGCAAACGCTCCCTTCGTAAACTCGATGCGGCCGTTCGGGGCGAGGTAGGGGCCGTGGAGATCATTCCCGCAGCCGGTGAGTGTGCCTCCGTCGTGCCAGACTTCCCGCGCATCCGCCACGCCGTCCCCGTCGTGGTCGGTCAGCTTGAGGATCTCCGGTGCCGCGGCCACATACAGCGAGCCCTCGTGCCAGAGGGTTCCCTGGAGCATCATCAGCCCCTCAGCAAACACGGTCCGGCGATCAAACACGCCGTCCCCGTCGACGTCTTCCAACCGCAGGATGCGGTGCTGCGGATTGGCCCGCTGCTCGGCGAGCGGCGCGTTCGACCCACTCGACTCAGCCACATAGAGCCGGCCATGCTCATCGAAATCACAGGTGACCGGCCGCTCCACTAGCGGTGGCGCCGCGACCTGCTCCACGACGTAGCCATCCGGCACGGTCAGGGGAAGGTCTCCGAACTCATACGTCGCTGCCGACGCCAACGCCGCGAACGCGGCCGGCACGCCACCAAGCAGCACCCCCATTCGAAGCCAGCGAAGCATTCGTTGCATAAGTCACGGTGTGGGCAAGGGGATTTCGAGTTGCGAGGGCACAGGCTCAACTCCCGCCTTATGGCTCGCGGCCAGTTTTGCAATCGACGCCACCACGTCGGGATGGGCCTCCGCCACATCCCTTTGCTCACCGGGATCAGCTTCAAGGTTGTAAAGCAGTGGCGGGTCGTGCGTGAGGAGTTCGTTGTTCCCGGTGTACGATTCCTGCGTCATGAAGTGGGCCTTCCAGGCACCCTGACGCACCGCCATCAGCCGCGTGCCACGGTAGTAAAACACCTCGCCTCGCGGGCTCGGCTTTTCCTCGAGCACCATCGGGGAGAGATCAACGCCGTCGAGGACGCGATCGCGCGGAACATCAGCCCCTGCGAGCGTGAGGCTCGTGACATAAATGTCCATCGTCGTGCCGAGGCCATGCGAGACGCGCCCCGCAGGAATGCTTCCTGGCCACCAGACGATCGTCGGCTCCCGCATCCCTCCATCCCACGTCGTCCCCTTTCCGTCCTTCAGCAAGCCGGCGGATCCGCCGTGGTCTCCGAAGGTCAGCCAAGGGCCATTGTCACTGGTGAACCAGACAACGGTGTTCTTGTCGAGCCCTTGCGTGCGAAGGGTTTCGAGGATCCGACCTACACTCCAGTCGATCTCCTCGATCACATCGCCGTACAGTCCGCGCGGGCTCGTGTTCTCAAATGCATCTGACCGAAACAGCGGCACGTGCGGCATGCTGTGCGGCAGGTAGAGGAAGAAGGGCGTCTCGCGGTGTGCTTCAATAAACTCGACGGCGGCCTCGGTGTATCGCCGCGTGAGCGTGGTCTGATCCGCTGGCCGCTCCACCTCATGGCAGTCGGCTAAGAGCGGCACATTCCAATACTCGCTGCGTGGTTCCCAGAAGGCGGCCCGCCCCTTCGGGGCCTCCGCAATGCGGTCCATGTCGTTGGAATACGGAATGCCGAAGTACGAGTCGAAGCCATGGGAGGTTGGCAGAAACTGTGGCAGGTGGCCGAGGTGCCATTTCCCCACGCATGCCGTAGCGTACCCCCGCTCACTCAGGGCTTCCGCGAGCGTGATTTCACTCGCCGGCAGGCCTCCGCCGGAGTCGGGGAAGAGCACCCGCCTGGTGTCGCTGCACATCCCAGTTCGCACCGGAAGTCGCCCGGTGAGCAGGGCCGCTCGGCTTGGCGTGCAGACGGGAGCAGCCGAATAGAACTGCGTCAGTTTCATCCCCTCGCGTGCCATCCGGTCAAGCTCTGGGGTGCGGATCGTGGGGTGCCCAAAGCATCCAAGATCACCGTAGCCGAGGTCGTCACAGAAGATGACGACGATGTTGGGTGTCGCGGAGTCGTCCCCGCTCGCGACTGAGCCTCCGACGCCCAGGGCGATCGTGATCGCCGCAAGCCACCCCCATGCCTGGTCCCACATCCGTCGAGGCATCCCCATATCTCTCCCCCTTTTCTGAGCCAACCGCCACGGCCGCCGCCGCTACAACCGCTTCACTCCGCACAAGTGGCCACTCTCGCGACGCTTCCGCAGGCAACGACGGCTCGCATCGCGCAACCTCTTTCCAGTTCTCTCGCGACTGAAACGTGATGCTTGCGGACTTGTAAGTCATTTTGCCTTGTTGCTTCGCAAACTGCGAACTAGAAGTGATGCATCGGAAGTTTTTCTACGCACACGTGGCGAACCTTCCCCGTCGCCCGACTCAGCCCCCAGCACCGCACCATGCCCACTTCGTCTCTCGGCCCCGTCGACGCTCTACGCCCCCTGTGCTCTCGATCGCTGCTCCTCGCCGCTCTGTTCGCCCTGGCGGTGATTCCCTCCGCAGCGCTTGCGAAGCAAATCGACGCTGCCATTCCGGTCGTGCTCGGCCACAAAATCGCCGTGGCGAGCGCTCAAGAGGGCGAGCCCTCCACGTCTGCCCGAAAGCTGCCAATCGGGCACGTGATCTTCCGCACCATCGTGGAGGTCGAGCACGGGAATGTGATCGAAGAGGATATGCGGGTCGACGTCGCTCACGTGACCCCCGGTGAGGAAGGGCCTGTGGCAAAGACCATGCTCCGCGACGTCGCGGTCACGTCGGTCGTTCGCCTCAAAGCGACCTCGAGCGATGTGATCGTCGCCTCCGAAGAGGCTCCCACTGACGAGCCTGCGGAAGCCGAGGTGGCCGCACTCGAGGCGTTAGAGAATGGCGGATTCTTTGAGACTCGCTTGATCGGGCTCGCTGTTGATGGCACCCAACTTGAGCGGCTGCGGATGGCGGAAGCCACCGGTGTGCTGCGTGTCAAAGTCCATGCCGACACGTCGGCACAGTCGCCCATCGAATCGATCCTCAACAGCTTCGTCAGCAATCTGTTTCAGCCTCTGCTGCTGTTTTTCTTCATGGGATTTGCGATCCCGCTGCTCAAGGTGCCGTTCGAGTTTCCCAAGGCTCTCTACCAGAGCCTCGTGATCTACCTTCTGATCGCGATTGGCTGGCATGGTGGCACCCTGATGGCGCATCTTTCGCCAAACGAACTGTCGGTTGCGGGCGGGCTTGCGGCGGTGGGTTTCTTTGCCAATGCAGCCATCGGCCTTGCCGCCACCAAGTTGCTGACGTGGTTCACGCCGATGCGGAAGCTCGACGCGGTCACGGTTGGAGCGTATTACGGCTCTGACTCTGCCGGAACGTTTGTCACCTGCTTGGGGATTCTTGCTGCTCTGGGCATCCTTCACGACAGTTACATGCCGGTGATGCTCGCGGTGATGGAAATCCCCGGCTGCCTTGTGGGGTTGTTCCTCGTGTCCAAACTTCGCGCCAGCGGGATGGACCCTGCGGGCAACATGCCTGGCGAAGCGGGCTACACGCAGCCCGCCGCTGCATCAACGAGCCATGGCCCACTGCTCAGTAAAAAGTTGCTGCATGAGGTGTTTCTCAACCCCGGGCTCTACATGCTCTTCGGTGGCATCGTCGTCGGCTTTATCAGCGGCATCCAGGCACTAAAGGACCCGTCTGTTGTTGAGGGTCCGAATCACCTCTTCCTGTTTATCTTCAAAGGCGCCCTGTGCCTCTTCCTGCTGGAAATGGGGATGACGGCGTGCCAGCGGCTGCGTGACCTCAAAACGGCCGGCTGGAGCTTCATCGCCTTCGGGCTGTTTGCTCCCGTCGCCTTTGCGACCTTTGGCATGCTCGTCTTGCATGGCTACAGCCTGGCGCTCGGCCACCACTTCGAACTTGGCACCTACGCCCTGTTCGCGGTGCTCTGCGGAGCGGCCTCGTACATCGCCGTGCCCGCCGTACAGCGGATCGCGATTCCCGAAGCAAGTCCCACCCTGCCGCTGGCGGCCTCGCTCGGTCTCACATTCACCTGGAACGTGACGATTGGCATTCCGCTTTACATCGAGATCGCCAAGCAGATCACGAGCGCTATTCCCGTTGGGATGTAAGCCGCCCGCCGCCCTACAGCCGCCCCAGGTGGCATATTCGGGCCCGCTGGGCGTCAAGAACGTACTTCGCGACACCCCGTCGAAGTCAGACGCCCATTGATTACGATGTTGGACGTAGGGCTGGAATCCGCCAGGCCCCAATCGCACGGAGAAGCTTGCTTCTGTGAACGCACAACAGGTCGTGGCCGGGATTGATCTTGGGGGCAACGCCGTCAACTACACCTTCCTCACGGGAGATCGACGCTTTCTCGTCGAGGGCCTCTGCGAGCATCCTGCGCTGGTCACGGAGGGGCCAGACGTGTGCCTGCAGCAGATCGCTGACGGGCTTGAGATCGCGGCGACTGGAGTGGGACTCACGCCCGACCAGATTGTCGGTGTCGGGCTCGACACGCCAGGGCCCGCGACGGCAGGCGGCGTGCTCAGCGCGCGGGGTTCCACGAACTTTGTGCACGAGCGCTGGGCTGGCTTCGACATCCGGGCTGGCTTGGAAGCGAAACTCGCTCGCCCCGTCTGCTACCTCAACGACGGCAATGCCGCCGCGCTGTGGGGGCACTTCTCGCGATTTGGCGTGGAGAACAAGGCGACGTCAATCTCCGCGATCATCGGCACCGGTCTTGGCGGCGGCGTGATCGTGCAAGGCAGCGTCGTCACCGGCCGCAACGGTTTTGGCGGCGAGCTCGGGCACGTGCTGATTCCGTACCGCTCGATCCCCGGCATCGAGGGTCTCACGCCGCGGTGCAACTGTGGGCGAACCGGCGACCTTGAGTCGCTCTGCTCGCTCACAGCGATCGAGCGGACGCTGCTTCCGTTTTTCCTGCAGCGGCACCCCGGGCATCAGCTTGGCGAACTCGGCGACCCGCGACGCGCGGCTAAGTTCGTGCGTGGCCTTGCCGAGAAGGGCGACACGATGTGCCGCGAAATCTTCCGCGTGCAGGCGTGGGCACTCGGCTTGTTCTTCGATGAGATGATCAACGTCTTCGATCCGGACGTGCTCTTCGTCGGTGGCGGTGCGGTGGAAACAGACGAGTCGTTCCAGCAGTGGATCATCAACGAGATCCGCGCGGCAATGCCGCGGCAGCGGGAAGAGCAGGCCGGCATCGACATTCTCGTGATGCCCAACGGTGATACGGCAGGCGCGCGTGGGGCCGCGATCGAGGCCCTCGCACGCGTGTGACGAGAAGCGACGTGACTACGGCGTTCGACCTTCCGGTTGCGGCAGTCCTTGAGGACATCGTGCGGGCATCGCGCTCGCACGCCGTGGTCGTCACCGCGCCCCCCGGCTCTGGCAAAACCACGCTGATCCCGCCGGCGCTCCTCGACGACCTCAGCCCAGACCAGGAGGTCATCCTCGTGCAGCCCAGACGGCTGGCTGCACGTGCGGTCGCAGGGGAAATCGCTCGCCGCCGAGGCTGCTCCCTGGGGGATGAGGTGGGCTACCGCGTCCGCTTTGACGTGAAGGCAACCAAGGCCACGCGGTTGTCGGTCGAAACGACGGGCATCATGCTCCGCCGGATGCTGCATGACGTGGCCCTGGAAGGCGTGGGCTGCGTCGTTCTTGATGAGTTCCATGAGCGATCCATCGAGATGGATCTGATCTTCGGCATGCTCTGCCGGCTTCGCCGCGAGCTGCGGCCAGACCTGCGTTTGATTGTGGCCAGTGCCACGCTCGCCACCGAGCCGGTCGCTGCGGCTCTTGGCGGAGCAGCGGGGTGTCGCGTCATCGAAGCCGAAGGCCGCTGCTATCCCGTCGACATTCGCTACCTGAAGCGGGGCGAGCGGATGATCCGCGACGATGTGGCAGAGCTGCTCGGCCGCGTGCTCCCCAAGGTGCTCCGCGAAACGAGCGGCCACGTGCTGGTCTTTCTGCCGGGTGTTGGGGAGATCGAGCGGTGCCGTCGCTTGGTCGAACCGCAGTGCCACCAGGACACGCTCGTCCTTCCCCTCTACGGCGATCTCGCCGCCGCCCAACAAGACCGCGTGTTTGCCGAAGACGGACGACGCAAGGTGATTCTCTCCACCAACGTTGCGGAAACGTCCATAACCGTACCGGGTGTGACCGCGGTGATCGATTCGGGTGACGCACGGCAGCTCCGCGTAGCCACCGCCACGGGGCTCCCACGGCTGGAGTTGGTCTCGATCTCGCAGGCGGCCGCAGAGCAGCGGGCAGGGCGGGCGGGCCGCACCGCCCCCGGCGTCTGCCTGCGGCTCTGGGACGAAGTGGCCCATCAGCGGCGTGATCTCGCGGAGACTCCCGAAGTGCTCCGTAGCGACCTCACCGCTGCGGTGCTGCAGTTGGTGGCCCTCGGCGGTTGGGGAGATTTTCCCTGGCTCGACGCGCCGCCAGACGATGCCACCGGGCGTGCGGTGGCTCTCCTGCAACAACTCGGCGCCCTCACCGGTTCACACGGTGAGGCTCTCACGATCACGGAAACAGGCCTCCGACTCGCATCGCTTCCCTGTCATCCTCGCCTCGGCCTGTTTCTCTTGGAGGGAGCTGCGGCGGGCGTACTCGGTGAGGCGGCGATCGCGGCGGGGCTGCTCTCCGAACGTGATCCGTTCCGGCAGCAAAGCGGCGGGCCGCGGGACCTGCACCGCGCGAGCAGCCGCAGCGATCTCTTCGATCGCGTCGCGGCCCTGTATGCGTTTGCCGCAGGCCACGACACGCCAAGCCACCCCCTGCATCCGCCCGCCGCGCGCGGTGTTCTCCGCGTCGCCAACCAAATGGCCCATCTGGTCGCCGAGGCCGGACCACGAGCCGCCGATCCTGAGGCAGCGTTTCGACGGTCGCTGCTCGCAGCATTCCCAGACCGGCTGGTGAAACTCCGCGCGGGCTCGCGGGATCGAGGCACGATGGTCGGCGGGCGGGGAGTGCGGCTCGACCGGAGTTGCCGAGTGACGGGTGAGCCCCTGTTTCTGGCGATCGACCTCGACGATGGGGGAAGCGAGGCCCGCGTGCGGATCGCGTCTGCCGTCGACCGGGCATGGCTTGATGAGATGCCGCACCTGCTCCAGAGCCGCGACACGCTGCTTTGGAACCCGTCGCAAGGCCGGGCGGAGGCTCGGCGGCAACGGGTTTGGTGTGATCTCGTCATCGACGAAACGCCGATCTCAATCACGGATCCCACCGCGGCCGCTCAACTCGTCGCCGACGCCGCTGGCCTTCAGCTCGCGCAGTTTCTGCCCGCGGCCGACACGGCCGCAGGTTCTCTGCTTGCAAGGACTCGTTGGCTGGCTAGCGCGATGCCCGATCTCGGCCTGCCCGCGTTGGACGAGGCAACGCTGCGCAGCCTGTTGGCGGATGTCTGCGTGGGGCTCTCCTCGCTCGATGAACTCCGCCGCCGCGACTGGCTCCCCTGCCTGCAGACGGCCATCGGCTTTGATCGGCTCGCGGAGATTGACCGCCTCGCCCCGGAGAGCCTTGAGGTAGCCAGCGGCAACAGGCATCGGCTGCAGTATGAGGTGGGCCGGCCGCCGGTGCTCGCCGTGCGGATCCAGGAGGTGTTTGGCATGCCAGCAACGCCACGGATCGCCGGCGGACGGATCGCCGTGCTGCTCCATCTCCTCGGCCCCAACCACCGACCCCAACAAGTCACCGACGATCTCGCGAGTTTTTGGGCCAACACCTACGCCGAAGTGAAAAAGGAACTGCGTCGGCGGTACCCCAAGCATGCGTGGCCGGATGATCCACTCGCCGCGATCGCCACGCGCTCTGGTCTTTCCAGCAACCGCACACGGAGCCAGCCATGACCCCCCAGTCCCACGCCTGGCAAGACGGACTGCGGGCCTTCCTTGCGGAGGATCGCAAGCGGCCGCGGCATCGCAGCACTCCCGACCCGGAGCTGGCGGTAATCAACGAGGCAACGCGGATTGTGGCCGAGTCGGTGTGCTGCTGGGCAGACCACGATCTTCCTGCGCATCTGGCGGCACGAGTGGCGTGGATCGAACGCGACGGCGACGCGGCCAGTCTCGACCCCGATCCCGTGATTTTGCTGACCACCACCCCGCTGGGCCTCGCCGTGGCCGGGCAGCTGCTCACCAACTCCCGGCATGATGTGATCTGCCTGCTGGAGGTGGAGTATCGACGCTGGTGCCGGCTCCAACCCGACGACGCCATGCAGCACCACGTGACGGCGTGGAACTGGGTGAAGACGCACCTCCCCAAAGTTCGGCAAGGGGACTTCCCGGCCTTTCCGCTGGCACCGGGAGAGCAGTACTGGTTGCACCGCACCGGAATCGCCGGCGTCTCGCCGGAAGAAATCCGCAATACAGCGCTGCTCGCCTTCAACGGCACCACCAGCCGCCTGCTGGCGGCTTCGACGGTCGAAACCCGCTTCGAAGATTGAACGCCCGCGAGCCACCTAGGCCAAGATTTCGCTGACGACTCGCTGCGGCTCCACGCCAGTGAGTCGCTGATCGAGCCCTTGGAACTTAAACGTAAACCGTTCGTGATCGATTCCCATCAGGTGCAGAATCGTGGCGTTAAAGTCGTTGATGTGCACCGGATCGGCGACGACGTTGTAGCTGAATTCGTCCGTCTCACCGAGGATCGCGCCGCCTTTCACGCCACCCCCGGCCATCCACATGCAGAAGTTTCGTGGGTGGTGGTCGCGACCGTAGGTCTCTTTCGTGAGCGTGCCCTGGGAGTAGACCGTGCGGCCAAACTCTCCCCCCCACACCACCAGGGTGTCGTCGAGCAGCCCGCGGCGTTTGAGGTCGGTGACGAGCGCGGCCGTGGCCTGGTCTGTGTCGCGGCACTGGGCCGCGAGATCATTTGGCAGGTTCCCGTGCTGATCCCAGCCACGGTGCAGTACCTGCACCGCCCGGACACCGCGCTCCACCAACCGGCGGGCGAGGATCAGGCTGTGGGTAAACGAGCCGGGCTTGTTCACGTCGTCGCCGTAGAGGGCAAGTGTTTCGGCCGATTCGCTGGAGAGATCCACGAGGTCAGGCACGCTCGTCTGCATGCGGAACGCCATCTCATACTGCGCGATTCGCGTGGTGATCTCCGGGTCGCGAAACCGCTGAAAGCCGATCTCGTTGAGCCGTCCAAGCCCATCGAGCATGCGGCGCCGATCAGCGGAACTGATCCCGTTTGGATTTGGCAGGTAGAGCACCGGATCGCCCGTGCCCCGCATCGCCACCCCGGAATACTGCGTTGGCAAAAAGCCACTCGACCACATTCTGGTGAAGAGGGCCTGCGAAGGATTGATATCGGGCTGTGGGGTAAACACCACGAAGGCCGGAAGGTCGTCGTTCTCGCTCCCGAGACCATACGCCAACCAACTCCCCAGGCTCGCCTTTCCAGGGATCTCGCTGCCCGTCATCACGAAGGTGCAGGCGGGGTCGTGGTTGATAGCGTTGGTGTGCACGGTTTTCACAAGTGCCAACTCATCAACGATGCCTGCGGTGTGGGGCAGGAGGTCGGTGTTGATCCAACGCCCACACTCCCCACGTTGCTCAAAGGTGAACTTCGAGGGCGCGCATGGAAAGCGATTCTGCCCGCTGGTCATCGTGGAGAGCCGCTGATCACCGCGCACGCTCGGCGGCAGGTCTTTATCAAAGTAGTCTTGGAGAACCGGCTTGTAGTCCCACAGGTCAATCTGCGAAGGCCCACCGTTCATGTGCAGGTAGATCACCTGCTTGGCTTTGGGCGTATGGTGCGGAAGACCGGGGAGCGGCAGGTGCACCCGCCCCCCTGTGCCAGCCGATGCAGTCGAGGGATCGATTGCCGCAGCCGAGGCCCCACGCGAGCCCTCGAGGAGCGAGAGGGCAGCCGCCCCCAGGCTCACACTCCCCGTACGAAGAAAAGCCCGGCGAGCCATCGCCGTTTGAAAACGATGTGCCTCTGCATTGGTGAAAGCAGCCACAGGTCAGTTCCTCGAAAGGGTTTCGTCAAGATTGAGCATCATATTGGCCAGAAGCGTCCAGGCAGCGAGCTCCCCGGGGGCAAGCTCCGACGGGACTGGTGATTCGCCATGAGCGATCGCCGCCTTCGCAGCCTCAGGATCTGCCGCGTAGCGTTCTCGGTGCCCACTGAGTGTTTCGCTGACGATGGCCCCCTCATCCGCCATCGGCGGGCGGGCGAGCACGACGCGGAACAGCCAGTCGATTCGCGACACGTCGTCGCCGCCCCCTTCGGTCAGCGTCCTCGCGGCGAGGGCCCGAGCAGCCTCGATATGCTGCGTGTCGTTCATCAGCTGCAAGGCTTGCAGCGGGGTGTTGCTCCGCTCGCGCCTGCCGCAAAACTGCTCCCGGTTCGGGGCATCGAACGTGGTCATGAACGGAGGGGGGGCCGTGCGTTTGAGAAACACATAGAGGCTCCGCCGGTAGAGCGCCTCGCCCGAATCCTGCACATACGTTTGCGTGTTCGATCCGGCAAAGCCAACCGGCTCCCAGATGTTTGGCGGCTGATACGGACGCGTGCCGCGGCCGCCCATCGTTTCGACAAGCAACCCGGAGAGCGCAAGCGCGTTGTCACGAATCTGCTCAGCGTCGAGCCGGAACCGCGGCCCACGGGCGAGCAAGCGGTTTTCGGGATCATTCACGATCTGCTCCGGCACCGCCTCGCTCGACCGCCGGAAGGCGCGACTGGTCACCAGCAGCCGCACCATGTGCCGCGTATCCCATCCACTCTCGCGATACTCGCTGGCCAACCAGTCGAGCAGGGCAGGGTGGCTGGGAGGTTCGCCCTGCATGCCAAAATCGTCGCTGGTCTTCACGAGGCCGATCCCAAAGAACTGCTGCCAGAGGCGGTTGGCGGCCACGCGTGCCGTCAGCGGCTGCTCCGGCAGTACGAGCCACTTCGCGAGATCCAGCCGGTTCGGGACCGTCCCCTCGGCCACCTCAAGCGGCGGCAGGAACGCCGGCGTGCCGCGTTCCACCTTTTCACCAGGCTTGTCGTAGGCGCCGCGCTGCATCACGAAGCTCTCACGCATCTCGGGGAGGTCATGAAACACGAATGTCTTCGGGATTTCGTTGCGAAGCGAGGTGGTCGCGGCGTCGTTGGCTTCCAGTGCCGCCACACACGACGCGAGCGGCTCTGGCTTCTGTGCCCAGACCTTCCGCATCCAGTGGCTTTGAATCTTCGCGACGTCCGCCTGCTCGGTGGTCTTCTCCCGTCCTTGCCGCACCAGATCGCGGAGCGGTTCCGGAACGTCGTCAATCTTTTCCTTCTCCGTCCGCTCCGCCCACCAGGCCGCGAATGACTGTGCCGGATCGGTCACCGGGTCGAGCACACTCTCCACTCCGACGAGATCCCAGCGAACGTGGCCATCAAATTGCGTGAGCGCAAAGCCGCCGATCTTCGCGTCGGCCTCCAGCCCCATTGCCGAGGCGGGAACGCTCAGACGGACCCACTCGCCTGTCGCCGGCAGGTCACCTGCGTGATGACGAGATGGCTTGCCGAGCTCTCCCCACTCAATGGCGTTCGGCTCGCCCCACACCGCCCGGTGGTTCCAGCCGCCCACATGAAACTGAAGCATCACCGACTTCGGTGGGTTCTCAGGATCGAGCCAGACGTGGGCAAAAATCTCGGCTTTGGCCGGGAGCGTGAGTGGCTCAGCCCCTTCCTGATAGAAGTCTTGGGCGATGCCCGTCGCGGTCCGCTCCAGGCTTCGCTCGCCCGAAAGGACTCCCGCCTCGGCATCGCCGGTAAGCCACGCAATGTCGCCCCCGGAGCTTTGAACGTTGGCATTGGCGGGAAAGGCATCGTCGAGCCAGATCACTTCCGTGCGGGTGGGCTCGGGCCGGGGATCCACACTCGCCGGATCGGTGTACGTCACAGCGGCTACCGCCTCATCGAGTTCGGCCTGCAGTTCCGGACGGGCGGCCTCGAGTGCGGCGAGTTTGCTCGCCTGTTCCTCGCTCGGCACCGGAATCGCCGGGGCTGTCACAAGCACGTTTCCATCGAAGCCCGGATCGGCTGCTGAATTAAAAAACGCGTAGAGCGAATAAAACTCCTTGTGACTGATCGGATCAAACTTGTGGCTGTGGCACACCGCGCACTGGCCGGTCAGCCCGAGAAAGGCGTTGGTGACTGTCGCGGTTCGGTCAACGGCATAACGAAACACCAGTTCCTCGTTGATCGAACCACCTTCGCTGGTGGTCACGTTGCAGCGTGAAAAACCAGTCGCGATCTGCTGCGCCTGCGTGGCTTCTGGCAGCAGGTCGCCCGCAATCTGCCAGGTGAGGAACTGGTCGTAGGGGAGGTTCGTGTTGAACGCTTCGACAACCCAGTCACGGTAGGCCCACATTTGGCGTTCGTTGTCGAGATGCAGGCCGTGGGTGTCGGCGTAGCGGGCGACGTCGAGCCAGTGCCGAGCCATCTCTTCGCCGTGGTGTGGGCTCGCGAGCAATCGATCGACCAGCTGCTCGTACGCGTCGGGGGAGGTGTCGGCCACAAACCGATCCACCTCGGCTGTGGAGGGAGGCAGCCCCGTGAGGGCGAAGGACAGACGGCGGGCAAGCGTACGACGGTCCGCTTCGCCACTGACTGGCAAGTCCTCTGCCAACAGCCTCGCATCAACGAATCTGTCCACGGGATTCGCGACCGCGGCATCTCCGGCCTCGGGCACCGGGGGCCTTTCAATTGGCTGAAACGACCAGTGCCCCTCGAAGGGAGCGCCCTCCGCAATCCACTTCGCGAGCAGGTCTTTCTGCTCCTCCGAGAGCACCTTGTTGGTGTGCGGCGGAGGCATCACCACGTCGGGATCAACAGAACGAATGCGTGCCAACAGTTCGCTGGCATCGAGATCCCCGGCCACCACCGCGATCGCCCCGCTCGCAAGTTCTGCAGTCGCGGCCTCGTGCGAATCGAGCCGCAGCCCTGCCTCCTGCTCTCCCGGGCCGTGGCACGCGTAGCAGTTCTCCGAGAGCAATGGACGGATCTCGCGATCAAAAGCGATAGGCTCGTCTGCCAAAGACGGCATCGCGCCTGCGGCAACCGCCACAAGGCAACACGCCAACATCCAAAATGCGCAGCGACAGGGTGCGACAGAGCAACCCATGGGACACCTCCTGCAGGGTTACCCGCGTCGCCGGCTGGACCGGGAGGCCACAGCCGCGGACCACCACGTCTGCATCTTCATGCGTGCGGTAGTCGATCAGCGGGAATCACTATTGTTGTCTAAGCACGCCAGTGACGGCAAGTTTCGCATCGCTACGCAGCCACCCACACCTGCAGACTTACTCGGCGGGCTCTGGAGGCAGGATTCGCGGCGTGAGCAGGATCACGAGTTCCTGCCGAACGGGAGCCGTGTTTTTAAACAACTTGTTGAAGTAGGGCACCTTGGCGAGCATCGGCTCGCCCACCGCCTTTTCGCTGTCGCTGCTCCCCACGAGGTGCAGCGCGAGGGTGCCATTGGTGGGGAGTTCTGCGGCAAGTTGGACGTCTTCCGCGTGCACGCGCGGCACCTGTACGGTGCCTCCCTCCGCGGCGAGGGTGCGGTAGCCCACGTCGTTGATCGATGTGAGACGCGCGCGAAAGTCGACACGCACCACCTGCTGCGGGCGAACCTGACACCGCACGAGGAACTTCGTGCCCTCCTGAACTTCACCAATCGGTGGCGCTGCGTGGGCCTCCCCTTCGGCCATGCCAACCACAAAGGGTCGCGAGACCACGTCGGCCACAATTGCTGAATCACCGTCAAACATGGTGACCTTGGGAGCCATCACGATCTGGCCGTGGGGATCTGCCTGCACCGCCCCGATGAGGGCCCTCACCGCGTTCTCCGACAGCCGTTCTGCGAACACCGTCGGCCGCGTCTCTACAAGGCTCGTAGCCGACACGAGGCGGACGCCATCGTTCTGGGAGAGTTCCTGGTCAGACACCTCCGCGAGGGTCATCTCGGGGATCGCCGCCGGGATCTGCAGCGTCGCCTCTTTGCGGAGCCCCGCAAAGAGAACCGAGGGCCCTGCGAGCATCCGTACCTCAAGCGAGACTTGCGGAGCGTGAGGGTCGAGTGGCGGTGGCGCCGCACTGGCCACACCCATCCAGCCTGGCAAAACCAAGCACACCACTTTCACCAGCAGCATCGAGATCCGCACGGGGAGTCCCTCCCAACCGTCGACCAAGGATGTATCGCAGCGAGAGAACCTACCACCACGAAAACCATCCCGGCAGGTCAGTTTTGCGGGGCACGCCTGGGCAAGGCTCGCTACGGCAGTGGCGGAGGCTCGAGATGCCTCATGAGAAAGCCGAGCCGCTTCATCGATCCGTACGACGTTTCTGCGGCGCCATGCCCCGCACCAGGAATCACCACCAACTCGTGGTTCTTTCCGGCTTTCACGAGGGCCGCCGACACCTGCAGCGTGCTTGAGGGATCGACATTCTCATCGAGCTCGCCCACGATCAGCATCAACTCGCCCTGCAGCGCGTGGGCATCGACCACGTTGGAGCTCCGTTCGTAGGCCTCGTCCACCGGCCAACCCATCCAGAGTTCGTTCCACCAGATTTTGTCCATCCGGTTGTCGTGGCAGCCGCAGTCCGCCACGCCCACCTTGTAGATCTCTGGAAAGTCGAGCAGGCCCCGCATGGCGTTTTGCCCGCCAGCGCTGCCGCCGAAGATTCCCACGCGATCGAGGTTCATCCAGGGCCTCGTGGCGGCCGCTGCCCGCAGCCACGCCACGCGATCCGGGAAGCCCGCATCCCGCAGGTTCTTCCAGCAGACGTCATGGAAGGCTTTGCCGCGCCAGTTGGTCCCCATGCCATCGATCCGCACCAGCACAAAGCCCTCGTCGGTGAACTTCTGCTGGCCGTGGTTGACCGCAAAGCCCACCGGCACGTGAAATCCATGCGGCCCCGCATAGATCTGCTCCACGACAGGGCGTGGAGTGGCGTCGGCGGCGGTGCCGCGGGGCCGGTAGATCACGCCGTAAATGTCGGTCGCCTGATCGCGCCCCCTGGCCACAAACCGCTCCGGCATCACCCAGCCCTCAGCAAGCAGCGCCGACGCGTCAGCCCTCCCGAGTTCGCAGACCAGGCTGCCGTCGGTTGCCTTTCGCAGTTCATGCACGGGCGGCAGATCCACGCGAGAAAAGGTGTCGACATACCAGCGTCGGTCCGGGCTCCACGTGAGTTCGTGGGTGCCGTTCCCTGTCGTGAGCCGCACCATCTCGCCCGTGTCGATACGTACACGAACGAGATGCGTGTGGTAGGGGTCTTCGCCATCCTGGAGACCAAGCACAGCGAGCGTGAGTTCACGCGTGTCTTCATCGACGCGTTGCACCTCGCGAACCATCCAGGAGCCCGCCGTGATGTGGCGGAGGCTGCCCGAGGCCACGTCGACCGCATAGAGATGGTTAAAGCCGTCTCGTTCGCTCATCCACACAACTTCGTCGTCGGAGAGCCAGTGCATCCACGTCTTGTGGGCATAGTCCACAAAGGTTGGAGACACTTCCTCGACCACAGTCCGGGCGGCGCCGCTGGCCGCGTCCACGGCCACGAGCCTGACCACCTGATGGCCCCGCTGGTTGTAGAGCAGCGTGAACCGCGAGCTGTCGTCGGCCCATCGCAGCCGCTCGATCGACCATGGGTTTGCAAAGAGCGCCCGGTCGATCGGAATCTCCGTGCCCTCGTTGGTGAACATTCGCGGCCAGCGCTGCTCGATCGCATCCCCAGGCTTGAGGTACTGAAGCGTTTTCAGACGCGGCTCCACGCGGTCAGCGGGAGCACTCTCCACGAGGTGAACCTCATGGCTCCCCGCCGGGGCCACGGCCCACACCACCACCCCCGTTCCGTCCGGCGACCAACTCGGCGGGCCCGCAAAACCTTGAGCGACCTCGGGAAGCGGTGGCCGCTGCGGCTCATCGCGCGGTCGACGATCTCGTGGCTCGGGCGCATCCTTCGCCGGGAGTTGGTCGTCGATCACCACCTCGATGGCCCTCGGTTCGCCACGCGTCCAGCCGAGCGTCACCCCCGCTTCTTCAACGAGCCAGGCGTGGCCAGCGAAGGTGTGCTGACTGCGGACTTCACCCGCTGCGATCTGCCCATACCCTTGCCGTCGGCCTCCCTGATCCACCCAGAACAGGTCGACTGGCTGAGCACGCTCGTTGCGAAAGAGAATCGACGTGTCTGGGCCATTCGTGCGTGAACGCTGGAGCCGCGGCTCCAGTCGCCGCACGGCCGCCTTGGACGCGTCGTCCGCGTCCAGCAGCGTGCGAGTTCCCGTTTCAGCGTCGATTTCCTCGTAAACAGGGGCTTCACCACCCCGAAACGACGACCCGATCACGAGGGTGGTCGGCGAAGTCCACTGGGCCGTCGCCGCCGGATCTCGCAGCAGCGACGGATCCAGGCGTTCCGCAGCCCAGGCTGGAGTGCTGCATGCGACCAGAATCCAGGCCGCAACCCTGCACCACTGCGCGTTCCTTCGCATGCTCGCCCGGGTCACGTTGACGATTCCGAGACGACACGCCGCACGCCCAGCAGCCGACTGATCTGGTCGTCTTTGCTGCTGATCCCGAGCACGTGTTCGATGATGATCGGATGCGTTTCTTGAGGGGTCGACATCACCAATCGGCCAGACGAGGCCATCACCCGCTCGAGCACGTCGGGGATTTATTTCTGCCAACGCATCGACTCCGTTGAGTACCGCTTCATCTTGGGAAACACGCCGGTGCGATGAACGAGTTCGGTCGGCCGGAAGATCCAGTAGTCGAAGTACGAGCGGATCCAGACGAACAGATAGATCAGGGTGAAGAGGCCAAAGATGCTGGCGTAGAAGGTGCGGTTCATCGTCGGCTTCACGGCGCCGATGCTCTTGAGCACCGGATCAAGGACATCGAGCCAGAGCGTGACCACCACAGCGACCGCGACGATGAGCACCGCGATCAGGCTGCGCTCCTCGTTGAAATCGGCCGAAATCACGAGCAGATTCAGGGCAAATACGCCCATCCACAGCTGGCCTGCCATGGTGCTCCACTCCGCGGGAAAGAGCATGCACACCAGCGACACAATCCACAGCGGATAGAAGAAGATCACCTTCGGCATCGGCCGCACGATGACCTCGAGTTTGTGCCAGCCTTTGTCGTCCGCGGTGCTCGGTGTCGCAGTGTTTTCGTCAGCCATGGCATCCATCCGTGTGTGGGAAAGTTTCCGCCGAGCCTACCAAACCTGCCTCGTGATCGGCCACGCAGATCAGCGGCCCGCCGCCGACGTACCCCGAGGCGGCCGGTTTGCTGGAGGCGCCGTGACGAGCGTCCCCTCATCGACGGAGGCCTGCACCTCCTGCTGCCGCTGCCGCCGCCGTAGCCAGCGGACGATCGGCGCAAACGTGACCGCGACCGTCATTTCATAGAAGGTGGGAGGCACGGGCTGTTCGCGCGTGTCGCCCACAATCGAGCGGAGTAAAAGTGCCATGGGGCAGGGTGGAAGTTCGTCAGCGCCTCGCCCAGTGAAGTCGATCCACGCATTGCGGGCCTGTTCTTCCACGTACTGCACGGCGGCCGTGACGCGCTCGCCATACCGCAGCTTCGTGACGCGGTGCTGCTCCCGATGCTCGCGGTGCAGCCGATAGGTCTTGCGGTTTTGAATGGTCTTCGAAATCGCTGCCCCGAGGAGCGTGGTGCCCACCGCAATGGCCAGGGAAACGGTCGTCAGGCGTGTATTGGGCACACCGCTGGCGGCCTCTTCCACGGCCTTTTCGGTGAACCCGGCCACACCCTTAAACAGGAGCCCCGCAAACGCGCCCACGCCGATCAGGATGCCGACCTTCGCCGTTGCCCCCCACACGCCCGCCGTCAGGCCGATCGCGACCTCCCGGCCCATGTCGCGGTTGTATTCATCATCCGCGAGGCAAAGCTCCCGGTCGTACTGCGTGCGAGCGGAGTAGATCAACTCGGCGGCCGTGAAGGCGATCGCTTCGATACGGTCGAGAAACAGCCCCTCTTTGGTGGTGGGGGGGTGGGCGTCGTTGAGCGTGAGGAAATGCTCCCAGAGGCGTCGCATCGCCTCCCGTTCGTGCGGCGACTCCGCCGACTTCATTAAAAACGCCACATACGACAGCTGAATGACGTAGTCGGGCGTGAGCACGCTGAGGTCCGTTCCCGCCGCGCCTCCGAGGTGCGGTGGTTGGAGCGGCATGCCCGTGCCCGCCTCGCGTGCGTCCGTCATGGAAGACCGTCCATCCTTGGAGCGTGCTAGTTGTTCTTGAGCGTCTCGAGCCACGTCACCAGGTTCACGAGATCGTCCGCCGACATCGTGGCCGCAAGATCCGCGGGCATCAGTGACACCGGCTGCTTCACCAGTTCGTCGAGATCGTCCGTCTTGATGGTGGCGTCGAGGCCATCAGCGGCTCGAATCACAACCTCCGTCGGCGTCTTCGAAATCAAGAGCCCACTCACGCTCTGGCCATCGGCGGTGAGGGCCGTCCACGTTTCGTAGTTGTGGCTGATGGCCGCGGAAGGCGCGAGGATCGCTTCGTAGAAGGCCGTGCGTGAGAGCTTCGCACCGATCCCCGAGAGTTCCGGGCCTACCATCTTGCCTTCGTCGCCAACCTTGTGGCACTTGATGCACGTGCCTGCCCCCATAAACACCGCACGACCGGCCTCAGCATTGCCATTGCGGTTCACGAGGTCCGCAACCGCAGGCAGGTCGGCGCCATCGCGCGCCTTCGGCATTGGCAGCACTCCCGCCGCTTCCCCTCGGATATCACCCCAAGGGCAGGCGGAGATCGCGGCCGCAGCCGTTTCCGCCAACAGCCGCTCGAGCTTGTCTTCAGCCGCCTGACGGATCAGGTAGCGGCAACCACGCTGCGACTTGGCTGTCCCACGCACCGCCGAGGCCCGACGGGCCAGGGGCGCTTTGTCATCGTGCATCACGGTGCGAAGCACCTCCATGCAGGCGTCGTCTGGTCGCAAGCCGATCGCTTCCAACAGCCGTACCGATGCCTCGTCGTCGGCGCTGACCGTGCGGTGCACGATCTCGCTGCCGCCAAGCGCGAGTGCCAGCCGGGCAGCATCGCCCGCCACGCCATCGTCGGTGCCCGCCAGCGACGCAAGCGTCACGAGCTCCGCAGACCGATCCGCGAGGCCAAACCGCCCCACGATTTCGACGAACCTCGCCGTGCCCTTGGTCTCTTCACACGCCTTTGCTACCCGCGTACGAAGCGTCTCATCATTGAGGTCCTCGCGGGCAAGCCTCAGCACGAGTTCCGGAAGAACCACAGACGCCCAATCGCCTGCATTGGCACGACTCTCGCCAGAATCTGCACGCAGCACATCTACCACGGCCGCGTGGGCCAGCGACGCGTCCTGAAAATCGAGCGCACGGACATACCCAAGCGCCTCCGGCGGCGAGGTCGCCGAGTCGGCGAGCAACGCCCCGAGCAGTTCTGGCGTGCGTGCACTGCGGCTCCGCCACACCAGTTCACGGCCAGCCGGGCTACCCCAGTTTTCGCCGACGAGTCTCAGCCACGCCTCCAGCCGCCCATCCCATAGGCCGTCTCCTTCAAAGCCGGCGACGCTGTCCGCGCCGATGCCCAGTGCCTCCGTTTCCCAGCGGTCACCAGCGGTGTGGCGGGAAGCCAACTCAGCCCATAGCCGATCGGCCGTCTCTCCCTTCATGCCACGCAGGGCAATGGCGGCCTCGCGACGGACGAACGGTGAGGGGTCTGCCGTGAACCGAGCCACAAGCCCAAGCACATCCCCCTCCACGCGTCGGCAGAGGCGGATCGCAATCGCCCGCAGTCGCTCATCGTCGGCGTCTGCCAGCCGCTCCATCCAGGCCTTCGCCTGCCCAGGCAGCATGGCCGCAGCCCAGGCATAGCGGGCCTTGTGCCGCAGATCGGTCGCCTTCGCAAAGGCTGCATCCAGCAGGCCGGCGGCTTCCGTGGGGCTCGCTGCCAGTTTTTCCAGAGCCGTCGCACGGGCACAGTGATTCGGGCTGGCAAGCGCAGCCACGCATCCCTCAAGCGTTGAGAAATCGGTTTCGGGAACCGACCAACCGGTGCCGGGAGGCGCGATGCGGTAGATCCGCCCCATGTCGATGTCCCCCATCCCGTGGCCACCCACGCCGGGGTCATACCAGTCGGCGACGATCAGCGAGCCGTCGGGGGCCACGCAGACATCGCTTGGCCGGAACCAGCGGTCGGATTCGCCGCTCGCGATTGGGGTGATCTCCGCGGTGTAGCCGGCTCCGCGGGGCGTGACGAGATACCCACGCACCACATTGGGACCTGCGTCGCAGTGGATGATCGCGCTGTGGAAGCGGCTCGGCAGCAGGTCGCCCTCGTAGAAGCAGATGCCGGTTGGGGAGCCGCCGCCCGTCTGCAGGAGATTTGGCATCACGCCAGGATCGTTGAGATGCCAGTGCTGCAGCGGCACGTCCTTCTCAAGATTGGTGCGTGGCGTCCGCCACCCAGCGCCGGTCCGCTCATCGACGTAGCCATAGTTTCCAAATTCGAGCACCGCGTTGATCCGCACGCCTCGATTGCCGTCGTCGTCGTTGTCGCTCTGCCAGAGCGAGCCGAAGGAGTCGACTGCCACCTCGTAGTTGTTGCGGAAGTTGTGGCCGAGAACTTCGAAGTCGGTCCCGTCGGGCTTGCAGCGGAAGACCATGCCCTGCCGGTAGGGCTTCGCGGAGTCGTTCACGGTGTTGCCGAAGCGATCAACGATCGGCTTGCCGCTCGCATCGCACACCTGGTGACCGGTGTTGCCAAAGTTGAAGTACCAGCGACCGTCCGGCCCCACCACAAAGGCATGCACCGAGTGGTCGTGCTGAGGATCGCCAGTGTTGGTGAAAAGCGTTTGCTTGCGGTCGGCCACGAGGTCGCCGTCGTCGTCATGAAACACGAACACGTTGGGCGCACAGGACACGATCACCTTTCGCCCCGGCCCTTCGCCGATGACACAGATCCCAAGCGCGCTGTCGACGTCGCGGCCCTGGTAGAAGACGGTCTGCTTGTCAGCCTTGCCGTCGCCGTCGGTGTCTTCGAGCACGAGAATCCGGTCGCCATCAGGGCGTGTGTCGCGGCGGCCACGGTAGTTCGTCACCTCACACACCCACACACGGCCGCGGGCGTCGACATCGATGTCGGACGGGCTGGTGAGCAGGGGCTCAGACGCAAAGAGCGTGGCCTCAAGGTCGTCTGGTGTGGCCAGCGTCGCAGCCGCCTCAGCGGGCACGACAGGGCTCGCAACCGCACGGAGCACCCCGACCGATGCCCACACAACCACAGCGACCACCGCGACGACGTTTATGCCCCACGACCCCACAACCGCAGCGATTCGCCGCCCCGACACACCGACAACACGGTTCCACGACATTGCTGATCGACTCCTGAATATCCCACGACGAAAGCCGTCGCGACCCACCCGAATCCTACGGGTCATCGTACTCGACTCCGCCAAGCCGATCACCTGCAGTTGTCGCGGCGGCCTGCGAGATCACGCCGGGTTTCCGGCATTTAGCCGCTGATTGGCTCGCCAAACTGCAGCATGTAGCCGTTGTTATCGAGGATCGCGAACTCCCGCATCCCGTAGTGAAAAGTCTCGATCGGGTAGGAGACGCGAACCGAGTCTTTGAGCCGTTCCCAGAGGGCGTCCACGCCACGAATGCGAAAATAGAGTGATCCCGTGAATGCTGGCCCGTCAGCAACGCTACAGCCACTCGGCCGCGAGAGCATGACCTCCGCGGCGCCGCACACCAAAGCAGCCCATCCGTATTCTTCAGAGTGAGCGGCCACTTCAAACCCGAGCACATCTCGATAGAACGCGATGCTCCCCGGGAGGTCCCACGTTTGCA
>JAPOIM010000110.1:0-3612 GCA_029978905.1 Planctomycetota bacterium
GGTCGCCGCTGCAGGCGACGGCGGGAATGTCTTTGATCGAGAAGCGGAGGTCGGTTTCGCCTGGGCCCACGATGTGGACGCGTTCGGCACGCTCCATGCGGGCTTGAAGTTTGGCAGCGGCGGTCGCCATGCGCCCGTAGTCGAGACAGCACACCCGGAAGTAGAAGTCTTCAAACTCGTCGGTGCTCATGCCCGCCAGCTGCGCCATCGAAGGGGATGGCCACCGCAGCACGCACCACTTTGTGTGCTTTACACGCTGGTCGAAGTGGACGGGCTTTTGGTAGTTGCGTCCGAAAAGTTTCATGGAGCCGTCGTCGACGCACGCCATTTCGCTTGCGTTGTCGGCTCCACGGACACCGATGTAGGCGTCCATCTTTTTCATGCGGTAGATGTCGGTGTCGGCCCAGGCATCGATCTGGGCTTCCGCGGCTCCGTCGACGAGCGTCCGCATCACGCGGGTTGAGCGGAGGGCCACATGAGGAACGGCACCAGCCTCGCGGGCAGCCTTGATCGCTGCACACACAAATGCCTCGGGCACATCAAAGGCTTCGATGAGAACGTGCTCACCGGCGGCGAGTTTGGTGGAGTGCGAGACGAGGAGACGTGCCAGATCGTGGAAGCGAGGATCGTTCATGAAGGCGGCCGTGGAGGGGGCGGGCGATGATTCAAAGATCTTAGTCTAAGGCAACAGACCTCGAGTCTGCACAACGCCACGATGGGAAGCTTCCAAAGAGAAGTTCGGCGCCGTGTGGTGAGATTGTGTGAAATGGACATTCGCAGTCGCGGTCGAATCGTCGGGGGAGTTGTCATGGCACACGTCAGTCGGCGGACGTTTCTTGAGCACGGTGGGGCGCTCGCGGGCGTTGGCGTCGCGGTGAGCAGTGGGAGGTCCGCCGCAGAGGGCGTCGCGGAGGTTGATCCCGGCCTGTTCTCCACACTCCGCACGCGATTGACCGGGCGGCTTGTCCTTGCCGACGACCAGGACTACGCGACCGCCAAACGCGTTTTCTATTGGAATCCGCGAATCGAGCAGAGGCCTGTGGCCATCGTGGAGTGCGGGGAGGAGGAAGATGCGGTGCGAGCGGTGGACTTCGCTCGCAGCCAGGACCTTGAGATCGCAGTCCGCTCAGGAGGGCATAGCCACCTCGCCTGGAGCAGTTGCAACGGTGTGGTGATCGATCTATCGAAACTCAAGAAGATGACGGTCGATCCCGCTCGACGGATCGTGCACGCGGAAGGGGGTGTGTTCAGCGGAGAAGTTGCTCGAGCCGCCGGACGCTACGGTCTTGCTCCTGTACTTGGGCAGTGCCCTGGGGTGAGTGCTACAGGGGTGACGCTTGGCGGAGGGCTGGGTTGGCTTGCGGGGCTCTACGGCGCTTCGTGCGACAACCTGATGTCGGCTCGACTCGTGACGGCAGATGGCCAGTGGCATGATGTCGATGAGCA
Source organism: Planctomycetota bacterium (assembly GCA_029978905.1). Lineage (GTDB taxonomy): Bacteria > Planctomycetota > Planctomycetia > Pirellulales > UBA1268 > M30B53. The sequence goes on from JAPOIM010000110.1 coordinate 1,447, forward strand.
GACAAACCCAGAGCTGTTTTGGGGGCTGCGAGGCGCGGGGGCCAACTTTGGTGTCACCACGTCGTTTACTGCGCGGCTCCATGAGGTTGGCACGATCCTCGGCGGCGACGTTCATTATTCGCCAAGCGATGCGAAGGCGGTTCTGCAGGGATTTCGTGAGGTGATGCACGCGGCCCCCGACACGTTTCAGGCGACACTCAATCTGACGCGGGGAGAACGGGGGCTCTTTCTCAGTTTCTGTCACGCCGGGGCTGAGATCGACGCCGACACCATGCTGCAATCCCTTCGCGCGATCGCCAAACCAACGAAAGAAGTTGTGCTGCGACAACCGTTCGCCAAGCTTGCCGAAAAGGCGGCGGCAACCAACCCGGGGCAGGGGGCAGTGCCCGCGTTTCGGGAAGTGCAGACCGTGCGACGCGAACGAATCACGGATGACGTAATCGAGATTCTTGTCGATCAACTCGCTCAAGCGACTCCTGACGTGGTGATGGGCTTGAGCCACTACATGCACGGGGAGGTGTGTCGTGTGCTGCCGGATGCCACGGCGTTTCCCCATCGGCAGGAACACTCGCTGTATCTGCGGATGGCGCACAGTTGGAGCGACGCTCGTCTGACAGATGATCGCTTCGCGTGGAGCGAGCAATGGCGAGAGCGTTTAAGGCCCCGACAAAATGAGCGGATTTACGCCAACTACCAGACCTACGAGACCAAGCAGGGTTCGCCGTCGGTGTTTGCTGAAAACCACGCGAGGCTGCTTACGCTGAAGCAGCGCTACGACCCAGAAAATGTCTTCCATCGCAACGCAAACATCGCGCCAGCTCGCGGATGAAACTGCGGCATCTGGTGACGGCAGACGCGAAGCAACTTGCTCTCCGCACCAACGTCAGCGTGCGGTCGCCCTCGCGAAGTGGCCTCTTTCGCCCTCTTTCACGGTCGCCAACTTCTCGACTATGTCGACGTGTTTTCCGTAAAAACAGTTCGGTGCGGCCGTTGAAATTCGCGACGGCCGCGCCGTGTGGTTTTTTACTCGTGCCCGCACACTTCAGAGAAAACCTCTGCCGATTCTGAGTGAGCGGAGGTAAACTGGAGAGCAGTCATTCATACGCGTGGAGAGTGACAAAGGGGGCGGGGAAATCCTTGCTGATGAGAACTCGTGCCACACTCCTGTTGCTCGCCTGTGCTTTGCCGGGGGTGTGCCATGGCGAGGATCTCAGCGCGGATGCGGTTGAGTTCTTTGAGCGAAAGATTCGCCCGGTTCTCGTTGAGCATTGCTACGAGTGTCACTCGGCAGACTCCGACGTGGTGCAGGGAGGCCTCCTGCTGGATTCGCGGGCAGGCCTGTTGGCCGGCGGCGACTCGGGGCCAGCTCTGGTTCCAAAGGAGCCACAAGCGAGTCTGTTGCTGTCAGCCCTCAGGTACGACGGACTTGAGATGCCTCCCTCTGGCAAACTGCCAGCGGAGGTGCTCAGCGACTTTGAGCAGTGGATCACACTTGGAGGGGCTGATCCACGCGATGAACCCTTGGATTCATCGCCTCGTCGCGAGGCGAAGCGCATTGACTTTGATCAGGCTCGCGAGTTCTGGTCATTTCAGAAACCCCTCCGGCACGATCCGCCTGTTGTGCACGCCACCTCGTGGCCACTGCAAAAGCATGACGCCTTTGTGCTTGCCCGCCTCGAGGCGGCTGGCCTTGCTCCGAACGAGCCAGCCGACAGACGGACGCTGATTCGTCGGCTCTTCCTGGTGGCGTTGGGGCTGCCCCCAACAAGTGCCGACGTGGAAGCGTTTGTGGCTGACGATTCGCCCGATGCGTGGAACTCGCTTGTGGATTCGGTGCTCGCTTCGCCGCACTACGGAGAGCGGGTGGCGAGGATGTGGCTCGATGTGATGCGGTATGCAGAGGACCAAGCACACGTCGTTGGGAACGACGAATCATTGACGTATCCCAACGCCTACCTCTACCGCGACTGGGTGATCGACGCGCTCAACGCCGACATGCCGTACGACGAGTTTGTGATCCGACAACTTGCCGCCGACACGTTGGAGCCCGACCAGAACGACGCCCACACCGCCCTGGGTTTTCTCGGGCTCGGCCCCAAGTACTACCGCCGCAACGCACCGGAGGTGATGGCGGAAGAGTGGGAGAACCATGTCGACACGGTGACC
>JAPOIM010000110.1:3619-7187 GCA_029978905.1 Planctomycetota bacterium
CGCCACGATCACAAGTACGACCCGATTCCCACCACCGACTACTACGCGTTGGCGGGCGTGTTTGCGAGCACGGAGCTCTACAACCGTGTGCTGCCCGAGTTTGCCGAGGCCGAAGAACCTTCAGACGATGAGAATGCCGCAGGCGAGCAAAAAGAGGGGGACAAAAAGAAGGAAAAGAAGAAGGAAGACAAAAACAAAGCACCCTCCGACTCGGCGCATCTCGTGCGCGACAAGAACCCTCGCGACATCCCCGTGCAGATCCGCGGCGATGCTGCGAAGCCCGGGGAGCTGGTAGAGCGTGCCTTCTTGACGGTGCTCAGCCCCGAGGGGCCGCAGCGGTTTGATGATGGCAGCGGAAGGCTCCAGTTGGCCGAGGCGATTGTCAGTCGCGAGAACCCGCTGGCCGCGCGGGTGATCGTGAACCGCGTGTGGGCGATGCTGATGGGGCGTCCGCTGGTTGGAACGCCGAGCAACTTTGGGGCGCTTGGCGAACGGCCTCGCCACCCCGAGCTGCTCGATGACTTGGCGGTGCGATTTATGGATTCCGGCTGGTCGCTGAAATGGCTCTGCCGGGAAGTGCTCACTTCAGCGACCTGGCAGCAGTCGAGCGACATGGTCGCTGCGAAGATGGCGGTCGATCCTGCCAACGCGTTGCTGTGGCGAATGGAGCGGCGGCGCCTCGATGTGGAGGCGTGGCGAGACTCGCTGCTCGCAGCCAGCGGGCGACTGGACAGGACGGTGGGTGGGCCGTCGTTTGACCCGCAGAATGCGGAATCGACGCGTCGCACGGTGTACGCCAAGGTGAGCCGGCTCGAACTCAACAAGATGCTCGCGTTGTTTGATTTTCCAGACCCAAACGTCCACGCCCCGACGCGTTCCAAAACCACCACGCCGCTGCAAAAGATGTTTGTGCTCAACAGCCCGTTTATGGCGACCCAAGCGCGGGCGCTTGCGAAGCGGTGCCAGGAACATGCAGTCGATGATGCCGAGCGGATCCGCTGGGTGCATCAGGAGCTGTATGGGAGGCCCGTGACCGAGGAAGAGGAGCAGGTGGCAATGGCGTTTCTCGGCGGTGACGGAGTGGGCGCTGTGGGCCGCTGGGAGCAGTATGCCCAGGTGCTGCTCGCGAGCAATGAGATGATGGTGGTGGACTGAACGTGGCGAGGACGGCTTCCATGAATCACACGCGACGTGACGCACTCCGCTTGGCCGGTGCTGGATTTGGCATGGTCGGGCTCGCTGGTGCTTTGCAGGAAGCCACGGCCATGGATGGAACGGGCCTTCACCTCACGCCGAAGGCCAAGCGGGTGATCTTTCTCTTCATGAACGGCGCGCCGTCGCACGTGGACACGTTTGACCCAAAGCCGGCGCTTGAGAAGCATGCCGGGGAGCAGCCGGACGGAAAGCTGTATAAGGCCTCCGCCGGCAGCGGCTACATGCCATCGCCTTTTCGGTTTGCTCCCCACGGCGAGTCGGGCGTGGTGATGAGTGAGCTCTTTCCGCATCTCAGCCGGGTGGCGGACGAGTTGTGTGTGCTGCGGTCGATGCACACGGATGTGCCGAATCATGAGCCCGGCCTGCTGATGATGAACTCTGGGAATCTGCAGCCGGTGCGGCCGTGCTTGGGTTCCTGGCTGTCGTATGGACTTGGGGCCGAGAACCAGAATCTGCCGACGTTTGTCACCCTGGCTCCAGGCCTCCCCGTGGTGGGGCCGCAGCTGTGGTCCAACTCGTTTTTGCCTGGCGAGCATCAGGCCACAGCCCTCGACACGCGCGACATGCGGGTTGAGAAACTGCTTGCCAATCTCAATCACCCCACGCTCACTCGCAGCGAGCAGCGTCGCCAACTCGATCTCCTGCAAAACCTCAACCGGCTGCATCAGTCGCGACGACAAGACGACCCGCTCCTCGAGACGCAGATCCGGGCGATGGAACTGGCCTTTGAGATGCAGCGTGAAGCGTCGGAAGTGCTCGACATCAGCCGGGAGCCCGCGCACGTCAAGGAAGCGTATGGCGACTCGGTGTTTGGGCAGGGATGCTTGCTCGCACGGAGGCTGGTAGAGAGCGGGGTGCGGATGGTGCAGGTGTATGACATTTCTGGTGGCAAGCAGCCGTGGGACACGCACTCCAAAAACAACGAGCAGCATCAAAAGCTCTGTCGGTATAGCGATCAGGCGACGGCCGCGCTGATCACCGATCTCAAGCAGCGAGGGCTTTTGGAAGACACGCTCGTGATCTGGGGCGGGGAGTTTGGACGCACGCCCTACGCACAAGACAAAGTGGATTTTCAACAGGCGGGCCGCGACCACCACCACACGGGATTCTCGATGTTTCTCGCGGGCGGTGGCGTGAAGGGCGGCTTGATGTATGGAGCCACGGATGATTTCGGCATGCACGCGGTGGAAAATCGCATGCACGTGCACGACTTGCACGCCACAATCCTGCACCTGATGGGCCTCGATCACGAGCGGCTGACGTACCGCTTCAGTGGCCGCGACTACCGCTTAACCGATGTGCACGGCCGCGTGGTGCAGGGCATCATCGCGTGAAGTGATGTTCAGCAGGCTGCATGTGTGAGTGGCTCCTGCGGCGTCGCCAGCATCCGCCGCACGCGCACGTGGCTGCGATCCCGCCCAAGAGCAGCGTGCTCGGCTCGGGGACAGCTGTGACATTGATCGTGCCATACATCTGTTGCGTGGTGTTCGCCACGCCGTTGTGGGCCAAGTTGTACGTCGCGTACGTGCCAGAAGGAATCGGAGTGAAAAACTCGACCGCGAGATTTGATGACCCAAACGTGACCCCATTCCAGGAAAGCAGGGCGATGTAGGTTGTCGACGCGTCGAGAGGTTGCGATGTCCCAAACCCGGAAAACGTAAGAATGCTGAAGGAATTGGTAATGCTGCTCGCGTTGACGGTGTTCGTGGACGTGACAATCGCGGAGCCGGTGGGGGCGTACGATGTGGTGGAACCGCTGGCGGCATAAATGCCAACCTGCAAGGTCCCTGCTGTAAACGCCGTTGTTGTCGTTCTTTTCACTCGAAAGCTGACCGAATCAACGTACGCCGACTGACCAATGTTTTGAAACGACTGGCCGAGTGTCGAGGTAAATGTCGACGAGTCGCTGGAGAACACGTACTCGGAAACTGTTCCGGATGTCACTGAATACACCACTTCCGCTCTGCCGATTCCTGCGACGAGGAAAAGGGCCACGTGTGCACAAATCGTGGATGTGATCTTCAGCACATCGGTGACCGACTGTGCCCGGCCTGCTTTTCCGTGGACGTTCGTGCGCATTCTTTTTCTCGCGGCTTGATGAACACCAGCCCGGCGGTGCTCGGGCTGATGTTTCGGGGCGAGGCATCAGGATCGATGCCGCGTGAGAAGAGAATGCACGTCGCGCGCCAAGCTGTCGCGATTTCGCGAATGGACGTTTCGCAGGCGTTTACCGAGCGTTTTTGTCGGCCGGCCGAACCACCCCCACGAAAGTGGTGGTGCGAATCGCTCCACCCCCTGGTGCGAATCGCTCCACTCCCTGGTGCGAATCGCTCCACCCCCGCTTGCCAGATCA
>JAPOIM010000111.1 GCA_029978905.1 Planctomycetota bacterium
GTTATTGGATGTCTCTATCTCTGTAAGATAATACTATAAGTCGTAGCTCCCCCCAGAAATAAATAAGAAATAACGGATAACTTTAGCGAGCCTCCTCCATCTACCTGCCATGACCACCGAAAGAATACCGTCGACACCCGGCCGGCGTGGATCACCAGGTCGCGTTGGGTGCTGACCATCCGCTCCGCGGCCACTCTTCGTCGCAGGTTCACCACGAGCGTGGTGATCAGGCCCGCCTGAACAACCACCACCAGACCGGTCAGCAGGGTTTGCAGCCAGTACCGCTCCCAAAAGGTTGTCGTCTCAAACAGCACTGAGGCAGCAGCTGGAAGTCGCGAACGTGGCACCCCAAACCGCGCGAGCGCCCGCGCATCAAACATCGCCACGAGGGGCACCTGCACGGAATTGGGAAGCGGCCCACGGCCGGCAGCCACCACCATCCGGCCCGCCTGTTCACCCATCGTCTCCAGATCGGTGACGGCGCCTCCCACGATCCCTCTCCCGATGTAGGTCTCAGCGACGCCAAACACCGGGGCTCGCGATTCACGGCAAATATCTTCGAGCACCTCGGCTGGCACCGCCGCCCCCGTGTCCTCATCCCCCCAATACCCCACATAAATCACCAGCGAATCGCGAGGCAGGTCGCGAACAGCCGCGAGGAGTTCGCTGAACGGCAGGTCCACCAGCGACACAAACTCCAAGCGAAGCCGCTCCGTGGAAGCACGGGCCTGCTCTCCGACGTACGCCGCATAGCCGGGATGACGGGTTGACTGCCCGATCAGGGCCACCCGGGCTGCCCGCGGAAAGAGTTCCGCCGCAAGCGCGATCGTCGCAGCTACCTGCGACTCCGATGACACCGATGTGTAACGGCTCTGAAACGCCTCGCTGACGGGCGGCTCGCCCGGCCGGTCGACCCCAATGATGCTCGCCTGCGGAGAAAATGCGTCACCGCTGGCCAGCACAAAGTCGCGGCACACGCGACTCGTCGGCACGATCACATCAAACGATGCGTCGCCATACTTCGCCTGCAGCCAGCCTGCTGCACGCTGAATATCACTGGAATCGCGGCCGAGTCGGGTGAGGTCGAGGTTTTCGACAAAGACCTCAAAGGGCCCTCCGCCCGCATCAGCCATGCCTCTCCGGAAGGCCTCCATGAAGAGCACAAACGCAGGCCGCGTCGCCCCCTCCTGGTCGATCACGAGCACGCGCGGGCTCGCAGGCTCCTGGCCCGCTTCCGCGTGTTCCTGCGGCATCGCCCCCCCCAGCCAGGCGAAGAGAATAATAAGTACCAGCGTCCACCTGGAACGCATGCGCCTTTCATCCTGTCGCCGTGGGCGGTTTCCCATCCTCCCAGTTTCACCGACACGAGGCCTTTTTCCCAGCGTGCCTCGCATCCCAAGGCCCGCTACCGGCTGCTGGCGTTGCCCGAAAGTGCGGGCTATGTTTGCCTAGAGGGAAAATCCGGCAAAGTCGCGGCGTGTCCCAACTGCCCGCTGTAGCAGCATCGCCTTTTTGACGCGATTCTCGGCTTCAGGCCCCACTTTCCCGAACCTTTCTGTCTTGGCCGCCGTAAACTGCCCTGAGGCGCAAAACCGCTCCGCCAGTCCTGCCCCACAAACTTTTGGTGCTCGTTGATGCTTGCTCTCTTCAGCCGCCGTCGCAGCCGTTTTGCCCGCACTGCCCGCTCGCGTCGTGATCGCGCCGCCACTGTCGGCGTCACGCCCGAACGGCTCGAGCAGCGGATCGCCCTCGATGCCGCCGCCGCCCGGGAGCTACTCCAACAGGCGAGCACGCTCGTGATGGACCAGTCGATGGGCCCGCACCCCGTCGTCATTACCATGCAACAGGTGGCCGGCACCAACGTAAAGAGTTTCGTGATCTCGCACGTTCCCGAAGGGTCAGTCGTGGAGAAGTGGGACACGGCATCGAGCACGTGGGTCGACGTCTCCACTGAGCCCACCAGCGGCAACCCGCTGGAACTCATGCGACGGCTCGCCAACCGCGTGATCCATCAGGGAGACAGGATCCAGTGGCGGCCGCAGGCTGGCGGAGACGGACTCACCCAGCAGGCCTTCCAGATGATCAACTGGGATGATGGGAGCGATTTGCTCGCTCGCCCATCGGCCGCGCCGCAAGCCGTGCGGAACCTTACGGTCACGCCGACTGGCGCGAACGAACTGACTGTCTCGTGGGAGGCCCCAGCCAGCGGTGATGCCACCAGCTACACCGTCACCATGACGGTGACGACCGCCTCCGGTGCCTCGACGCAGACACAGGTGACGTCACACACGTCGGTCACCTTCCCGGGCCTTTCAGTGAGGAATGGCCATTCGTTTTCAGTGACCGCCTCAAATGCGGCTGGGACGAGCGTGGTGACTCCCGCTTTCTTCGGGCGATCGCCGATCGGAGAGCAAACCATCCTGCTTGACGCCTCAAGCGGGCAGCCCGTGGAGCTGATGGCCTCGCATCTGCTGGGTCGCGAATCGCAGGGCTTCACCGTGGCTCAGGTATACAGCGGCACCCTCGAGCGGTGGTCTGCCGACCAGAATGCATGGCTGAGCATCCCGAGTGCCCCGATGGCCAAGGACGCCGCCTCGCTGCAGAACCCTCCTGCGATCCGCAGTCTCACCTTCCAAGACCTCCTACGCTGGACGCCGTCCAGCGGTGACGTCGGCATGGTTCCCGCGTTCGACCTGATCCCGCTGGATGTGGCCGGCGGCGTGACCGCCCCGACCCCAGCGCTCGGGACGGTGCCCGGCCGGATCACCAATCCGCGGATTCAGTTCACGGCTGGCGAAGGAACGACGCTCTCCTGGGCTCCGCCAGCCGACGGATGCGGCTGCGCCAGCACGCGTTACTCGATCGAGCTCACCCGAGAAGACGGCCGAACGCTGCTCTACAACCTCTCCTCCGACGTGCACGAACTCTCTGTGGACGGGAGGGTGGTGCGAGCCGAGTTGTGGGGGGCGACCAAGAGGGGGGCGGGCGAGATACGGTACTACGACGCCATCGTCGAACAGCGGATCAAGAACCAGATCAACTACAACATCGCGACCAGTTTCTCTGCCATGCCCCTGAGATTGGAGGCGAGAACCCAACTCGCCTACAGCCCGACCGTCATCGAAGAAGTACAATCCAGCTTCGCTCTGGGGGGGACCCAAGAAAACCTCGCGCACGTGGCGGTGTCTTCACTTCCGAACGACGTCGACGCATCGAAGGGCCTCACCACCGGAAGCCTGATGCCGCTCGTCTCGACCGAATCCAACAAGTTGACCCCGGACCAGATCGCGAAACTGGCAGACAATCCGATTCTAGCGCAGAACCTGTTCCCCGGGACGGTCGACGGGCAAGTACAGCCCGATCAGATGCGGGTCGTCTTCCAGCCCGGGGAGAAACTCCGAATCGCCGGGACCGTGGATGCCAGCGTGCGGGACCGCGCGACGATCGTGATCGAGCACGCCCCAACGCTCGTGGATAACTCACTTGGCCATTGGAACGAACTCTCGCGGATCGCGATCGGCGAGGACGGGCGTTTTTCGTACGACCATGTGGTCCAGTACGGCATGACATCGGTGCGTGTCCGTCTGGAGCTGCTGAAGCCGCAATCGCAGGCACCCGCCGCGCCCACGGCCCCCTCCACATCGATTCCGCTGCCGTACAACGCGTTTGGCATCACCACACATCCGTGGCAAGTCGCGAACCACCAGGGCTTCGATCGCAACGGCAATTACTACAACTCCTATTACTCCGGCGGTGAGACGCAAGACCCGATCGACGGCACTCCCATCACCGACGGCTCAATCGAGTTCCCCATCGGTCCAATCCCGACAAGCAAGCACCAGGTGGGGGGGAGCAGCGGGCCATCGAACTTTGTGCAAGCGAAGGGGCAGACGATCGAGGTGAACGTCGATGCCGACCGGTCCGACTACCTCTACCTCGCCGGTGCGGCAGCCAACGGCAACCAGGTTTCGCAGGAGTTCACGCTGACGTTTACCGATGGGACCCAAGAAACGTGGACCCAATCCTTTACCGACTGGTCCAACAACGGTTCCGATTCCGCCCCCCAGCCCTTTTCCGGGGAATGGCTGTTGATGACGCAGCCTGAACGGATCAATCAGCAGGGGAACCTCGTGGACACGCCGGCGTATGTATTCGCCTATGGCTACCACCTCCGCGGCAGGCAGCTGGCAAGCATCACCCTGCCGAATAACGAAAACGTCGGCATCTTGAGTGCCGTGGTGACGAAAGCACCTACGATCGCTATCGACAGGGTTGACTCTGTGATCCTCGGGCAGATGAACCTGACGGGCGTCGACATGATGCAGTTGACGATCCGGAATGAGTCGAACATTGGCGTGGGCGGCGGACCGCTCACGTTCTATTTCACCGACAACGTCGCTTCCGATTCAACCACGAATCCCCCCACCTATACGACGGCGCAGGTGACGGTGCCGATGGGCCAGCAGAAGACCATCACCTATGTCGGGCCGGATTCGGCGAGTCAAATGAGCTTCTACGTCCAAAAGGCTGACGGAACGTGCGTCGGGAATTGCAGCACCTACCTCACCGACTGGAAAAATGGCTCTGGGAAAAACAAGAACTGGGCGGCAAACATCAGTCCGTCGCTGAACACCCAGATGACTTCCGGCCAGGCCTGGACGATGACGATTCAAAACGCAGGAGAGGGGTATTGGGGATACCTTGATTCCCCCGCCGGCCAGAATCTCCCAGGCGCTGACGGGGATACCCCAGCAGGCGCGCAGTTCAAACTGTTGACAGAGGCGGAAATCAAAGCGCAGCCGCCCTGGGCCCTGGCTGTTGAGGAATTTGTGGGCACGCTCGTTGGCGTCGCGATCGTCACCGTCGCCACCGGGGGCGTCGTGGACTTCGTGGTTGCTGACGCTGAGGTGACCGACGTGGTTGTGGATGGAGCGAGCGAAGGAGCATCAGCTGCAGTCGAGGCTGGGGATGCCGGGGGAGATACCGTCACCGAAAGATGGCTCACAGACAGTTTCATGGATGAAGCCACAGGTACCGGTGAGGGAGGTGCGTTCTTCAGCGACGACATCTCGGTAATCAGCGATGACGTTGACTCGGTCCTCGACGGCACCTGGTCCGAGTTGGATGCCGAGTTCGAAGGCGAGTTGGAGGTGGATCCCGGGCTGGCAGATCAGCAGCAGATCATCCAAGCCCAAGAAGTCGAAGAACGGATGAACCAAGTTGTCGCGAAAGCCTTTTTTGGGGGCGGGTTTTTCTAGCAACAAGGCGATCCATCGCCCATGCCGCCTGCCTCGGGGAGAGGGTGTTTTTGCCAGATGATCGTGATCGTGAGCTGCCCCCATCTTGCGGGTGCCCCCATGTCGTCGCACGAACAACCGCCCTATTGCTTGCCGTTCCTGATTCTCCGACAGGCTGTTTTCCATGGCTTCGCTGTTCCGCAATCGCTTCAGCCGTCCCGTCACCGCTCGTCGTCGTCGCCCGACGCCTGCACAGCAACAGCCCTGCGAGCCGCTCGAACAGCGCCTCGTCCTTGCGGCTAACCTCGCAAGCGGCCTCTCCGAGGTCACTTCGATCTCCATCGACACGGATGCCGCCGGCCCTGCGCCCATCGTTTTTGAGCATGCCGACTTCGCGACCACAGACGCGGGCGTCCTCGTCGTGAAGTCCGTCGCCAATGGCTACGTACAGAAATGGGACGCGAGCACGAGTTCCTGGATCGACATCACCAACGAACCGGTCAGCGGTGACCCTCGCGATCTCCTTCGCTTTCTTGCTCAGCGAACCTTCCAAGCGGGCGACCGCCTGCAGTGGGTGCCCGCGGGCTCGACAGGCACCGTCCGTGCCTTCGACATCGTCAACTGGAGCAGCGACACCACCCCCGTCGACACCCCCGACGTTCCCCGTCCGGCTGCGGTCTCACGTATCTCGGTGTCTGCATCCAGCGAGCCCGGCACGCTCGAGGTCGACTGGACCACCCCCGCCAGCGGCGATGTCACCAGCTACACCGTGCGAATCCGCTCCGGCGCCTTCACACACACCATTCAGGTTGCCGGTACCTCGGCCACCTTCACGAATCTGGCCCCGCTCAAGCCCTACGCGATCGACGTCTGGGCGAGCAATGACAGCGGCAACGGCCCCGTCGAAACCGCCTTTCACACGCTGCTCGACATTCGCACCGTCGGAGACCAGGTGACCGCCTGGGACATCCGCCGCAGCCTGCTGCCGGCCGAGCCCACGGATCCACAGGGCAACCTGCTCACTCCGCTGGCATCGCCGTGGGGCGACCGCCTCGGCTTCCCGGGCGTGTCGTACGAGGCAATCTGGGCAGCTACACCAGACACACCTGCTGAAGTGCCCGTGCTCAGCCTGCCTGTCAGCACGTTGGGCACGGACGCAGGCCCCCTCTCCGGCGGGCGGACCGTCGCCATGTGGGTGCAGGCCACGGGGCCGGGCATGCTGCTTTCGTCGCAGGTCAACGACACAAACGGGAATCCCGTCGAGGTCCCGTATCTCTGGATCGACGCCGACGGCAACGTCAACGGTGGCTTCTACGGCTCCGACGCCTTTGATTTCAACACAGGACAAACCGTCCTCTCGTACCAAACGCTCACCGGCAACACGCGGATCGGCTCGCCACTGGCCATCACGGGGCAGGTCACGGTGATCGACAACAACTGGCACCACGTCGCCCTCGTTGCCGACGGCGACACGCAGTCGCTCTACATCGATGGCCTGCTGCAGGGCACTGCCAAGCCGACAGTCATCCAACAAGCAACGGGGCTCGTCAGTTCGCTCTACGGCAACACCATCACCATCAATCTCGACGAGACGCCAAACCTGGGCGAAACCTTTTCCGCGCGACTTTTCCAAGATGACACGTTCACCTTCAACGTGACCTCCACGGGGCCGCTGCGATCGGTCACACCACTCGCCGTCTCCGCCACCGATGTCGTCACGCCAGGCTCGTCCTACACGCCCGTCGCGTCGGCAACCCTCCTCATACCGGCATCGGGCCCGGCCCAACTGCAAATCGTGATGCAGGATGCGGTGCATGCACAAAACGCTTTGTCAGCGATGCTGCTCTACGGCAACGCTGGCGGCAGCAGTTTCCACATGGCACCGAGCACGAGCACCCTCGCAACCGACATCGGCGGCTAC
>JAPOIM010000112.1 GCA_029978905.1 Planctomycetota bacterium
GGGGTCGGCGAACGCTCGAGGAGCGTGGGGACGCCCCGTCCCAGCGACGAGACTTTTGCCGCCCCGCAGCCGAAGCGGCCTTTCTCAGAAGAGCCCGCCAGCGCAGGCGGAGGGGCCGGCGAACGCTTGAGGGAAGCCCAGGGTGTGCTCCGTCTGGGACTTTGGACTAGTATGCATCGAGAGCCGACCCACCATGCCTGCCACCCTCCACGACACGATCGCCTCCGCCATTCGCTCCGTGCTGAGCGACACCGGCCGGACTGCCGCTGAGATCAGCCCTTCGTCGCTGCTCGCAGGGGATCTTGGTCTCGACTCACTCGATCTTGCGCAGACGATCGTGATCCTCGAGCGAAGCCTGGGCGTTGACCCATTTCGTACCATGCCTGCGGGTGGCGGCCGGCCCTCACTCCGCACCTTCGCCGACCTTTGCCTGATCTACGAGAACGCCCCAGCGAGCGTTGCTCCACCGTCACACGCCGTTCCACCCGACCGAAGTCACCCGTAACCACACCCCGGCTGGCGGTGGGTTACGGGAAGCCACGAGAGTTACGATGACCGTCACACTCGCCTCCACCGGACTTCCACCGTCTCCCGCCCTCTCCGACGCCGACATGCGGCGGATTCTCGAGAGCCCCGTGGAGGATCGTCTGGCGACAGCGATCGCCACCATCGGCTCTGTGGCGCCGCACCGCACCGCCGTGATCCGTCGTGCAGGCACACCTCACCACACGGCTATCGACTACGGCACCCTGGCGGCTCGCATCCAGACGCTCGAGCACCAACTGGATGACGCACGTCCCATTGGCGTCGTGGCAAGGACCGAACTGGTTGAATCCCTGATCGTGATCACGGCGGCCTGCGGCCGGCAGCATGTGCCTTTGGCAATCCTCGCCGACGACGCAGCCGACTCAGGGCACGAACTTGAGGAGTGGCTCTCCCTCGACGATAGCCTTTCCGTCGCAGTGCCCTCGAGCGCCTCTGTGCCGCGTGGTGAGTTTGAGACGGTCGCCCCAACGATCTGGGTAGCCACCAGCGGCACCAGTGGGCCACCAAAGATTGTCGACCATTCGTGGGATTCGCTGCTCTCCGCGGCACGACTCGCCGAGCAGTGGCACACGCGCCCCTGGCTCCTTGCCTACGACGCGAAGCGTTGGGCAGGCATCCAGGTGTGGGTGCAGGCCGTGCTGACCGGGGGCTGTGTCGTCATTCCGGAGAGCCGTGACCCGGACGTGGTCGCACGTGCGATCGTGGAGAACCAGGTGTCCATGCTGCCAGCCACGCCAACCCTGCTGCGTCGCGTGTTGTCGTCTGCGGACCCCACGGTGCTTTCGCAGTGTCAGCTCGAGCGGATCACGCTCGGCGGGGAAGCCGTCGATGGCTCCTTGCTCGAACAGCTCAAGCACACTTTTCCAACCGCGCGAATCTCGCATGTCTACGCCACGACTGAGTTGGGGGAAGTCTTTCAGGTGCGAGACGGGCTGCCCGGATTTCCTGCACGGTGGTTAACGAAGCCACTGCCAGGTGGGGCGAGACTGTCGACACGACGTGACGGCGAGCTCCTCGTGCAACTCTCCCGCGACACCGCGGAGGTGGCCACCGGCGACCTCGTCGAACAACACGGAGATCGTTTTGAGTTTGTCGGTCGCCGCAGTGACGTGATTGTCGTGGGCGGGGCGAAGGTCTACCCAAAACGCGTTGAAGATGTGATCCGAAAGGTGCCCGGGGTGGTCGATGCTCGCGTGCACGGCGTGGCCAGCCCGATCACTGGTGAACTCGTGGCCGTGGAACTCGTGGTAGCTGCCGACGCGGCTTCCGAAGAGGTGCGCTCCGCAGTGCTTGAGCAGTGCCGCAGTTCGCTTGAGCATCACGCTGTTCCAAGAGTCGTCACCTTCACCGATCAGATTGCCACCACGCTGGCAGGCAAGGTTCCTCGCCGATAGGTTGGTGCGTGCCCTTCGCCCCCTCTCGCTCCTGCGCATCGCCCCATGCCCACTTCGATTATTTCTGGCGGTTCCCGAGGTCTCGGACTGGCGTTGGTCGAACGTCTCCTCGCACGCGGTGATGCCGTCGCCACGTTCTCTCGCTCAGGCTCCGCAGCCCTCACTGCGCTTGCCGAGCAGCACCCCACGACCCTGCACACCAGGTGCCTCGATGTTTCAAACGCCGATGAGATTCGCAGCTTTGTCGCTTCTACGTACGAGCGGTTTGGTGGCATCACGCACTGCATCGCCAACGCGGCGATCGCCCACGAAGGCGTGCTCGCCACGATGCGCGACGACGAGATCGAGGCGATGCTCACCATCAACCTCAAGGGCAGCATTGTTCTAGTCCGCGAGGCCGTGCGGCTGATGCTTTTTTCCAAGGCCGAAGACGCACCCTCGGTGGTCGTGGTGTCGTCCGTGGTCGCCCGCACGGGCTCGCAAGGACTTTCGGTCTACGCGGCCACGAAGGCGGGCCTGGAAGGGTTTGCCGTGAGCCTCGCTCGTGAGCTGGGGCCGCGGGGGATTCGGGTCAACGCCGTGGCCCCAGGCTTTCTGGAGACCGACCTCTCGCAGTCGCTTTCTGAGGACAACCGTCGCCGCATTGTCCGCCGCACCGCGCTTGGTCGGCTCGGCACCTGCGACGACGTGGTGGCAGCGATCGACTACCTCACCAGCCACCGCGCCGCCTTCATTACCGGCCAAACGATCGCCGTCAACGGCGGCGCGTAGCCGGCTGGAGAGCACCGGCTCGGGTGCGGCAAAAGTCTCGTCGCTGGAAACGCTCCTCGAGCATTCGCCGCCCCCCTCGCTTGCCGTCCCCGAGCCGATGGCACGTGCGCGTCAAACGTCCCCTACAGCAGCCACCTGGTGGCCCCCGTGGCCGTGTGCCCGGGCTGTATGCGCGACGCCAGCGGTATTGAAACCAAGTCGCGAGTTGTAGGCGGCGATCGAGTTGAACTCCACGTTGGGTTCGATCGCGAAGTCGAAGAGATCGCCCGTGATCAGTTGCCGCTCCACGTGAATCTGGATCGTGCCACTCGCTCGCACGCCGCTGATGTTCGTCAGGTCATCCTTGTTGTCCTCTGGACTTCCTTCGGGCATCAGGAGGGACGGATTGGTGTCTTGCAGCGGCGAGGGGAAGTTGGGCAGCGTCGGAATGCCCGGGTTGTAGGCATCCCTGGCCAACGGCCTATCGCTCTCGAGGTCCCACCGCACGACGATCGTGTCTGTCGGAAACATGAACTCGCCGAAGCCGAACGCCATCCAGCCATCGTTGTGGTTGGTGACCACAAAGGCCTGAGCAGACGCCTGCCCAACGTCATGGTCCGACGGCACCCACCGCACCTCGTCTCCCGGTGCAATGACGCGGTTCTCAAGGAGAGCGAGAAGTTCTGCAGGCGAACTGGATGGCGGCGGCGTGCCCACGTCACGCCACACTCCATCGGTCCATTTCTCGACTCGTCCCGAGACGGCGGTCGCCACCACAAACCGCTCCGATGTCGGCCCCCCCAGGGCAGCCCCCGTCACGTCGACCCACGAGAAGTCAATCGGCTGCGGCCCGAGCCCCGTGGCGTCGATCCGAATCGTGACCGTCGCAGCGAGCGCTGGCCGCGCAACGAGCGGATGAGCGACATTCACTCGCAGAATCGAACGTGAAGAACTGTTCCACAGCCTCACGCGACAGTGGAGGGAACTGCTCTCGCCCGCGGGCGTCAGTGGTCACAGCCGGCTCACTCGCCTGATCCTGGACACCGTTGCCGTTGAGGTCGAGGATCAGGGTATGACCAGGCCAAACCGGTTCGTCGCTGCCGCGGACGCTGCGCGAGCATCGCGCTGTTGCGGCGTTTTCCTCGGCAGTCGCGGCGCCATCTCGGTTCCTCGCGGGCATTCACCTCTCGAGCAACCCTGCACCACACCTAGATGTAGTACATCGCTTCGGCATCGGCCTCCGCTCGGCTGGCGAGCGTGGCCAGGTCGTGATGTTCCAGCGCTTCATGCTCGCGCCGTGCGACCTCCTGCCAAGCGCTGAGGAGAACCTGGTTGGCCCGCGAAAGGGGAGCCTCCTGCCCAAGCGACGTCGACACCTCCGGAGGTCCGTCAAAGACCTCGTGGATATCTGCCAGCGTGATCGCGGAAGCATCCCGAGCGAGTCGGTAGCCACCTGCTGCCCCGCGAGTGCTCGTCACGAGCCCTGCCGACTTTAGCTGCAGGAGAATCTGTACGAGAAATCGTGCCGGCACGCCGTGGGCATCGGCGATCTCACGGATCCGCACCGGGTCCTCGTCGTGCTGGCGCCGGGCGAGTTCGAGCATCGCAAGGCTCGCGTATTCGGTCTTCGCCGAGAGTCGCACCCCTCAGCCCTCCCGTGAGTGGAGCCCACATTCCGTCTTGCCAGTGCCGCTCCATCGCCCCGCCCGCTCATCTTCGCCTTCAAGCACCGCCCTCGTGCATGGCGCGCACCCGATGCTGACGTAGCCAGCATCGTGGAGAGGGTTGTAGGGCACATCGAACTTCAGGATCGCGTCCCAGACCTTGGCCTTGGTCCAGTTGGCAAGTGGTGAGATTTTCACCACGCCAAACTTGGCATCCCAGCCAACGATCGGCGAGGCAGACCGGTCTTGGCTCTGATCCCGGCGGATGCCGCTCATCCAGGCATCAAACCGTGCGAGCACACGCCGAATCACCGCGAGCTTGCGGTCGCCACAGCACCGCCCAGGATCGGTGCGATAGAGCGGTCCCCCATGCAGACGTTCGTAGTCGGCGACGGTCGTCTCAGGCCGTTCGTACGCGACCTCAAGCCCATACCGTTCCGCGATCCGGTCTCGCAGTTCGAGCGTCTCCTTGAACTGGTAGCCGGTGTCGAGGTTGAAGACGAACGTGGTGGGCGCTACCTCCGCAATCCAGTGGAGGATCAGGCATCCCTCAGGCCCGAAGGCCGTGGCCATCGTCAGTTTGTCACTAAACCGCTCGGCAGCCCAGCGAATCACATCGCGGGGCTCGGCAGACTCCAACCGCTCACTCGCCTCAGCGAGTTCGTCAGCAAGGCATTCAGGGGCGGTGGTCGCTGTCATTTCCGAATGTTTATCAAGTTTGTAAACAAAATCAACTATCGTCCGTCCTCGTTTTTCATCGGGTGTCCAGAGCGTCGCCGTCAGAACTTCCGGACCAACCGGAGCACTCCCCGCAGCCTGCCTGGTTTCAGGCCATCGAAGGCGAGTGCAGCGGAGCCAGTTCACGAATCCAGTTGACGCCGGCCCCCCGCGGGGTAGTGTGCAGCGCACACATAGGGGAGGAGCGAACATGACACGCACGGTGGCTCTCGCGGTCGATTTGGGGGCGTCTGGTGGACGCGTGGTTTCGGGGACCTTCGACGGGCGTTTGCTGGAGCTCGAGGAGATTCATCGCTTCGAGAACGCACCCGTGATGATGGCCGGACAGCTCGTCTGGGACCTCGTCCGACTCTGGCAGGAGGTGGTCGTCGGGCTGCGGGCCGCTGGAAAGCGACACGGGAAGAGCGTGTCGAGCATCGGCGTCGATACCTGGGGCGTCGATTTTGCCTTCCTGGGAGCCGACGAGAGCCTTCTGGCCAACCCGGTCTGCTATCGCGATGCAAGAACCCATGGCATGCTCGCGGCCGCCTGCGAAATTGTGCCCCGCGACGAAATCTTCGCCGCGACGGGGCTGCAGTTCATGGAAATTAACTCGCTCTACCAGTTTTTTTCGCTGGTCAAAACCAACTCCAGCGTGCTCGCCGCCTCCGAGCGGATGCTGATGATCCCCGACATCTTTCACTGGTTGCTGACGGGCACACTCTCCAACGAGCGGACCAACGCCTCCACCACGCAGTGTTTCGATCCCAAGACGGGCGACTGGGCCTTCGGCCTCCTCGACCGGCTGCAGATCCCCAGTCGCGTGTTTGGCCCGGTGGTTGATCCAGGGACCGACCTCGGACCGCTGCGTCCCGAGGTGGCCGAGGAGACCGGTCTGAGCAATGTCCGCGTGGTGCTCCCTGGCACCCACGACACCGCCAGTGCCGTGGCGGCCGTCCCTGCAACCGCCCCGCCGTCCTCACGCCCCGACTGGTGCTACATCAGCCTCGGCACGTGGGCTCTCGTCGGCGCAGAACTCGACAGGCCGCTGGTCACCCCCGAATGCCTCGCTCACAACTTCACCAATGAAGCCGGAGTCTCCGACACGACAAGGCTTCTGAAAAACATCTGCGGCCTGTGGCTCGTGCAGCAATGTCGCGCCGGCTGGCAACGAGCGGGCAAAGACTGGACGTGGGATCAACTCACCCGGCTGGCTGCGGAAGCCCCGCCGCTGGTCACGCTCATCGATCCCAATCATCCCTCGCTCGTCGCTCCACCCGACATGCCCGAGGCCATCCGCACCCTCGCAAAGGAAACAGGTGAGCCGGTGCCAGAGACAACCGGTTCGATCGTGCGGACGGCACTCGAAAGCGTGGCCGCGGCCTGCCGCCGTACCGTGCGGGAGCTGGAAGAACTCCTCGGCAGGGAACTCTCCACGATTCATGTCGTCGGCGGAGGCGTGAAAAACGCCCTGCTCTGCCAAATGATCGCCGACGCCTGCGGCCGCGAAGTCGTGGCTGGCCCTGTCGAGGCCACCGCGATCGGCAACCTGCTGGTGCAGCTCACGGCAAGCGGCAACGCCGTCGACCTGCGAGCCATCCGCGACGTCGTCCGCAACAGCTTTGACCTCGCCCACTACCAGCCCAAAAACACCGCCGCCTGGAACGCCCGCCTCGGCGAATGACACCCCCGCTCCGCCCCCCGGTCTCCGCTCCCCAACCAGTGAGCGAGTGGGTGAGCCCGGTGCTGACTCGCCGGCGTAGATACGCGAGCGAAGCCTGGAGGGCG
>JAPOIM010000113.1 GCA_029978905.1 Planctomycetota bacterium
ACATGACACGTGGGGCAGGATCTTCGGCGGCTCAGGCTTCTGCTGCGGGGGCGATTGCATCGATTTTGGCAGCAAGGATAAAGTCGTTTTCAGACAAACCGCCGATGGCATGCGTGGTGAGTTCGATCCAGACCTTCCGATAGCCAACGAGATGCAAATCAGGGTGGTGCTGCTCCCGCTCAGCCAAGGCCCCGACGTTGTTGAGCAACCGGATGCCGTCGCGGAACGTCTTGAGTTTCCAGTCGCGGCGGATCCGCGTGCCGTCATGGGTCAGCTGCCACTCCGGTACGGCCGCTATGAGCGAAGCAGCTTCCGCGGGGGAGAGTGTGGGCACGCCCCCTTCGCAAGGCACGCACGACTTCGTGACCAGGTCTGTGGCAGAGGGCGACGAATCCATGGTGACGATTCCTTACGTGTGGGTGAAGTTGGCTGGGGCTCGTAAGGTTGCCATCATAGCGGAACGGTTGAGTGGTCGCGGTCGGGCGGCACGAGGGATGCTCTCCTGCCATGTGCGAGCGGCGGGTGATGAATCGCTGTTTTGGGGTGGCCTAGCGCAGCTTGCGTTTGCGGCGACGGAGTTTTTCTCGGCCGAGCTGGCTCCTTCTCTATGATGGGGCTTTGCCCGCGATGCGGTCGCTGGAGTAAATCGTAGGTCATGTTGCAGCGGAACAGTGCGTGCTTCGTCGTGTTCACCGTTTGTGCGGCGGCGTTCTTTGTAACGACGCGCGTGGGCAGCACCGCCGACCCGTTTTTCGGGGCTGATCCTGCGTGGAACCTGATTCACGAGCCGGCCGTTGAGCGAGAGCTCAAACTGTCGCCGGCCGAGAGCACCGAGTTTCGAGCAGTACTCGATCGGTTTGACGCCACGTTCTTTCCCCTTCGCAACAAACCTTCGGCCGAGGCGGCTCTGGGAGTTACGAACACGCTTGCCCAGCTGACGACGACGCTGGAGGGAATACTGTCTGAAGGGCAGCTGCAGCGATTGATGGAGATTCAAGCCAGGCAGCAGGGCAGTTGGGCGCTGCTACAGCCTCGTCTGGTGGCGGTGATGGACTACACGCCAGAGCAAAAGGAACGGTTCGAAAAAACGATTTCAGACACCACGTTGGCGACGAAGGAAATTGAAGCGCAGGCCGCAAAAGGTGAGCCGCGGGGGCCTTTGGAAAAACAATACGCGGCTCTCAAGGCAGATGAACTCAAGACAGTATTGGGGATCCTGAGTCCGCTTCAGCAGGCAACATGGCGCACGTTTCTCGGGCGCGATTTTAATTTTTCGAATCTTGGTCAGGCCAGATTTAAGGCACCCGAACTCGTTGATACAGGTGAATGGCTCAATGCAGACAAGCCACTCACGATCGCCTCGCTGAGTGGCAAAGTCGTCGTGCTCCACTTCTACGCGTTTGGCTGCATCAACTGCATCCGGAACTACCCGACCTACCTCGATTGGCAGAAGCGGTTTCGCAGCAGGGACGTGGTGATCCTTGGAATCCACACGCCTGAGACGGCTGCCGAGCAAGCCACGGAAAGCGTGCGGGAGAAGGCACGCGAAGCCGGCTTCACATTCCCCGTTCTCGTCGACCGGGAGAAAGCCAACTGGAACGCCTGGGGCAACTCCATGTGGCCGTCCGTCTATCTCATCGACAAACGCGGCTACCTCCGTCATTTCTGGCCGGGCGAACTGAAGTGGGAGGGAGCGACTGGCGACAAGTGGATGCAAGACCGAATCGAAGAACTGTTAGCCGAACCCAGCCCCCTCGTCGATCGGCCCTGACGTGGATGAGAGCGATTCGGCACAGTACGGAAATAGGGGCAGAAGATGAAGACGATTCAGCGCAGTCGCTGGTTACGTTTGGTTGGCGGGTGGCTCGGTGCTTTCATGGTGGCGACGTGTTCGTCGGCGGCGGCGGCAGAGGTGGCGGTTCGAATCGCTGAGTCGACCACACGGATCACGCAGCCTCTTCGCGAAGACGGCTATCCCGACTACGTGGCGGCCCTCAACGAGATCTGCGCTGCCGGGGTGACGGCCGACAACAACGCCGCAGTTCCGTTCATGCGTGCCTTTGGGCCCGGGCCGATAAACGAAACGCTGCGGCCACGGTTTTTTAACATGCTCGGCATCGAGCCGCTCCCTGAAGAAGGCCTGTATCTCGTTGGTTTCGACGAGTTCTGCCAACGCCTCGTAAAAGAGGAGGAGGCAGAAGTCGGTGATGCGGAAACCAGGCAGAAACTGCAAGACGCATACGCCCAGTCGCTCGATCGCCCGTGGGGGAGCGATGAGTTTCCAGAGGTCGCTGCTTGGGTTGCTGCCAACGCGGCGCCGCTGTCGCTGATTCTGGAAGGCACACAGCGGCCGCGGTTCTACGCGCCGATGATCGCGATGCCTGGCGATCGGGATGAAGCCATGGTGATTAGCGTCTTGCTGCCGGTGCTCCAGGAGTTGCGAGAGGCCGCCAGGTTATTGAAATGTCGGGCGATGCTACGGTTGCAGGAAGGCGAGACCGATGCCGCATGGCAGGATCTCTTCGCCTGCCATCGACTGGGACGGCTCGCGGCGGAAGACCCAACACTCATCGGGGCGCTCGTGGGAATCGCGATCGACAGCGTGGCGATCCAAGGCGACTCTTGGATTGTGGCTGAGGGCAATCTCTCAGAAGCAGCCGGTCAAAAAATCTTGGATGATCTTCAGTCGCTCGAAGCCATGCCCCCGATGGTGGAGTGCCTTGAGACTGCGGAGCGGTTTGCCTTCCTTGATGCAGTCTGTGCCGTGGCGAGCGGTCGTGTCAGCCTCAGTGATCTCTCGGGCGAGGGAACGGGCGAGCCACCAGGCTGGTTGATGCGAACCGCGGCGTCGATCCTGGTCGACTGGGACGCCATCCTGCGAAAAGGCAACCGTTGGTACGACCGCTTCGTGGCGGCCGCCAATCTGCCCAACTACCAGCAGCGGCGCGAGGCCTATGCAGAGATCGAGGCCGATCTCAGGAACGCCGCTGGCAGTGTCAGGGATGCCCGTAACCTTTGGGCGGTTGTCGTTGCGCCGCGTGCCACGGTTTCGGAGCAGCTTGGAAATGTGTTTGTGTCGCTGCTGCTGCCAGCGCTCTCGGCGGCGATGGAAGCGGAGGGGCGATCCGTGGCGATGAGCCGCATGAACGAGGTTTCCTTCGCCCTGGCGACGTATTGGGCGAAGCACCAGCAGTATCCGGCGACGCTCGCTGACCTCGAAGAGGATCTCGGCAGGCAGGTCCCCTTGGATCCCTTCTCTGGCGAGGCCTTTCGGTATCGCCGGGAAGGAGCGGGATTTGTTATCTACAGCGTGGGCCCAAATCTCCGCGACGACAACGGCAAGGTCTACTACCTCGACCGCGATGAGAACGGGCAGCCTGGGCTCAAGGACGAGTGGGACGATTTCAGAATCCGCGTGCCCCCGGAGCACTAGCAGGGGCTACCAGGATGGTTGCGGGTGAAGAAGCCGGGATGAGGCGAAGGCAACGGGAAGCCTGGATGTTCAAGGCTTCGGTTCGGCTGCCATTTGGAAGTGCAGTTCTCCGCCTTGGGCGATGGCCGCGTGCGTAAAGTGGCTCGTCGTGAGTGGTTGGCCGTTAAGGTGGACCGCGTCGACACGCACGGTGTCTGTTGTATGACCGTCCGCGGAGACTGTGAGACTGTGGCCGTTGCCGAGGTTGATGACCGCGCGCGTGAAGAGTGGCGAGCCGAGTTCGTAGCGGGTGGTGCCTGCCACGGGATAGAAACCCAGGCTGCTGAGCACATACCAGGCTGAAAGGGTGCCGCCATCATCGTTGCCGTCGAGGCCGATGTGATCGTCGCTGTATTTTGTGGCCAAGATCCGCCGCACGTAGGTCTGCGTGAGGTCGGGGCGACCTGCGGCATTGAAGAGATACGCCGCGTGGATAAACGGTTCGTTGCCATGCCAGTAATGACCGCCAGGATTCCACCAGCCCACTCGCGTGTTGGATTTGTCGAGATAGTCCTGGAGTTCCGTGACGAATGCGTCGCGGGTCGGCCAGAGGTCGACGAGCACCGCTGCTGAATACGGTGTGCCCCATCGCCACTGCATGGCGCTCCCCTCGACATACGCGTCCGTGTATTCGTGATGTGCGTCGAGATACGTCAGCATCAGCGGCCGAAGGTTCGGGTCGAAGTCTCCTCCAGCGGTGCGCCCCTGAAAGAATTGCGTTTCCGGATTCCAGACATGCCGAAACCCTTCGCTGCGGCGTTGAAACATCACCGCGTCGTCTTCCTTGCCCAACGCGTGCGCCCATAAGGCGAGGGCTCCGTCGCACCAGGCGTAGTCGAGCGTGCAGGCAACGGATTCGCGGACGATATCGCTGGGGCAGTAGCCAAACTCGAGATACTCGGCCAACCCTTGCCGCCCGCTGAACGCGCTCCCGTTGGGAACACCGCTCGTCGCCGTGGAACGAGCCGCGGCATAAACTCCTTCAGCGTCAAAATCACGGAGACCCTTTTGGTACGCCTCGCTCACGAGGATGTCCGCAGGCGTGCCGAACATGCAGTTGGTGTAGCCGGTGCCTGAAGGCCAGCGGGGGAGAGCCCCACCTTCCCGCACCATGGCGGCGAGCGATCGCAGCATGTCGGTGTGCTCGCGAGGCGCGATCAGTGAGTAGAGCGGGTGGACCGTGCGGAACGTGTCCCAGATCGAGAAATCTGTGTAGTAGGTGAAGCCGTCGGTGGTATGGATCGCTTTGTCGAAGCCCACGTACTGGCCATTGGTGTCGCTGAAGGTAGTGGGCATCGTGAAGGCCCGCATCAATGCCGTGTAGAAGATTCGCTGTTCGGTTTCGCTTCCTCCTTCAAGATCTATGCGACTGAAGATTTCTTCCCAATCCGCCTCGGCCGCAGCCACGGTGTTAGCAAACGAGTTGCCGGCTGTTTCTGTGGCGAGGTTCTCCTTGGCGTTGGCAATGCTCACGTAGGAGAGGGCGAGTTGGAGCTCGACCGGTTCGCCCGCAGCAAACTCAAGCGTGAGGAGCTGGTCTTGCACCCGGTGTTGTTTCACCTCGCCGGAAACCCGTGCCGCAAAGAAGACGTCGAGCCCGCCATAGCGGCGGGAGAACGACCCGAAGATGCGCGCAGAGCCAGTGATTTCGCCACTCTCAGCAGCGAAATGAATGCTGACGTTCTCTGTGCGGCCGTCGCCGAGTGCACTGCCGGCATCGACTAGCAACACGGGAGACTCGCCTTCAGGAAACAGATAGCGGTGGATGCCGACGCGGGTGGTTGCCGTCATCTCTGCGACGATCCCATTGTCGAGTTGCACGCCGTAGTACCCGGGGAAGGCTCGTTCGTGAGCGTGCGAAAACGCGGCGAATCGGCTGGGTGCGAGCGCATTTGCGAGATCGCTGGCGACCGTTGGGAACACACGAAACACGCCCCCTTCTTTGGCGTCGGCTCCCACGAGCCGGGTGTGACTGAAGCCGATGATGCGGTTGTCGCTATAGCAGTAACCAGACCGGTTCAGGCAGCGTTGGTTGCCGAGCCAGTTCTCTGTGTCGGGTCCGAGCCGAACCATTCCAAAGGGAACGCAGGCGGCTACGGAGTTGTGCCCCGACATCCAGGGCACGCCTCCCGTCGCGATAAACACATCGACTTGGGCGGACCGCCCTGTTGCTTGGGGGGCACCCGCGAGTTCGCCTGGAGCGGCCGACACGATCGCCCCGTGATATCCGTACACGCCGAGCAGGGCGGCCAGACTCACGAGCACCGCGAGCAACACCGCGACGGACAGCCAACGCAGTGATCGCCTCAATCTGCGACACATAGAGGGGCTCATCATTGGCTGGATCGGCCCGCGCGGTTCGCCTGGTGGGCGGCGCCTGCTGGAAGCAACGCGCTGTCTCGGAGCCACTCCACGAGCCGGATTGGCCAGTCGCCGGCGGCGGTGGTGGTGCCGGGGCGGTAGCCGAAGCCGTGGCCTGCGTTGGAGTAAATGTGGAGTTCGCAGGGAACTCCGGCAGCCTTGTAGCGCAGGTAGAGCTCGGCCATCCCCCGCGAAATGTCGTCGCGATCGTTTTGGCCAAGCGCGATGAAGGCCGGCGGCATGCCCGCTTCGACGGTGAAACGATGGGAACTGCCCGGATAGATCAGCACCTGAAAGTTGGGCCGGGCACTGACCTGGTCGATCGTGTCGGCTGGGTTTGATCCGCCGTCGCCAGCGTCCATCGCGGCGAGTGCGGCCAGTTCGCCGCCGGCCGAAAAGCCAAGGATGCCGATGCGCTCCGGATCGATCTTCCAGGCGGCGGCGTGGGATCGCACCGTCCTGAGGGCTCGGCGGGTGTCGGCCATGGCGTGTTCGTCAACGCTGTAGGTTGAGCCTTCCTCGCGCGCGAGTCGATACCGCAGCACAAAGGCAGCGATTCCCTGCTCGGCAAACCATTCGGCCAAGGCATCCCCTTCATGGCCGAGGCAGAGCACCCTGTGACCGCCACCCGGCGCGATGATGATCGCGGTGCCGGTGGCGTTTTCCGGCATTGGGAGGAAGGGCGTGATCGATGGGTTGTGCACATTCGAGACGTTGCATCGCCCCTCACCCCGGTCCACCTTCTCCGCCTCGCCAGCGCGGGCTTCGGAGCCTGGGGCTCCGTTTTCCCAAAGCGAGATCGCGGCCGGCGTCTCAGCCGCATGTGTCACGTGCGCGAGTGATGCAACGAAAATCAGGGCAGCGGTGACGAGGTGCTGAGACATGCGTTTTGAGTTCCAAGGCTGTTTAGTGAAGGAAAATGCGGGAGCCTGTTGCGGTGATGCGAGGAGGGCATT
>JAPOIM010000114.1 GCA_029978905.1 Planctomycetota bacterium
CGTCCGGCCAGATGTTGACATAGAACGGCTGTTCTCGATCGACCGCCCGGTTGATGAAGGCCACCGCTGCATCGGCAAAGCCTTGCGTGATCTCCGACCGCTGCATCCAGATCACCGGTCCGCCAAGCCGCTCGGCGTCGCCCCAGATGCGTCCGGGAGCCTCGGCGTCAGGCGTGAGCGTCATCGGCAGCAGTTTCGGCCCCATGCCCTCGAAGTTGGTGAGCGATTCGTCGAAGCCGTAGGTGGTGATCGCAGGTGCGTCGTCGACATCCCGCTGACCACCGAGGTGCCACTTGCCGAAGTGGCCGGTCGCATAGCCTGCCCCCTTGAGCGACTTGGCAATCGTAGGGGCCTGCGGATCAAGCCACTGCGCCAGCCCTCGTCGCGCGTTGTCTTCACGATTGTTGAGATACGACGTGATCTTCCACCGCTGGGGGTACTGCCCCGTCAGCAGCCCGCATCGCGAGGGCGAGCAGATCGGTGAGGCCACATAAAACTGTTCAAACCGCAGCCCTTCGGCAGCCAGTCGATCGATCTCCGGCGTGCGGGCCTGCGTGTTCCCAAAACAGGAGAGGTCGCCCCATCCCATGTCATCGATGAAGACGACAATGATGTTCGGACGACGTCGCACCTCCGCCCGCCGAGGTGGCGCGCCTGGCAACACCGGAGGAGGTTCGCTCGCGAGCGTGGCCGCGAGCTCCGCGACCACCTGCGGCCGCTCCCCAGCAAGATTCCGCTGCTCGTGCGGATCCTCCTGATAGTCGTAGAGTTCGTACTCAAACGCCTCTTTTCCATTCTTGGGTCGCCATTCCACGAGGCGGTAACGGGAAGTGCGAATCGCGCAGCCGAGGCGCTCGCCCCGCGGAAAACAGTGCATCGCATGCTCACGGTCGAGGCGGACCTCGGGGTCAGCCAGGACCGGCACGAGACTCTCTCCATCGATTGGCTGCGGGCCCTCGGGTGCCGGCAGCCCCGCCAGA
This sequence comes from Planctomycetota bacterium, assembly GCA_029978905.1. Classification (GTDB taxonomy): domain Bacteria; phylum Planctomycetota; class Planctomycetia; order Pirellulales; family UBA1268; genus M30B53. Next base: position 981 of record JAPOIM010000114.1, read on the forward strand.
GCAGCCAGCGTGGGAAACACATCGACCGACTCCACCGGCTGCGGGCTGCTTGTAGACGCCTTGGTCACGCCCGGAGCCGACACAATCAGCGGAATCCGCGTGGCCTGCTCGTAGTTGGTGTGTTTGGTCCAGAAGCCATGGTCGCCCAGATGAAACCCATGGTCTCCCCAAAGGACGACGATCGTGTTTTCAAACAGTCCCAACCGCTCCATCTCATCGATCACGCGGCCGATCTGCGCATCGACATAACTCGCGCTCGCGTAGTAACCGTGCACCAGCTCGCGAGCGAGGGCCTCATCCACAGCGCCGCTCTCTGGGACCGGCGTGTAGGCCGCGATCTCGCCACCGCGTTTGAGAGCGTAGTCGGGAGCCCCACGAGGCGGCTCGGTAACAGCCGGCTTCGGCAAGGCGTCGGGATCGTGCAGGTCCCAGTATTTCTGCGGCACACTGAAGGGCATGTGTGGCCGCACAAAACCTGCCGCGATCAGAAACGGGGTGCCGTCTGTGTCCCGCCGCATGGCGGCGGCCTGCAGACGACGAATGGTTTCACTGGCCACGCGGCTGTCGGCGTAGGCCTCATCCTCGACATCGGGTGATTCAAACGCAGCCCCTCGCGGCAGCGAACGAATCTCACCGAGATGTTCGTTGGCAAAGAGCGCTTCCTCACGCGTCATCTTGCCGCCGGGCGTGCTTGCCGGATCGCGGTACTCAATCACGAGGTCTTTGAAGTGCGGCACATCAAACGACTGCGGATCTCCCTCGTTGCCATGCCCCACGTGAAAGACCTTACCGAGTGACTCGGTGCGGTAGCCGTGGCGCGAGAAAAACTGCGGGAGCGTCACGGCATCCGGGATGCGACGGCGAAGATGGCTGCCGAGGTCGTAGAGGCCTGTGGAGCTGGCCCGCGAACCGAGCAGCAGCGTGTATCGAGAGGCCGCACAGACAGCCTGGTTGCAGTAGGCCAAATCAAACCGCATGCCGCGGGCAGCAAGACGGTCGATGTTGGGCGTCTTCGCTGCGGTGTCGCCGTAACAACCAAGCGCCGGCTTGAGATCGTCCACGAGGAGGAGCAGGACATTCGGGCGCTCGACCCGTTCGCCCGCAGCTGCCGCCACTGCGGCCCAAGAGGCCCCCAGCAGACCCGCCGTCATCCAGGCAATCGCCACGCCCGCCCACACACGTGCCACACCTCGTCGCCGCACTCGCTGCCCAACGCTTTGCACGTCCACGTCGCTCCCCTTCCAGGCTCCACACGCAATCAGGCTGGCAACAACGCTGCCAACCAAGGGGTGGATTGTAAGCGGAGACCAGACTGGCCGCTGGAGGCTCTCGCGGCGGAGCGAATCATACTCAGCGACACCGCCAGTATTCAGCGATCACCAAACAACCGCTGACCACGATGATCACGAGCCCGACGTTGATGTCGACGCGATCCACACTGGCAATCAGACCACCGGCAAACAGGCACGCTACGGCGGCAAAGAGTCTCGCGTGAGCGTTCGACATGGCAGTAATCCTCCGTTCAAGCCGTTACAGTACCGAAGCACACGCCATCTTACGCACCACCACCCTCCTCCAGGAAAACCGGACATGCTGTTCCTCACGCGCTTTCGTCTATTGCTTGCAGTGCTGCTCACCGCCGCCATCACGCCAGCCCACGCAGACACCTCCCGCGAAGACCTTGGCGCTGACGTGACGGCGGAGGTCTACAAGCACGCGTCAGACGACGACCTCTGGATCTACCGCTTCGATCCTCAAGGGCTCGATCCGGCCAAGGATCGCCGACCGGCAGTGGTCTTTTTCTTTGGTGGTGGCTGGAACGGCGGGAGCGTGAAGCAGTTTCAGCAACACGCCCGCTACCTTGCTGGTCGCGGAATGGTGGTCTTTCTTGCCGACTACCGGGTCAAGTCGCGGCAAGGCACAGCTCCCGATGCCTGCGTGGCTGATGGCAAATCCGCGGTTCGCTGGATTCGCAGCCGCGCGACGTCTCTTGGGATCGACCCTCATCGCATCGCCGCGGGCGGTGGCTCCGCAGGTGGTCATGTAGCCGCGACCACCGGCATCTGCGATGGCCTCGACGACCCTGCCGACGCCCACCCAGACGTCTCCAGCAAAGCCGATGCCCTGCTGCTCTTTAACCCCGTGTACGACAACGGTCCCGAGGGCTATGGACACGACCGCGTCACGAAGTGGTTTCCTGCGATCTCCCCTGCCCACAACATCTCGGCCGATGACCCACCGACGATCGTGTTCCTGGGCACACGCGACAACCTGATTCCGGTTGCCACCGCGGAAAAGTTTGATGCGGATCTCAAAGCCGCAGGCGTTCGCTCTGAGCTGCGGCTCTACGAGGGCCAGCCGCATGGCTTTTTCAACGAGTCGAAGAGCCCGGAGTCCTTTCTCGACACGGTCGAGCAGATGGATGCTTTTCTCGTGTCGCTCGGCTGGCTCAGCGGTGCGGCCGACAAGCCACTGCTCCGCAGCCTGCTCTCTACCGCCCGGAACCCTCCCCATAGGATCGTCGTGCTTGGCGACGACCTCGGCTACGGCGTCGCCCCGTGACCGAGCGAGAGGTTCTCGGGAAGATCGTCGCCTGCTTCTAAGAAGGCGAGCAGGGCCAGGATCTCTTCGCGGGTGAGCACGTTGACAAGCCCAAGCGGCATTGGCGAGATCTGCGAAGGGATGATCTCGTCGATCGCGTTTTTGTTGATCAGCCGAATGTCGTCTGGCGCGAGAAGGCTGGGGCGGATCCGCCAAGCAGTGGGCGTTTCGCCTGCCACCACACCTGATTGGACACGGCCGTTTTTCAGCACGAACTGCACCGTGCGGTAGCGGTCGTCAATCTTCAGCGACGGCTCGAGCACGTGCGCGAGCAGGTCGCGTCCGCGGAGTTGCTTCACGCTCTCCACAAGGTTGGGCCCCAGGTTCACCCCATGCCCAGCCGCCACATGGCACTGCGTGCACTGGGCCTTCACAAACGCATGCATCCCGCGCGTCAGCGTCGCCTCATCCGCAGGTACGGCGTCGCTTGAAACGGGAAGGTCCGCGAAGTCGTCGAGCGACCAGGCCCGCACGACTGTGGGCTGACAGGTCTCCAAGAGTCGCGTTGCTTCAGCATCATCGCGGGCGACCACCATCTGCCCGTTCATCACAATCCAGTGCCCGGGAAAGGTGCACACATACGGATAGACTCCCGGTTCGCTCGGAGCCTCAAACCGCAGCACATGCACCAGCGACTTCCGTGTGGGACCAATCATCGGGGTCGCTTCAAGGATCCGGTCTCGCTGGCTCGCAGGAAGGAAATCGCTCGTCGCGTTCTGCGGATCGCGGGCCATCTCGTTGGCGGCCATGCCCACGTCTGCCATCGCCCCCGGCTGCGTGATCACGAGGTTGTGGTCGGTGGCGTCCGGGTTGGTGAACACGAGTTTCACCGGCTGCCCGGGCTTTACGGTGAACTGCCGCGTGGTGAAGAGCATTCGCTCGGGTTCGCAGGAGATCCGCACCTCCACCGTCTCAGGCCGACGATCAAAGGTGAGATCTGGGCCCTTCGCAGGAGGTTCCACAATCTCCAGCGACCGCTTGCCGCGAGCGAGGAGCGCGGGCACCGGGCTGTTTGGGTCATCTCGCCAGTGCCGCTCAAGCGGTGCCGACTCAAGCGCACAGATAGCAGCGTAGGCGAGATGACCACCGAGCGGCTGCCGGAAGATGCGCACCACCGATTCCAGCGCCTCGGGGGTCCCCATCCAACTCGCCGCAATCGCCGCTTCCAAACGCACGAGCCCCGAGGCATCGGCGGCGGCTCGCTGCAGCAGCTCGTGGCGATCCGGAAGGGACTCATGCCAGTAGCGAAGTTGCCGCATCGCTGCGGCTCGCGCGTGGTGATCATCACTCGCAGCAAGCGTCTGGAGCGCCTCCGGCCTCACAACTCCAACGGTCGAATAGGCGGCCATCGCCTCAGCCAGCTTTCGCTCGCGGCCGGGATCGTCGTCGGGAAGGTGGGCAACCCACTGATCCAGCGCCGCCGACACGGCGCCCACGTCACGACGGGCGAGTTCGCGTGTGGCGAGGTAGCGGATGCGAAACTCGCGGTGGCCCAAGAGGGTGGCCAGAGCCGCTTCGCTCGCCCCCGCGATTTCAGGCATCGCGCTCGGCTCGCCCCCTTTGGCCGTCACCCGCCAGATCCGCCCCGAACCACGATCGCGACGGGAGTCGCGGAGCGAATACTGGGCGTGCCCCTTCACCGGGTTGTACCAGTCGACCACGTACAGATCGCCTCGCGGCCCAAAGTGGAGGTCCACAGGAATAAAACTGAGATTCGTCGAAAAGATCAGATCGCTGACGTACTGCTCATTGAAGCCGAAGGCGTTTTCCACCCAGCGATGAATCTCAAGGCGGTTGGTGGGTTTGTAGCGGGCTTTGATGAAGCCTCCCTGCAGTTCGGCTGGAAAGCCCGGAGCGTCGACAAACGCTTGGCCACACGTACCTGAGTAGGCCTGCAAGCCTTGGGGTTTCGCGTGCTGCTGGGGGTAGGGCGGGTCGAGGCTGTGAAAGGCCTCAGCAAAGATCGGGTGGCTCGCCACATGGTTCCCCCACGGATCAAACGTCACTCCCCACGGGTTCGTGCTGGGATAGCTCCCCATTGCCGTCAGGCGATGCTTCCTTGGCTCGAAGCGAAACCAACCGCTGTTCTGCTGCCGCACCGGGCCATAGGGCGTTTCCACTTGGCTGTGGTGGAAAATCGATTCGCGAAAAAGGAGCGCACCGTCGGGCGACCAGATGAAGTCGTGAAGGGAGTGGTGTGAATCTTCCGTGCCAAAGCCTGAGAGCAGCACGTCATGCACGTCGGCCCGATCATCACCGTCGGTGTCGGCAAGGAACGTCAGGTGCGGCTGCTCAGAGACGTACACCCCTCCATCGCCAAACTCAAACGACAGGGGCACATGCAGGTCGTCGGCAAAAACCTTCGACGTGTCTGCTCTGCCATCGCCATCGGTGTCTTCGAGGATCACGAGCCGGTCGTGTGGCTCCTGCCCAGGGTAGATGTGCGGGTAGGCCTGCGAGGTACAGACCCACATCCGCCCGCGCGTATCCCAGCGCACCTGAATGGGATTGGCGATCTCGGGAAACTGTTCCTCGCCCGCGAAGAGTTCGACTTCAAAGCGGGGATCGACCTGGAAGGCTTCGCGTTCTGCGTCAGCCGAGAGCCACTCGTTGGCCCCACGCGTCTCGTTCACCGCGGGAAGAGACGGCAGATTGGAATCATCGACGGTGGCCGTCACCACGCGCCCTGCGGCAAGATCCCAGACACGCTGATCCCGAGTGCGACACATGATCTCGAAGTTCCGCATCGCCGGCAGAAAGTCGAGGTAGCCATAGGCTTCATTGCGACCACCGGTGTAGTAGAAGGTGTTGAGTGGTCGGTAGCGACGGAAGAACTGTCGCTCGAGATCCACCACCGCGGCCCGCAGGGGCTCACTCACTCCCGGCGGATCCTTTGCAAACAACGCTTCGAAGAGCACATTCCCCAACTGGCGGTAGCCCTCGGCCGTGAGATGGCACCCGTTGATCGTGAGCTCACCGGGTGCTTCCATCGGCTGCCGCAGTGGCTTCACAGAAGGGATGCGACGATGCGAAGCTTCCCTACCCCAGCAATCGTTTCCGACAACGCGTGTGTCCAGAGCGCGGGCGCGTGACGTGCCTCGCGAAACAGGGAAGAAGGTCATAGCCCAAAACCGGAAA
>JAPOIM010000115.1 GCA_029978905.1 Planctomycetota bacterium
AAAAAAGCCCGTCACGGAGTGACGGGCATCCGGTGTCGCCACCTCGCCGGATGCGGTCGCGTATGACGATCGTCCCAGCCTGGTTTTCCCGGCACATTCGCGCGCTGGACCAAGGATGTCCCTGGCGTCGGTTTATATCTGGCTTCCCCAGACCATGGCCGCGGCGCCGGTGATCCGGCCGTGATCCATAGAGGAATGATCAGAAGCCACAGGAGACGACGACATGATCGGCCCTGCAAAGAACAGGCTGCATGACTACGAGGCTGGTTGGCTGACGCTGCTCGTCAGCATGCGGGTGGCCACCGAGGCCGAGGCCAAGGCGGCATGGCGCCGGGTCGCCCAGAAGGGCATCGACGACATGAACGAGCGGCGCGAGCGGCGGCGGCAACGGCGAAAGGGGAGAAAAGACCACTGACCCGGCAGCTGGCAGACCGCGCCGCTTAGCGTCGGTGGGCGCGCCCCTCCGTGCGAAGGGGCCGCCCCTGTCCGCTCGCTTCGGCTACGCCTCAGCAAGCGGACAGGGGCGAGCGATAAAGAACCACCCCTTCTGTAAATCCGGGTTTTCAGAGGTGGGTCATCTGGCTTCCATGGTCAGGTAGGCTCGTTCGGTTTCCCAATCGTCACTGATCTCCGAGAGGATGGCAGAGGCGAGTCGCAGGAGCGACGCCTCATTCGCGGTAAGCCGCCGCAGTTCTTCGATGGTGACAAGCAGGCCTTCACGGGGCTGCACTTCAACGTGGAGAGCGAGGTGTTCGAGTTCTACGCCCCGGCCAAGATGCGGGACGACCCTCGCTGGATCAGCGTCACCGAGATCATGCGCGACGGCGTCGGGCCGACGATGGAGCGGCTCCTGAAGGTGCCGGAACTGGTTCCCTCGATCGCTGCCTTGCTGCAGCGGGTGAACGCCGTGGCCACGATCAAGGACATCGAACTGCACATCGAGGAAGTGGCTGGCGACGACAAGACCGTGGACGTCGTCGTAGACAACACGCTGCTCTGGGGCCGCTACTCGGGCTCGACCGAGACGGTCCTCAACAAAGGCCTCGAAGCGATCGAGAAGGCCACGCCCAAGGGGGAGAACGGGGCCCTCGACAACCTCATCAGCCTGCTGCGGGAAGACCGCGGTGATCTTCGGCTCACCGAGAGCGATTTTGCCGGCTCGACCAAGGGCAACCGCTTCTACCCCCTGCTCTACATGATGACCCGCGTCTGCCATGCCCGCGACTGGGGCTCGGGTGACGAGTTGTCGAGCCACCTGCTCGGCAATCTTGCCGCCCTCCAGGTGCACCACATCTTCCCCAAGAAGGTGCTCTACGCGGCCGGCATCCCCAAACGCGAGGTGAACGCGATCGCAAACGTCACGTTCCTCACGCAGGAAACGAACCTCGAGGTGTCGGGCCGCGACCCCGCCGAATACCTGCCGCACTACGCGAAGCAGAATCCCGGGGCGATCGACTCCCACTGGATTCCCATGGATCGGCACCTGTGGGATGTGAAGCGATACCACGGACGTGATCAGCAAGGCCCGCGACGGCGTGCCCGGCGGCGTGGGGGACGACGACGAGGAACTGCGTCTCATGCGGTGCAACAAGTGGGCTGTGAACAAGGGGCTCGCCGAAGGGCAGCTGGCCTACGAGCTGACGGATCAACGGGGCCGGCAGGTGGCCGTGCTCGATCTTGCCTGGCCTCATGGCGTGCAGCAGGAGCTCACGCAACCGGTCTGCGTTCTGATCGACGAGGACGACGAAGTGGAAGACGCCAGTCTGGCGGGCTACCGCTGCTTCTCTTCGCCGCACGCCTTCCGCAAGTACGTTCGCCGGGAAGTTCTGGGAGACAGTGCGGCCGAAGACGCCGAAGCAGAGGAGTCGATGGACTGAAGGAGCTGTCGCATGTTTGCAGGCTTGATTGATCGGCCATCCACGACGCTAGCCGCGGCTACGGGCGTTGCTCGGGCGCGATTCACGGCCGCGATGACGACGATGCCAATACTGTGAAGCTGGCCGGCTGCTGGCGATTGACACCTGCACGGCATGGCGGCATACTACGTGAACGGGCGTATCGTCGTTTGGTCTGGTGCCCATTTTCGGTCTACGGAGTTCACCCATGACCCTCGAATCGATCCACGAGTGGCTCAAGAAGCGGCCCTTCCAGCCATTTCGTGTTGCAACCTCCAGTGGCGAATTTTACGAAGTGAGTCATCCCGAGATGGCTTTGCTCACCCGCACGGAGCTCTTGATCGGCATCGCGGAGCGGCGCGGGTTCCCCTCTCGCTATCGCGCGGTGTCGCTGCTCCACATCACGGCCATCGAGCCGACAGACTCGACGGCCGCGGCGTAATCGCCGCCGGAGCTTCAGTTCGAGATCCGCCGCGCAGAGGCCGCGGCACCCTGCTGGTGGGTGGGGCGGGTCGGTGGTTGTGCCGGATTCGTCCCTGTTCGTGCCGGATTCGTCACTTTTTCCGGTGGCGGGGGTTCACGAGACGCGACCTTCCGGCAATGCTCCGCAGGAGAACCGTTTGTTTTTCGATCACACCTTTCGGTATCCCATCATGCGACTGCACCACTTCGCCCTTGCGCTTGCCTGCTCCCTCGGACTCGTCGGACTCGCCACGGCCGGTACGGTGTATGAGGTCAACACGGTCGGTGCCACCACGGTTGGCTCGAAAAATAATGGCGGCGTCTTTATTGGTCAGTCTTTTAACTCCGGCACCAACACGCTGCTCACTGCGGCGACGCTGCAGATCAACCGGAATGGTCTGGCGACGGCAAATTTCACCCTCACGCTTCATCAGACAACCGGAGTCGCCGGGGACTACATGATGACGGGGCCGGCTCTTGGTTCGCTTACGATGAGCAATGCCGCGCTGAGTGAAACGGAGCAGGACTTCTACCCTTTCAGCGGGCTGAACTGGCCTCTGACGCCGAATACCGTCTACATGATCGGTATCAACAGCGAGAATACTGCCACCGTGAAATGGACTCTCAATCAAAGCGCGGTCCAGACTGGCTCCACCGGTTTCATCACGGGTTACTCGGGCTACAACGCGCAAAAGGGGGGCGGCGACGACAACGGCCTGCACGGCGCGACGATCTCCGCGGTGCCGGAGCCGCCGACGGTGGCCCTCGCCGCGATGGCCGGCATCGCCACGTGGCTCGTTCGGTTTCGGAAGCGATCGGCTCCGACTGACGGCTAGCCGCCACGGATTTCCGCCGCAAAGCGGCGGCTGCGTTCCCTGCCCGCGGGACTGACGGTAGACTCGGGATCTCGGACGCGGCAGCGGCTTTTTCGCCCGCCTCATCCGGAGGGTAAGCGAATGGCTAGCGGCGACACTGGAAATGTCGTGCCGGGAAACCGGTTGTGGGTTCGAGTCCCATGCCCTCCGCTTTTTCAGGCCCGTCAGACGGGCGGGTGCGTCGGCGTAGCTCATGGCGGTTCTTCTCGATATCAAGCATGCGTCGAAGCGGTATGGAGACCAGGTGCTCCTCGACCGCGCGTCGGCCACGATCACCGATGATGGCAAGGTCGGCTTCATCGGCCGCAACGGCGCCGGCAAGAGCACGCTCCTGCGGGTGATCCTCGGTGAGGAGGAGCTTGACGGCGGCGAGGTGGTGCGGCACCCCCGGCTGCGACTCGGCTACCTGCGGCAGCACGATCCGTTTTTGCCCGGCGAGACGGTGCTCGAATTCCTCAAGCGGGACAGCGACCGCCCTGACTGGAAATGCGGCGAGGTGGCCGGCCAGTTCGAGATCAAGGGCGCCACGCTGAATGGTCCCGTGCACGCCCTCTCCGGCGGCTGGCAGACCCGCGTGAAGCTCACCGCCTTGCTGCTTCACGAGCCCAATCTCCTCTTGCTCGACGAGCCGACGAACTTCCTCGACCTGCGGACGCAGATTCTCCTCGAACACTTCCTGCGCGGCTTCGACGAGGCCTGCCTGATCGTGTCGCACGATCGGGCGTTTCTGGGGGCCACCTGCGACCGCACGCTCGACCTCTCCCGCGGCACGCTCACGACGTATCCGGGGAAGGTCGATGCCTTTCTCGAATACCAGCAGGAGCGACGGCTCCACGCCGAGCGGTCCAACGCCAGCGTGCTCGCCCGCAAGCGGGAACTCGAAGACTTCATCGCCCGCAACAAGGCCCGGGCCTCCACCGCCTCGCGGGCCAAGTCGAAGACGAAGGAACTCGAGCGGCTGGAACTCGAAGAGATCGCCACCGACGAGCCCACTGCCGCAATCCAGTGCCCCGCCATCCAGCCCCGCAAGGGGCCGGCGGCCCGCTGCACGAATCTGAAAATCGGCTACGGTGACCGTGCCGTGGCCGAAGGCATCGACGTGGAGATCGTGCACGGCTCGCGGGCCGCGATCGTGGGCGACAACGGCCAGGGGAAGACGACGTTTCTGCGGACGCTCGTCGACTCGCTCCCACCCCTCTCCGGCCACGTGAAATGGGGCTACGGCTGCGAACTCGGGATTTACGCCCAGCACGTCTACACGAGCCTGGCCCCGGAACAGACGGTGCTCGGCTATCTCGAACGGGCTGCCGCGGTGGGCACGAAGTCGCAGCGGATCCTCGACGTGGCCGGGGCGATGCTCTTCCGCGGCAAGGCGGTCGAGAAGCGGGTCGAGGTGCTCTCCGGTGGCGAACGGGCCCGGCTCTGCCTGGCCGGGCTGCTGCTCGGCTCCTCCAATGTGTTGATCCTCGACGAGCCGGGCAACCATCTCGACGTGGAGACGGTCGATGCCCTCGCGCGGGCTCTCGTGAACTACGCGGGCACCGTGATCTTCACCAGCCACGATCGGTCGTTCGTCCGCACCGTGGCCACGAACGTGGTCGAGGTGAAGGACGGACGCGTGGTGAACTACCTCGGCAGCTACGAGCAGTATCTCGCCGCGATGAACCAGGAGATCGACGCCGAGGAAGAGGCGACCGGCCGGACGGCCCCGCCCCGCAAGCCGGCTTCCCCGGCCGGTGGCGGGAAGGCCAAGCCCTCCTCGGGCCGCAGCGAACGGGATGCCCGCCGGGAGATCGGCAACCTGGAGCGGACGATCGCCCGGCTCGATGCCGACAAGAAGCGGTGCAACGAGGCGCTCCTCGCCACGACCGACGTCGAGGCGGCGATCAAGCTGCATGCGGAGCTGACCGAGGTGACGACGAAGCTGGCCGCAGCCGAGGAAAGCTGGCTCGCCCTGCAGGAGCAGCTCACCGCCGACGGCTCGGCCTGACGCCCCGCAGCGATTTGTCGCCCCGGAACGCTGTCAGCGGCCCAGCAGCCGGGAAAGGCTGCACGGTCGTCTGTATCGGGATGCCGGATACAAAAGGTTGAATCGCGCACCGAAGCGATCGACGGAGAAATCTTCAGGCCTGGTCACGACGGCCAGCGGGCGATGTCGAATGCCGCGGGACAGCAGGAATTCGGAGCGGTCGAGCAACTGGAGTGGGCACTCGTAGAACGCCGGAAGCCGAGCGGCCCCGTCGTGGCGGTCGACGAGCGCGACACCGCTCATCCCGGGGAGCTGGTACATGATCGCCCAGCCGTAGATGTCGACCGGGCGCTGCCGCCGGGAACGGGCATGAGGCAGAGGGCCATAACGGCCGTCCGTGGGAATGGCCAGCGCGGCGCCGACGCGGCAGTGGTGGCCGACCGCTTCGTGAAATCGGATGACATCGGCCACGCCACTGGCCGTTCGTGGACACGCGGGCATGAGCGTGTCATCGTCGACATCCACGGTCCAGGGGCCGGTGGAGCGAGACGGGGAGTGGAGAATCACCGGACCCACGAACAGCGGCCAAAAGCGATTATTGCCCTGCTGGTCGAATCCGCCACCGTCGCCCCCCGGGCTGGCGGGCAAGAGCCGGACACGGGTGGCCGTGATGGTGGGGATATGTCCATCCATACAATCACCTCTCGCGACGGGCCGAACGGCGGCGACGTAGAGAAAGGCGGAATGCCGGCCAGAACCGGACGGACGCTGGAAAAAAATTTTCTCTTGAGGAGCCGGCGGGGCTGCCGTGGATCAGTGCCGGGCCGCGGACTGTTAGGCTGGGATATCTGGGAAGAAGCGATTGCGGGCTGGCCCGCCGTGCGGGGCGAATTCGAAGTCGTCGGGCTGGGCAAGCAGGGCCAATGCCCGCGATTTGACGCCCCTGCGCGCCAGATACTCGGCCCGGTCGATCAGTTCGAGCGGGAGTTCGAAAAAGGCCGGCAGATCGGCGACCGCGTCGTGTGGATCGACGATGGCGACGCCGTGCATGCCAGGGGGCTGGTAGAGCAAGCTCCATCCATAGATGGCGGTGCCGCTGGGGCGGGCTGCGTCTGGGGAGGGGATCTGGCGCCGGGCATGCCGCCGCCGGATACCGCCTGCGGTGTCCTCTGGAGCGAGCAGCGCGATCACCTCTCGGGTGGCAAGGGAACTGCCTGGCTGATCTGGGGTTGCCCAAGGGAGTGGCCGCAGCGTGCCGTCGAGCGACACGTGCGCCCACCATGGCCCCGCTGCGACGTGCTGACGCAGAAGTGCCCGGCCGATGGCGAGCGGGCGATAGAAGGCGGCGTCACCTCCGGATGGAAGCAAGCGGAGCGGCACGTCGACGACGGTGAGATGGTGTCAAGCGTCGCTCGCATCGCGGACATCGACAGGAGCGTTCATGGCGCGCAACGGGCGATCGCGAAGGTAGAGCATGACGACGCGCAGCGCGAGCTC
>JAPOIM010000116.1 GCA_029978905.1 Planctomycetota bacterium
GGAAGTTGGCCTGCAGCTGCGGCATCACGTCATCGTCTGCAAACTGCTGACGAAGGAATGTGGTGATGGCGGTGCCGGCAGTCTTGGGGATGTGTAGGAAGATCAGTCGCCGGCCACGGGCGTGGCCCTGCCAGACGCCTTCGACAGGACGGCAGCGGGGCACGAGGCCTGTGGTGTCTGGAGGAGGTTCCATGTCAGGCCGTGACCTGCGGGGTGAGGCGGACCTGTCGCAGGGCCATCGATTTCTGACGGGGGTCCGTGCTGAGGCCCTTCTCGAGTTCTGAGGCAGTGAAGGGGGCCGTGATGGTCAGTTCGATGGCCCCAGCGGATGTCGCCTCGGGGCTGATTGCAAACGTGGCGACCGTACAGTGGTTTTCCACCGAGCACACCGGCAACGCGGGGATGCCATTGAGGTGATACGTCGCCCCCGCAAACACCTCGGGATCAATGAAGGCCGCGATGAAGACCGACAGCTGCTGCGGCATGTTGGGCTGCACGGGCACGAGTATTCGTGACGTTTGGTGGGGGCCGAGCCAGCGGAAACTCTCCGTCCCAAGGCCCTCGAGGCGGTGGGCGTTTGAAACCTGGAGCGTTGACGAACAATCAAAGAGCCCGGCTGGGGCTGCAGTGCGCGGAGAGGGTTGATGCCGCGGACGTGTGAGAAGATGGCACAGGAGCGTGAAGACTGCCTGGTAGGTGTCGACGAGATGAGCAGTGGGGGCGGTGTCGAGGTGATCGCTTGCGGCCTGGAGCACCGCCAGCGTGAAGTGGAGTTGTGGCGCACTCGATGGCGGGAGGGTTTCCAGCAGAAGCGGGTGTGCGTCCTGAAACCGCGAGGTCAGTGATGGCACCGGCTCGCGTAGCCCAGCGTGGTCGCTAGGCAGTGGATCTTCGTCTTCCGGGCGCAAGGTCGCCAGCAGTGGGATCAGCCATTCGTCAGGGGGGCAGGGCTTTTCAGCAACCGCGACGACTGCCGCAAGGGCATGCTGCAGTTGCCAGCGGGCGAGTTCGCGCGTGGCCGGCAAGTCCTGAAGCACCTTGAGTGCCGCGGGATGCGTCTGCTGGCATCGCATCAGAGATTCGAGCAGCACGCGTACGCCGTCGTTGCCGTGCGCGGCGGAGAGGGCACCAATGCGGACGGTCACCACGGCGCCGTCTCCGTCTCCCGTGTGAGTGGCGTAGCGCGAGACGTCAGCCTGGAGAACCCATGCCAGGAGGCGTGGGTCGTTGTCGATCTCGGTAATTACGAGCAGGCCCGCGGGAGGCAGTGCAGCCTGCAGGACGAGGTATGAGGCGTGGTAGCTCAGTGCTGTGTAACGCACGACAAAGACAATGCGTTCATCGTTGGCGAGTGGCTGCGGTGTGTCTGCCGGCATCGGATACTTCGTGCGGCGATCGAGGTCGAACACACGGGTGGCTGCATGCTTGTGGACCACGCGTTCGACAGTGTCGTAGATGCGGTCGAGATACTCAGCGTGCGATCGCGATTCGTGAGAAACCTCCTGCGGCGAGAGGCGTGACGCTCGCGCATCACAGAGCGACTCTGGGGAAGCATCCGGACTGGCATCGACGAGGAGTCGCGTGCAAAACGAATCTGGGACGAGGGGGCGGGAGGGGTCGTGGGTTGCAGGAGGAGCAGGAAGCCGGTCGTTAATCAGATCATCCCACAAGGCCTGGTCGAGAGCGGTCAAGGCAGCCATCAGCTCCTCATCCGCCGGTGTAGTCGCGAGCGCCGCGGCAGGGGGGAGCTTCGAAACATGTCGTCGGGGCGTGCCGCTTTCAGGCAGGGGCCAACCATAGGCCTCGGCCAGCAGGGCGACCGTGGCATCGCAGGACGCGGTGGTGCCGACGAGATCGTACTGGGCGAGGTTGTGCCGCGCACGACTGAGGAGCTCGGCGTCACTCAGTGTGCGCGAGAGGTTTCGGCCCACGAGCAGTCGTGTTTGCAAGTTGTCGAGTGTGACGCGAATCATTGGGTTTTCGGAGCGTAAAAAATCCGAAAACGGCCTAGTACGGGCGGTGAGGATCGCATCCTTGAGTTCGTCGGTGGCGACGTGCATCGCTGCGTCAGAAGTCGACCGCCACTCCTTGTATTGGCTGAGGAGTCGCTTCTTGGGCTCGCGAAGAACCGTCAACAGAAACGGGGGACGCTCGTTGGCCAGGCCCCGCTGGAACGCGTCAACGTGCTCATGCTCAAGATGCATGCCGACGCCCAGGAGCTGATAGTGGCGGGCGATGAGCGGCCAGATCGGATGCGACCGATGAAACGGTATTTCCAACTGGGGCATGACCTCAGACGCGTCAAAGTGCTCTCTGAGGAACGACGTGATGGCGGTGCCGGCAGTCTTGGGAATGTGGAGGAACACAAGCCGCCGGCCCACGGCCGAGTGATGCCATGCCGCATCGCTCTCGTGCCGACGGTGAGGAACGAAAATCGACTTTGCGGAGACGTTCATGGATGCACCCGGATGCGACGAAGTGCCAAGGACTTTTGGCGGGTGTCGCTCCCGAGTCCTTTGTCACGGTCTGATGCGGTCAGTGGGGTTGTGATGGTCAAGGTGACGAGGCCGCTGGAAGATGCCTCGGCTGAGATGGGGAGCATGGCCACCGTGCAGTTGTCAGCGATCGAATAGCTGGGCTGGATTTGAGAGCCATCGATGCAGAACTGAGTCGCGGTGAGAAGATCTGGATCGATCATGGCCGCGATGAACACCGAGATGTGCTGGGGGATGCGCGGACGTACGGGCACGAAGAGCTGCGAGGTGCGTTCCGGCCCCATCCAGCGATAGATGTTGGGCGGGGAGCCTTCGCGACCATGGAAGTTGATTCCGTGGAGGGGAGCACAGAAATCGATGTCGTGGCTGTCCGCTGTGGTGGTCGCGAGGGCTCGTTGACGATCACGCCAGAGAGCGACGGAGGCTTCCCTGAGCACACGCCGCTTCCACTGCTCGTACTTCCGAGCCGCTGCTGCGGTGAGCGCCATGTCGTGCGCGACCACCTCGTCGGGCACTTCTGCGGCGAGCTGTTGAACTGGTGACACCGTGTTGGTGTTGGCGTTGAGCATGCCGAGGGGGCCAGGAGGCAGCCAGCCATTGGCGAGGCTGATCAGCTGCGCGAACTCGTCGAGATCTTTGAGGTCGCCAACAAAGTCGGCACGCTCAAGATTGGCCAAGGCGTTGGCGAAAAACGCCTCTTTGTCCGCCGCTTCGTACCACTCACGGGTCACGATGGCGCTGCTCATCATCCGGGTCTGGCGGTTGAAGACCGTTGACCATACGTCGGAGCGATCCAGGGTTTGGCAGTAGTCGGAAAGCGACAGCTGTTTGGCCAAGTCGTAGTCTTCTCGAGCTTCGGGCGCGAGCGAGTGCGCGGCGTCGAGTGGAATCCGCCGGAGGTGTAGGTAGTGCGAGGCGACGCGTTCTTTCGGCTCGCGAAAGACGACGTACGTGATGAGCGGGCGATGCTGTTCGAGCCGTTCGGCGATGTCCCAGGCGTAGTGGTTTTCAATCACCAGGTCATGGTGGCGCATGCCGTTGAGGTACCGCTGCCGTAGGAGCGTGCTTTTCTCAAGGCGCGAAAGTGTCGAGGGGTTCGCGGCAACATGCGTGCGGTGGGCTTCCCACGCGGCGATCGACTTCTCGGCGGTGTAGATCCGATTCAGCGGAAACTGCTTGGCGAGAAAGTCTGAGAAGGTGTTGCCACCACATTTGGGAATGTGGATGAAGAAGTGGACCGGCTGGTCCTCGGCGGTTTCCTGCCCTTCGGTCATCCCACGCTCCATCGGCTGCACGGGGCGCTCCTCACCCTTCGTGAGGCGTACCCTAGCGAACGGAGGCGGCTTTGGGCGACACCGTTTCAGACGGGCCCCTTAGGCGAGAATCTCGTTGATCACGTGCCCGTGCACATCGGTCAGTCGGCGGTCGATGCCGTTGTGCCGCCAGGTGAGACGTGTGTGCTCGATGCCAAGGAGTTTGAGCACGGTGGCGTGCACGTCGTGGACCGTCGTGGGGGTGTCGCGATTCATCGGCTTGTAGCCCCAGTGGTCGCTCTCGCCGTGCGTGATGCCCCCCTTGATGCCGGCCCCACAGAGCCAGTTGGTAAACACGAAAGGATTGTGGTCGCGGCCGCGGCCGCCTTGTGTGCTCGGCATGCGGCCAAACTCGGTCGTCCAAAGCACGAGCGTGTCCTCGAGCAGACCTCGCTGGTCAAGATCTTTGATCAGGGCCGCCGCGCCGTGGGCCATGCCGGAGGCGAGTGGGCCATGATCCCGCTCCACGTCTTCGTGGCTATCCCAGTTGCGGCGTGGGAATCCGTTGTCGTTGCCACTGAAGATCTGCACGAACCGCACGCCACGTTCGAGCAACCGTCGGGCCGTGAGGCACTTGAGGCCGAAGTGGTGGATCTCCTCCTCCGCGTTGATCTCGCTTGGCCAGTCACCCCGACCAGGCTGCACGCCATACATCTTCAGCACATGCGCGGGCTCGTCGGCAAGGCTCAGGGCCTCCGGCGCCGCCGCCTGCATCCGGGCGGCCAGTTCGTAACTTTCGATCCGCCCCTCGAGACGAAGATCGGCGGCGCGGCTCGCGAAATGCCGCCGGTTGAGTTGGGCGAGCACATCGCGAACGGCGTCGTCCGAAGAGCCAGTCACGAACTCTCCCGCCGCGTGCGGATGCAGGTCGGCAATCGGGTCGGAGGCGCCCGGTTGGATGACGGTGCCACTGAACCGCGATGGGAGAAACCCGGCATCCCAGTTCTTCACGCCATTGGACGCATAGCCGCGATGGTCGGGCAGGACCACGAACGTTGGCAGGTCGTTGTTGAGCGAACCGAGGGCGTAGTTCACCCAGCAGCCGGCGCCGGGGAAACCAGGCAGCACGAACCCGGTCGTCTGGTGCAGTGTGGCCGCTGAATGCACGCCTGACGGACTGACCATGTTGTGGATGAAGGCCAACTGGTCGGCAACTTCACCCAGCGGTGCGACCACGTCGGAGAGCTGCTTGCCACATCCGCCATAAGGTTTGAACGGCCAGATCGGCGCAAGCCACGGCCCGAGGCCGTTTTGGAAGGCCTCGACTGGCTCGCCGAAGTCGCTGGGCTCACCAGCGTGTGTGATCAGGTCGGGCTTGTAGTCGAACAGATCGATGTGGCTCGCGGCCCCGGCCATGAAGAGCTGCACGACCCGCTTCGCTTTGGGGGGATAGATGCAGGCGGGGTGGGCTGTTGCAGGAGCCCCTGCTGCCGCCGCGTCGCGTTCTTCCGCGAGCATCGTCGCCAAGGCAATCGAGCCGAGGCCACCGGCGGTGGAGGTGAGCCAGTGGCGGCGGGTGGAGGGTGTTGTAGGCATGGGGACGCGTTTGTGGCGGCAGGCTTAGTCGACGTAGGCAAACTCGTTGAGGTTGAGGATGGCGCGGCAGGCGTTGGCGAGGCCGTGACGCTCGGCCAGGTCGGCGAGAGTTTGGCGTTCGATGTCGTCGGGAGCGCGGCCGAGAGCGAGCCGGTAGGCGAGGTCGATCTGGGTGATGGGGCTGGGGCCAGCCTCGCGGGTAAGCCGCTCGGCAAACTTCTCGGCCTGCACGAGCATGAAGCCGTTGTTGAGGAGGGCAAGCGCCTGCAGCGGCGAGACGCTCTCGTTGCGTCTGGCAACCCGCATTGAGGGGTCGGCGCAGTCGAGGCACGTCATGAAGGGCTGCGTTTGGCTGCGGACAATGAAGCGGTACACGCTCCGTCGCCAGGTGCTCGCATCGCGTGGGTCGGCAAGATCGTAGCGGTAGTGGGGGGAGTGCTCAGGGTGTTCGACTACAAAGTCCTGCCACCCGGGGCCACCCATCGTGAGGTCGAGCGTGCCGGCAGTCGCGAGGACGGCATCACGAATCGCTTCGGCTTCGAGCCGCCGTCGGTTCTGCCGCCAGAGCAGCCGGTTGTCGGCATCGATCGCGGCGGCGTCTTCCCGTGATGTCGACACCTGTCGGTAGGTAGCACTAGTCACTATCAGCCGATGCAGGTCCTTCAGTGAGCCCCCGCCTTCACGGAACTCGTTCGCCAACCAGTCGAGCAGGGCTTCATGCGAAGGGGCTCCGCCCATCCGACCAAAGTCGCTCGGCGTGTCGACGATCCCCTGACCGAAGTGGTAGTGCCACACGCGGTTCACCAGGCTTCGCCAGATCAGAGGATTGGCGGGATCGGTGAGCCAGTACGCGAGGGCCGCGCGGCGGTCGCCTTCGGCATGGTCGCCAGGGAGGTCAAAACGACTTTCCAGGTTGGCAATCAGCGACAGCGTGCCCGGGCGGACTTCGCGGGTGGGGGCGAGCACATTGCCTCGCGAGAGCAGGTGGATCGCGCGGGGATCTCCTTTTCGAACCAACGAACCACCGGCATACACCGTGGCCTGCTCGGGGAGGGCGGCGAGGCCGGCTTCCGCGGCGCGCATCCCCTCGGCGGC
>JAPOIM010000117.1 GCA_029978905.1 Planctomycetota bacterium
TCCCGATCTGGCCAGCCTGCGTGGCAACCTGCATGAGGGTAAACGCAATCCGCGTCACCTCATCTTTGGCTGCACTCTCAGCGGTGATCCCCTCCCGGGCAGCGTCAAAGGCGACTGCAGCCTCGTGGAGGTTGCCGGCCAGCGCCGCGCAGATGGCCGACTGGGCCAAGGCCAGTGGGTTTTCCGGAAACGCGGCCAAGAATGCCTGATTGGTCGCCTCCGCCTCCTCGAATCGGCGTGACGACAGCTGGAGCTTCGTCTTCGCCGCCAGCACGCACGCCCGACCGGGATGCGCGGCATCGAGTCGGTTGGCCCGTTCGAGGGCGGCAGAATACTGCTCTCCCTCGATGAGGCGATCGAGTTGTTCCAACTCGCCGACGAGGTCGGAGCAGCAGAATTTAATCTTCTTATCTTTGCCGCCAGGGCAGGCTGCGTACGGATCGATGGACATGGCGTAAGGGTCTCCTTCGAGACCGAATGTACCAGAGCCACCCCCGTCAGAAAGCCGCCGTGGTTGTGGCGGCCTGCAGGCTCCGGCATACTCACCTGAGCGCATGGACAGGCGGCCAGCGCGGCGTTGCTGACTCGGTGCGGCAAGGCCCCGCATCACGTTTCCCCGCCCCACACGAGCTCCTGCGGCCCTGTCAGTCTCATGCGGCAGCCCCGTATTCTCATCGTCGATTCCGCGGGGGGCACTGGCCTCCCCTACGACCGGTTGCTCGCGCGGCTGCAGCCGATGCAGGTCCGCGTGGAAACCTCGCTCGAGACCGCGGTGGAGAGCCTCCGGCGGGATTCCTGGGATCTCGGTGTCGTCACCGTGCGAGTTTCCTCGCCACCCGACGTGCTCTACCAAACACTCCAGCAGGCCGATCCCCAACTTTCCATGGTGGTGATCGACTCCCTCCCATCGGTTGATCGTGCCCGGGCCTGCCTCCAAGCGGGGGCTGGCGACTATCTCGAACTGGAGCGTGTCGACCGCGACCTTGAAGACGCGCTGGTGCGACTGCTGGCATTGTCGCGACGCGTCGCTGCCGAAGAGGTGCTTCGCCGCGTCGTCGAGCGGCCCTACTCTTTCGACGACTTTCTGGGAGAGAGCCCACCGATGCACGCGGTCTACGCGGTCATCGACCGCGTCGCGTCGAGCAACGTCGACGTGCTCATCACGGGGGAGACGGGCACCGGTAAAGAACTGGTCGCTCGGTCCTTGCACCGCCGCAGCCGCCGAGGCAGCGGGCCATTTGTTCCGATCGACTGCGGAGCGATTCCTGAGTCGCTACTCGAAAGCGAGTTCTTCGGACACGAGAGGGGCGCCTTTACCGGAGCCGACGCGCGCCGCATCGGCCTTGTGGAACTTGCGGACGGCGGCACGCTCTTCCTTGACGAGGTGGGCGAACTCCCTCTGCCGCTGCAGGCCAAACTGCTGCGGGTGCTGCAAGAGCGACGCATCCGCCGCGTGGGTGCCCGCCAGGAAAATGCCGTCGATGTGCGTGTCGTGGCGGCCACGTCGCGAGCCATCGACCAGATGGTGGCGCGGGGCGAGTTTCGCCGAGACCTCTACTACCGCATCAACGTCGTCCGCATCGACATGCCACCGCTGAGGCTGCGTGGTGACGATATTGGCCTGCTCGCCGAGGCATTTACCAACCGTGCGACCCAGGAAATGGGTCGCAGCGTGGGTGGCCTCTCTCCCGATGCCTACCAGGTCCTTAAAAACTACCACTGGCCCGGAAATGTGCGGGAACTCAACAACGTGATCCGTCGCGCGGTGGCGATGACACAGGCTCACACCCTAGGCCTCGATGACCTCCCGGATGAGTTGATCACCGCGTCTGGCAGAGGAACCGGCAGCGAGGGCGAAGCCGTGGGATTCTTCGCCGAGCGAGCCGCCCAGACCGCCCGTTTTGAGCGGCAATATCTTCACGACCTCCTCTCCCGGCATCTCGGCGACGTGACCGCGGCAGCCCGTGAAGCACGGCTCCCCAGAGGCACGCTCTACCGACTCCTCAAAGGACACGACCTCGACGCGGCGAGTTTTCGGCCGGAAGGGTAACCACGCCCGCAGCGCCTCACCGCTGAGGCGCGTGTCGCGCCGGCGCGACACGCCCCGCGTCGACGGCGGAACCCGAAAAGCGACACCTCTCCGTCTGCCCGCGCCTCAGCCGCGCGACAACGCTCACGGTGCCGGCGAGACGACCGATTTTAAGAAATGTCGGATTCTCGACGTTCCTGCGGCCATAATGAACTGCTCGCCTGTCGATGCCATGGTTTTCGTTTTTTGGCATGCCATGTGCTCCTTCAGCATCATGAGGCGGAAGCAGACAGCAACACCACGTTCTTTCCAGCAGGTTCATTCCAGAGGAAGCCAAACGCATGAAAAAGATCGAAGCCATTATCCGCCACTTCAAGCTTGAGGAAGTGAAAGACGCTCTGAATGCCCAGGGCATCAAAGGCATGACCGTCACCGAGGTTCGCGGCTTCGGCCGTCAGCGAGGTCACACCGAGACCTACCGCGGGGCTGAGTACTCGGTCGACTTCCTGCCAAAGGTGAAGATCGAGGTCGTCGTCAGCGACGAGGAAGCCCAAGCCGTGATTGGGAAGATCATGTCGACCGCACGGACCGGTCAGGTGGGTGACGGCAAGATCTTCGTCACAGACCTCGCGGAGGTGGTGCGAATCCGCACTGGCGAAACCGCCTCTGCCGCCATCTAAGTGCGCTGTGCCCTTCGCAGCCACACACCCGGGGGTCCGTCAGGGCCCCCGGGTTTTTTCTTGGCCTCTCGCCGCCCCCTCACCAGGGCTCGGTTGACGCTTGGCCTAAGCAATCGAAAATCATTGCTGACAACATTTTCCAGGAGCCCCCCATGAGCAACGCCGCCTTCCGCACCGAAACCGACAGCATGGGGGCCATCGACGTTCCCGCCGACCGCTACTGGGGGGCCCAGACCGAGCGATCCCGCGGCAACTTCAAGATCGGCGTGGAGCGTTATCGCTGGGGTCGATCCATCATTCGTAGCCTTGGCATCCTCAAGAAGGCAGCTGCGATCGCCAACGGCTCACTCGGCCAACTGCCGGACGAAACGGTGCAGTTGATCGTCCAGGCTGCAGACGAGGTGATCAGTGGCAGCCTCGACGACCACTTTCCGCTCGTCGTGTTCCAGACTGGCAGCGGCACCCAGTCGAACATGAACGCCAACGAAGTGATCTCCAACCGTGCGATTGAAATTGCCGGTGGCGAGATGGGCTCAAAGAAGCCCGTCCACCCCAATGATCATGTCAACCGAGGACAGTCTTCCAACGACACCTTCCCCACGGCCATGCACATCGCCGCCGTGGAGCGGATTGACGGTCGGCTCCTGCCTGCCGTGCGTGAGTTGCGAGATCTCTTCGCTTCCCTCGAAGCGGAGTATGCCGATGTGGTGAAGATTGGCCGCACCCACCTCCAAGACGCCACGCCGATCACCCTTGGGCAAGAGATTTCCGGGTGGCGTGCCCAGCTCGATGAGCGCATTGAAGTCGTCGAGCGGTCGCTCGGCGGTCTCTACGAACTCGCGATCGGTGGCACCGCCGTCGGCACGGGCCTCAACTCCCACCCCGAGTTTGGCGACCGAGCGGCGGAGGAGATTGCCAAAGAGACCGGGCATCCGTTTGTCTCAGCCCCCAACAAGTTTGCCGCCCTCTCCGCGCACGATGCCATGGTCGACGCGAGCGCGGCGTTGCGGACGCTTGCCGGGGCGCTGTTGAAGATTGCCAACGACGTGCGATGGCTGGCCAGCGGCCCACGCTGCGGCATCGGCGAGATCACGATCCCTGAGAATGAGCCGGGGAGTTCGATCATGCCGGGCAAGGTCAATCCAACTCAGTGCGAGGCGATGACGATGGTCTGCGCCCAAGTGTTTGGCAACGACGCCGCGGTCGCTTTCTCCGGCAGCCAGGGCAATTTCCAGCTCAATGTGTACAAGCCCGTGATGGTCCACAACGTGCTGGAGAGCGCCGAACTCCTCGCCGACGCGTGCGACTCCTTCCGACTGCACTGCGGCGTGGGCATCGCCCCCAACATGCCCCGGATTGAACACCACCTCAACGATTCGCTGATGCTGGTGACCGCCCTCAATACCCACATCGGCTACGAGAACGCCGCCAAGATCGCCAAGAAGGCGCACATCGAAGGCACCACACTCAAAGATGCAGCGGTGGCCAGCGGCCTGGTGACTGCGGAGGACTACGACCGCTGGGTGGTGCCCGTGGAAATGACGCGGCCTCTGGCCGAGTAGGCGGGCCTATTTGCGGAGCGTCTGGCCATCGGGAGCACGCACGGTGGCCGACGACTCCGCGTGCCCAGGGGCCAACGCAATCGCGAGCCATCCATCGGTGACCACCGCCTGACTGACCGTGAGATCAGCCAGCCGTGGGTCGCTAACCAGTTTTTCTGGCAAGACGGGGATCGGTTTTTCCTTGGGGAAGATCTTTCCCACCACCGTCCGCAGCGCCAGTTCAAACCGGCCGCGGTGTCCTTCGCCGCCGATGCGAATCGGCCCTTCCCGTTCGAGCACCACCTGCGGCTCTTGTGACACCAACCGGTACGTCACTCCCGCCTCGAAGTCGTACCACGCTCGCCGCCCGCTCTCGATCGAGTCGATGCGTACGATCACGTCAACCAGCCCGTCGTGACACTCGACGCGGATCGGCTGTTCGTCCTCAAAGCCAATGACCACTCCCTCTGGGAGATCCTCTGGGAGTTTCACGTCGACGCCCACCTGCTTACCAAGATGGACGTACAAGTCCTCGAGCGGAAACTGACGACCAGCAATGTCGAGGCGGTCAAACGCGTTATTGAGGCATGTGTCATGGATCTGCACGCTGAGTTCGGCACCTGCCGGCACGCGCGGACGCGGTGTGTTTCCCGCAAGCTGGCCTTCACCCGCCACGCGAAGGCGAACCGTCGCCCGCTCCTCGGTGGTTTCCATCGCCATCGCCACGGGGTCGAGGCCAAGGGCCACAAGCGGTTGCCAGATCTTTTCTGTGACGCGCCGCTCGAGATCCGCAAGTTGGGGCTCCGACTGGGCATCCACATCGCGGCATGCCTGACTGATTACCTTGCGGGCCGCCTCACGATTGGCCTCAGGCATCGCCGCTTCTTGCTGATTCCGGGCGATCGAACGCACCAGCGACCCCATCAGTGGGATCCCATCAAAACTCGTCTGCATCCCAGACACCCGTGAACGGTTGGAGGCGACAGCCTGAGCATCGCCAACGAGCAGCCCTTCAGCACAGAGTTTGATCGGCTTGCGAACCGTGAAGGTGCTTGTGGACTGGCTGTTGAGGAGTACCGGCCCTGCGTCGGTCACAGTGCGGGCATACACGTCGCCATGCACTTCGAGATCGAGCCGCACGTCTTGAGGATCTGGCACAAACACTACGCGTGAAGTCTGCTTCACCGTGCGGTTCCCCCGCACGTCACGGCCCAGAATCGTGTCCACCACGCGACCGTTCATCACGGCAGGTTCTGGCATCAAGCGGTCTGCAAAACCACTCGTGACAGAGATCCGCACATTGGGAGCGAGGTAGTGGTCCTGAAAAGCTTTTGAGAGCTTGTCGACGCCCGCCACATTGCGGACCGCAAGTTGGTCCATCAGCTGCCGGGTCTTAGCGGCCGTAGCGACCGAGGGCGATGCCTCAAAGCGTTCAATGCAAGCGAGGAGTGTCCGCACGTCGTCAACCGAGTGCTGCGGGCTGGGCTCATCAACCAACGCTTCCTGCCCGTCGCTCCCGATTGTTCCGGCGGCATCCCACAACGCCACCCGACGGCTCACTGCAAGGGCCGCACGCCGCGTCTGCGAAGCCCGCTGGAGGTCATGGTCCTCATCCGCGGCGTCCATGCCGAAGGCGGCGAGTTCCGCAAGCGTTTCCAACGCCGTTCGTGTTGCGGGGTCCGCAGGCCCACGTGTCGACGTTGCCGCATCAAGTCCGGTGAGCATGGCACTCGCCCACTCGTCGTTTCCGTCCTCCGCGTAACGTGCAAGCTGGTCACGCAGCGACGCCGGGTCGATCCAGGGCCCTGCCGACGACACTTCATCCGGCAAGGGTGCTGTTGCCACTGCCACCGCCGTCGCGATCCTGTCTTTCGTCGCGCTTGCCTGGTTGAGCCGCTCGCGAACCCACTCCCGCAAAGCAC
The DNA here is from genome assembly GCA_029978905.1 of Planctomycetota bacterium. Classification (GTDB taxonomy): domain Bacteria; phylum Planctomycetota; class Planctomycetia; order Pirellulales; family UBA1268; genus M30B53. Next base: position 6,173 of record JAPOIM010000117.1, read on the forward strand.
CTTCGCGTGGGGCATCAGGACGCAGGCCAACACGCACCCCGACGTTTCGATCAGAGGGAGGCACCTCAGACCAGTTCCGTGCCTCCACGTCATCCGACACCCGTGACACGCGTTGCGGAGGAGACGGGGCCTCCGCAGCCACGCGTCGTCGCGGTGCTACCTCTTCCGAGGCCAC
>JAPOIM010000118.1 GCA_029978905.1 Planctomycetota bacterium
CATCGCTGGGAAAGGATATCCCCACGCTCTTCGCCTTTCCCCGACCTCCGGGCCTCCGCTACCCTCCCTGCTGCCTCCAGCCGCAGGCCGACGCCGGAGGCGAGAAGCCGAGAGGCTGTTCAGTCTGAAGCCGTGCTCCCGCCGTCACTCGTTTCTGAGTCGAGCAGAATGATCCTCGGCTCGGGAGGCGGCTCTGGCTCGTTGACGGTAGCGCGTGGCATCATCGGCAGCGCGATTTGCATGGTTTCTAAGCGGGCTTCTTCACGTCGCCTCCAGTCTGCCTGAGCTTCCGACGGCTTAAAACCAACGAACGCCAGCCCTATTGCCAGAAACACCGCCAGCCCGGCAGCCAAAAGCAGCCAGATGAAGATCGCTCGCCGCGACCAGCCGTCATGGCCGCGATGGCGGCGTGACGAGCCGGGCAGTCGCTCATCAGCCGAGAGGTTTTGGTAGGCCGCAAGTGTCTTCCGAACAAATGCCGTGTCGACGTTGAGTTCGCGGGCGATCTCGAGCACCGATCGTTCGCCCACGAGGCTCTCTCCCTCCGACTCCAACCGCAGCGCGGTCCGCAGGATGGAATCGACGTCGCGGCGGGGAATCCAGCGCGCTGCGTCGCGCGGCTGCTCGTGGAGGTGCGTCACGGGCCGAGACGCGGCCGCCAGGGTGGCAATGTCGTCGCTGGCGGGGCGGGTGAGATGGATGGCGTCGAGGGCCGCAAGCGCAGCGGTTGCTGAGGCGAAGCGGTCGGCGGGGTCGCGGGCAAGCAGTTTCATCATCCACGCAGCGAACGCCTCGGGAATGTCGTCGCGGAGGCTGTGCAAAGGAGGCAGGTCATCGACGGCGATCTTGCGCAGGAGTTTGAGGGGGCTGGCGTCACCAAACGGCGTGGTGCCCGTGAGCATCTCGTAGAGCGTGATGCCAAGGCTGTAGAGGTCGCTCGCGGCGGTCGCTTCCTCACCGCCTGCCACCTCGGGCGCGAGATACGACACGGTGCCGAGGAGCGTGCCGGTCATCGTCAGGTTCTCTGCACGTTCAAAGCTCCGCGCCAGGCCAAAGTCGGTCAACTTATAGGTGCCGTCACGAGTGCGAAGAATGTTGGCCGGCTTCACGTCGCGGTGGATGATGCCGGCGGCGTGTGCCGCGGCGAGGCCGATCAGCACCTGGCGGCCGCACTCAGCAGTGGTGGCGGGGGAGAGGTGTGGCTTTCCCCGGAGGATCTGCTGCAGGCTCGGGCCGTCGACATACTCCATTGCGAGGTAGGGCGGCGTGGCCTGGGGCTCAAACTCGTAGATCTGGACCACGTGCGGCGACGTGAGCCGGGCGATGCTGCGGGCTTCTTCGGCGAAGCGTTCCACGATGCTTGCGGCAGGGCCATCGTCGGTAGCAAACCGCGGATGCAGCACCTTTACGGCAGCGTCACGGAGCAGTGCATCATCACGACCATGGTAGACCGTGCCCATCCCGCCCTGGCCGATCACCCCAGTGATCCGGTAGCGGCCGATGCGTTCGTGGTCCGGTTCGGTGGCACCGGGTGCAATGGGTGACTTTGGGGGCGATCCGGGGGGCAACGATGCTGCCGGCGGAATGGCGAGGATCCACTGGTCGAGAAACACCCCGAGCACCAGATAAGCAATCACCCCCGGCACCACGCCGGTGACGATGATCGCAAGCAACGTCAGCAATCGCACGGCGAAGACGGGGACGTTGCGTCGCTTCGCCACGGCCGAGCAGACGCCGAGGAGCCACGGCTCGTCGCGAGGGCCGCTCGCGGCCTTCACGCCCAGCCATACCAGCAGAGCGGGGATCGCGGTGGTCACCGCCACCACCAGGGCGACCAACACCAAGATCAACTCGAAAACGCCAATCGCCCACATCGGGATGTGTGTCCTCTCTCCGAGTTGCCGCAGTGCGTGCGACGGCCGGGGGCCGTGCTATGCCCGGCTACGACGGAAGCGGTATTCCGCCGAGTCGAGCCGTCGCTCCAAATCAGCCATCCGCGACCAGAAGCCTGCCGTCGTCTCGTGACGCCAGTGTCGCACATCGTCGTCGGCCCGGGATGCGGAGCCTCGCGTGTGCGACGAAACGCAGCGTGTGCGGCCCAGGGCTATGGCGGCGGCGAGGTAGATCGCAAGCATCGCCCACCAACTCGTCCACCAGGCTGCCACGATCACCGCCAGTCGCACCCAGATCGCGGCGATGCCGAGCCGATCGGCAGTCCAGCGGCAAACGCCAAACACCAGCCCTGGGCGACGGACGCAGGTCTGCTCGTCAGTCCAGTCGTGATATCGCATGAGGGGGTTCTCCATGGAAGGCGTGTTGGGGGCGGTGTTCAGCCACCCGTGCGCTGTGCTTTGAGGGCGGCGAGTTCTTGGTCGATCGCGTCGTCGCCGCGGAGGGCTTCAAACTTCTCCACGAGCGACGCGTTGCTCGACGGATCGACGAGGTCAGCCTCCGCCTCCATCCGCTCGATGCGGTTTTCCAAGCGGTCGAAGCGGGCGATCGCTTCAAGGCTGTCGGCCTTGCGGAGGGTGGTTTGCGCCGCCTTGTGGTTGCGGGCGCGGGTGTGTCGCTGCACAAGCAGGCGGTGCTTGTCGCGTGCGGCCTGGATCTTCTCCTCCACCGCGGCGATGTCCTGCTTGTACTGGTCGACGAGTTCGCCGCAGGCGGCCACTTCCTCGGCAAACAGGTCTGCCTTCTGTTCGTACTTTTGCTTTTCACGGAGAGCTTCGCGGGCGAGGTCTTCACGGCCGCGGTCGATCGCGAGGCCCGCGCGGTCGTGCCATTCGGCAATCGCCGCCCGCGCGGCGGCCTCGGCCCGTTCGGCCTTTTTGCGGCCGGCGATCGCGCCCGCGCAGTTGGCTTTCACCTCAATCAGGGTGTCTTCCATCTCCTGCACCATCAGGCGAATGAGCTTTTCGGGGTCCTCGGCAGCATCCAGCATCGCGTTGATGTTGGAGGTGACGATGTCTCTGAGTCTGGTGAAGACGCCCATGGCGAGCCTCCGTGAATAAAGCCATTGAGGTGAAGGGTGGCGGTCAGCTGGCGAGGCTGCGTCGCTGTGCACACTCAGGTGCAATCGCAGTGCCAAATGGCAGCGAATCTGCAAAACCGTTGAAAACAGCCCTGTTTTGCCGTGTGGGTGGGACGGGGAGCGTGCGGGTGAGTGGCGATATCCGCCGGAAGGTGGCGTGTGGTGCTATTTCGTGGCACGATTTGTGAATGCGTGAACCCCTAGGCCAGTCTGATGTGTTCCTTGCCTTCGTGGAGCAGCTCTCGCGTGTGGCCCCGGTGGATCGCCCGGTGCTCGTGGTCGGAGAACGCGGCACGGGCAAAGAACTCGCGGCCACGAAGATCCACTACCTCTCGCGCCGCTGGGAGTCGCCGCTGGTGGCCCTCAACTGTGCGGCCCTTTCGCCATCGCTGATCGAGGACGAACTCTTTGGCCACGATCGGGGAGCCTTCACGGGGGCTGCCGTGGAGCGGCTGGGGAGGTTTGAGGCAGCCGATGGAGGCACGCTCTTCCTCGACGAGATCGGCCTGATCCCGATCGAGACGCAGGAGAAGATTCTTCGCGTGGTGGAGTCTGGCCAGTTTGAGCGGGTGGGCAGTTCCGAGGCGCGGACTGTCGACGTGCGGATTGTGGGGGCGACCAACGCCGACTTGCCGGCTCTCGTGCGGCAGGGTCGGTTCAAAGCAGACCTGCTCGATCGACTGGCATTTGAGGTGGTGCGGGTGCCGCCCCTGCGTGAGCGTGGGGACGACATCCTGCTGCTCACGCGGCACTTCGCGGTGCAGATGGCCAGGGAGCTGGGACGCGAGACGTTGCCCACGTTTTCCGAGGAGGTCGAACACGTGCTCCTGTGTCACGCGTGGCCCGGCAACGTCCGCGAGCTGAAGAATGTGATCGAGCGGGCGGTGTACCGCAGCGATGCCGCGATCATCCACGACGTGGAGTTTGATCCGTTCGCTGCCGGGGCTCACAGCCTCCCCGGCCCGCAGGAAGCCGTGCCGCCGCTTGCGAACCTTCCCGAAATGCCTCGGACGGCGGTCGGTGCGCGGGCGGAAAGCGACACCGATCCCTTCACGCTGCCCGAGGCCATCACGGCCCTTGAGGTCCGGATGCTGCAACAGGCCTTGGCTGCCACCCACTATCACCAGAAGAGGGCAGCAGAGCGGCTGGGGATCACGTACCATCAGTTCCGCGGGCTCTACCGGAAGCACGCGGCCGCCCTTCTGCCGCCGCAACCGTGAGAGCCTTGTGGGGATTTTCTTGCGTCGTTCGCGTTGCCAACTCTTCTCAGGTGATTCGCTGCCATGCCCTCCTCTGCTGCCTCCGGTTTCTCTCGCCGTCGACTGCTCTCTGCTGGGGCTGCCCTGACCACCGCCGCGGCGTTGCCCGCCACGAGTCTCGGTGCCGAGGCCGCTGCGGTCGCGCGACGGCTGCCTCGCGTTGGCGTGTCGACCTACTCGTTCTGGCAGTTCCGTGAAGAGCCCGCCCCGATTGCCGACTGCATCGACCACGCGGCTGCGATGGGATTTGACGGGGTCGAAATCCTTGAGGTGCAGATGGGCGAAGTGTCGAATGCCACGCTGCAAGACTTCAAGCGGCGAGCGCTCGTCAACGGCCTCGATCTCTACGGCCTCTCAACGCACCAAGGCTTCGTCTCGCCGGATCCCGAGGTCCGCAAGGCAAACGTGGAGAAGACGCTCAAGTCGATCGACATTGCCTATCGGCTCGGCATCCCCACGATGCGAGTCAACACTGGCCGCTGGGGCACCTCCAAAGACTTCGACGAACTGATGGCCAATCAAGGCATCGAGCCTCGGCTGCCGGGCTACACCGATGACGAGGCCTTCGGCTGGGTGATCGCCGCCTTCGAGGAGTGCTTGCCTGCGGCCGAAGAGAAGGGTGTGATCCTCGGCCTGGAAAATCACTGGGGCCTCGGTCGCACCGCAGAGGGCGTGATGCGGATCGTGGAAGCGATCGACTCGCCGTGGTTGCGGGTCACCCTCGACACGGGCAACTTCCTGGAAGACATGTATCCACAGATGGAGCGGCTTGCCCCCGAAGCGGTGCTCGTGCAGGCGAAGACCTACTACGGCGGCGGGAAGTGGTACACGCTCGACATCGACTACGACCGTGTGGCCGCGCTGCTCAAGCACGTCGACTACGCAGGCTATGTGTCGCTCGAGTTTGAAGGGCAGGGGGATCCTGCCGTAGAAGTGCCCAAGAGCCTCGCGCTGTTGCGTGAGGCGATTGCCAAGGCCTGAGAGCAACCGGCCTACTCGCCGCCGCGTTGGTGCTCGTGGGCGGTGAGTTCGGTCGCCTGCCCTTCGTCGCCTTGCGCGGCCATCCAGGCAGCAAGTTTTCCGCGAAGCTGTGCGGCAATGTCGGCGTGCGCCGGATCTTCAGCGAGGTTCTGCCACTCAAACGGATCGGCCTGAAGGTCGTAGAGTTCGACCGCCGGGCGGTGTTGGTAGCGACGGACTTTGTCGGCCGCATCGGCGTCGCCGGCATCGGCTTTTGCCACCCACGAGCGAAACTCAGGCGACGAGGTGCAGGCGTTGGTGAACGTGACCTCGGGCGTGAAGTTCACGATCAGTTTGTAGCGATCCGAACGCACCGAACGAATGCCGAAGTAGGGGGGCGCGTTGATCGTGCCACGTGTGGTCTGGAGGCCGTACACGACCTCCTTGTGTGTGGTGGCTTCGCCGCGAAGCACGGGGAGGAAGGACCGTCCATCGAGGTTCGCCGCGGGCTGGCCTCCCGCTGCTTCCACGAACGTTGGCAGCACGTCGACATACTCCACCATCGCGTCGGTTTCCGAGCCGGGCTGGATCTTCCCTGGCCAGCGAGCAATCAACGCAGTCTGGAGGCCGGAGTCGTAGAGCGTCCACTTGGCGAAGGGCATGCTGTTGCCCTGTTCGCTGGTCACCACCACCAGCGTGTTGTCGGCGAGGCCATGTTTGTCGAGCAGGCTCAGCAGCTCACCCACCTGGCTATCGAAGTAGGTGATCTCGGCGAGGTAGCGCGACCAGCCATCTCGTGTCTCGGGGGTGTCGACGTGGTAGGGGGGGAGTGCGACATGCTCCGGTGGGTAGGCCGAGGGATCCCCTTTGTTCCACGGCGTGTGCGGTTCGTTGGAACAGGCAAAGAGGCAGAAGGGAGTGCCCGACTGCTTC
>JAPOIM010000119.1:0-3909 GCA_029978905.1 Planctomycetota bacterium
GAACAAGCCTGCGCAACTGCGGCAGCCTGCGGATACACCGGGCTCGAAGTCGCCCCATTCACGCTCGCCAAACTCGCCACCGACCTCACCGCTGCCGACCGCACCAAGATTCGCGCGACGATTGAGGCCGCGGGGCTGGAGGTGATTGGCCTGCACTGGCTCTTGGCCAAGACCGAAGGCTTTCATGTCACGACCAGTGATGCCGAGATGCGAAAGCGAACGGCTGCCTACGTGGGCGACTTGGCGAGGCTTTCGGCCGACCTTGGCGGCAAAGTGCTCGTCTTCGGCTCGCCGCAGCAGCGGAGCCTGCAGGAGGGCGTGACGCTCGCCGAAGCCCACGACCGCTTCGTGGAGGTGCTCACCGAGGCGCTTCCCGTGCTGGAAGCCACCGGCAACGTGGTGGCCATCGAGCCTCTCTCCACGAAAGAAACCGACGTGATCATCACGGCCGCGGAAGCCTGCACGCTGATCGACCGCATCGGCTCCCCGCACGTGCGGCTGCACCTCGACGTGAAAGCGATGAGCAGCGAGGCCGAGCCGATCGCCGACGTGATCCGAGCCAACGCCAAGCACCTCGAACACTTCCACGCCAACGACGCAAACCTCCAAGGCCCCGGCTTCGGCGACGTCGACTTCAAGCCAATCTTCCAGGCCCTCCGCGACGTGGCCTACGACGGCTGGGTCAGCGTCGAAGTCTTCGACTACACCCCCGGCGCCGAACGGCTCGCAAGCGCCAGCATGGAATACATGCGCCGCATCGAAGCCAGCCTATAGGGCTCGCTCGACAAATCGCTTCACTCTCTCGGCAGGTGAGCACCGCCCTTGGCCCCGCTCCCCGTGCAAAGGAAAGCGAGGGGTGAGCCCGCGTCGCGTGAGCCGGCTTTGCTGGTGAGCGCAGCCCGGAGGGCGAAAGCGAAGCAGCACTGAGCGCCCCGAGGCCATGGATGGCCGAGGAAGCGCCCGGCGAACCGACCCGGGCTCACCCCGAGCGGCCCCAGACTCGCCACCAACCAAGCCCCGACAGTACACTCCTCCCACAAACCTGCTTCCCAAAGCACGGATTCCTCCTCGTCTTCTCTTTGCCCCGCGGTGAGTGCTGCCATGGCCGACCTCTACGTTGAACCGAGTTCGTCTCCGTCGTCCCCATCGGATGGCCCCTGGTGGCACGCCCTCAACCGCTACCACTGGTTTGTGCTGATTGTCGCGGCCCTCGGGTGGCTGTTTGACTGTCTCGATCAGCAGTTGTTCTTGCTCGCTCGCGCGCCGGCAATGGCAGACCTGCTCAAGGAAGGTCAGAACCCCAACGAATACGGCGGCTATGCGACCGCGATCTTCGTGCTCGGCTGGGCGACAGGCGGCCTGATCTTCGGCAGCCTCGGCGACCGCATCGGCCGGGCGAAGACGATGGTGATCACGATCCTGATCTACTCTGCCTGTACGGGCTTGAGTGCGTTCTCGCAGGGTTTTATGGACTTCGCCTTCTACCGCTTCCTCACAGGGCTCGGTGTGGGGGGTGAGTTTGCAGTGGGTGTGGCCCTTGTCGCTGAGGTCATGCCCGACCGGGCTCGGCCGCACGCGCTCGGCCTGCTGCAGGCTCTCTCGGCAGTGGGCAACGTGGCCGCGGCCCTGATCGAAATGGGGCTCAGCACAATCGAACGCAGCGGCGGGCTTTCGGGCTCGCTCGACAAGTGGCGGCTGATGTTCTTGGTCGGTGCTCTGCCCGCGCTGCTTGCCCTGCTCGTTCGCTGGAAGCTCAAGGAACCCGAGCAGTGGCAGCGGATGAAGGCAGAGTCCAAAGGCACTTCTCGCGCGGTCGGCTCGTATGCCGCGATCTTCCGCGACCCTCGCTGGCGACACAACGCCCTCGTGGGCCTTGTGCTCGCGTGCACCGGCGTGATCGCCCTGTGGGGCATTGTGTTCTTCGTGTTCGACCTCGTGGGGTCGGTCATGGCGAAGGAACTGGCTGCCCAAGGCCTCACCGGCGACGACCTTAAGGGGGCGGTCGGTCAGTGGAAGGGCACGGCGTCGTTGATGCTCAACATCGGTGCCTTCACCGGCATGCTCGCCTTCACGTCCTTCACGCAGCGGACCAACCGACGCACGGCGTTTGCGGTGGCGTTTGTGGGGGCAGGCATCACGACAGCCCTCACGTTCTGGCTGCTGCGAGATCCTTGGCACATCTTCGTGCTTGTGCCGCTGATGGGCTTCTTCATGCTCGGCATCTTCGGCGGGTACGCGATCTACTTCCCGGAACTCTTCCCCACGTCGCTGCGAAGTACCGGCACCTCGTTCTGCTACAACGTCGGCCGCTTTTTGGCCGCGTCGGGGCCGTGGACGATCGCCCTGCTCAGCAGCGACCGTTTCTTTGGGCAAACCGATGAGCCGCTGCGGTACGCCGGTCTCACAATGTGCTCAGTCTTCATCGTGGGCCTGATCGCCCTGCCCTTCGCCCCCGAAACCAAGGGCAAGCCCCTGCCGGAAGACTGAGCGGCTCTCGGCTCGGCTCACAGCAGTTTGCGAATCGCAGCAGCATAGCGATCAAAGTCACCCAGATGCCGCTGGAGATAATCTGCGATCAGATTGTCGTCGACTTCCCAATACACATGCACCAAGCGGTTGCGAAAGCGAACCATCGCCCGCAGAGCATTCTCGAGGTCGGTGGGACAAACACCTCGCTCAACAAGCACCGTAAAGCCGTCCGCGTTGTCGGCAGGAGTGCGAAATCGCTCTGACGCGATTGTGTGCATGGCGATGTCGATGCAGCATTCGATCGCCACCACAAAGTGGTACTTGGCACTCGCCACCTTGTCAGGGTCACCAATGAACGTGGTTCGCTCAACGGCGGCGAGGCGTCGCAGTTGCGCGACGTACTCAGACACCAGCCCGAGCAGCGTGTCGATTTTCTGACGATCGACCATCATGACTCTTCCGCCCCCCGGAGGCCGGCTGCTGCGAATGCTCGCAAACGCTCCTCGTGAAACTTTGCAAACCGGTCCTGCTGATCAAACCAGCGAACGAGCGTGTCGCGCTCAACGCCAACACGAAAAACCTCGTCTCTTGAGTAGACGCAAACACCTTCCCGAAGAACTTTCGCCTGCCACTCAAGAGGGGCCGCACTAAGGTTTCGCAGGTCTACCTCAACGCCAAGACTTCGCGACAAGCGGTCCGCAAGCACCATCTCTTCGTAGAGCGAAAGCTGTGGAGCGGCAGTTCCACGGGGATGAAAAACTCCCACATCGAGGTCACTCGAAGGGGTCGCGTTTCCCACAACCCGGCTCCCATAGGCGTACGCCAAGAAAACAGGAGATCCGTCAAACACCGCCGCCGCGATATCCGGAAGAACCGCCAACAGAGGATCCGTGCCCGCACTCATAGCTCGAGAATACCTAGTCACAGAAAGCGGCGGCAACATGCTTGGTAGCCCAGCCCGCTGACATGCAACGCACGCACACGTAAACTCCCCACGACAGCGTGACCGGCCGCGGCCGTGGCGACACGTCCACCCTTGGAGTGAATCGAGCGATGCGTTGGCAGGGCAGGCGGCAGAGTGACAACGTGGACGACCGGCGTGGCATGTCGGGGCCTGCGATGGCTGGCCGCGGCGGGCTGATCACGCTTGTGCTCCTGTTTGGCCTCGTGTTCATGGGGGTCGATCCGCGGATTGCGCAGATCGTGGCCCAGTTTGGTGGGGCGGCGATTGAGCAGCAGCTGCCACCGCAACGAGTCGACGCAGACCGGCCGCCGCTCGATCCCGCAGAAGAAGAACTCGCGGCGTTCACTCGCGTGGTGCTTGCTGACACCGAAGACGTGTGGGGGCGGCTGTTTCCGGAATACTTCGGTGGGCGTTAATTAAGAATTTTATAATATATTGTGTGTTCGAAGCACGTGCCGCTCTAAAACAATCATAAG
>JAPOIM010000119.1:3919-5735 GCA_029978905.1 Planctomycetota bacterium
GCCGCATGCATAGTGCGTGTGGGCTCGCGAGTGCAGCGGTGGGGCCTTTCTACTGCCCCGCCGACGCCAAGGTGTATGTCGACCTGTCCTTCTATGACGAACTGCAGCAGCGGTTTGGAGCCCCGGGCGACTTCGCGCAGGCGTACGTGATCGCTCACGAAGTCGGTCACCATGTGCAAAACCTGCTCGGCATTTCCGACCAGGTCCAGGCGGCGCAGGCCCGCGTGCGACGAAGGTCGAAAGCAACCGGCTCTCGGTTCGGCTGGAACTGCAGGCGGACTATCTTGCCGGTGTGTTCGCCCATCACCTGGCGAAGTACGCAGGCGTGCTTGAGCAGGGGGACATCCGCGAAGCGATTGAGGCGGCTGCGGCAATCGGCGACGACCGGATCCAAAAGCAGGCCCAAGGCTACGTGGTGCCCGATGCCTTCACCCACGGCTCGAGCGAGCAACGGGTGCGGTGGTTTTCCCTTGGGTATCGCGAAGGCGACCCCCGCCTGATGGACCGGGCGTTTGAGGTTGATGAGCTGTAGGAGGGGCATTCTCGGCCCTTTTCGCACCTGAATAGCGGAAAACTGCCCTTCAACCAGCGGGTGAGTTTCCCTATTTTCCCCCCCGCAAAACACTGCGGACAGGGGCTGGCTTTGAGCGTCTATGAGCTGCCCCGCCGCCACTCGCCGGGGCCTTGGATGCAATGGTGAAGCTCTTCGACCGACTGCAGCTGCCGTGGACTGTCGACTCGCTGGTTGTCTCACCGACCGATTCGCAGGCCGACGGGCTTGCCGCAGCCGCTGAAGCGGCCGCCCGCGACGCCGCCGTGGCCACCGCCGAAGCTGCTCCCGCACCGAAAAAATCGCGTCGCCGCCTGAAGGTTCGCACGCGGACTCGCATCGTGCACAAGCGCGACCGCCGCATCCTTCGCCTCACCGGCGATGAGATTGCCGCCGAAACGGTCTACGGCTTCCACCTCGTGGTGCCAGCGTGGAACGTCGACGTGGCGATCGGCATCGTGCGTGATGGCGTGATCGAGCCCTGGACCAACGCCGTGTTCCTGAGCCTCTTTGGCCACGGCGACCATGTGGTCAACGTGGGGGCCAACTTCGGCTACTACGCCGCTCTCGCCGCTCAGCGCGTCGGTGGAGCTGGCCGCGTATACGCGGTTGAGGCGAACCCCGTGGTGTTTGCGTACCTGCTCAAGGGAATGTTCTGGAGTGGGTCGCCGGGAATCGTGCGGGCACACAACTGCGCCGCCGTCTCCCCAGACAAGCATGGCGAAAAGCTGACCTTCTGCTACGACCCGCAGTTCATTGGTGGCGGCAACCTGTTTAGCCGGGCCCGCATCTCGCGTGATCTCAACGAGTGCCTCTGGTCGGAAGAGACGATGCCCGAGATTCTCGACGCCGATCGGAAGTTCATCCCGCGTGGCCTCTTCCGCGAAGTCGAAACCGAGGGCCGCACGGTCGACTCGATCGTCGATTCGCCAGTCAAGGCGATGCTCATAGACGCCGAAGGCTCCGAGAGCTACGTCATCGGTGGGGCGCATCGAGTGATCCGCGAGAGCCCAGACATCTCGCTGATCGTGGAGTGGGATCCGCACTCCTACAAGCACCACGAACACTTGCGGCCGAACATCGACGCAATGTGGAACTTCCTCCTCGACGAGCAGAAGTTCAAGGTGTTCAGGATCTGCCCCGAGGACTACCCCGGCTTTGGCCACATGCCAAAACTCGAGCCGGTCACCACCCGCGAGCAGATCTTCAACCTGCCCCACTCCGACCTGCTCATGAAGCGGGCGTGATTGCCTGAGCCAAGGCATG
>JAPOIM010000011.1 GCA_029978905.1 Planctomycetota bacterium
AGGTGAGCCGAGGTCAAAGTCGTCGCCACCGCCGCCAAGGTCGAGCTCGTCTGTCGATCCGGATTCGGCGTCGAGCGAGTCGGCTGAGAGTTCGACGCCGACGAGATCGTCGCCGGCGAGGTCCACGTCGGAGATTCCTCCGCCGAGCTCAAGGTCGTCGCCGCCGGAGGCCACAGACGAGATGCCGCTGTCGCCGAGTTCGATCCCCGAGATCTCAAGCGACCCCTCGCCCAGCTCCAGACCACTCTCCGCAGAAGCTGCAATCCCTGCACTGTCGCTGAGACTGCCACTGCCGCTGCCGAGATCACCGAGCTCAAGATCGCCCAGGTCGAGGTCGTCGGTGCTCCCCTTCGCTGCGGGTGGCGGGGTGGCGTCTGTTCCCCCCACGGCACTCGATGCGAGGATCGAATCCAAGTCGTCGCTCGTGCCGGCGAGCAGGGAGTCGCCTCCGCTCAACGCGAGATCGTCACCAATTTCAATCGCCTCTCCAGCAGCAAGCGGTTCTGGCGTGAGGGACAAGGACAGGTCCGGCGTGCTGCCGAGGTCAATCGAGAGGTCGTCGTCGGCCCCCGCGGTCTGTTCCCACGAGCCGCCGTCGTCGCTGTCTTGCTTCCGACGCTCGATCTCGTCGCTCTTGAACTTCAAGGTGGCGCCATCGCGAATCGGGAAGAGTTCTTTCCGATCGACCAGCTTTTGCACGTCGTCAGTCGAGATCCCCAGCGCGGCTGCCGCCTCGTCGAGGGTGAGGAACTTTCCTGCCATGTCTGCCACTCTCTCTAGGCGCTCGGAGAACCCATGATCGACATCGTGGAACGATCGACCTACAGGCGTATCGTCCCCGGCCAGACCACTATTTTACGCACGGGACGCACCGCCGGCCGCGAAGACTTTGCCGGTTAACGCGGTCAGGAAGAGTTAGCGAGGATTTTCGCCCGTTTCGAGCATGTTTTTCAGCGCCGACGGGCTCGGATCGCGGCCGTTGAAATCGTCCACCAGCAGGTCCCACGAGAGATTCCTGGTGCTCCGCAGGGTCAGCGTGCCGTTGGTGACATCGACGTGATACACGGCTGCATGGCGGGTTTCGCGGTCAATGGCCACGAGGAGCTGGTTTGGGTCGCCGTCCCGCTGGCTCATCCACACCCACATGCTCTCGGTATTCGGCGGAAGGTCGCTGCTGTGCGGCTGGCGTTGGCCTGCAGCCCAAGGTGGGAGCATGAGATGCGCACCGAGGAGCATGCCGAAGGCTCCTGCTAAGGCCCAGAACGTGGGATGCATCCGCAGAGCGGCGAGACCACTGCCGTGGGACATCGACGGAAATGAGGACCGCGGAGTGGGTGCTGTTGGTTTGGCGGCTGGCAGCATGCGAGAATCCTCGGCAACAGGTCCAAAACACGAGAGCATCGCGAGGACGGTACGGCCCGGCTGTCGTGCATGACAAGCCCGATCGCGAATTCAGGAGTCGCTTGCATGCAGGTCGATGCCCGCCGCCAACTTGAGATTCCAGCCGGCCAGCGGGTGGCGGCACTTGTCAGTGGTGGGTTGGACAGTGCGGTGCTCGTCGCGTCGCTGGCGGCGCGGGGGCCTGTGGTGCCGATCTACGTCTCCTGCGGGCTCGCCTGGGAGCAGGCTGAGCGGGCCGCAGTGGGCGAGCTGCAGCGCCTTTTCTCCAAGGAGCAGGTGCTGCCCGTCGTCGAGTTCTCGATGCCTCTGGCGGATCTCTACGGAGACCACTGGAGCGTGCATGGGCGCGGTGTGCCAGACGCTGGCACGGATGATGCCGCCGTGGAAATGCTCGGGAGAAACGCCGTGCTCGCGATCAAACCGCTGCTGTGGTGCGCTCGTGAAGGCATCTCCTGTTTGGCGATCGCCACGCTCGCCGGCAATCCGTTTGCGGATGCCTCGCTTTCGTTTTTTCGCACCCTCGCGGGGGTGGTGTCGACGTCTGCGGGTGCCGAGGTGGCGTTGGTTGCGCCGTTTCGCAGTGTCACCAAGTCGGCGCTTGTGCAGTCTGCTGACGGTCGTGTGCTCGCTGCGTCAATGTCGTGTCTCGCGCCTTCGTGGGACGCGGAGGGCTGGTGGCACTGCGGCGCGTGCAATAAGTGTGCAGAACGCCAGCGAGGTTTTTTCGAGGCTGGCGTCGCGGACCCGACTCGGTATCGCTCGCAGGCCGACGCACCCTGCTGATCTTGCGCAGTCGCCCTGTTTTCTCTCGCTGCAGGGCTCGTTTTCCCGCAAAGAGCGCTGTTTCGCCAGTTCGTCAGATTCGATTCAATCGGCCGGTGAAACCCTGACGATGGTAGGGGTGAAAGGAGTCGTCCCGGCCGGGTAAAGGTTGCCGGTCGGGAGAACCACGGCTGCCCGCGAGGTAAAGACAGTGTCAACGATCAATGCGCTGGCTGCGGTCGTGATTCGATCGCCCATCCTGTGGGGAGCCGCCGCGGCTTTCTGCTTCTACTCCCTCATTCATGGTGGGATGGTCGACAATCCGATGGTGGTTCGCTATCTCGCGGGCCACTGGGTCGAGTACGTCGAAGTTGGGATGTTTTTTGTCGGCATCGCTGCCCTGACGCTCCGTCTGCAGGAGGTGTTTGCGCAGCGGAGACGCGTCGCCGCGGAGCCTCTGGGTGCGATTCCACCTGGAGGGCAGACGCCCGAAGACGTCGACACGCTGCTGGAGGCCCTCGACGATCACGAGGCGGGCGAGCGGCTGACAACCAGGCTTCAGTCGGCGCTCGACTTCGTCCGCAGGACCGGTTCGGCCAACGAGCTTGAAGACCACCTGAAGTATCTCGCTGACGTGGAGGGGGCTCGTGCGTCGCAGAGCTATGGCCTCGTGCGGTTCGTGATTTGGGCCATTCCGATCATGGGGTTCCTGGGGACTGTGATCGGTATCACGGTGGCCATTGCCAACCTCTCGCCATCGCAGATGGAAAACATCACGGATGTCGTGGCTGGCCTGGGAACGGCCTTCGATACCACAGCCACCGCTCTCGGGTTGTCGATGGTGTTGATGTTCACGCACTTCGTTGTCGATCGGCAGGAGCAGTCGCTTTTGCAGCGGGTTGACGACGCCGCCTGGACGGCCTTGGCTGGTCGCTTTCAAACGCTCGACGCCGACAATGGCACGGCTTTTGCGATGGCTCGGCTCAGCGACGCCGTCGGGCGCTCATCGGCTCGCCTTTTGGAGTCGCAGGAGAAGGCCTGGCGCAGCCTGCAGACCAACACGCAGGAACAGCTCACGGCAGTCGCCGACGTTGCCGGCACGCGGATGGCCGAGTCGATCGCATCAGCGGTTGATGGCGTGCTCGCCGGTTGGGGGCGCTCGCTTCAGGAAGCGAATACCCGACTGCTGGCCGACCGCGAAGATCGCTGGGCATCTGCCGGTGATTCGATGGCTGCGGCGATGCAGCAGATCAGCGACCTGGTGGTCCGGATGGACGACCAGCAGCGGATCCTCGTTGAGCAAGGGGAGATCCTAGGGCGTGTTGTGGAGGCCACTCGAGACCTCGCGGCCTTGGAACGCACCCTGGCTCGAAACTTGGAAACCGCTGCAGCGAGCGCCCGTTTTGAAGAGACGCTCAACGCACTTGGGGCTGCTGTGCAGCTGCTCGCGTCGCGGACCACTCCTGCCGCCGAGCCGAGCCGCCTGGTGGCTCGGAGCGGTTCCCAATACGGAAAGGCCGCATGAGTCGCGTACGCGCCAGCGACGGGCCTGGCATCTCGCTGTTTCCGTTCCTCGCGGTGCTCCTCTGCACGATGGGAGCCCTCTTGGTGCTGCTGGTGATTTTCAGTCGCTCAGCAGCAGGGACACGGGAAGCCGAAGAGGTCGCCATCCTCGAGGAGATGGCCGTCGAGCGGGAGAGCCTGCGGTGGCGAGTTGAGCAGCTGCAGGCCATGCGGCAGAAGACGCTCGACGACCTCAGCCAGGCGCGGATGGGGTTGGCGGGGATCGAAGACAACTCGCGCCAGCTGAGCGATGAGTTGGCAGCCCTCGAACGCGAGATCGCGGCGCTCGCAACCGCCAAGGATGCCGGGAGCGCGGCTCACGCAAAGCTGGAGGCGGAGCTCGAGCGGCGACTCGCAGAGGCCAGCGATGCGCTCGAGGCAGCCAAAGAAGCAGCGGCCGACCGGCCGCCGGCATATGCGATCGTGCCCTACGACGGGGAAAGTGGCACCCACAGGCGTCCCCTCTACATCGAGTGTTCGCTCGATGGCGTGTTTCTTCAGCCTGAAGGGATTCGTCTGCGGCCCTCCGATTTTGAAGGGCCGCCTGGCCCCGGCAACCCACTTGCCAGCGCCCTCCGCGCAGCACGCGAACATCTTGCCGAGCGCGGGCGGGCGTCCGCGTCGCCGGAAGAGCAGCCGTATCCCCTGCTGTTGGTACGACCGTCGGGCGTGATGGCCTACTACGCTGCCAGAGAGGCGATCGCGTCGTGGGGAAGTGACTTCGGCTACCAACTGGTGGAGGAGCACTGGCAGCTCAAGTTCCCCTCCCCTGACACGCAGCTTGCCGATGTCGAGCGTCGCGCGATCGATGAAGCCCGCACCCGATTGGCGTGGCTCGAGCAGGTGCAGGGGGCACGCGTGGCGCGTCAGTCGTCGCCTCGCGTGCAGTACCGGGCGGCCCAGACCCGAGGCGGTGTGGTGGTCGACGGTGGCCCAAGTGTGCTGGGTGATCAGTCCCGCTTTGAGTGGCGCGAGCCGGGTGGCGACGGTGATGGCTCTGGGCAAGGACATGGGCAAGGGCAAGGCGTGTTCGGCTCGCCCGAAGGGCGTGGCTCTGCCGATGGCAGCGGTTTGGCGAGTGATGGGCCCGTGAATGGCCCCGGTGGCTACAACCCGGCGGCGACCGGAGGTGGCGACGCGGTGCTTGGTCGAGGAACAGGCACCTCTGGCGCTGGCTACGGCCCCGAGGGAGGCCAGGGCTCCGATCAAAGCCGGTACGCCGGCCCCTCCGCGTTTGCCTCCACTCCGTCCGCTCCAGGCGATGGCGTGTGGCCGGGCGGGCAGCCTGGTTCGCCCTCTGGCGGCTCCTTTCAGGGAGGCCAGGGTGGCGTCGGTGGAACCTCGGCGAGCGGCACGGGCCTCGGTGGCGAAGGCGAACGGGGGGACGGTGGCGACGCGGGTGGCGACGGCTCGCTCAGCAGTGCCGGAGCGTCCTCCATGGCCGGGGCTCCAGGGGCTGCCGGGGGGAGCAGCGGCGGTTCGTCGTCTTCGAATCAGGCTGGCTCTGGCGGAATGTCCTCATCCGCGATGGGGCAGCAAGGTGGTGGCGGCGTTGGTGTGAACTTCCAGTCAGGAGGTGGGGGCGATGTGGGGTCGCTCGCGTCGTCTCGAGGTGCCAACTGGGCCAGCATGGCAACCCGTGATCGCCCGGTGCCGCTCTCTCGGCCTGTCCAGATTGAGTGTGATGCCGACGAACTCCGTGTGCTCGATAGCGGACGCCGCGTGGTGAAAAAGGTGCCCCTGGGGCCCCGCACGGCCGATGCCATCGATCCGCTGATCGGGGCAGTTCGCGAGCATGTCGACAGCTGGGGCCTGGCCGGCGACCGGATGTACTGGAACCCGCGCCTTGTCTTGTCGGCGACGCCGGATGGATCCGGTCGGCGTGAAGATTTGGAGGCCTTGCTCGCGGGGAGTGGGCTCGTGACTGTTCGCCGCGATGACGATGCGGTGGCGGGCCTTCCGCCGGAGAGCGACACGCTTGCGCCGGCGGTGGTTCGCTAGGGCCGCTGCCGTGGAAACGATGCGCGTGTTTCTTCTCGTCTCACTCCTGGAGTCCTCACGATGCGGCGAGTAACGGTTCGCGAAAACGCCGATGCCGGACAGGATTCTTTCCTCGATGTGGTGACAAACATCGTGGGCATCCTGATCATCCTCGTGATGGTGATCGGTGCCCGCGTGCACACGCTCTCCCTCTCCTCTGAGGCTTCCGCGTCACCAGCGGTGGCGGTGTCGCTGGAGGAGTTGGCGTCGCTGGCCCAGCAGGCCACCTCCGTGGAGCACGAACTCGCAGAGCTCGAATCGCAGCTCGTCACGCTCGTGGCTGCGGCCAACGACGCTGGGATGGGACGCATGCAGTTGGCAACGGCAGTGGCGGCTCTCGAGGTTGAACGGGATGCGCGTCGGGCGTCTGTGGATGAAGACACGGCGCTTGCTGCCAAACACCGTGCGCGGATGGAAGAGCTCAAAGCGGCGATTGCCGAGGCCGATGCGGAGGCGAAGGCGCTAGCCTACGACGAGGCGGAAACCGAGGAGGTGCTCGCCTACCCGACGCCAATCGGACGCACCGTCAATGGTGACGAGATGCATTTTCAGCTGGCCGGCGGCCACATCGCCTACATCCCCCTCGAAGAACTCTTTGGCATGGCCCGCAACCGGGCGCAGCGTCACACCGGCTCTCTGACGCAGCTCACCAACCACATCGAATCAGTGGGGCCATCAAATGGCTTTTCACTCGACTATGTGATCGAAACCCAAGTTGACCGAGCGCGTGGGCAGATTCTCGTCCGCAGCCGAGAGTGGGTCGTGCGGCCTCAGCACCAGGCTCTCGGCGAAACGGTCGAGGTGGCATTGGCTCAGGGATCGGCGTTTCGTCGCAAACTTAGCCGGCTCACCCCCGCGACGACCGTCACGCTCTGGTGCTACCCCGACAGTTTTGAAGCATTTCGCGAAGTGCGCGCCGAACTCTATCGGCTCGGGATTGCCGCCGCAGGCCGCCCGCTGCCGGAGGGAGCACCGATTGGCGGGTCGGCCGATGGCAGCAAATCGGTTGCGCAGTAGCCGTTGGATGTGGGTTGGCCTTACCTGCCGCAGACTTCGTCGATGCCAGCCAAAGCCGCATCGCACAGCTGATCAATCTCTGCTGGCGTGGTGCACAGTGGCGGCATGATCACCACCACGTCCCCCAAGGGGCGAAGCAGCACGCCATGCTTGCGAGCCGCAAGGCAGGCCCGCATGCCCCGTGCCTCCGCAGGGTCATATCGCACGGGGCCCTCGCGGCTTTCGACGAGTTCGATGGCCGCCATCATGCCGCGGCCGCGCACGTCGGTCACGTGGGGATGGTCGACAAACTCCGCCATACGTTCGCTGAGCCTTGCCAGCGATGGCTGCATGGCCTCCAGCACGCGTTCGTCTTCGAATACCGCGAGTGACTCCAGCGCAACAGCCGCCGCCAACGGGTTGCCGCCGTACGTGTGGCCGTGGAAAAACGTTCGCCGCTCGGCGTGCGTGCCGAGGAAGGCATCCCACACCCGTTGCGTGGTGAGCGTGGCAGCCATGGGCATGTAGCCACCGGTAAGACCCTTGGCGAGGCAGAGGAAGTCGGGTGACACGTCTTCCTGTTCGCACGCAAACAGGGTGCCCGTGCGTCCAAACCCCATCGCCACCTCGTCGAGAATCAGCAGCACGTCATGGGCCTGCGTCAGTTCCCGCATGCCTCGCAGGAACCCTGGAGGATGCACAAGGATCCCGCCAGCTGCTTGGACGATCGGCTCCATCACCACCGCGGCGATCTCGTGGTGATGCTGCTCAAGGATGTTTGCCAAGCCGGAGAGGGACGCTCGGCAGGCCTCGTCGGGGGTGGTGCCGGGCGGCTGTCGGCAGACCGCCGGCGAGGGGATGCGGATTGCCTCAAACGTGAGTGGTCCGAAGATCGAGCCAAAGCGGGCCACGCCCCCGACCCCGATCGTTCCGAGCGTGTCGCCGTGGTACGCCTCACCAATCGAGAGGTACCGCTCACGCGATGGCTGGGCAGGCGTCGTCTGCCGCCAGAACTGAAAGGCCATCTTCAACGCCACCTCGATCGCCGTGGCTCCGTCGTCCGAGAAGAAGACCTTCTCAAGGCCGGCCGGCGCGACTTCGGTGAGCCGTTTCGCCAACTGCACCGTGACGGGATTGGAGAGCCCGAGGTTCGTGGAGTGGGCAACCTTCTCGAGCTGCTCGCGAACGGCCCGATCGAGACGCGGGTGATGATGGCCGTGAACGTTGCACCACATGCTCGCCGACCCATCGAGGTAGCGAGTGCCCTCGACATCGATCAGGGTCGCGCCCTCGCCGCGCTCGATGAGCAGCGGCTCGTATTCGGCCATCTGCGTGAAGGCATGCCAGACATGGGTCTGATCCCAGTCGGCGAGCGTGGAAAGATCGACAGACTTATTCATAGACAGTGACCGCAGTTCCAAGTTCACCACCGAGCAGCCGAGCGGCCGAGCCCTCGACGACGGCGATCTCAATCACTCCCTGCGAGCCGACGAGCGCCACTGCCGAGCCTGCAGGGGCATCGCCGTAGGTCCGCACAGGGCGGTCGATCCAGCGATCACCGAGGTGTAGCCCACCGGCCGCAAGCACGGCAGGCCACCAGGTGGCAGGGAGGTTTGTGAGCAGGTTGCCAAAGTGGTCGATGAAGCAGACTTCGCCGCGAATGCCATCCGGCCCTCGCGTGGGGGCGGCTTCTGGGAGTTGCACAACCGTCGCGAGAGGCTCCCCAAGGGAGTCTGGCGAATGGCCCTCGAGCAGTTGGCAAGCCGCGGCGGCCACCACGTCCCGCCCGTGAAAGGTGGCGGATGCCTCTGCCGGCACGGGGAGTATCTTCGCCGCATCCAGCGATGAGGCTGCGAGTGCGTGCGTCAGCAGGCCGTTGTCTGGAACGAGAAACTGATGGCCGCCCAGCGAGGCCCAGAGCATGTGGCGGGCCGTGCCCACACCCGGATCAATCACGACCAGGTGCAGGGTGCCCGCTGGAAAGGCGAGGCACGCGTGGCGGAGAAACCAACTGGCTCCACGGATGTCGTGAGCGGGGAGGTCATGAGAGAGATCGACGATCGTGCAGGCGGCGGCAGCCTGCAGGAGCCTGGCCTTCATCTGAGCCACGTACACACTGCCCGTGCCGAAGTCGGTGGTCAGGGTGACGATCCGCTGCATCGACGACTGCCTCAGTGGAGCCGGCCTGAGCCAGGTCCCGCCCTCACGACATGCCCCGAATGATCTCCAGGCAGAGCGCACGAACCTTGCCGGGATTCACGTTGGGGTTCTTCTTTTTCGCCTGTCCGATCAGCCCGGCGGCAGCCTGTTCCTTGCCCCCCTGCACATCGGCCACGATCTTCGGGTTGCCCTCGACGAGTTCGCGGCAGAGGGTCATCAGTTCGTCGTCGCCGACCGCGGCGATCCCCATCTCGCTGATCACGTCGTCGGCAGAGCGGCCGCTGTTGATCATTTCGGCGAAGATCTCACGACCGCGCGACGTGTCGAAGTCCCCCTTCTTGACACGGCCGATGACCGTGGCGAGGCCTTCGGCAGCGACCGGGAAATCCGCGATGGCGATGCCCCGTTCGTTGAGGGTCCGTAGCACATCCTGCTGCATCCAGTTGCTCGCGACCTTCCCGTCCTCGACGAGTCGAGCGAGGGTTTCGAAGTAGTTGACGAGGGCCCTGCCCTGCCCCACGAGCACGTCCGCATCGTAGGCAGAAATCTGCCAGGTCTCTTCGAGTCGCTGGCGAAGGGCACGCGGGCTCTCCGGCATGCCGCGGCGGACTTCGTCGATCTGATCCGCGGTCAGGGTCACCGGCACCAAGTCGGGTTCCGGGAAATAGCGGTAGTCGCTCGACTCTTCCTTGTGCCGCTGCCCACGCGTGATCCCGGCGGCATCGTCCCAGCCGCGGGTCTGCTTGGGGGCGGAGCCGAGTTCCTTGCCGGTCGCCTGCCACTCCTCGTACTGCCTGGCGACTTCGTAGGTCAGGGCCCGCTCCACAGAGCGGAAACTGTTCATGTTCTTGATTTCGACAATGGGCGTCTTCGCCACACGGCCACCGTCGCAGGGAATGTGCAGGTTGACGTTCGCGTCGACGCGGAGGCTTCCCTCCTGCATGTTGCAGTCGCTCACGCCGAGATACACCAAGAGCAGACGCAGTTCGTTGAGCCAGCAGCGGGCTTCGGCGGCAGACCGCAGATCGGGCTGGGAGACGATTTCGAGCAGCGGCGTGCCGGTACGGTTGAGGTCAATGCGGCTGTCGCCGGTCCCCGCAGCTTCGTCGTGCATGCTCTTGCCCGCATCTTCCTCGAGATGCACACGCAAAATGCGGACCATCCGAGGAGGAAACGCTCCCTTTGGGTCGATCGCTTCCAGCTGCCCATGCTCCGAGAACGGCAGGTCGAACTGGCTGATCTGATAGCCCTTGGGCAGGTCGGGATAGAAGTAGTTCTTGCGATCCCACTTCGTGAACTCGGCGATCGTGCAGTTGAGCGCGGTGGCGGCTCGGACCGCCAACCGAAATGCTTCGCGGTTCATCACCGGAAGCGACCCCGGCAGGCCCAGGCAGACCGGGCAGGTGAGCGTGTTGGGGGCGGCGCCAAAGCGGTTCTCGCAGCTGCAGAAGAGCTTGGTCTTCGTCAGCAACTGAACGTGCACCTCAAGCCCGATGATGGTCTGGTACGGAGCGGCAGTGTCAGTCGTGTCGGGCATGGCAGGCGACGGAGTTTCTCAGGCAGTGGTGGGGCGACGGCGGTGCCATTCGGTCAAACGCTGGAAGCGATCGGCAGCACGCAGCAGCAACGGTTCCGCGAGGGCAGGCCCCTGCAGCTGGTAGCCGACAGGGAGCCCTGATCCGGTGAACCCGCATGGGAACGAAATGCCGCACACGCCAGCCAGGTTCGTCGTGACCGTGTAGAGGTCGAGCAGGTACATCGCCAGCGGGTCGTCAGTCTTTTCACCCAAGGGGAAGGCGGGCGTGGCCGACACGGGGCCGCCGATCAGGTCCACCTTGGAAAAGGCCTCCTGGTAGTCCTGGCGGATGAGCCGGCGGACCTGGAGCGCCCGCTTGTAGTAGGCATCGTAGTAGCCTGCAGAGAGGGCGTAGGTGCCGAGCATCACGCGCCGTTTCACCTCGGGGCCAAACCCTTCAGCGCGACTGCGGCAGTACATTTCGACAAGCGGTGAGTCGAACGCATCGCTGCGGCACGGCTCCTTGGTGCGGTGCCCGTAGTGCACGCCGTCGTAGCGGGCGAGGTTGCTTGAGGCTTCGCAGGGGGCGATCAGGTAGTAGGTGGCGACGCCGTACTTTGCGTGCGGCAGGTCGATGTCGTGGATCGTCGCTCCGGCAGCTTCGAGGACGCGGAAGCCCTCTTCCACGGCCGCGGCCACTTCCGGGTCGAGCCCATCGCCAAAGTGAGCTGGCACCCGGCCGATCCTCACGCCTGCGAGCGGCTCTTCGAGCAGCTGCGTGTAAGCGGGCACGGCTTCGTTGAGCGAGGTGGAGTCGAGCGGGTCGTGGCCGGCGATCGTTTCCAGAACGAGGCCGCAGTCGGCAGCCGAGTGGCCCATCGGTCCGATCTGGTCGAGGCTGGAGGCGAAGGCCACGAGGCCACGGCGGCTGACGCGGCCGTAGGTTGGCTTCAGTCCCGTCACCCCGCAGAGCCCTGCTGGCTGCCGGATCGAACCGCCGGTGTCGGAGCCGATCGAGGCGGTCACCATGCTCGCGGCGACGCAGGCTGCCGAGCCACCGCTGGATCCGCCAGTGGCTCGTGTCGGATCCCAGGGATTCCGGACCGGCCCGAAGGCCGAGTTTTCGTTGGACGCGCCCATTGCGAACTCGTCCATATTTGTCTTCCCGATGATCACCGCGTCGGCGGCTCGGAGCCGGGCGACGGTGTCGGCGTCGTAGGGAGGCCGGTAGCCCTCCAGCATGCGAGAAGCGCACGTCGTGGGCATGTCGCGGGTGCAGAGCGCATCTTTCACGCCCACCGGAAGGCCAGCAAGAGGTCCGAGTGGCTGGCCTGCGGCCCGCTTGGCGTCGACGGCCTCTGCGGCGGCGAGCGCCCCGTCGCGATCGACGTGCAAGAAAGCATTCGTGCCCGCATCGAGGGCGGCGATCCGGTCGAGGGCTGCCTGGGTGCAGGCCACGGCGGTGAGGTCGCCGTTGGCCACAGCAGCGACGAGTTCAACGGCAGAGAGTTCAGTGGGCTGCATGGGCGAACGGGGCTTGTGAACCTAGTGCGAAGCGGGATGGCGAGCGTGGCTGATGCGACGCAGGAAAACCAGCGCGGGACACAACCGTAGCCCAGAAAAATCAGTCTCCGAGCACGGCGGGCACCAGAAAGCACTCGCCATCTTGCTTCGGTGCCGTGGCAATCGCCAACTCAACCGGCAGCGAGGCCGCAGGCACGTCTTCCCGGAACACGTTGGTGGTTCCAAGAGGATGTGCGAGAGGCTCGATGGCCGACGTGTCGAGTTCGGCAAGCAGCGACACAAAGCCGACGATTTTTGAAAGCTCCCGGGTCATCTGCTCAAGTTCGTCCTCGCTGAGGGCGAGCCTCGCGAGGGCAGCGACCTTGGAGACGTCGTCGCGGGAAAGGCTCATGGCCGAGCGCGGGGACCGGACGGCACCGCCTCCTCCACAACCGCCGCGGACTTCTCTACGGAAGGCAGGCGGAATGGGGCCTGGCGAACCAGTTTGGTCACGCGACCGCTGCGGATGCACTGCGTGCAGACCAGCTTGGTCGTGCTCGTCCCGCGTCCTTCGGTCACACGGAGTCGCTGCAGGTTCGGCTTGAACTTGCGGCGAGTGATGCCGGTCACCTTCGTACCGACACCGCCCAGGTATTTTTGCTTACCGCGGATCGTAACCGAGTTTCCCATCGAGAAACCCTTGCCGCAGACTTCACACGATCGCGCCACACTACACCTCACAACGACCGGCTTCAGCGCCGGACGGCTATCACCTTAGGATCCTCAGATCGCCGGCCATCCATGCCGACAACATGGCCCACCCGCGGCCGCATAGGCCCTGCAGGCGTTCCTTTCCAGACCCGGAAGCATATCGCACCACGGCGTTTTCGCAAGGCGAAGCCTGCGCCCGCGTTTCTCCGCGGCTGGCTAGGGGGCGGGGGCCAGGAGTTGCAGGGCCGCGGCGTGCAGGAGGCCGTTGGAGGCCACCCCTTCCCCTGCATCAATCCGCTCCACTCCCTGCCAATCGGTAAATTGGCCCCCTGCCTCGACGATTACCGGCTCGACGGCGGCGGCGTCCCAGGCGTTCATGATGGGGTCCACCATCAATTCTGCCCGGCCCGTGGCCACCAGCAGGTAGCCGTAGCCGTCACCCCAGGTGCGGGCGAGGCCGCAGGCCTGGTCGAGCCGCTCGCGAGCGTCGTCACGCCCACGTTCCTGAAACGTGGTGGTGGCGGAGGTGCACCAGAGGGCCTCGCCGAGATGTGACCGGCTCGAAACCCTGGCGCGCGCAGGGAGGGTGCCGGCGGCGTGCCCTGCGGGCAGATGCCAGGCGCCGCTCCCTCGCGTGGCGTAGACCAACTCGCCGAGCGGCGGAATCGCGATCACGCCAAGCACCCCGCGGCCTTCGCAGCGGCAGCCGACGAGGGTCGCGTAAAGGGGCACGCCCCGAATGAACGACTTGGTGCCATCGATCGGGTCGACGATCCATTCGTATCCCGAGGTCCCCGCGGCGCTGCCCGACTCTTCGCCGAGGAAGCTGTCGTGCGGGAACGCATCGAGGAGTTGCTGCCGCAGGATGGCCTCGGCGGCCCGGTCGGCCTCGGTCACGGGCGACCGGTCCTGCTTCAGGTCGACAGCAAGCGACGGGTCGCAGAACCGCTTCAGGGTGGAGGAGGATGCCGCGGCCACCGCGGCGAGCGCGGTGTCGAGTCGGCTGGCGAGGTCGCGAGCGTGCATGGTCATGCGGAGGGGGCCTCGGGGGCGTCGCCGCCACTCTCTCTTGTCTGGAACAGGGAGACCACGACCAGGATCGCGGCGCCGGTTACCAGGTAGGCGTCGGCAAGGTTGAAAATCGGCCAGTCAATCACGCCCTCGATCGCGAAATGGATCCAGTCGCGGACGGCGAGTACGGGGGTGCCGAAGCGGTCGGCAGGGGCGTGCCAGGTCAGGCCAGGCATCCCCAGTCGATCGTAGAGATTGCCGAGGATGCCACCGGTGATCAGCCCCAAGGCGGCCAGTGACCAGAGGTCGAGTGCCGATGCCTCACCGCGGGCGCGTTGTCGACCAATCCGAAAGACCATCACGCCAATGCCCGTCAGCGCCACGAAGGAGATGGCGGCAAACACGAGGCCAAGCCCCTGGCCCATTCCGAAAAGAGCGCCTTCGTTGAGGTTCGTCCGCAGGCTCAGCATCTCCGGCAGCAGCACGATCGCCGGCTGATCTCCCGGCATGCCGAGTTCTTGAAAGATCCACTCTTTCGAGAGCAGATCGGACGCAGTGGCAAGAACGGCAGCCGCAGCGAAGAGCAGCCATCCTGCGAGCGGGCCTCGCATGCGAATCCTTATGAAGGCGGGGTGGTCAGAGGGGTGGTGAGGGCGCGACAAGGCCCGCGATGCTGCGAAGCGTATCGCGAAGCGACCTTCGACGGCCAGAGGAACGATCCCCTCACCACTACCGAGGGCGGCGGGGCATGTGGCTGGAACCACCCCCCTCACTCGCCTCAGCGCAGCGAATGCAGAGGTCCGCGAAAGGGATTGCGGCGAGCCGCTTTTTCGTGATCACGCCCCCGCATTCCTCGCACGCACCGAAGGTGCGGAGGCGGATCCTTTCGAGTGCCCGCTCTACGGCCCCGAGAGTATCCTCCTCGCTCGCCATCAAACTGAGCGTGAACTCCTGCTCGAAGGCATCGGAGCCCAGGTCGGCCATGTGAATCGGCATCGACGATGATCCGCTGCTATTGGCCGCCGCTGAGGTCCGTAGGGCCTCGTTGGCAAGGGCGGAAACGTCACCCCTGAGCCTTGCTCGCAGCTCCAAAAGGGCGAGTTTGAACGGCTTCGACTCTGCCGCAGTCATGCGTTTCGTCACGGTTGCGCATCCTCAGTCTGAAAAGACCACCCCGAAGAAGGGCACCCTATCGCCGGGAGGCAGGCCTGTCAAACTGGCAGGCCCTCGGGCGACACGCCGAAATGATGAAAAACCTTCCCCGTCTGCCCTACCCTCAAGGCCTGTCGGGTGCGACACTGGAAAAAGCGTGTCTGCGGGCGTGCCACGCACGGGGCGGTCCGCGGGTGCTGGCCCGTTGCGTTCCGGGCGTATGGCCCGATTTTGACGAGGATTTGGAGGAGTCGAGTGGCAGCGGCGTTGGAAACAGAGGTGGCCTTTCAGCGGTGTATCGACCCCGCCTGTGGCTCAACCTATGGGGTGGACGAGGTGCACACGTCCTGCCCGTCCTGCGGCAACCTGCTCGACATCGCCTACGACTGGGATCGCAGCCGTCCGCCCTCATCCTTCGAGCATTTTGAAACCAAATGGATGCGACGGAGCGATCCGGTGGCCTTCAGCGGTGTCTGGCGGTTTCACGAACTGCTGCCGTTTGCTCCCCGCGAGTCGATTGTGACGATCGGTGAGGGGCAGACGTTGCTGTCGGTGGCCGACAGCGTGGGGAGTTTTGTTGGGGTGAGGCCCGGCCGGCTGCACCTGCAGTATGAGGGGCTCAATCCGTCGGGCTCTTTCAAAGACAACGGCATGTCGGCCGCCTTCACGCATGCCCGCATGATCGGGGCCAAGCGGGCGGCCTGTGCCTCCACGGGTAACACCAGCGCGTCGCTAGCCGTCTACTGTGCGGTCACGCGGATGATGCGGGGCATCATCTTCATCGGTTCCGGCAAGATCTCCTACGGCAAGCTCTCGCAGGCGCTCGACTACGGCGCCCTCACGATCCAAATCGCGGGCGACTTCGACGACGCGATGGCGCGGGTCAAGGAGGTGGCGGGGAAGCTTGGGATCTACCTCGTTAACAGCGTGAACCCGTTCCGGCTGGAAGGTCAGAAGACGATCATGTTTCGGGTTCTCGAGGCCCTTGGCTGGGAAGTGCCCGACTGGATCGTGGTGCCCGGCGGCAACCTCGGCAACTCGTCGGCTTTTGGAAAGGCGTTCATCGAGCTGAAACAGCTTGGGTTGATCGACCGCCTGCCGAGGCTCGCCGTGATCAATGCGGCCGGTGCCAACACGCTCTACGAGCTCTACACGCGCCGCGGCCTGCGATGGGGGGGCGGCAAGGCCGACCTCGCGCCTGCCTGTCACTACTACGACGAACTCGACCGTCTCGATAAACGGGCCAACACGATCGCCTCGGCGATCGAAATCAACCGGCCAGTGAATCTCAACAAGTGCCTGCGGGCTCTCGAGGCCTGCGATGGCGTGGTTCGTGAGGTGACGGAGCAAGAGATTCTCGACGCCAAGGCGCAGGTCGGGGCCGGTGGGCTTGGATGCGAGCCCGCAAGCGCCGCGAGCGTCGCGGGAGCGAAGCAGCTCGTCGCCGAAGGGGTGATTGGGAAAGACGAACGCGTGGTCTGCATCCTCACCGGGCACCAACTCAAAGACCCCAACGCGACCGTCGCCTACCACACCACCGACCAGGCCCTCTTTAATGAGGTGCTTGGCAGCCGGGGAGTGAGCCGGGCCAGCTTCGCCAACCGTGCCGTGAGCGTGGGCAACCGGATCGATGAGATCGTGCAGGCAATCGACCTCTATGGATGATGCGACTCGGGGTGCCGTGTGCGGGCCAAAAGGTTCGCTCACCAGTGACTACTGGCAGGCCCGCTACGATGAAGGCACCACTGGCTGGGATCGAGGCGGACCCAGCCCTGCCCTGCTCACCTGGCTGCGTGCCGGCGCGTTACGCCCATGCCGGATCCTGGTGCCCGGCTGCGGCCGCGGGCACGAGGTGCTGGCGCTGGCGGAGGCGGGTTTCGAGGTCACCGGCATCGACTACGCCCCGGCTGCCGTGCAGGCGGTCCGCGACGCACTCGCCGCCCATGGTCTTTCTGCCACGATTCAGCAGGCCGATCTCTTCGACTACCAACCCGAGCGGCCCTTTGACGCGATCTACGAACAGACCTGCCTCTGCGCCCTGACCCCTGCGCGATGGGGCTGCTACGAGAAGCGGCTGGCGAAATGGCTCGCTCCTGGGGGGCAGCTGTTCGCAGCCTTCATGCAGACTGCGAGCGAGACTGGGCCCCCGTTCGCCTGCCGGCCCGAGGCAATGAGGGAACTGTTCGCCGCCGAGCGTTGGGAGTGGCCTGCGACGCTTGAGCCCGTTGGCCATCCGCTGGGGCTGACCGAACTCTGCGGGATCCTGTGTCGCCGGGTGGAAGCGGACGCCTCACTCGCGGTCGCCCGAGCCTGAGGGCTCGACCAGCGGACGCCGGACGTCGTTGCTGCGGCGGCCAAGGTTGCCGTAGCGGTGATAGTCGAACGAGACGCTCTGCTCGCGGAGATACCACAGCAGTTCCACCCGCCCTGCTGCCACCACGGGAACATCGGCGATCCACGTGCCGCAGGCGGCGGCCTGGTTCCGGATGCTGCTGGGAACGCGGTCGCGGGCGGCATAGCGGATCCGCACATCCGGCTGCGGCACGAGGGCCGCGATCGCCTCATCTGGCTGCTCTGCCAGTTCCAGAGTGGTGGCCCACGACTGCGTCCATGCGTCGAGGTGTTGGAGCCACTCGGCCGGGCAGCCCGGTTCAAACGATGCGAGGACCCGCGCTCCCGTGACGCGGGCGGCCACCACGCGGGCGGCGATGTCGTACCAGCGGTCTGCGGGCGTGATGCGGACACAGATCGTGGCGAAGGGGACGTACCGTCTGAGGTTGTCTTGTCCGAGCAGGAGGACGTGGTCGTGCTCGTGGGCAAACTCCTCACGCCAGGCGGCGTCGTAACTCGCGATGGCGGCTTGCAGCAGAGCGTCGTCTGGGCGCTCGGCGTCCTCGAAATCCAGAAACGCCGCCACGTAGTTGGGCCCGCCAGTCTTGAGTCCCGGCCCAACCGCTGATTTGCCCCATCCACCAAAGGGCTGCCGCAGCACGATCGCTCCGGTCGTGCCCCGGTTGACGTAGAGGTTCCCGGCGCGGATGCCCTGCTTCCATTGGGCGATTTCGCGGTCATCGAGGCTGTGGATCGCGCTCGTCAGTCCGTAGCCCGTGGCGTTGACGTAGGCGATCGCGTCCGCGAGGCGCTCGTACCGCATCACGGCCAGTAGCGGGCCAAAAAACTCCGTCTGGTGTGTCTGGCTGCCCGGTTGCACGCCGTACTTCACCCCGGGCGACCAGAGGTGTGGATTGTCACCACGCTGCTGAGGTTTGACGGCCCACCGTTCGCCCGGTTCGAGCGACGAGAGACCGGTGGCCAAAACGCCCGTCGGCGGGTGGATCAGGGGAGCCACCCGCGTGTGGAGCTGATCGGCAGGGCCAACGTGGAGGCTGGCCACGGCGTCGCACAGCATCCGTTCGAAGCCGGGGTCGTCGTAGACTTCCGCCTCCAGCAACAGCAGCGACGTGGCCGAACACTTTTGCCCCGCATGACTGAAGGCCGCGTGCACCACATGCTTGATGGCCAGTTCGCGGTCGCTCATGGCCGACACGATCGTCGCGTTCTTACCGCCGGTCTCTGCGGAGAGCCGCAGCGTCGGCGTGGCTGCGAGCATGGCCAGGGCGGTGGCGGTGCCTCCGGTGAGGATCACTGCGGAGACATCGGGATGGGCCACAAGCCGAGCGCCTGGGCCCGCCCCCGTGCAGGGAAGGAACTGCAGCGTCCGCTGCGACACGCCAGCTCGCCAAAAGCATTGGCAGACCTCCCAGGCGGTGAGCACAGCGCTCGACGCCGGCTTGAGAATTACGGTGTTGCCTGCGGCGAGCGCGGCAGCGATCCCGCCACATGGAATGGCGATGGGGAAGTTCCAGGGAGGCACCACCACCACCGTGCCGCAGCCCCGGACGCGAACGCCCGGTAGCTCAAAGAACGTGCGTGCGGCGGCTCGGTAGAACTCCACAAAATCGACCGCCTCCGAAACCTCAGGGTCGGCCTCGGTGAGCAGCTTGCCCCCTTCGAGCATCGCGACGCGAAGCAGGTCGCCGCGGGCTTTCCGGAGGTGCATCGCCACTCGTCCGAGCACCTCGCTGCGGGCATCGACCGACTGTGTTCGCCAGCCGTCGGGATCCGCGACACCGCAGGCAACGGCCTCGTCGACCTCGCGATCGCTGGCCACTGCCGAGGTGCCTAGCACGCTACCCGGCCGTGAGGGGTTCTTGCAGGTGCGGCGTTCGCTGCCCCCTGCTTCGCGTCCGGCGACCACGACGGGGACGACGCGGTTTGCATCCGCGTGGGCATCGCGGGCGACGAGTGCTGCAGCCCAGGCGGCATTGTGCGCGAGGCACCAGTCGGTGTCGGGTTCGTTGGCGAACTCCTGCCACGGCTGCTCCACACGCGGCTCGCGGAAACACTCCGTGCGGCGATCCTGTGTTCGCTGTGGTGCGTGGGGGATGTCGATCGTGAACGAGTCTCGGAAGCCTTGCTCAAGCCTCTTCCAGTCGTCGCTGCCGACCTCCAGCCGAAAGGCATGCCCAAGGAAGTTTTCGGGGCCAGTGTTTTCATCCAGGCGACGGATCAGGTAGCCGATCGCATTGAGGAAGTCATCCTTGCGGCAGGCGGGGGCGTAGAGGAGCAGCCGCTGGGTGTGCGCGAGCAGGGCGCGGCGCTGGTGGTTGGCCATTCCTTCGAGCATTTCAAACTGCACGCGGTCGCCCGCTCCCCGCTCGGCGGCAAGTACCAGGCCGTAGGCAACATCGAACAGGTTGTGGGAGGCGACGCCGACGCGGAGGGAGCGGAGCTGCGCGGGAGCCAGGGCAAACTCGAGCATCCTTTTGTAGTTGGCGTCGGTTTCGCGCTTCGTGCGAAAGGGGGCCTGCGGCCAGCCGTGGAGGGCGGCATCGATCCGCTCCATTTCCATGTTGGCCCCTTTGACGATGCGGACCGTGACCGGTGCCCCTCCCGAGGTGACGCGGTTGGTGGCCCAGTCAGCAATCCTCTTCAGCCAGGTCAGTGAGTCGGGGACATAGGCCTGCAGCGCGATGCCTGCGTGCACGTGGCTGAGCCCGGGGCGCTCGAGGGTTTGCATGAAGGCTTCGGCCGTGAGCGAGAGATCGCGATACTCCTCCATGTCGAGGTAGAGCAGTTTGGGCACCTCGCGGCCATCAACCTCGGTAAATGTTGCCGAGCCCGCCTCGCGGTAGAGCGTCTCGAGTCGGTCGCAGAGCCGTGCGAGGGTGTGGGCGCGGGCGATTGGCATGATCTGCGAGTCGATCGTGGAGATCTTGACCGAGAGCACCTCGATCTCTGGCGAGCGGAGGGCGGCGGCATACTGGCTCAGCCGCTGGGCCGCCTCTGCCTCGCCGAGCAAGGCCTCGCCAAGAAAGTTGAGATTCATCCGCAGCCCTTGCTGGCGGCGTGCGGTGAGATGCGCATGCAGCAGGTCGGGCTCCGCGGGGAGCACAACGTTGGCGGTTTCATGCCGAAGATGCGAGGTGACCAGGGGCACCGTGACCGAAGGGAGCCAACTCCCGAAGGTCTGAAACCCGAGCAGCAGCGCCTGGTCGAGTGGGCTGAAGAAACGTGGGATCCCCTGCACATCGAGGATGTGGGTGAACTGATCCGCCGTCCTGGCAGCCGCGTGCGAGCGAAAGGACTGGTCGGTCAGTTCAACGAGCGTGGCCTTCTCGGCGGGGTTTCGCAGCATCCGGTCGAGTTCGGCCTGCTGCCGGCGTTCGCTCGGTGTCTGCAGCGTCACGGCTTCTCGCTGCAGTTCCGCAGCGAGGAGCACGGCGGCCTCGATCAACGACTGCGTGGCGTGCATGGAGAGAGCCTTTTCGGAGTGCTTTCTCTATGATCGCACGGCTGCCGCTCGATGCCCCGGCACTCGCGCCGCGGGGGGCAAAATCGACAGGACACATGGTCGTGGGAGGACGCGGACACCACCGCTCGAAACCACCCCGATGCTGCTAGCCGTTCCCCCGCCCGGAACGCTACCTTTGGGCGGACAAGGCGGGAGGTTCGTGAGCGATGGCTGGCGAGGATGTGAGCGGAGGAGACGACGAGGACGTGACGCGAAGCCGTCACGGGGATGAGGGGCACGAAACGTCAGGCTCGTTCGGGCTTGAGTCGCTCCTGGGCCACCTCGTTCCTGCTCCCGATCCGGTTCCTCCCGACTGGCTGCTGGGAGCCACGATCGGTGGCACCGAAGTCGTGCGGTTGATTGCCACCGGCGGCATGGGGTGTGTCTACGAAGCGATTCAAGACCAGCCCAGGCGGAGTGTGGCCGTGAAGGTCATTCGCCCTGCCCTCCTGGGGCCGGCGACACCGGGGCTGCGATCGAAAGTGGTGGCACGCTTCCTGCAGGAAGCCCAGATCCTCTCCCAACTTCGGCACCCAGGCATCACGCACGTCTACGCTGCCGGGACGGCTCCCGTCGATGGGGTCGAGTCGCCTATCTCGTGATGGAGTACATCCCAGAGGCTCGGCCGATCACCGCCTATGCCCGCGAGCACGATCTTTCCCTGACGCCGCGGTTGCGGCTCTTCTTGCAGGTCTGCGAGGCGGTGGCGTATGCCCACGATCGCGGTGTGGTGCACCGCGACCTCAAGCCGAGCAATGTGCTTATTGATGACCTCGGTCGTCCCAAGTTGATTGACTTTGGGATCTCGCGGAGCATCCGCCCGGCGACGCTGGTGATGGAACCGCCGCGAGCGGGCGAGGCAGGTGAGGCAGCGGCAGTGCTGCTGCGTGTGTCGACTGGCCATGAGACCGACGGCGAGCGTCTGGTGGGCACGCTGCCCTATCTCGCGCCGGAGCAACTTTCAGGGGGTGCCCAGGGTGGCGACGCAAGGAGCGACGTGTATGCCCTCGGGGTGATCCTCTATGAGTTGGTTACCGGCCGCCGCGTCGTTCTCAGACGTGGAGCACGGCGTGCCAGCGACCACAGCGCCTCGCATCACGCGGCGAGGCCTCGTGCTCGGTGGCGGTGGCATCGCGGCGACGCTGGCCGCGGCGGTTGCAGTGCGTGGCCTGCCGGGGCACCGCGGATCGGGGCCCACGGTGGCCAAGCTGGACCCGCCGCCCGCGACGGAGTTTCGCTACGACGACATTCGCTCGGCATCTCCGTACTTAGTCGACGTCACCAACATGAAGGTCTACCGCGAGGAGTGGTGGGTCAAAATGGGCATGCCGGAGTTGACCTACTGGGGGCCGGAGCAGAACGACGTGGAGGGCACGCTGCTCTACCGTTTTCCTTTTGGCCGTCGTATGCCGCAGATCGCGCTCAGTGCAACGTGCGCCTGCCACATTTTTGGTGAGGGCCAGGGAGGAGAAGGCCGTGGAGCCGCTGCGCTGGAGGTGTCTGCCGATGGGTTGGCCTGGACGACGCTCGCCGATGGCATTGAGCCGCGTCAGTGGGGAGTCTATATCGGCTTCGACGACAGTCTGCCGAGCCACCTGTTGGGGCATGCCGAACTCTGGCTGCGGGTGCGCTGTCTGACGCAAGACTGCCCCAACGACAGCTACTCCACGGCACAGTTCGGCAGGGCTGGTATCCACCAGGAGCCCGTCTTCGCGCTGACCGCCGAGGAGCCGCGACGCGTGTGATGCCCGCTGCATGACCGCTGATGAAGCTCGCGAAGAGCCGTGGCCGGCCGCGAGAGCCGTTTCTTCCGGGGGCTGGCCGAGCACCGCGGCGGTTGAGTACCTTTTGGGCGGTCGGTGGTGAGTGAGGCCGACGCACTTCATGCGGAGGGGTGGATGATGGCGACCCAAGCTGGTTCGCGAAGCATCTTGCGGCATTGGCACTGGGTTGCCGTGTTGGTGATCCTGCTCTTGGCGATGATCCCGGGAGCCGGGCTGTGGATCGCGGGTGTCTCCGCGTTTGTCGGAGTCGGGATGGCGTTGATCGGTGGGATCGCACCCTTCTTGCGGATCCTGTTCACCGATCCCGGCACGGTGGGGTTGATGCTCGTGTCTCGCAGCGCCCGCTTCGAGATGATGAACCAGCCCGACAGCCATCCCTACAAGCAACTTGTCCGCGGCGCGTTTGCGCCGACACGCGGTTTGTTTTGGCGGGGCGTGCTGTTGATTCTGACGTTCGTTCCTGCCGCCTTCCTGAACGTGAATGTGGGGCGACTCCTCCAGGGGCAAGGTGGCGCGGCACCGGCTCCCGTTGGCCCACCGGGAATCGTGGTCGACCAGATCCAGTTGCCCAACCGGGGGATGGCAGGACAGCCCCCTGGGGTACCAGGACCAGGCCAAGGTCCTGGCCAACAGCCGGGGCGACAGCCAGGTCCACCGCCGGGATTCCCGGGGCCTGGAGCACCCGGTCGCGGACAGCCCCCTGGCATGGCCAACGGGCCGACGTTGGTGGTCACCGTCGCGTACGCAGCCAGCAGCGTTGAGGGCTCACTGGTGGAGAAAGTGCAGGAGACACTCGGCGGGGTGGCGGGCGTGCAGGTCGACACGATCGTTGTCGACGAGCAGGCTCGGAAGATCACGTTCGAGGTCAAGGGACCACAAAACATGGCTTTCATCCTTCCAACCATCGGTCGCCTTGGCCTGCAAAACCTGCAGATGTCGGCGACAAACAAGCCCGGGCAATGACCGCCCTCCGTGGCGGCTTCAGCTGCAGGGGAACGCGGTGGTGCCCTTCACGGCTGCGCGGGTAAGTCTGCGACGGCGGGCTGTGGGTGATCGTCTCCTCGCCGGTTTCCCTGTAGTCTGTGAGCAGGCTGATAAGGCGTTGGCGAGAGGGCGGTTCTCTTGCAACGTTGCGAGTTGGCACTGGTCTGTTTCATGGCTTGGAGCGTTATGTCTGCATCATCGTCGATCTGTCGTTGGGGGATCTTGGGAACGGCCGGGATTTCGGCGAAGAACTGGCTGTCGATCGCGAACGCGGAGAACGCCGAGCTGGTGGCCGTGGCCAGTCGTGATGCGGCCAAGGCGAGCAGTTTCATCGATGCCTGCCAGGCGAGTCGGCCCGTGGCCACGCGGCCCGAGGCGCTCGGCTCCTACGACGAGCTCCTTGCACGAGACGACATCGACGCGGTCTACCTGCCGATTCCCACAGGGATTCGCACGGAGTGGGCGGTCAAGGCTGCGGAAGCAGGCAAGCACATCGTGATGGAGAAGCCCTGTGCTCCGAGCGTCGGGGAGCTGGAGCAGGTGATCGCCGCCTGTCAGAAGAGCGGCGTGCAGTTCATGGATGGCGTGATGTTTCGCCACAGCCGCCGGCTGGAAGCGATTCGCATGTTCCTCGGCGAGGATGAGGCGGGCATCGGGCCGATTCGGCGGATCGCGACGCAGTTTAGTTTCTGTGCGCCGGAGGAGTTTCGCACCGGCAACATCCGCATGAAGAGTGATCTGGAACCACTCGGAGCCCTCGGTGACCTCGGCTGGTACACGATCTCGTTCTCGCTGTGGGCAATGTGGCCGCGGATGCCACATGCGGTCACGGGGCGGATGATCGTGTCTGATGCCGCGCCTGGCAGCGGCGCTCCTGTGCCGGTCGAGTTCTCAGGCGAACTCATCTGGCGCGGAGAGCAGGATGCGACGGCGAGCTTCTTCTGCTCGTTCCTGATTGAGCATCAGCAGTGGGTACATGTCAGCGGTCCTCGCGGCAGCGTTCGGGTCGACGACTTCGTGCTCCCCTACATCGGCAATGAACTCTCCTTCACGGTCTCCAAGCCAAAGTTCGTTGTCGACGGCTGCGACTTCCGCATGGAGCGTCATGACCAGACCGTGACCCTTGAGGAATACGGCCACGGCCACGCCTCGGCCCAGGAAACCAACCTCTTCCGCCACTTCTCGAAGCTCGTGCTCAGTGGCACTCGCGAGCCATACTGGCCCGAAGCAGCGCTCGCTGTGCAGCAGGTGATGATGGCCTGTGTGGCGTCGGCTGCCG
The DNA here is from genome assembly GCA_029978905.1 of Planctomycetota bacterium. Taxonomy (GTDB): domain Bacteria; phylum Planctomycetota; class Planctomycetia; order Pirellulales; family UBA1268; genus M30B53. The sequence goes on from JAPOIM010000011.1 coordinate 24,717, forward strand.
ATGGCGGCCGCGAGCGACTTCTCTAGGACGAATGGACGTTCGCTTGCGTGTGTTGCCCAAGGCCTGATGGCCTTGCCTGTGGCGTTCTCCGTGCCGTGGCAGTTGGGCGTCATAGTCAAAGCGATGTAGGCTGACCGTGGCTACGGAGCCACGGTGGTTTTCGTCACCGAGCGGTTATGTGGGTTTCGGGGGGAGCGGCGATGCGGGATTGGAACGCGTTGATTCGCCAAGCAGCGGTGCTGGTCACTGTGGTCGTGGCGGTGATGGGCGGCACGGTTTCCGCGGCAGCCGATCCTGAAGACGCCTCCGGGGCTGCGAATCTTCAGGTTGCGGCGACCGATGTGTTCCTCAGGCGGTGCATCGAGTGCCATGCCGGAGACGACGCCGAGGGGGGGCTGGATCTGACGACGGCGAAAGGGCTTGCGGTCGGTGGCGACAGTGGGCCGGTGCTGGCGGCCAGCGATGCGTCTGCAAGCCTGCTCTGGCAGCGCCTTGCTGCCGGCGAGATGCCGCCGGAGAAAAATGGCCATCCGCAGCGGCTGCCGGATGAAGAGGTGGCTGCGGTTGCGGCCTGGATCAACGTTGGAGCCCCCTGGCCAGAGGACCGCGTGCTCGATCTCCTGGAGCGAACCACCGACGCGCGGGCCGGTCGCGACTGGTGGAGCCTGCAACCACTGGCTGCGGCTGAGCCACCACCGGGCATCGCGCGAAACCCCATCGATCGATTCGTGGATGCAGCCCTTGCAGACGTTGGCCTCGCACCGGCTCCGGAGGCGGACCGACGCACGCTCCTGCGACGGCTCTCGATTGACCTGATCGGCCTACCTCCCTCCCCCGCCGAGATCGCGTCCTTTCTCCAAGACGACTCGCCCGATGCGTACGAGAAACAGGTGGACCGGCTGCTCGCGTCGCCCCACTTTGGTGAGCGTCAGGCGCGACGCTGGCTCGACCTGGTGAGGTTCGCAGAGACCAACGGCTACGAACGCGACGCAGAAAAACCGGGTGCCTGGCGGTATCGCGACTGGGTTGTGGACGCGTTCAACCGCGACATGCCGTTCGACCGCTTCGTGACCTGCCAACTGGCCGGAGACGAAGTGCCTGATGCCGATCTGGCGAGCGTGACGGCCACCGGCTTCCTCCGTGTCGGCACGTGGGACGATGAGCCCAATGACGACCTTGAGTATCGCTACGAACGGCTGGAAGACTTCGTGCACGTGACGAGCACGGCGTTTCTTGGGCTGACCTTTAAGTGCGCCCGCTGCCACGACCACAAGTTCGACGCGATCCGGCAGGAAGACTATTACCGCATGGCGGCCGCGTTTTGGCCTGGGCCTGTCACGGCCCGCGACCGGGCGTTGATGGGGGGGCCGTCGGCTGACGAACTGGGGTACGACGTGCTGGGGTGGACCGACATCACGGCCTCGCCCGAGCCCCTCCACCTGCTCGCCAAAGGCGACCCGCATCGCCCTCTGGGTGAGGTCAGCCCCGGAACGTTTTCCTGCGTGCCGGCGAGCATGCGCACCTTCGAGGCGCCTCCCGAGGGCGCCAAGACCACCGGTCGCCGCCTGGCGATGGCCCGCTGGATCACGGCGCCAGACAATCCCCTCACTCCGCGGGTGATCGTCAACCGGCTCTGGCAGCATCATTTCGGGGAAGGCCTCTGCGGCGACCCCGACAATCTTGGATTCAATGGCCCGCCGCCCACGCACCCTGCCCTACTCGACTGGCTCGCCGCTGAGGTGATCGACGGGGGCTGGCACCTCAAGCGGCTGCACCGGCTGATGGTCACCAGCGAGGCCTACCGCCGCTCGTCGCTGCACCCCAACCCTGAGGCGGTGGCGGAGGCCGATCCCGACAACCGTCTCCTCGCGCATGCCAGGCGGCAGCGACTCGATGCCGAGAGCTTGCGGGATGCGATGCTTGCGGTCAGCGGCGAACTCGATCCACGGATCGGTGGGGAAAGTTTTCGGCAACCGATTTCGGACGAAGCCCTTGAAGGGCTCTCGATGAAGAGTGGTGGTTACACGCCGTCGCCGCCTGAGGCGTGCTTGCGGAGAAGCCTCTACATGTTTTCCAAACGGGGCCTGATCGTGCCGATGATGACGACGTTTGACATGTGTGACACCACGATGCCAACCGGCAAACGCGATGTGTCGATCGTGCCGACCCAGGCGCTGACGCTGCTCAACAACGCCTGGGTGGCCCAGCGGGCTCAGGCGTTTGCAGCACGCGTGATGGGAGGCGGCGACGATGCGGCTCGACGCGTCGAACAGGCATGGCTGATGGCGCTTGGGCGACGGCCGGGCGAGGCAGAGCGTGCAGCGGCGGCAGCGCATGTGGCGGCGGCTGAGGCCGATGGTGCCGCGGAGGCGGAGGCGTGGGCCTCGCTGTGCCTCGTGCTCTTCAACACCAATGAGTTTGTCTTTGTGGACTGAGGGCCGGCGGGGCAGCGGCGGAACGAGGCGGTCCATGGCGCACACGCGTGAAGCGAGGAAATCGGCTATGCGGTATCCCTGCGGTCTCTCACGGCGCGAGGCGATCTGGGAGATGGGGGGCGGCTTCGCGGGCCTCGCGCTCGCGAGTCTCCTCGAGCGTGATGGCTTCTGGAATCAAGCGGGCGCCGGCGAGGTGCCTGCTGCTGCGAATCCCTTTGCTCCGCAGCCGCCTCACCTGCCGACGAAGGTGAAGAGTTGCATCTTCCTCTTGATGAACGGCGGGCCGAGCCAGGTCGACACGTTCGATCCCAAGCCTTCCCTGGAAAAATACGCAGGCCAGCCGCTGCCGCCCGACAAGGCGTTCATCAACTCAGGTGGCCGTCCCATGGGCCTCCTGACACCAAGTTGCCGGCCGTTTGAACGCTGCGGTGAGAGTGGCTTGCCGATCTCCGGATTCTTTCCTCACCTCAAGCGGCACGCCGACAAACTCGCCGTGATCCGCTCCTGCCACACCGATACCCATGCCCATGGCTCGGCGCTCGTGCAGATGAACACGGGGAAGCCGATCATCGGCCGCCCGGCCCTCGGCAGTTGGGTGGTGTATGGGCTTGGCACCGAGAATCAGGACATGCCCGGCTATGTCGTGCTCCTCGACAAACGTGGTGGTCCGATCGGTGGCCAGCCCAACTGGTCGAGTGGGTTCATGCCGGCTGGCTATCAGGGCACCCTCTTTCGGCCGATCGGGAATCCGATTCTCGACCTCGCCGTTCCTGAGTCGTTGGGCCGCGAAGGACAGCGGCGACAGCTCGACCTCCTCGCCCGGCTCAACGATGAGCACCTGCGGTCGAGGCCGGGAGGGGAAGACCTTGCGGCGCGTGCGGCGAGTTACGAGCTCGCTTTCCGGATGCAGGCTGAGGCCCCCGAAGCGGTCGACCTCAACCAGGAGACTGCGGAAACGAAGGCGGCGTATGGCGTTGAGACCGAGCCGACGGCCGAGTTCGGGCGGAACTGCCTGATCGCACGTCGTCTGGTCGAACGCGGTGTTCGTTTTGTGCAGCTCTACTCTGGCGGTGGCCATCTGGAGGAAACCTGGGACGCGCACGAGAGCGTGGAAAAGAACCACGGCCGACACGCCGGGGAGACGGATCAGCCGATCGCGGCGCTGCTGACTGACCTCGAGCAGCGGGGGCTGCTGGAGTCGACGCTCGTGGTCTGGGGCGGTGAGTTTGGAAGGATGCCCTTTAGCGAGGGCACCGGTAAGCCGGGACGCAACCACAACCCCTATGGCTTCACGATGTGGATGGCGGGTGGTGGCGTGAAGGGAGGCACGGCATACGGTGCGACCGATGAGTTTGGCTTTGAGGCGGTGGAGAATCGTGTGCACGTGCACGACATCCACGCCACGATTCTGCACCTCATGGGCCTCGATCACACTCGGCTGACCTGGTTTCATCAAGGGCGAGACGAGCGGCTGACGGATGTGTACGGCAACGTGATCACCGAGATCCTCGCCTGACGCTGGATCGTGTGGCGGGGGTGTTGGTGGCATCGGGCGGTGCGCGTTTTCCCTCCGCTCTTGCGGGAAGACTTGGAGAGCCCGCCTGCCTGTGAGAGACTGCGGGCTGGATTGGGGATGCCTCAGGTCGCACACGCTTCGTGTGTCGGGGCGAGCGGGAAGGCCACGTTTTGTGTGAGGAGAGAATCGGATGACGCTGCGTCGTGTGCTTGCGGTGGGGTTTGTGCTGGGCGTGCTCGGCATGCTTGGAATGGGGGCGTCTCCTGCCGTTGCTGTGGAGCCTGTTCGCATGGGCTGCGGCATCATGACCTTCGATACCGTGCCTGGCTGGGGCCTGGATGCCCAGGGGGCCTCGCAGATTGGCCCCACGCATGGCAGCGTGGTCGTCGATAGCCAAGGCCTCGTCTACACGAGTTCCAATCTTGGCATCTTTGTCTTCTCACCCGATGGCACGCTCGTGCGGCGACACCTCGGTGACGATTACACCAGCCTGCACGACATGGAGATCCGCAGCGAAGACGGACGCGACTTCATCTACGGTGCTCGAAATGCGGCGGGCGAAGGGATCAAGTTTGATGCCGAGACGGGTGGCGTTGTGCTTCGGCTCGGCATTCCGAGCAAGGAGGCGTGCGGCCTGGAGATTGCCAAGTGGGCGCCGACAGCCATTACGGTGGCTCCCAACGGTGAGATCTACCTGTCCGACGGCTACGCGAGCAATCACATCTTCCGTTTTTCCCCGGACGGCACCTACCTGTCGCACTTCGGCACGAAGGGCAACGGGATGAAGGAGTTCAATACCGCCCACGGCATGACGCTCGACACGCGTTATGACCCGCCGCGACTGCTGATCTGCGACCGCAACCATGAGCCCAAGGGGCGGCTGTTGCACTACGACCTCGACGGAAACTTCCTCGAGGAGGTGATCACGGGCCTTGGCATGCCGACCTCAGCCGCGGTCCAGGGCGACTACGTTTCCGTGCCCGACCTGCACGGCCGCGTCGTGATCCTCAATAAAAACAACACCATCATGGCGGTGCTTGGGCACAACCCAGACCCGGCACGTGGTGGAAGTTTCAACGTGCCACAGGCCGAGTGGATCGAGGGAATCTTCAGCGGCACCCACGGCTCCTTCTGGGATGCCGACGGCAATCTCTACGTCCAGGACTGGAACGTCTCTGGCCGCATCATGAAGTTGGTCCGCGTCGGCAGCGGCAGCTGAGACGCGAGTCCCTTACGACCACTCGCTTTTCCGGGCGAAGCGTTCGCGGGCGGCATCGCCAAAGCGGCGGGAGGCATCACTCAGGCTGGCGAGCGTTGCCTCCCGGTTCTGCCCTGCGCTGCCACGTGCGGCGGTGATGATCGTGTTGCATTCGTTGGCGTCCATGAAGGTGGCGGCTTCAAGGAGTCGCGGCTCGTCTTCTGGCGGGATGGCGAGGAAGCCGTGCTTGTCGGCATGGATCAACTGCCCGGGCTCGATCCGCCGCCCGAACACGGTCACGGCCTCTCCCCACCGGAGCGGCACGACGTGGGCATGCCCCACGCAGAGCCGTCGGGCAATCGCCTTGAAGCCCGCGTTCGTCATTTCGTCGAGGTCGCGAATGGCGCCGTCGGTGATCGTGCCCACGCAGCCGAGCGCCCGGTGAACGTTGGCATTCACCTCTCCCCAGAACGAGCCGACGGTACGGGGCTTATCGAGGTCTTGCACCACCACGATGGTCGGCCCACTCGCCGCAGCCACGTACGCGCGGTAGGCATCCCAGGCGTCTGCTCGCGCTTTGTGGGAAGCGTTCGAGGGTTCGATGACGAGGGTCACGGCCCTCCCGACCATAGGGCCCATCTGCGGCATGAAGTCGCGTGTTTCTTCCTCGTTCCACGCTGAGCAGGTGACGTCGTGCGACGTGATCTGCTCCCAGCCGTTGTAGACCGTCGGCGTATTCCATCGCTTGAGTTTGAGCAGATCCGAGTGGGGTGCGGACATTGTCGCCTCGCATGCTAAGGGGAATACCGCTGGGCTTGGAGCGGGTACCATCGTGGCAGTCGGTCGACGATTCGACCAGAGCAGCCCCTTGGGCAGGAGGAACGGATGCATCGCGTCGTGATCACGGATTTTCTCAACGATGACCTCGCACCCGAGCGGAAGGGGCTCGCAGGCGTTGCGGAGGTCGAAGCGCTCGATGGCTATAGCGAGCGAGATCTCGTTGGCCGGATCGAAGATGCCGCAGCGATCATGATGTACCACAACCTTGCCGTCTCAAAGGAGACGATCGATCGCTTGCACTGCTGTCGCTTGATCGTGCGGTGCGGCGCGGGGATCGACAACGTCGATCATGTCTACGCAGCATCGCGTGGCATCAAGGTTGCGAACGTGCCCGACTATGGGACCGAGGAAGTGGCTGATTCGGCGATCGGCATGATGCTTGCGCTCGTCCGCGGCGTGAATCTCTACAACGTCCGGATGCGCGAACAGCCGGACCCGTGGATGTATTCCGTGGCGGGGCCGATTTTTCGCTTGCGTGGTCGGCAGCTTGGGATCGTGGGGCTGGGGCGGATCGGCACGGCCGTCGCGCTCCGAGCCAAGGCGCTTGGCATGCAGGTGGGCTTCTACGATCCCTACAAGCCAGATGGCTACGACAAGGCACTGGGAGTCCGCCGGTACGAGTCGGTGGAAGAGTTGTTTGCTGCGAGTCACGTGCTGAGCCTGCACTGTCCGCTGACTGACGAAACGAAGCATGTGGTCAACGCGGAGTCGTTGCGACTCCTCCCGCGTGGGGCATTTGTGGTCAACACCGCACGTGGTGGTGTTGTGGACACGTCGGCGCTGCCCGACGCGCTCGCGAGCGGGCACCTCGGCGGGGCCGCAATCGATGTGCTCGTGGGTGAGCCTCCGGCGGCCGACGATCCGCTGCTGGTCGCCTGGCGCGATCGCTCGCATCCTGCCTATGAGCGGCTGATCGTCAATCCGCACGCGGCGTTTTACTCCGTCGAGGGGCTCCTCGACATGCGGACCAAGGGCACCGAAGCCTGCCGGCGGGCGCTGCTTGGGCTGTCCCTGCGAAACGTCGTGAACGGCGTCTGCTAAAGCCCGAGGGAACGGGGGAGAATCCATTCACGCACGACACAGGCCACGATCAGAAAGCGGGCACCATGTCGGTGTGCGTGAGGTATCATCTTCATCTTCAGGGGGCCTCTGCATTCCAGTGATTGGAAGCCGGGGAGGAGACCCTCGCCTTCCAAAGAATCCAAAGGAGTTGTTGCATGCGTTGTATTTTCGGGGCGGTTCTCGCCGTGGCGGTTGTGGCCACCTCTTCGCTCAGCCAGGCGGCTGACGTGTATGACTATGACCTCGTGCACTCGTCGGTGAGCTTCAAGGCACGCTTTCTGGACATCAGTTGGATTCACGGGCGGTTTAACGACGTTTCCGGAACCTTCAGCCTCGACCGTGAAGATCCTTCCAAGTCGAGCTTCCAGCTCACGATCAACGTCGACAGCGTTGACACCGCGAATGAGAAGCGTGACGAGCACCTCCGGCAGCCCGACTACTTCGACACGAAGCAGTTTCCCACGATCGACTTTCAGAGCACGAAGGTCAAGGCAGTCGACGGTGGCTATGAGGTGACCGGTAACTTCACGATGCATGGCGTCACCAAGGAACTGACCTTCCCGTTCATGGGTGGCGAAGAAGTTGAGAAGATGGGCGCCAAGCGAGTGGGCTTCGCGACCGAGCTGCGACTGAAGCGAAGTGACTTCAACTTCGACCCGCAAGCGATCGGCAACATCGGTGATGAGGCTGTGATCATCATCGACTGCGCAGGCGTGAAGCAGTGATCAGGTGGCTCGCGGCGGCGATCGCGGTGCTCGTGGTCGCCGCCGTTGGGCTCGTCGCGGTCGGGTTTGTGTTTGGCAACCCGGCCCTGCTCGTGCCGAGAGTGCCGCCGAGCAGCGGCATGGACCGCTTTCTGTTGGTGGTCTGGCCAACTGCGTGCCTGATCGAGGTCTTGAGTGCTGGGCTCCGAGCGCGGGCCTCGGCTGCGACGGCTGCCGCGGTAGGGAGCGTGCTCCGCCTGGCAGCAGCATGGCAACTCGGCTGGGGCCTCCTGTGGGGCTCTGTGCACCTCCGCGGTGAGCCCGACTCGCTGTGGCTCGGCCTCTGGGCAGTCGGCGGGGCTGTTGTCTGGCAGGTGCTGCCCCGCGAGAAATCACAGCGTTGGGTGGCGACGGCCCTTGTCGTAGCGCTCGTGGCGACCGGCGGGCTGATCGTGTGGGGAGGCTGGCTCAAGGGCGGGCTCACGTCGCTGCCGCTCGCGTGTGCCGTGGGCCTGCTTGTGTGGCGGGTGAAAGAGCCGAGTTTCCGCGGCGTGGTGATTGGCTGCGGGGCAGCAGCCACGGTGGGGCTCGCAACGCTTGGGCACTTCTTCGGCCGCGTGTCGGGGCTGCAGGCGGCGCTCCTGGCGGCGAGCCTCGTCGGGGTGGCTGCAGCAGTTTCGTGGCCACGTGCGTCGCGGGCTGAGCGGGACGTGGAACGCCGAGGCGAGAGTGAGCCTTCGTCCTGACCTGCTCACTTGCCCTCGGGCCAGTGAACCACGGCGTCGGCGGCGCGGTGCAGGAGCGAATCAATCTTGCCCGCTGGGGCGTCGCCATCAGGCGTGGCGGACGTGTTGAAGAGAGCCGCCCAGCAAAGCCCATCGTGCCGCAGCACGAGCAGCGATGACGCTCCGTCAAAACGCCCGTTGTGCCAGCGGTTCGCGCCGCCAGACCCGTTCACCGGGCGAATCATCCAGCCCAAGCCGTAGTAGGCCGCTTTGCGATTCCCGTCGGCATCATGCCCGGCCGGCCCGGCAGGCACGGCGTCGATGGCCTCGATGCTCTCGGCCGAAAGAAACCGCGACTGCTCCCAGTGCGCGACTGCCGACCCAAACCGCACGAGATCTTCGGCGGAGGCGATCCAGCCGCCATGCGCGTCCATCGCTTCGAGGTACCAGGCTCCGTAGGGCCTCGGCACTTTCACGCCGGGGTGATCCCCGACCACGGAAAGCGCGAAGCGATCGCGGGGCAGGTAGTACCGCACCTCACCGTCGCTCCGCTCGTGCTCGAGTGTCTTGCCGATTCGCATCGTCGCGATGCCCAGCGGCGCGAGCACGTCGCGGCAAACGTGTTCTTCGTAGCCAACGCCTGTGGCCTGTTCGAGGAGGCGGCCCAGCAGGCAGTAGCCAAAGTTGGAGTAGGCGTGGCGCGTGCCTGGAGCGAAGTCGAGTGGCCAGCCCATCATGAAGCGGATGATGTCATCCGGTTCCGCGGGAGCGGCCGTCTCGAGGCTCGAAGCGATCGCCACGGAGTGAAACATGGGGTCGATGGAGATATCGCGGTCCCAGCCGGCCGTGTGCTGCAGGAGCTGACGGATTGTAATCTCACGAAGGCGAGGGTCCTCGGCCTGCCCCGCAGGCAGGTGTGGCGTGTACGGGAGCTGCTCAAACACAGGGGCGTCGAGGTGCAGTTTGCCTTGTTCGACAAGCCGCATGACAGCCATCGCGGTGATCGGCTTTGACACACTGGCGATGCGAAAAAGCGCGTCGGGCTCAACCGGCTGCTGCCGCTCAACATCGGCGTAGCCAAACCCACGGGTGTAGACAACGCGCCCATCCTTCGCCACTGCCAAGGCGGCCCCGGGAATCGAGTGCTCCTTGAGAAACGACCGCATCAGTTCGTCAAAACTGGCAAGTTCGGGCGACGTGGCGCCTGTTTCAGGTAAGGCAACGTGCCCTGCTTCGTCAGCGGGCTGGTCGTCCGGCGTGGTGGCGGCGGAAGCCTGTTGAAACGCCATGGCCATCATGAGCAAGAGCAGGCACAGGTTGATGTGGGTGTCCATTGGAAGCGCGTCCGCGTGATGCTGGTGTCGAGAAGGTTGCCTCTGGTATACCGGCTCCCAACGCTCAGGGGGAACCGTGGGGAGCGGGTGCGGGCACGGAAACGGCACCGAACGAGGAGGGACATCGGATGCAGGTCTCGCGACGGCGGGCGGTGATGCATGCAGCGGGCGGCGTGGCTGCGTTGGCGGTCAAGGGAGGACCGCCTCGATCGGTGACAGCTCAGGAGCCGGGCGAACGGCCTCAGCAGGATGCGAGTGTGCGGGTGGTCAACCCGCGATCGCGGGTGCCCGTCTCGCTGATCATTGACGACTCAACGTGCCTCGTGAACCTTGCCCACTTCGCGATTCCGCACTTCGCGGCAGTCTTTCCCGATCGCTACCAGCAGGATTGGCGGAAACTGCCTCGCGAGATTCCCGATGCGTTTGTGCGGGAGTTTGGCGAGTGGTGTCGCGACCATGGCGTGAAAGGCAAATACAGCGTGGTGCCCTACCCTGCCCTCGTCGGCTGGGTCGACCGGGAGATGCCTGGCTGGACGAAGCGCGAGCTGACCCAAAGCCTCGACCTGGTCCGCGACTTCATGGCGGTCGATTGGGATATCCATCCGGAAATGGTGACGCATACCTGGGCGATCAACACCAAGACCGGAAGGCCGTACGCCGAGCGCACCGAAGCCTTTCAGGAGAACTGGGGCTTCTCGGTGGGGAAGTCGGCGGATGAACTCACCGACTACCTCGCCTACGCGCTGCGGATTCTGAAAAACGCAGGGCTCCATTGCGAAGGGGTCACGACGCCAGGTGGCTTTGGGAGCCGCGTCATGCCGGCGCTCTCCACGGCAACGCTTGAAAGCTGCCGCGATGTGTATGGCGTGAGCCTTTCGCACTACTTCCGCAACCTCTACACCGACGGCCGGAGTGTGGCGCCGGTCGTAGAAAATGCCCGAGACCTTGATGGCGACGATCCGCAGGCAGTGGTTTCGGTGGTCGGCTGCACGGGCGACTGGTTTGGTGGTTGGGATGGCCTCGAGATCGGCTCCGCCGACCAGTTCATCACCGCCGATGGCGAGCAAGGCCGTCTCCCTGAGGTGATCGCGCGTGGTGAGCCCGCCATCATGGTCTGCCATTGGCCGGGCATCTACTGCAACGGCATGCGGGATGGTTTTCGCATCTTCCAGACGGTGGTGGAGCGGCTGCACGCTCGCTACGAGCATCTGCTCTGGATGAAGCCCAGCGAGATTGCCCGCTATGAGGCGGCGAAACAACTCACGAGCATTCACCGCGCCGGCGAACAGATCACGCTCAAGGCACCCTTTGCCACCGGGCGGTTCACCCTTGAGCTGGCGATGCCAAAGGGAGCCGCTGTCCGTGGTGTCTCCGTGCATGTCGAGGGGACGGCGGGGACCGCACCCGTGCCCGCGGGTGATCTCCGCGAGGTGGAGGGGCCCTTGGCCCTTACCGAAGGCGCGTGGTGTCACCACGGCGACAGGGTCACCGTCTGCATGGACCTTCCCCGCGGAACGTCAACGATTGAAGTCGTTCAAGAGCCGCGCGGGCAGCGTCACTCGGGCTGATACCCCTGCCACATCCAGACCAGGGTGTCGGCCAAGGTGTGTTCGAAGACCCGCTTGTCGCAGTGCCGGGAGGCCCGGCTGAACACGTAGCGGTAGTCGTATCCCTTGGCTGCCAACGCCTCGGCAGTCCGCTCGTTGGCCATCACCCAGTTGTGGTAGGTCTCTTCGGGATCGTTGGCCCGGTTGTCGTTCTCGGCGACGTGCGTGAAGATTCGCAGCGGCTTTTTCTCGCTGTTTTCGATCAGTTTCATGCTGGAGTGATACTCCCAGGCGCCAAGCGGATAGGCGGCCTCCTCGGGGGCGTCGTCATCTTGCTGGTCGACGAACGTCCCGGAGTAGGTGATCAGCCGACGGAAGAGGTCGGGCCGGAACCAGCCTGCGGTCAGCGCTGCGGCACCGCCGGAGCTGCAGCCCATCACACCCTTCCCCCAGGGATCGTCTGTGAAGGCGAGGTGTGGGTAGGCTGCGCGAATCTCTGGGTTGGCCAGCACCGCGGGGAGCACTTCGTCGTTGAGGAAGCGGGCGAAGCGGTCCGACATGGTGTCGTACTCAAGCCCACGCTCGCTCCCCTTGCTGTCATCGCCACCGTTCTCCACCGACACCGCGATGAACGGCGGAAGTTTCCTCGCCGGATCCTGCGACACCGTCAGGTTGTCGAGGGCATGGCGAACCAGATCGAGGCGGCTTGGACCGTCGAGGGTCAGGAGCACGGGGGCCTTCGTTCCGTCGACATACGCGGCAGGCACGTAGACAAAAATCTTTCGCTCTTTGCGAACTTCCTTGCGAGGGTCGAGCGTGGTGTCTGTGCCCGGGAAGATCGCGCTGTCAGCAAGTTTCATCGAAAACTCGAAAAGGCGGCCCGCGGGATTGCCGCGATCGGTGAGGTCTGGATCGATGCGATAGTCGGGGCCGATCGTGTAGTTGCCATTGCCGGCGGTGTCGGCTGAGGCGGGGGCGTCTGCAGCAGGCACGACAGGCTGGCTGCAGAGGTTGACGAACGCTTCGACACCCCGGGTGATTTGCGTTGGATCGACGGTGAGGTAGCGATGAGGGCCGTCAGGAGCCGCCTCGAATCGCGTGCCCCCGTCGTCTTCCACAATCACGCGACCTGGCTCGGAGACGCCGAAGTACTCATGGCTCGGTCGCACCACGGCCAGCACACTCGTGAGATCCCATGTTGGCCGGTTGTGGGGTGGCGGCTCGTAGGCGATGTAACTCGCGGCAAGGATGTGCTCAGGCTGCCAGGCGTAGTCCTCGAGAATGCTGCGGGCTGGGTACGGCATCGCGAGGCCAATCTCAAAGCCGCTGTAGAGGATTTCGGTGGGCCACTCGGTGGCGAGCTTCTTGGCCGCGGGAATGTCTTGCACGACGTTGTATTCCAGGTGCCGCTGGCCGTGAATCGGTTGGAACGCTCCTGCCATCACCGACAGCAGCCGCACTTTCTTGGCGGCAAGGTCGCGGCCGCTCAATGAGGAGATGGCATCGGGCGGGGAGTCGAGCAGCCGCACGAGGTTTGTGGAGAAGCCGACTTGAGCGATGACCACCGAGTGGTCGGGGCGGCTGGCAAGCACCTGCCGCAGCACGGTGACGGCGTCGGGAGCGTTCGCTCCTTCGAGATCGTGGGGGTAAAGGGGCGAGCCGGCGCCAGTCTGCTTGGTCGCCAGAGGCAGAAACTTCCCGGGCGCTGGAGTGGCACCGCCGTGGACGATCCCGATGGGGGTGTCACCTCGGCCGTAGAAGGTGTTTACCGCATCGGTGTAGGAAGCGGCGAGCGGACAGTCCTTGCTGACGGTCACTGCGAGGAGATTGCATTCGCCACGGCTGGCGAGGGCGTGAATCATGCCGAGCGCGAGCACGTCGTCGACGTCGTTGCCGATGTCGGTGTCGAAGATCAGGTCGACCGGGGGCTCTCCGGCGGCGACAGGTCGGCTGGTCGCCGCAGTGAGCGAGCAGGTGAGCAGCAGGATCAACAGGTGACAACGCATAGAAACTCTCTCGAGAACGACCAAAGATGGCAACGCGACCCAAACGAACCAACGTCCTATCATGCCCGATGCCGGGGCCGTATGACAGCACAGGGCAAAGCGAGGCAGGCCAGGCCTCGTGACGCTAACTAACCCAGTCGGAAAGGACACCACGGCTGTCGGCAAAGTGGTCCCACGGCAGGCCCAGCAGCTGCGCCTGGGTGAGCCAGAGATTCGCCAGCGGCGTGCCCTCGGGCATGTTGAAGTGATGGCCGGTCGCCACGTGGGCTCCGCCTCCCGCGACGATGATCGGGAGGTCGTTGTACTGATGCGTCGAGCCATCGCCGAGGCCGGAGCCGTAGGTGAAGAGGGTGTTGTCGAGAAGCGTGGTGCCCTCGCCGTCGGGGATCGCGTCCATGCGTGCCACCAGGTAGGCGAACTGCTCCATGTGAAACAGATCGATCTTGAGCAGGTCGTCAATCACCTTGGTCTGATCGTGCGACATCTGGTGATGGCTTCGCGGCTTCTCAAAAAGCCCCTCGTAGAGGAAGGGAGTGTCCCAACGCTCAGGGCCGACCATGAAGGTGGCCACATGCGTGAGTCCAGACTGGAGGGCCACCACCATCAGGTCGCCCATCAGCCGGATGTACTCGCCGCGAGGCAGGTACGCCTCAGCGGGCTCGTCAAGCGCGACCGTCGTGAGTTCCGCTTTCATCGCTTCGAGGCGGTCCATCTGCACCTCCAGGGCACGGATGGCGTCGAAATATTCCGAGAGCTTGTGACGATCGGAGAGTGCGAGCTGTTTTTGAAACGTACGGGCGTCTTCGAGCACGAGGCTGGTGATGTCTCGAAAGCGGTCAGACTCAGACGTCGAGAAAAGCCGGCGGTACATCGTTCGCGGATCGCGAATCGAGGGGGCGAGGTGCCCGGTGCCATACCAGGAGATGTTGTCGAAGTAGATCGACTCTTTGTTGTCTTGGTGGCTGTTGCAGCTGAACTCCAGGGTTGGGAAGGGCGTGGCCTGACCGATCCCATCTGCCACGAGGTGGTCGAGGGTGCGGTCGAGTGGCCAGGCTGTGCCTTCAATCGTGTAGGGCTTGGCACTGCTGAGGTAGCACGAGGCACACTGGGCGTGGACATCGGTGCCCTGCTGGAAGGTGCGGTCCATGCCCGTGATCAGCGTAATCTTCGCTTTGTGGGGATCGAGGGGCTGCATGGTGGGAGTGAGTGCAGTCAGCGGGCGCACGCGGTAGACGGGGTCTTGCGTGCCCAGCGAAGCCATCACATTCCCCAGGTTGCCTTCCGGGATCACGTGGTCTGCTTCCCCGGGGAAGAAACCTCGGCGAACCACACCAATCGGCACGTAGAACTGGGCCATCCGCCGCAGACGCTTTGGCCCCGACGCGATGGCAGTGCTCTCGAGCCACGGGAGGGCGAGAGCCGATCCTCCAAGGCCGCGAAGAAAACGACGACGAGTGAGAGGCGTCATGGGTGGTCTCCCGCATGTTGGGCAACCTGGGGTTGCGTGGCGTGAGGGCCGATGCGGAAGGGCTCGCTGAGCACCACCTCCCGCAGCAGGGTCTGCATTCGGTAGCCGTCGGCTTTGGTCCGGCGGGCGATGCGTCGAACGGCAGGTGCGTCCGACGGCGTGAGGTCGCGGGCGAGGCCATACGCCAACAGATGACCAGCCAACGCCTCGGTAAAGCGATCCTTTTCTTGAAGGATCGCCTGTTTGAACTCGACGGGCGTGCGGAAGGCGGATGCATGAAAGAGCTCTCCTGCGGCATCCACGTCGCGGCCATTCTCATACTGGTCGCGCCAGGTTCCGATCGCATCGTAGTTCTCGAGGGCAAATCCCAGCGGATCGATCCGCTCATGGCAGCCACGGCAGTCTGACCGCTCGCGGTGCATCGCCAGCCGCTCGCGGAGCGTGCGTTGGGCATCGTCTCCCGTGAGGTGCTCCGGCAGCGGAGGGACGTCGGCCGGCGGCGGAGGTGGTGGGTTATTGAAGATCACGCTCGCCACCCACGCTCCGCGGGTGATGGGTTTGGTGCGATCTGGGCCAGAGGTCATCGTCATCACCGCAGCATTGGTGATCACGCCGCCCCCGCGACGATCGACGATTGGCACTCGATGAAACGTCAACTCAGCTACCTCGCCGGGGCGGCCTGGCGGGCGGTGCTCTGCTGGGGTCGCGAGCTCCCCGTAGGCCTCCTCGAGGTGTCCGGAGCGATACGTGAATTCGGCATCGATCAGCTGCGTGATGGGGAGGTTCTCCACCAAAACCGTCTCAAACAGAAGCAGCGGCTCGAGCATCATGTGCATGCTGTCGCGGTATTTTGAGAAGTAGAACTGCGGGTAGAGGTCGCGATTGGGAACCGAGGAGATGAGGCGATCCAGTTGCAGCCACTGTGCCGGGAAACTGTCGCAGAAACGCTTGAGCTTGCGGTTGGTGAGCATCCGCGTGACCTCGGCGTTCAAAATGTCGGGTAGGTGCAGATCTCCGGCAGCAGCATGGGCGAGGAGTTCGTCGTCCGGGAGGCTCCCCCAGAGAAAAAACGACAACCGGGAGGCGAGCGCGAAGCCATGGTGCTCCGCCGTTTCCACTTCGGAGAGGTCGCTTGCTGGTCGATCGTGGAGGTAGAGAAACCGAGGAGAGGCAAGCGCTGCGGCCGTCGCCGACTTCATACTGCTGGTGAAGTCATGGTCTTCTGCCAGGAGAGCGACTGCGTAGTTGGTGTAGCGATCGAGCGTGGGGGCATCGATCGGTTCGCGAAAGGCCTGGGAGAGAAAGGGAGTCAGCCGAGCCCGGATTTCGCAGGCGGGATCCTCTATTTCCTCGGGCGGCGCGAAGAGCGCATCCCACACGCCCACATTTTTGGACGTGAAGTCGGGGCTGCGGGTGATCGACTCGCCCAAAGTGACAAACGCTTCCATCAACAGGGGCGAGAGCGAGAGATGGTCGGCCTGGTTGTCAAAGCCATGTTCGGCGCGCAGGTCTTGAGGAAACGCAGCCACCCCGCCGAGTCGAGGTTCGATCAGCTGTGACTTCCCGAGTGGTCGGTTGCCCACGTGCACCACGTCAGCCATCGTGCCGGTCTCGGGTTTGAAATAGCCTCGGTATCCCCGCATCAGCTTCTCAGGGAGGGTGAACACCGCACATTTGAGATCAAATAGATCGGTGACAGCGTTGTGGTACTGAAAGCGGGTCATCCGACGAAGGGGCGGCCCATCGCTTGCTGGGGTCGAGGCGATCGCGTCACGTTCAATCGCTCGCAGTGCTGAGAGCAACTGCGAGCGCTCTGCTGAGGTGGGCTGGGGGGCGTCGTCGGGAGGCATCTCCCTGCGGTCGATCACACCGAGCAACTTCTGGAGGAGTTCGGGACGCGTGGACAGGCTTCCCGTCACGGTATCGGACAGGTCAACATCTGAGGCGTGGGCTTCGTCGCCAGTGTGACACTGGCTGCAGTGCGTGGTGAGCAGCCGCTGCAGAGGGATCTCCTCCTGAGCGGAAGCCTGACGGCATGCACACACCAAGAGCGCGACGAAAAACGCACGATGCCATCGGATGCGGTCAGCCATGTTCTGCTCACGCCGGAGTGCGTGTGAGGTCGGACATTCTCCCCAAGACAAAAGAATACGGTCCAGCCCCTGCCTCGTGCTATCCGCATGGCGGTGAAGACGCCGCGTCACTCGGCCTTGAGCATCGCGTCGATTTCGCTGCGCGTGGGAGCAGATGTCTGTGCCCCCTGGCGAGTGACCGAGATGGCGGCCGCGGCATTGGCAAACGCAGCGGCGTCGTGCAGAGAGCGGCCCTCGGCAAGGGCGACGGCGAGCGTGCCGTTGAACACGTCTCCTGCGGCCACGGTATCGATGGCGGTGACCTGGTGCCCGGGGAGATGACGTGGGCCGATGGCTGTGGTGGGGGCAAACACCAAGCAGCCTCCGCGGCCCAGCGTGACGATCGCGAGGCCAACGCCAAGGTCAACAAGCCGCGCGGCCGCGCGTGCGGCGCTGTCTGCATCGATCACCGGTTGGCCGGTCAGCATCGACGCTTCGGTCTCGTTGGGAGTGATCAGGCGAACGTGAGCCAAGAGCTCGGTGTCGAGAGGCTGGGCTGGGGCTGGGTTGAGGATCACCGGTCGCCCTGCCGAGGCGGCCACCTCGATCGCATACCGGACGGTTTCCAGCGGAATCTCAAGTTGGATGAGGACCACATCAGCCTGCCTGATGGCATCCGCGGCCGCGTCGATGTCTGCCGGGGCGAGGAGGCTGTTTGCTCCCGAAGCCACGGCGATGGCGTTCTCGCCGGCCGCATCGATCAGGATCAAGGCCACGCCCGACGCCACGCCTGCGGCCCGCGTGATGTGCGTGGTGTCGATTCCTTCGGCCTGGTAGCTGCGGAGGGCCGCATCGGCGAGGTCGTCGTCTCCGAGTTTCGCCAGAAATGTGACCTGGCCACCGGCGCGTGCGGCCGCCACGGCCTGATTGGCCCCCTTCCCTCCTCCGACCTGAGCGAACGTGCCTCCCAGCACGGTTTCACCCGGCTGTGGCAGGTGGGCGGTGCGCACAACGAGGTCGGTGTTGGCACTGCCAACGACGACGATCCGAGGTCGGTGGGGCATCGTGGTGTGGGGCCTCCCAGGGCTCGCTGGTGGACAGCACCTGTGGTGGAAACGGGGACGATGTCTGTGGGAACACGCTACCATCTCCAGCGTGGGCCTGGTGGAAAGCGTGTTTGAAACGCCGTGGCCGCGACGGACTGCCGGCGGTTGCCGACGGGCGCCGGGACGGTAGGTTTGTCGCACCTGGCCTCGATTCCTCTGGAGCCCCGCCGATGAACGCCCCTTCTTCGATTCGTCTCGTTGTTCACGGAGCCGCTGGCCGCATGGGCCGTCGCGTGGTGGCTGCCGCTGCCGCTGATGACCGGATCGATGTGGTGGCTGCAATCGACGCGGCCGGCAGCCCGTATCAGGGGGACGATGCCGGCGTGTTGGCGGGGCTTGGCCACCTCGGCGTGCCGGTGTCAACGGACTGGGACGGAGAGGTGGATGTGATCATCGACTTCTCGCTGCCTGGAGCCGTGAGCGGCATCGCGCGGCGGGCGGCAGAACGCCAGGTCCCCCTCGTGGTCGCCACCACTGGGATGGATGCCAATGACCTCGCTGAAGTGGAGAAGGCCCGTCAGGTAGTCCCCGTGCTCGTTTCGCCGAGCATGTCGTTGGCGGTGAACGTGGCCATGGATTTGGTTGGCCGTGCAGGGAAGCTGCTGGGACGCGTGGGCGGCCGCACCGATGTGGAAATCATTGAGTGCCACCACCATCACAAGGAAGACGCTCCAAGCGGAACGGCCCTCAAGTTTGGCCAGATCGTTGGGGAAGCGATGCTCCACGACCACCCTCCGGGCACACCCCTCGTGACGCATGGTCGTGAAGGACGCGTGGGAGCGAGGCCCGCGGGGGAGATTGGTTACCACGCCGTTCGCGCCGGAGACAATCCTGGCGAGCACACGATCCTCTTTGGCTTGGACGGTGAGAGCCTGTCTGTCAACGTGCGGGCCTCGAGCCGCGATTGCTATGCGCACGGGGCTGTGGCGGCCGCGGTGTTTCTCGTGGGGCAGAAGCCGGGCAGCTACTCGATGCGAGACGTGCTCGGGATTGCCGACTGAGCCTCGGTCTCATCCGGTTCCTCGTCGATCGGAACGCGGGCGAGGAGCAGCCACCCCGCCACGAGCTGCAGGAAGAGCAGGAGCAGTCCGGCGCGGGGCCGGCCGCTGAGTTCGTGCACGAGCCCAAACCCCATGCTCGCAGCGAAGCCACCGAGTTTGCTTCCCACGTGAAAGAGCCCGAAGGCCACTGCTGGCAGGAGGGCCCCGGTGAAAATTGCAGCAAGATCGAAGCCCACTGCAGAGATAGCCACCAAGGTCACCGTCGTCGCTGGCCAGGTGGGCGGGGCGAGGCCGAGCCCGATGCAGGCCAGGCTGCCGGTCAAAACGCTGAAGGCCAAGGCTGCTCGATGGCGGCCGTACCGGTCGGCCCAGCCCGCCGCGATCGGCGTGAGCGTCGCCGACATCAGCATGGCAAGGCCAAGCGTCCACGCCCACACCGCGGCTGGCGAGACAGGCCATGGGTTGTGGGCCTTAAACACCGCCTTCACGTAGGCCACCATCACCGTGATCTGGATGGTGGAGTACGAACTCGCGCCCCAGTCGAGCAAGACCCACGACAAGCGACTGCGGGCAGAGGGGCCTTCGCAATAAGCTGGTACCGTCGCCCGCATGAGAACCCTCGTGTGTGAGAGGACGGTTCGGAGGCGAGCGGCCAGAGTGTCGGCCCCTGGTCGTCGCTACACGTTAAACAGGAAGTGGCAGACGTCGCCGTCCTGCATCACATACGCTTTGCCTTCGACCCGCAGTCGACCGGCCTCGCGGATGGCCTTCTCGGTTTTGAACTCCGCGAGGTCCTTCACGGAATAGATTTCTGCTCGAATGAAGCCGCGTTCAAAGTCGGAGTGGATCACGCCAGCAGCCTGCGGCGCGGTGGCGCCTTCCGAGACTGTCCAGGCGCGGACTTCCTTCTCGCCTGCGGTGTAGAAACTCTGCAATCCCAGCAGGCGGTACGCACCCCGGGCCAGCGTGGCGAGGGCGGGTTCCTCAAGACCATAGGCTCCAAGCATCTCCCCACGCTCGGCTTCATCGAGACCTGCGAGTTCGCTCTCGATCTTCGCGCACACGGGCACGACTTCCATCCCCTCAGTCGCGGCACGCTCCCGGACACGCGCCGCGAGCGGCCCCTCGCCGCGGAGATCGTTTTCGTCGACGTTCGCCACGTAGAGCACCCGCTTGGCGGAGATCATGCCGAGGCTCTTTGCAGCCCGTTGTTCTTCAGGGTCTGTCAGGCCGGCGATCACGCTGCGGGCGGGTTTTCCTTCCGCCAACACAGGGGCCAGCTTTTCCAGCACACCGAGCCGTGCCTTTGCCTCCTTATCCCCTCCGCGGGCTGCCTTCTTAGCGCGATCCAAAGACTGCTCAACGGATTGCAGGTCGGCCAGGATCAGTTCCAGCTCGATCGTTTCGATGTCGCGGATCGGATCGACCGTGCCTTCGAAGTGTGTGATCTCCACATCCCCGCTGTTTTCGAAGCAGCGGACGACGTGCAGGATCGCATCGACTTCGCGGATGTGGCTGAGGAACTTGTTGCCCAGTCCCTCGCCGACGCTCGCTCCCTTGACGATTCCGGCGATGTCGACCACGCGGATTGAGGCGGGGATCGTTTTCTGCGTCGAGATGTAGCCACAGATTTCTGCGAGCCGGGGGTCAGGGACCGCCACCACACCCACGTTGGGCTCGATCGTGGCAAACGGGTAGTTGGCTGCGAGGGCTCCCGCGTCGGTGAGCGCGTTAAACAGCGTCGATTTTCCCACGTTCGGCAGGCCAACGATCCCAACTTCCATGCTCAACTTCCTCCGGTCGTACGCGTCTCAAACGCGGGGGCTCGGCAACGATTCTGTGTGCCGGAGGCTACCGGGGCCGCGACGTTGTGACAACTCAGCTCCCCCTCGAGCCCGCAGCTGAAGCGGTCTGCGATATACTCCCGGCCCGCCCGGCCCCTCGTTTGTGGCCGGCCTGTCTGACTGGAGGTGATGTGTGACTGGTGATGCAGCGTCGCAGGCTGCCCGCGCGACCCCGTTTGATGCCCTGCCCCGCACCGAGCTGCCCGCCTGGCAGGCGCTGGCGGCACACGCACATGGCCTTCGCGGGACGACGCTGCGGGACCTCTTTCAGGCCGATGCTGATCGCGGCACGCGGCTGACCGCCGAAGCTTGCGGTCTCTACTTCGACTATGCCAAACAGCGGCTCACCGACGAGACGAAGCAACTCCTCGTGCAACTCGCCCGCTCGAGCGGGGTGGCCGAACGAGCGGAGGCGATGTTTCGCGGCGAGCGGATCAACGTGACGGAGCGCCGGGCGGTGCTGCATGTGGCCTTGCGGGCCCCCAAGTCGCATAAAATCTTTTTCGATGGCCACGACGTGGTGCCAGATGTGCATGCCGTGCTTGAGGCTATGGCGGTCTGTGCCGAACACGTCCGCGAGGGGCGTTGGCTCGGCCACACCGGCAAGCCGATTCGGGCTGTCGTGAACATCGGTATCGGCGGCTCCGACTTGGGGCCGGTGATGGCGTGTCAGGCGCTGCGGCATGTGAGCGAGCGCTCCCTCACGTTGCGGTTCGTCTCGAACGTTGATGGCACCGACTTCTCAGAGGCCGTCAGCGATCTCAATCCCGAGGAAACACTCTTCATCGTCTCGTCCAAAACCTTCACGACGCAGGAGACGATGGCCAACGCCGGCTCCGCGCGTGCGTGGGTGCTCAAGGTATTTGGGGACGAGGCGGCAATCGCACGTCACTTTGTCGCTGTGTCGACCAACGCCGATGCCGTGGCTGCCTTCGGGATCGACACCGCCAACATGTTTGGCTTTTGGGACTGGGTCGGTGGCCGGTATTCGATGGACTCGGCGATCGGGCTTTCGACGATGATCGCGATCGGACCGGAAGCCTTCGGTGAACTGCTCGCTGGCTTCCACGCGATGGACGAACACTTTCGCTCTGCGCCCTTTGAGGAAAACCTGCCGGTGCTGATGGGGCTGCTGGCTGTCTGGAACACCACGTTTCTCGGCAGCCGCACGATCGCCGTCTTGCCGTACGACCAGTACCTCGCCCGCTTTCCGGCATACCTCCAGCAGCTCACGATGGAGTCGTGTGGGAAGCGGGTCACGCTGGCGGGCGATGCGATCGACCCGGGGACGGCCGGTGGCTACACGACCGGTCCCATCTACTGGGGCGAGCCAGGCACCAACGGCCAGCACTCCTTCTATCAACTGATTCACCAAGGGACGGAAGTCATCCCCTGCGACTTCATTGCCTTTGCAAAGTCGCTCAATCCGCTTGGTCGGCATCACGATCTCTTGATGGCCAACGTGTTTGCCCAGGCCGAGGCCCTTGCCTTTGGCAAGTCGGCTGAGGAGCTCGTGGCGGAAGGCTGTGCAGACTGGCTGATCCCGCACCGGACATTCCCGGGAAATCGTCCGTCGAGCACGATTCTGGCGGAGCAACTCACGCCGCGGTTGCTGGGGAGCCTCGTGGCCCTCTACGAACACGCGGTCTTCGTGCAGGGAGCGATCTGGAACATCAACTGTTTCGACCAGTGGGGCGTGGAACTGGGCAAGCAGTTGGCGGGCAGAATCGTGCCGGAACTGGAGTCGCAGGACGCCCCAGCCTTGTCGCACGACAGCTCCACCAACGCCCTGATCCGCCGTTACCGGCTCATGCGCGGCTGATCGCCCGACGGCTTGGGCAGCTGGAGTTCTAGGTCGGTGCGGGTGGGCTGTCCGCTGACACCGGCCCCTGCCGCTGGGAGCACCATCTCTGAAGGCACGGGGAAACTCGGCATGCTCGGGCCCAGAGAGGTGTCGGCTGCTCGCAGGTCACTGTCTGCCGTCCAGTACGACTGACGGGCCGCGATCTCCATCAAGTCGGCGTCGAACTTGGCCTGTTCCCGCAGCGCGATTCGCAAGATGTCGCTGCGGCCGAGACGAAACTGCTCACGCTCTGCGTTTGCCACAGTGTCGGCGAGTTCGACCGCTTCGACGGTTTTGTCGTGAAAGGCGTACGCTCGTTCCAACTTGGAAAACGCATCCTGCACATCGGCTCGCACCGTGTCCTCGGTGTAGCGGAGCTGCTGATCGATTTGGGCGAGTTTGGCATCGATCGACTGCAGCCGGCCTCGGGCCCCTCGCCTTTGGGCTGGCATCTGGAAGACGAGAGTTGCCGAGAGTACCTGGCGGTTCAGGCCTTCCGGGCCTGAGAGCGGACTCTTGCCATAGCCCAGGTCTTGGTTGCCCGCGATCTGCGCGTCGAGGCCTGGCAGGGTTTCGTTGGCGGCGAGCCTCCGTTCCACGATCAGCTTTTCTCGCTGGAGGGAGAGTTCGCGAAACTCGGGTCGCTGGGAGATGGCGCGGGAGAGGGCTTCGTTGTAGATCGACGAGGAAGGTTCGATCGGTTCTGGCAATCGCCGCATCCGCCGCCGACTGACGAGCAAGGGGCGGCCGCCATCGTCGCGATAGAAGAGCGAGAGGTGGATCGTGGCTTGCTGCACCATGCGATCGGCCTTGACCGCCATCCCCTCACGCAGCGCGATGTTTTTCTTGTTGTCGATCCGCTCGATGTTGGCCGTCGCTCCGCGCTCCACGCGGAGGCCCAAGAACGCATCGCGGTCGCTGGCCAGTTTGACGAGCGACTCCGTGGCTTCACGATTCTCACCACTACCCGTCCAGAGCCAGTACGCATGGGCTGCGGCGCGCATAAAGTCGAGGCGGCGGCGGATGATCGTGGGCTCGGCGAGGGCTTGGTTGAGTTGGGCCTGGGCGCGTCCGGCCCGCGCGGCATCGATGTCGCGGTTGCGGGCGAGCGGCACCGAAAGTCCGCCGCGAAACTCGCCCCCCGCAGCGGTTTTGTTGTGCAGCTTGTAGGTGGGGAAGTCGCCGAAGCCGGTTCGGTAGCCACCAAACATCGACACGCCCCCCTGCGTGAGCAGCTGCTCCACGCCGAAGTCGGAGATGTAGTTTTCGTACGTGCTCGGTGCCAGTGAACTGCCCATGCCAGTGACGTTGAGGTCAAACGCCCCCATGGCGCTGGTCATCTCACCGGCGGCGATGCCACGTTCCCCTTCGACCGCCATCAACAACGGATAGTGCCGCTCGACACTTGCCAGCACTTCAGCAAGCGTCAGCGGCATCTGGCGGTCATCGACAAAACTGTCGGCCGGTTCGCCTCCCACGGAAGACGGAGGGGGACGCACGGGAGGCACCTGCAGATCGTTGGCAGGTGGCGGGAGTTGCTCGGGAACGGGCTCGAGCGATCGCTGCGCGACGTGGAGATTGGCGTCGACTGCATACGCCGTGGTGAGCACGCTGGGGATGTGGCCCGGGGCGACCTCGTCGTGCTGACCGGCTGCGGACGGATCTGCGAAGAGCGCCCAAGGTTCCGCTCGGCTGGTGGTGGTCAGCGCTGCCAGGAGGCAGCACGCCACGACCGTTCGGAACCACCGCTGTGGGAGGCTTGTTACTTGACCTTGATCTTGGGGGCTTTGGGGCCTTTGCCGCCCGCCGTGATGGGCGCGACTTCGGGAGGGAAGCCGTTGAGCCGTCGCCAGAGTTCGAAGCCCAGTGACACGCGACTGAGAAACACCCAGCCCACCGCGTGATTCCCCTGTCGGAGAAACTCCGGATCGGGCCACTGCTCTCCCGGCAGCATCTCGTCCGGTTCGATCAACACGCGAAACTGGCCCGAGTCGTCGCTCGCCGGATCGACCTGCCGCACCTTTCCGCCAAAGGTGCCAATCGCGAGTTCCGGGAAGGAAGAAAACTGAATCGCCGGCCAGCCCTCGAACTGCAGCCGCACGTGGGGCATCTCGCCCGTCCGTTCGGCGAACCCGAGCACGAGCGGCGCGTCGAGGCCGTTGAGCTGCAGCTCGACGACGCGGTCGTTGGTGTCGGGGACGATCGTGCACAGTTCTTCACCTTCTTTTACGTACTGACCACCTTGGCTGACATTCGCCGCGACGCGGTAGACGACTCCATCGCATGGAGCGACCACGAGTCGGGCTTTAAACCGTTCGATGCGGTTGTCGATGTCTTGGAGTTCTCGTTCGATGGAGAACAGGTTTTGCTCACTCTTGCGGAGGTTGCTGCGAGCCACGGCGATGGCGGAAAGGCCTGCCGCATCGGCCTGCACCACGAGCGACTCCTCGGTCATCAGATTGGCCTCGGCCCGTTCAATTTCCGCGTGCGCCCGTTCGGTGTCGGTGGTTGCACGGTCGGCTCGCATGCGGGCTTCGTCGCGATTGAGTTTGCTCTCGAGACCGCCAAACGTGGGGTTGGTGAAGAGGTCTTCGAACATCGCCGAGCGGCTCTGCTCAAACGACTCCGCAAACTCCGCGTTGGCGAGCCCCTGCTGGGCAACCTCGATCGCTCGTTTGGCTGCGTCACGGTTGGCTTCGGCGGCTTTTATTGCAGCTTCTCGCGCAGAAACCTGGGCATCGGCTGCTGCTTGCTGTTCATGCACCTCCTGTTTGGCCGCGGCGAGTCGTTCGTGGAGAAACGTCCGCTGGGCCTCAAGCCTTGCCTCAAGCTCCGGATCGTTATCTTCGATATCGACCAACGGATCGTTCATCTTCACGCGACTTCCCTCAAGCACGTGCCATGTCCGCACCTGGCCTGACACTCGGGCGGTGATCACCTGCATCCGCTCTACGGGGGAGTAGGCCACCACCGTGCCCCGCCCCATCACGGTCTGTTGCCAAGGCACGAAGGCGAGGACGAATGGGGTGGCAAGGAAGAATGCGAAGACGAGGCGAGAGAGGTTTCGTACGAGCCTGGGCGTGGCCGTGCGTTGCATCAACTCGGTAAAGGATGGTGAGTCGTTCATGACCATTTCACCGTCCTGTCGCAGCGACGGGTGATGTCTTTGCGGGAGGTGACCACCACGAGCGTCCAGAGGTGCGTCCGCTCGAAGAGGGATTCGATAAGTTCTGGGCAGTCGGCGACATCGAGGCCGTCGAGGAGGCCATCGATCAACAGCAGCCGAGGTTTCCCGGCGATGGCTCGGGCGATGGAGAGCCGCAGCAACTCGTTCGTCGAGAGGGGGAGGCCGTCGGACGCCAGCGGCGACGACACTCCTTTGGGAAGTCTGGCGACCTGTTCGGCGAGCCCGACCATCTCCAACGCTTCTCGCACATCCGCAGCGGTCAACTCACTCCGTCCCACTCGGACGTTTTCAGCCACGGTGCCCGCAAAAGTTTCGGCCTGCCCGACGAGCGCGATCCTCAGCCGAGTCGCGGCCCGGTCGAGAGAACGGGCGTCGATCCCGTCAAATTCCAGGAGGCCGCCATGGGGCACGCGGAGAAGTGCGAGTGTTTCCAGTAAAAACGACTTTCCACAGCCCGGTTCTCCCACCACCGCGATCCGTTCTCCAGGCGATGCCTCGAGGGTCTTCGGCTCCGTGCCTGTCTGGTGGATTTCGGCACGCACCCGCATCGGCTCGGCAGACTCCGGGAGCAGTTCCCCGCCCGTGGGCTCAAGCGTGAGCTCTTCAATGACGGCGAGTTTGTCGAGCGACGCCTGCAGGTCGTAGAAGATTTCCAGGTATTTCCCGCTCTTCGAGAGGGCGGAGAGCACGAGGGTCACGATCAGTTCGCCCGCCACCAGCTGGCCGAGGTTGAGCTGCTGATTGATCACGAGCCAACCACCGAGGCCCAACAGTACGGTGCTCGCGATCGCTTCGAGTAGGAGGGCGAAGAGGGTCTGTCGCCAGACGACGCGGAAGTGCTCCCGCCGGAGGTCGATGTAGTGCGTGGTGAGCTGGTTAGCGCGGTCGATCGCCACGCTGCCCCCTCGCCCAAATCGGAACGTGTGTGGACACTTCGCGATCTCTTCGAGCCAGGCGGCGACATCAAACTTCGCGTAACTCTCGTCGATCGCGGTCGACACGCCGTTGAAGCCGAGCACGCCGAGGAGAAAGGCAATCAGGCCAATCAGCACCAGCCCGAAGGTGAGCAGGTAGGGGTGGTAGAAGGAGAGCACGGCCATGCCGACAATCGTGATCATCACCACGCTCGTGCCTTCGACGAGGAGTGTGGCGAGTGCCTTTTGCTCGGACGCCACCTCAAAGAACCGATTCACGATGTCGGTCGGATTGCGGCCGTCAAACGACTCGATCTCGGCTTTCGCAAACCGCATCGCAAACGCGTTGGCGGTGCGGGCAAAAATGCGGCGCTGCATGTATTCCATCGCGAGCACCTGCATCGCTCGCAGGAGAGCCGCAAAACAGAGAAACCCCAGCATCACCAGCGCCAAGACAATCACCGGCCAGAGCAGTACGCCAAACGCCACCACATTGACCACCGCTTCGATCGCGGCCGGGGTCACGATCGAGAGCAGGCCCACCCCCAGGGCCAGGGCCAGGATCATGAACACATCTTGCCGCTCGAGAGCGAGAATCGCGCCGAGTCGAGCCCAGTGGCTTCGCCGCGACGAGTGCTCATCCTTGTGGGAAGATCGACCCATAATGCGGCTCGTGCGGGGGGGCGAAGGAACACCGGGGCGTTCGCACAGGGGAAAACGCGCTCAGGAAAATGTGGATGATTGAGCGGACTTCGCCGCCCTGTACTATAGACGACATGATGTATGCTCCCACTTTGCACGTTGTGGAAAACCCCGCAGAACTTGCCAGTTTTGCCGCTGATTTTGTGGTGGAGCGGGCCCGGACGGCGGTCGCTGAGCGTGGTTGCTTTGTCGTGGCGCTCGCTGGCGGGGGGACGCCCAAGCCGGTGTATGAGCAACTCGCACACGCCGAACGCGTTGCCGCCATCGACTGGGAGCGGGTGCATGTGTTCTTTGGGGATGAGCGGTGCGTGCCCCCTGCAGATGAGCAGAGCAACTTCCGCATGGCTCGCGAGGCCTTGCTGGAGCACGTTCCCCTGCCGGAGGTGAACATCCACCGCATGCTTGGGGAGGTGGATCCCGAGGTCGCGGCGGTCACCTGTGAGCAGCAGCTCAAACAGCTCTTCCGCTGCGAGCGGCCCGCGATCGACCTCGTCCTGCTCGGCATCGGGGGGGATGGTCACACCGCCTCACTCTTCCCCGGCACGGCGGCCGTGCGTGAGCGGGAGCGGCTCGTGGTGGCTCAGTATGTCGACAAGCTTGCTTCCTGGCGGGTGACCTTCACGCCAGTGCTGCTCGACGCGGCCCACGAGGTGCTCTTTCTTGCTGAGGGGGCCGGCAAAGCCAGCGTGATTCGCGAAATCCTTGAGGGGACCTACCGGCCCGACGTTTTGCCTTCCCAACGCGTGCAGCCGCGCGCAGGTCGCGTACACTGGCTCCTCGACCGGGCGGCGGCGGGCGGGCTTCGCGAGACGTTGCCGCGTGTTGGCCGTTAGAAGATCGTCTGGGGTTGAGAACAACGCTGTTTTGGAGGCCACTGTCATGGCATGGGTACGTCTGTCTGTTGTTGCGTGTGCCTTGGCTGTCGCTGGCTGCGTGGATCCGCCCGGTGATCCGAACGCCACGACGTCTTCGGCGCCGTCCACGTCGACGGGCTCTGACACGGGGGGGCCGATTCAGACCCGCAAAACGCTCAACCAAAAAACACAGAACGTGATGCGGATGGAGGAGGCTCTCGCCGCTGGCGGTGTGCTCGCCGAGAAGCCAGAAAACGATGGCGGGCTGGGCGTGGTGGCTGGAGCCTACCGCTCGAGCGTGGCGAAACTTGGCAACATCGCCGTGCAGCAGGCGATGCAGTTCTACAACGCCGAGCATGGCGAAATGCCCGCCAACTACGACGAGTTCATGAAGTGGATCATCAAGCCCGGCCAGCCCGATGGCATCGAGTTGGCGATGCTCCCCTACTACCAGGAGTATTCCTACGACGAACAGTCGCGGCAGCTCGTGGTGATCGAGTTCCCCGCCAAGCGCGAGCAGCGGGAACAGGAAACGACCGGAGCCTCGGGGCTGTAAGGCGCAGAGGGGGCTTTGCGGGGCTTCGCGTAGAAGGAAGTCAGCCCTCGGCATGCGCGGTGGGGCGGCGACGCTGCTGGCAGGCTTTGGAGCAGTAGCGAACCTGCTCCCAACAGGCCGCCCATTTCTTGCGCCACGTAAACGGCCGTCCGCAGACCGCGCAGGTCTTCGACGGAAGGTGTGGCTTGCTGTGTGCCATGGCGCGAACTCTCTGCAAAACGGCACGCGTCGCGACGTGGCCGATTACGGCTGGGCGGACGCCGCGATGGCTTCCTTCACCGTCTGCACACCGAGCAACTGGTCTTGGGCGAAGGGGCCGTCGGAGCCACCCTTGGGCCAGGTGGCAGGGTCGGCATAGAGACCGTCGTCTTCGTAGTGGGCCTGCAGCTGGGCGATTTCGTTTTTCAGGGCTGCAAACGCCGCCTGCACTTCCGGCTCACCCGCCCGGTCGTAGAGCAGGTTGTGCTGCTCCGTGGGGTCGCTGCGGAGGTCGAAGAGTTCCCACGCATCCTTCTTCCAGTAGTGAATCAGTTTGTGGGTGGCGGTGCGCACGCCGTAATGGGCGCGGGTGTTGTGGTGACCGGGATCGTGGTAGTAGCGGTAATAAACGCTCGTTCGCCAGTCGGTTGGCGTGCTGCCTGAGAGCAGCGGGCGGAGGCTGCGGCCCTGCATCGAGGAGGGGATCGGCAGGCCGGCCAGGTCGAGGAACGTGGGGGCGAGATCGATGTTCGCCACAAACGCGTCGGGCGTGATTGCCTTGGTAATCCCGGGGCCACGCGCGAGCAGCGGCACCCTCAGGCCCGGCTCGTACATGAACCGCTTGTCGTACATGCCGAGGTCGCCGAGGTACCACCCGTTGTCGGCGGAGTAGATGACGATGGTTTCGTCGGCGATGCCAAGCCGATCGAGTTCGTCGAGGACCTTGCCAACGTTGTCGTCAACGCCCTGCACGCAGGCGAGGTAGTCTCGCATGTACTGCTGATACTTCCACTTCACGAGCGCTTTGCCGGTGAGTTCCTCGCCGTCGACGACCAGGCTATCGGGCTTCACGCCAAGCCAGTCCCGCAGGTCTTTGCCTTGGAGGTTTGCCGGCGGATCGAGCTTCAGGTCGCGTCGGGTGAGGTCGCGGGCAACGGACTGCTCGTTTTCGGGGAGTGCGGCGGGGCGGGTCGCGTAGTCGTCCCAGAGGGTTTCCGGTTCGGGGATCACGGCATCTTTGAACTTGGCCTTGTTTCGCTCATCGGGCTCCCACGCGCGGTGCGGCGCTTTGTGGTGGAGCATCAAAAAGAAGGGCTTATCGTCCGGGCGGGTGCGAATGAACTCGACTCCGAGGTCGCCGATGATGTCGGTGCAGTGGCCCTCGATGGTGAGCTTCTTGCCTGGGGCGAGGAACTGAGGGTTCCAGTAGGCCCCCTGCCCTGGCAACACCACCCAGCGGTCGAAGCCCGTGGGGTCGCTGCCGAGATGCCACTTGCCGATCATCCCGGTGTGGTAGCCGCCGGCCTGCAGATGCTTGGCGACCGTGTCGCGCGAGCCGTCAAACTGATTGAACACCGGCACACCATTCTTGTGGGAATACTGCCCGGTCAGGAGTGTGGCTCGGCTGGGGGTGCAGATCGAGTTGGTCACGAACGAGTTCGTGAACCGCGCCCCCTCCGTTGCCAACCGATCAAGGTGCGGCGTGTGGTTGACACGTGAGCCGTAGGCCGAGATGGCGTGCTCGGCGTGGTCGTCGCTGAAGATGAACAGGATGTTGGGGTGCCGAGCCTCCGCGGCTCTTGCCGGTGCTGCTGTGGTGATCGCTCCCATGCTGATTGCAGCACAAAGCGTTGCCATCACCACCATCGAACGCAGCGAAGAAGTCAGCAGACGCATCAGGTTCAATCTCCCCGGAGAGCTGAAATCAGAAGGACGTGAAGTCTGGAGACGTGAGGGCAGACGCTGCCCGTGGGTACGTAACCTCGCGGTAGGCTACTCCTCGAGCACCATGATTTCGACCGACTTGAAGTCGACGGGGTGCCCCTCCGACTGCAGGGAAATCGTGCCGCCAGAAATCGCCAGATTGCCTCCGGCAGCCTCGATGAGGGGCTTCGCTGTCGCATCGTCTGGGTCGTACTGCGACTTCTCGTATTCCAAGACGGGCTCGCCGTTGACGAAGTGTCGCATCAGGCCGTTGCCATGCGCTTCGAGTTCAATCGTGACCCACTGGTCGCCGTGGTAGGTCTGGCTGGTGCTGTCTTTGCAGTGCGGCGTGTGGAGCAGTTCTCGCATCACAACGTGGGTGCCGGGGGTGCAGAGATTGCCGGTGTGTCGGGTGTGCTCACCGTCGCCGCCGAGCATCTGCACTTCGATCGACACGGGAAACTCCTGGTCGACCGCCATCGACTCCGGCGACTGGCCATGTGCCATGATACCGCTGTTGCGGATGGCCCAGCCTGGGGCCCCAGGGCATTGCTCTCCGACGAAGCGATACACGACACGCAGTTTGTAGGCGCGGAACGGCTGCTCAAAGAACAGATGGCCGAAGCGGTCTTCGAAGCGGTCGTAGGCGTCGTACCGCACCTGGATCATGCCGTCGGCCACGCGGAACGTGTCGCCGAAGTTTTCGCCTGCCTTGTGGCCGCGGATCTTCGGGGTCCAGCCGGTGAGGTCCTTGCCGTTAAAAAGCGACCGCCACTCTCCTTCTTCCGCCTGCACGCTCTGCGGCCGAGAGAGAGAGCCCAAGCCCATTACACAGCAGACCACCAGCGACGCCGCGAGAAACCTTCGACTCATCGTATTCGCACCTCCAAAGTGAAGGCCTTTACGATACCTTTGCGGGCGGCTCGATGCGACTGTCTGCCTCGGCCGGCGGCTGTTTCCGTTCACGCATGATGTTTGACCTTCCTCTCACGTCCTGGTTGCTGCTCCTGTTGGGAGGGTTCGCCGTTGGCGTCTCCAAGAGCGGGCTCGCAGGGGTGAGCCTGGTGCAGGTGTTGGCGTTTGCCGTGGTGTTTGGGGCGAAACAGTCGACGGGAGTGCTGCTGCCGCTGCTCGTGGTCGGCGATTGCTGTGCCGTCTGGTTGGTCGGCCGCGACGTGGTGTGGAGGTATGTGGCGAAGCTCCTGCCGCCTGCTCTGGTGGGGGTGGTGATCGGGTGGCTGCTGCTTGGGCGACTCGACGAGGCCGCCTTCCGCCCGTTCATCGGCGCGCTGGTGCTTGCCCTCTGCGGCGGGCAACTGCTGCGGATGTGGCGCGGTGATCTCCTCGCCAACGTGCCGCACAGCCGCGGATTTGCCTGGGGCACGGGGATCCTTTCCGGCGTCGCGACGATGCTCGCCAACGCTGCCGGGCCCATCGTGGCCCTCTATCTGCTCGCCGTCGCGCTTCCGAAGAACCGCCTGGTGGCGACGGGGGCCTGGTTTTTTCTGATCCTCAACCTTTCGAAGATCCCCTTCAGCGCGAGCCTCGGGCTGATCAGCCCGAAGTCGCTCTTGATCGATGCGATCCTGGCCCCATGCGTGGTCGCTGGCCTTGTCACCGGGCGGGCGGTTGTGCGAAAGATTCCCCAGAAGGCCTTCGACACGCTTCTGCTGGTGTTCACGGCAGTCGCCGCGCTGCGGCTGGTCTTCGGCTAGTTTCGGCTTGTCCGACGCACGGCTTGGGCCGACTGGCCGCTCCCGCTAGGCTCACGTTTGATCTGCCGCTGTCTCCTTTCGGTATCTCTCCCCCATGGCTGTCCTGCTTGAGATTAAGAACGCCTGCAAGCGTTACGCCGATCAGGTGCTCCTCGACGAGGCTTCGGCCACGATTACCGACGACGGACGGGTGGGCTTCATCGGCCGCAATGGGGCCGGCAAAAGCACTCTGCTGAAGGTCATTCTCGGCGAAGAGGAGCTCGACGCAGGGGAAATCGTGCGGCATCCGAGGCTGCGGCTCGGCCACCTTCGGCAGCACGATCCCTTCGAACCGGGAGAATCGGCGCTGAACTTCCTGATGCGCGACAGCGGGAAGCCCGACTGGAAGTGCGGCGAAGTTGCCGGTGACTTTGAAATCAAAGGCGAGATGCTCACCGGACCAGTGTCGGAACTTTCCGGTGGTTGGCAGACCCGCGTCAAACTGGCGGCGCTCCTGCTGCACGAGCCCAACCTGCTCCTGCTCGACGAGCCGACCAACTTCCTCGACCTGCGAACGCAGATCCTGCTGGAACACTTCCTGCGAGGGTATCGCGAGGCCTGCCTTGTGGTGTCGCACGACCGAGCCTTCTTGGCGGCGACCTGTGACCAGACGCTCGACCTCGCGCACGGCAAGCTCACGCTGCACCCCGGGCCGGTCGACGAATACCTCGTCCACCAGCGGGAGCGGAAGCTGACGGCCGAGCGGACCAACGCCTCGATCCTGTCAAAGAAGCGAGACCTGGAAGACTTCATCGCCCGCAACCGGGCCCGTGCTTCCACCGCGTCCCAGGCGAAGTCGAAGGCCAAGCAGCTCGCAAAACTTGAGGAAGACCTTCAGGAGATCGCACTCGATCCACCCACTGCGGCCATCCGCTGCCCGGAGGTTGCGCCGCGTCGCGGAGCCGCCGTCCGCTG
Source organism: Planctomycetota bacterium (assembly GCA_029978905.1). Lineage (GTDB taxonomy): Bacteria > Planctomycetota > Planctomycetia > Pirellulales > UBA1268 > M30B53. The sequence goes on from JAPOIM010000011.1 coordinate 58,202, forward strand.
CCACGAGATGGCGATTGGCTACCCCGACCACACTGTCGCGAGCGACGTGGCGCTCGAGATCGTGCATGGCGCTCGAGCGGCGATTGTCGGAGACAACGGTCAAGGGAAGACCACCCTGCTCCGCACGCTCGTCGGTTCACTCACGCCGCTCAAGGGAGATGTGCGATGGGGGCATGGCTGTGAGGTCGGCACCTACGCGCAGCATGTCTACACAAGCCTCGACGAGCGGCAGACTGTGCTTGAGCACTTGGAGCGGGCAGCGGCTCCGATGGTCAAGCACCAGCACATTCTCGATTTGGCCGCGGCGATGCTCTTTCGGGAGACGGCCCTGCAAAAGCCGATCAAGGTGCTCTCTGGTGGCGAGCGGGCTCGGCTCTGTCTGGCAGGGCTGCTGCTGGGCAGTTCGAATGTGCTCGTGCTTGACGAGCCGGGCAATCATCTCGACGTGGAAACGCTCGAGGCACTGGCGAATGCACTTGTCGCCTACCAAGGCACGGTGATTTTTACGAGCCACGATCGTTCGTTCATGGCGGCTGTCGCCAGCACCGTGATCGAAGTCAAAGATCACCGCGTCATCGATCACCACGGCGGCTACGGCGACTATCTCGAAAAGGTCAATCAAGAGATCGACGCTGCCGAAGAGGCATCGGGACGGCATCGGCCGGCTCCGCCCCCTCGCGGAAAGGGTGGAAAGGCGAGCGGGAAAGAAGCCGCCCGGGCAGACCACGCCGCTCGCAAAGAGGTTGCCAATCTGGAGAAGTCGATCCAGCGGCTCGATGAAGAGCGACGTAAACGGAAGGCCGAACTGTTGGCGGCCACGGATCCTGCCGATGCCCTGCGGCTCCACGAGGAAGTGGTGAGCATCGAGACAAAGCTTTCCACCGCCGAAGAGCGGTGGCTGGAACTGCAGGAGAAGATCGACGGTTAGTCGAACCGGTAGAGATGGTTTTCCGTCCGCACGAGGATCGCTTTGTCGACCACGGCCGGTGAGGCGAAAACCGTTTCTTCAAAGTCGCTCGTGCTGATTTCCCGGTAGGTCCGCTCGGGGGCAAACACGAACAAGCGGCCTTGCTCGCTGAAGGTGTAGATGCGGCCGTCAGCGTAGAGCGGTGAGGCGGAGAAGTCGCCCCCCAGCCGCTGCCGCCAGTGGAGCGTGCCCGTGACCGCATCGCGGCAGGACGCAATCCCGTTGTCGCTGATCAGGTAGATCTCTTCTCCGACGACCAGTGGCGATGGGTTGTGAGGCACCTGTTCGTCGATCCGCCAAGCAACATGCGTCTCGGTGATGTCGCCACGGCCGTCTGGGCGAACGGCGAGCAGCTCCGCAGGGCCGTCGTAGCCCGTGCAGAGATAGACCAGGCCATGGGCGAACACCGGCCGCGGCACCACCGACCACTTGTTCGGATACCGCACCCGCCAAAGTTCCTCGCCCGAGTGCGGGTCGTAGCTGCAGGCCATGTGGCTCGCGGGGCTGATCACCTGCTGCTGCCCATCGGGCAGCGTGATCACCAGCGGCGTGCTGAACGACCACCGCGGTGCGGGCATCTCCGGGCGGAGGGTCTTCCAGGCGAGCTTCCCTGTGGAGCGGTCGAGCGCGGCGATAAACGGTGCGTCGACGCCGTCGCCATGCAGCAGCAGCAGGTCTTCGAAGAGAGCGAGTGAGCCGCCTGCTCCGTGCTGTGGGTTGTACCGCAGCTCTTCAGTGCTCCAGCGGAGGGTGCCATCGAGGCCGAGGCAGGCCGTGCCATCGGGGCCAAAGTGCACAAACAGGTGCGTGCCGTCGCTCACCGCCGTGGGGCTCGCGAAGGAGTTCTTGGTGTGGCTATGCACGTCTGCTTCGGTCGACTTGCGAAACACCTCCCGCTCCCACTGGAGCTCCCCGGTGGTTGCATCAAAGGCGAGGGCTCGCAGGGACTGTGTCGTGGGGGCGTCAGCGGGCTCGGGAACGGCGGTTGTCAGGATCACCTGGTTGCCAACGACGATCGGAGACGACCATCCCTTGCCCGCCACGGACACCTTCCAGGTTGACTCCGCGGGCGCGAGCGTGGCAGGCAGCGGTGAGGGGGATGCGTGGCCCTGCCCCGTTGGGCCTCGAAACTCTGGCCAGTCGGCGGCCGCCGGTGTGGCACTGAGCGACCCCGCGAGAGCGGCCATGACCAGGGAACGTGTCAGGTGGAGTTGAAGGAGGTGCCCCACGCGGTGCTGGCGGTGTTGCATAACCCAGGCCTTTGGTGACTCGTGTGAAGTGGGGCCCATGCCCAATCGGTGACAGGACGGACACGCATCCTGTGCCACGGCAACGTGCGAGGTCAACGCTTCCGCTGTGGCAGTCTCCAGGGCCCGTCCGGATCGCCGTGCCGCGTGGCAAAAACCCCGCAGACGAACGAGCGCGTGGGGAGTACAATCCGCGACCGTTATTGCTGCGGCGGTTGGTCCGCACGCGCACATGGTGACGCTGCCGCCTCGAGTGAGCCCCCTGGGTGCGACGCGGCGATGTTTGAGGGCTTTGCATGATGCTCTTCGCTGCGGGGGACGCGCCCGCGTTCACTCTCGATCCTGGGACGGTCACCCTCCTTGGCTGGGCACTCGCCGGCTACGTGGTGTTTCTTTTGGGCTTGAGCGTTTATGCGAGCCGAAAGATCAAGGACGAGTCTGACTACGTGGTGGCCGGGAGGAAACTTCCGCTGTTCCTGGCATGGGGCACGTTGATCGCCACCTGGTTTGGGGCGGCGACGATGTTTGCCGCGGCCGGCGCGGCCCGCGAGGAAGGGCTGCTGGGGGTTGTGCTCGATCCCTTCGCCTGCGCGGGCACGCTCGTGCTTGCTGGGATTTTCTTTGCCCGGCCGCTGTGGAAGATGGAACTCTACACCATGGCCGACTTCTACCGAGCCCGCTACGGGCCTTCGGCAGAAATCGTGGGCGCGTCGATCCAGGTGCCGAGCTACTTCTCCTGGGTGGCGCTGCAATACACGGCGCTCGCGAGCATTCTCGAACTTTACTTTGAGGTGCCGTTTGTGACCGGTGTGTTCGTGGTGGCGACGGTCACGCTTGTCTACACGCTGATCGGAGGCATGTGGTCGGTCACGCTCACCGACACGGTGCAGATTCTTGTGGCGCTCACGGGGCTCGTGGTGCTGCTGGCCGCGGCGCTTGCAGATCCGCAGCTGGGCGATGGAGATCCGGTTCGCGGCTTCAGCGTGGTGATGAGCACCGTGGCTGAGACCCATCCGGACCACCTTCGCCTCGTGCCGAGCGACATGTCGGTAGCCGTGGTGCTCGCATGGCTCGGGGCGTGGGCGACGGGGCTGTTTGGGAACATCCCTGGGCAAGACCTGCAGCAGCGGGTGTTTGCCGCCAAGAGCCCCAACACGGCGATGCAGGCATGCATCCTCGCAGGCGTGCTCTACCTCGTGTTCGGCTTGATCCCGGTCACGCTCGGCCTTGCGTCGCTGGTCACGCATCCCGACGGCGAGATCGATCCGGTCGCGTTTCTGGCGGGTGAGTATCTCTCGCCAACCATGCTCGTGGTGTTTGTCGTGGCCGTCGTGTCGATGGTGGTCTCCACGGCCACCAGTGCCGTGCTTGCGCCTGCCACCATCCTGGGACACAACCTGCTTGCCCGCGTGCCTGGGTTCGACCGCGCACCCCTGCTGCGGGATCGTCTCTGCGTGGTACTCGTGTCGCTAGGCGGCATCGCGCTTGCCCTGTGGGGGAAGTCGTTGATGGAACTGCTCGACGTGGCCCTCTCGATCCAGCTCACGGCACTCTTTGTGCCGGTCGTGATGGGCATTTATGGCAAGCCTCGCGGGCCGCGGCCGGCAGTGCTCTCGATGCTGATGGGCTTTTCAGCGTGGTTGTTGGCGTTCTCGGTCGAGCATATGGAGGGGCAGTTCCCCGACGCCTTCTTCACCGCCTTCACCACCATCCCCTCTGATTTCTGGGGTCTGGGAGCCGCGGCCCTCGGCTACCTGATCGGCCAGGCCTCGACGCCACGGGTGGCTGCGTCGCAGGGGACACCAACCTAGGAGGGCATCAATATGTATCGCGCTCGTTTCTGGCAGGTTCTTCTTGTCGCTGCAGTCCTTGGCTGCGGCGCATCTGAAGAGGCCTTCCCACCTGTCGACGTTGAGGCGGCAAAGTCAATTCAGTCTGGGACTCCACTTGCTGATATCGAAGCGAAGCTTGGGGCATCGCATCCCGCGACGACGGTTCAAGAGAAGCAGCTTGACGGCGTCCTTGAAAAAATGCCCCCAGAGATTCGGGCGAACGCTGAGCGAGACCGATCTGTTGCGTGGGGCGACAACACCGAGTTTCTGGTTGTGAAAGTCAACGATGCGGGGGTCGCGTGGGTGACGGCCTGGCGGTCTCGCTAACGCTGGTTTCCCTTTCTCGAGAGAGTCATGTCTGCTCCCACAAATGTGCATCGTCGGCAGCTGATTTCAGCGGCTCTCGCCGGGGCGGTGGTGCCTGGTCAGTTGGCGTTCGCCGGGAATGATTCGGTGGATGGCTTTCGGGAGCCGTCGCAGACATTGCCTTTGGTGGCCGATGCGGATGTGGTGGTGTGTGGCGCCGGGCCCGCGGGTGTGTCGGCGGCCATCACCGCGGCGAGGGCTGGGGCGAAGGTGCGGCTTTTTGAATGGCGCGGCTGTCTGGGAGGCGTGTGGACCGCAGGTTTGCTTGGTTACCTGCTCGACTTTCAGAAGCCTGGCTTTGCCAAGGAACTCAAGGAGCACCTGACGACGCGGGGCTATCGCCGAGGCGATGCCGAAACGGGCATCTGTTATGACCCGGAAGGCATGAAACTCCTCCTCGAAGAGCTCTGCAGCGAGGCGGGCGTGCAGTTTCAGTTGCACACCAAAGTGTCGGCGGCCTATCTCGAGGGGCGTCGCTTGACCACGCTCGTCACTGACTCCAAGTCGGGGCGGCAGGCGTGGCAGGCGCCGGTCTTCATCGACACCACCGGCGATGGTGATCTCGCGGCGCTCGCTGGCTGTGGGTTTGCGTTTGGCGAATCGGAAGCGTGCCCGTGCCAACCGATGTCGCTCAATGCCCTGCTCGTCTGCCAGGACGCAGAAGCGCTCTCAGACTTTGTGCGGTTCGCGGTGCACGCAGACGACGACCTCTCCAACAATGAGAAGAAGGACCGGTTTCGTGCCGAGATCGAGCGGACGGGGCATTTTCCTTCGTACAGCAAGCCGACGCTCTGGCAGGTTCGTGATAATTTGCTGCTTGTGATGATGAATCATGAGTATGGCGTGGAGCCTTTTGACGCGGCTGCGGTGACGGCCGCCACCGTCCGAGCGCGGGCGGAACTGCACCGCATTGTCGAAGGGCTCAAGTCACTCGGCGGCCCCTGGGAAGGCTTGCAGATCGCAGCGACGGCCGAGCAAATCGGCGTCCGTGATGGCCGACGCATTCGCGGCCGGTATGTGGTCACCGCCGACGACGTGCGGGAGGGAGCGAGGCATGAGGATGCTGTCACGAGGGCGACCTTTGGGGTCGACGTGCACGCGGGCTCTGCCCAGCAAAACAAGGTTTCGGCCTACTCCAACTTCGGCATCAAAACCAAACCCTACGATATTCCGCTGCGCGCCTTGATCGCCGCCGACGTGGATGGACTGATGACGGCTGGCCGCGCGATCAGCGGCGACTTCATCGCGCACGCAAGCTACCGGGTCACAGGCAACGCGGTGAGCATGGGGGAGGCGGCCGGCGTGGTGGCGGCGCTCGCTGCGGCGACGGGCAGACTGCCGCACGACGTGCCCTGGAGCGAAGCGGCAGCGAGGCTGCCGGAACTCGCTCGCGGGTAGGGCACGCTGTGCGAGCAATTGGCCCTAGGCGTCGGCGGGGTCTCGCCCGTCGATCCACGGGCCTGCGAGTGATTGCGACTCTCTCGGCGTGAGCGTGCTGCCAGTGTCGCCAGCGTGCCAACCGGGCACATGCCGCGGACTCCCACGGTTGGCTGAGAGCTGTTCCCAACTGCGTGCCCACTCGGCATTGCCGTCACCGTAGCGGCCGGTCTCCGCATCGAAGTGATACACGCGGCCGTGCCGGTAGCTCATCGCTCCGAGGATCACCGTCGTGACGGCTGCCGCTCCGAGATCAGGCGGGTTGTTGCAGACAGCGGGATCGTTGGCCTCGATCGCGGAGAGCCAGTTTTCAAAGTGCAGGTAGGTCGTGTTGGTTTTTTCCAGAGACTCTGCAGAGAGGTCTGTCTCGATCGTTTCGTCCACGATCGAGCTGTCGAGCGTGGCCTGCGGCCGTTCGGCGAGAAACTCAAACTCGGTGTACTTCTCGCCATTGCCGAACTCGAAGGTGCCGTTGTGCCCGCGGATCACCTGCTTTACCCGCGAGCGTTCGTTACACATCGTCGCTGTGATCAAGCCTTGGCAGCCCTCGTGGTAGTCGGCGACCACCGTCGCCACATCAGGCACGTCACGGGTGTCGAGTTCGAGGTAGATGCCTCCTGCCCCCACCACGCGGGCGGGAAACCGTAGGCCGGTGGCTTTGAGCATCGCGGTGGTGCGGTGCACAAACAGATCGGTGAACATGCCAGACCCGAAGGGCCAGTAGCACCGCCACTGACGGTAGACGGCCCGGTCGAAGGGAATCTCCTCTGCAAGGCCTGCGTCGACCCCGAGCCATCGCTTCCAGTCGATGTTTTTGGGGGTCATGTCTTTCTTCAGTTCGTAGTACCGCCACTGGCCGGTGCTTGAGTTACGGAAATACTCCGTCTGATACCCGAGCACCTTGCCGAGTTTGCCAGCGTTGATCAGTTCGCGTGCCTGATCCCAGACCTTGAGGCTCGTTGACTGCACGCCCACCTGCATCACGCGCCCGGTGGCTTGCCACACCTTGACCACGTCGAGTGCCTCTTCGACGGTCTTCGTCATCGGCTTTTCGGCATACACATGCTTGCCGGCCTCGAGGGCAGCGACGATTTGCAGGCGGTGCCAGTGGTCGGGGGTGCCGATGCACACCGCGTCGATCGAGTCGTCGGCGAGGAGGTCCTGGTAGTCGACGTACTTCGTGGGCTCGAAGCCGGTCTCTTTTTTGATGAAGGCGCACACCTCATCCTGCTGCGGCTTGTAGACCTCGCAGACTGCAACGAGGTCGATGTTGGCACCGTCTTTGCGAAGTTTGGCAAGCGTTTTGACATGGGCTCCGAAGCCGCGACCGCCGGTGCCGATGAAGCCGATGCGGAGTCGCGAGTTGGCGTCGGCTGCGTGGCCCTTGCGTGCGGTGGTGGCCAGGCTCACCGCGGACGCCGTGGTGGCCGCAGTGGCAGACGTGGCGAGAAAATCGCGGCGACTGCAGGGATTCCTGAAGGACTCTGTCGCACCTTCGGTAGCTGTTCGCGTGTGTTCTGGGTTCGACATATTCCACCTCGATTCTTATCGCAGTTGTATGCTGACGCCCAGTCGTTCTCGACGTCCTGCGTTAGTCTACGGCGAAGAGCGACGGAGCACGATCA
>JAPOIM010000120.1 GCA_029978905.1 Planctomycetota bacterium
CTGGACGGTGCTTCTTCCGTCGTCTCTTCGTCATTGAAAGTCTCCTTGCCCTCTGGGCAGTAGACCTTCATATCAACTGGATCAGGATTTCCAAGGCAGGCCATCTGCACAGGCATCAACGTGCTCCGCGAGGAGGGGCTGCCGCTCGAGCAGGCGATCCTGACCTATGCCGCCCAGCGGCCAGTTTCGCGGCAGGCCAAGCAGACAGGGTTGGTGGCCAAACTGGCTGTTGCCGAAAGGCGGCGTTAGAATTCAAGCCATTCGTGCAGGTCAACATATGCCCTTCTATTTTTTCCTGTGGACAGCGGAAAGCATTGAGCACATTTCGCAGCATGGTGTCTCGCAGGAAGAGTTCGAGGAAGTCGTGATGAATCCTGAGGGCGAAGCGATCAGCCGTGCATCCGGCAACCCGATTGCCTTCGGGGCCGCTCCATCTGGTCGAATCCTGTGCTGCGTCTTTCGCCGAATTAACAACGATGTCGTGCTGCCGATCACCGCGTTTGAAGTGGAGGAATGACGATGCAGTTGACACCAGGCCAGGTCGATCAAATCAAAGCGGCCCTTGCCGAGGGCAGGCGTCGTGCCTCAGTTTCAATGACCGACGCTCAGCGGCAGTTGTGGCAACATGAGTCGGCCGCGGAGGATCAGGGCCGCGGCGACACGGTGGCCCGCGTCAGCCGGATTCGTGCGGCCGCGATCAGACCCGGTTTTTTCGGTGATCTGCGGCGTGCAATAGCCATGGCAAGGATTCCTGATGCTCGGTTGGCGAGTCTGGTCGGCGTCGATGCGCAACTGTTGGAACAATTTCGTGAGGGAGAGGCCGAACTCCCTGCCGAGGCAATCGAACGGTTGATTGCCACCCTCGGACTGCGGCTCATGCATGAAATCCCCCGCGTTGCTGGGGCGTGACGAACCGAAGATCGCCGGGTCCATTACAGTGAGACTATTCAGCAGGAGAGGGCCTGCGCCGATCAGGAAACGTTTGCGGAAGTGCCCTTGCCAGGACTATTCTGCTCGAGTCCTTCGGCGCTGTCCGATCCGCTGCGGATATCTCACGGTTCTTGGCGCTCATGGCAGTGATGGAACGACGGATTCTCGGGCTCTCAGCCCTCGCGATCGCGATCCCGATCGCAACATTCGCGGTGCGCGATTTCGTACCTCCCCTTCGGCCTCAGCCTGCCGTTTCCTCTGGCGGAACCAGGTATTCGCCGTCACCCGTGCCGTTTCGTTTTTCTCCTCTCGGCGGCCCCGTGGTCGGGCTGCCGTTGATCACCAACGTCCAGATCGTCGACTTCACCGGCGATGGCCAAAACGATGTCTTGGCTGCCGATGCGTTGGGAAACCAAATCCTCCTGCTCCAGAGGCAGCCTGACGACTCGTGGCGAGAATCGGTGTTGATACCCGACGTGATGGCGCCGGCACACCTGACGGTCATCGACATCGACGACGATGGCGACCTCGACATCCTGGTTGCGATATTGGGAAACATCATGCCCGACGATGGCGTCATTGGGCGGGTAGAACTTTTCGAGAACCGTGACGGCGAGTTCCGCAGACATGTCGTTTTGGATGATGTCCGACGGGTGGCTGACGTTCAATGCGGTGACTTTGACGGGGATGGCCGCATCGACCTGGCGGTTGCGGTGTTTGGGTATGCCCGGGGACAAGTGCTTTGGCTGCACAATGTCGGTGGGCTCGAGTTCCGCGAGCACGAGCTTCTGAATGCCCCGGGAGCGATCCATGTCCCGGTCGGTGACTTCGATGCAGACGGAGACCTCGATATCGTGGCGATCGTCACCCAGGACGAGGAGGAACTCTGGGGGTTTGAAAATCAGGGCGACGGAACGTTTGTGGCCAAGCGTCTCTGGATGACACTCAATCTGGATCTTGGCGGGGCCGGATTGGTCGCTGCTGATTTGGACGGCGATGGAGATTTGGATTTGGTCCTGCCGGCCGGAGACAACCTCGAAGATTTTGATGCGTACCCTCAGCCCTATCATGGTTGCTACTGGTTTGAAAACCGGGGCAACTGGGACTTTCACATGCGGCGCATCGGCGACCTTGGAGGCACCTACGCGGCCGCAGTTGGCGATCTCGATGGGGATGGCGACCAAGACGTTGCGCTGGTGAGCCTGACGAACGACTGGCTACAGCCCGGGAATGCCAGCATCGTGTGGCTGGAAAACGACGGCATGCAGAACTTCACCCCTTGGCAGATTGGGTCGCGGCCACTTCACCTGGTGACCGTCGCCCTGGGCGACCTCACCGGCGACGGAAGACTTGACATCGTCGCAGGCAGCCTGAACGTACGCCGGCCGCATCGTCACGTGGGGCGAATCTCCGCTTGGTTCAACGAAGGCTCAGACAGTCGATGACGCTTGTCGCCCGGCTCCTGACCGCAGTCGTGGTCGTCGAATTGATGTGTGCCGCCATCATTCTCGGCGCTCGCGCGTGGCGCGTGGCGCCGCTGCTGCCGAACGAGCAGCTGGCAGACCCTCTGATCATGCCCGACTTGCAGCGGTTTGCCGATGAAGCGCACCGCGGCACCCATGGCGCGTGGACCAACCTCGGAAATGGACTCCTTGGAAAAGGCTTCTATGCCCACGCCGAGCTCGCATTTCGCGAGGCGGTACACCACGACCAGCCGTCTTTCCCGGCACAGTTTGGTCTCGCCTTCAGCCTGGATCGAATGGGTCGGCTGGTCGAAAGCTCGAGCGAATATGCAAAAGTGCTCGACATGCCAGCCGACAGCGTCACGCATTCAATCGCGTTGTATGCACTCGGCAGAAACGCGTTGCGTGGCGAGCGCCAGGCAGAAGCCGTTTCGTTTTTTCGCGACAACCCCAGGTTCACAGCCGCGGTCTACCAAGCCGCCAAAATGCTGGTGCGTTCAGGCCGCCCGGCTGAAGCATTGCCGATCGTGGATGGCGTGCTGAAGCTCGTCCCTCACGCACTCGAGTTTCATTTCCTGCGCTATCGTGCGTTGGCTGCGCTGGGGCGTGAGCGGGACGCGTTTGTGGCGGCTGCCATGGTTGAGCGATCCGCAGACAGGGTCTCCTTGAATTTCAATACGGAGTTCTTGGGCCCCCTCGAACAATTGACAGGAGTGAGTCGGCTGCTGGGCCACCTTGACCAAGGAGGGAACGAGGGCGACTCAGCCGAACGTGAACGGCAGCTTCGCGCGATCAAAGACGCGATTGGAGATCGACCTCTGTATGTGACGGCCGCCATTGATGAGCAACTCGTTCGAGCGGCTTTGATCAACCGCAACTGGAGCGGCGCGCAGGACGTGATCGCGAGCCTCCGGAAACAGGGGTGCGAGAACGATTGGATCATCGAAGCCGAAGGAGACCTGTGGCAACAACAGGGCGATACCCAACGGGCAGCGGAAGCCTGGCAACGGGCCCTGCTGCTAGCGCCGAAGGAATCCTTGCATCGCAAGCTGGCGGATCATTACGGCGACGCCCAACCAGAGGAGCGCGATTATCACCTTGGCCACCGCGCGCTTTTGGAGGGGATAGCCCGATATCGAGAAAACGAATTGGCTGCGGCGCTTGAGCCACTTGCATTGGCTGCTGAATTACTGCCCGAGAATCCCTCACCCTGGTTTTACATTGGTGAAATGCATTTTCACTTGGGGAATACGCGGCAGGCAATCGAGGCGTACCAGCAATGCCTGACGATTCGCCCCGGCCATTCAAGGGCCCAGGCGAAGGTAAGGCATTTGCAGACAGCACACTGACGCACTGCAATGGCGATTGCCTCGCCTCGGCGCCTGATACAGATAATCCAATCCGGTCAGCGGAGGCACGGGCGGTATAATGTGAGCTCTGGCATGGTACGCACTACGGAGTGAGCAATGACGACGACCATCGATCTCACCGACCAAGAACTCGCTGAGCTCAAGTCGCTGACGAATCAGTCGGATGCGCAAGCGGCGATCCTGTGCGCGACCGCTGAGTACCTGCGCTTCGCCCGCCGCAAACGTCTCAAGGAGCTTTCGGGCCGTGTCGAGATGGGCGACAACTGGCGCGACCTCGAGGCCGCCGAACTGAAAGCCAGTGATTCCCGTGGCTGATCTTGTTCTGGTCGATACCTGCATCTGGATACCTTTTTTCAACCGCCCGCATTCAGTGGAAAAACGGACTCTTGATGAGCTGCTGGATGACGACCGCGTGGCCCTGATCGGCCCCATCGTGGCAGAAATTCTTCTGGGTTTTCACCGGGAAGAGCAGGCTGATTGGGTTGCCGCAGAGTTGCGTGGGATTCATCACCTGCCGCTATCGTGGGATGATTGGCGTGCTGCCGCGCAAGTCGGGCGTGCCTGAAGAGCCGGCGGCCATGTCCTTCCGTTGCCTGATCTGGTCATCGCTGCGGTCGCGTTGCGAAACGGATGTCGCGTCTGGTCGATTGATCCGCACTTCGACCACATCTCGGAACTGAAGCGATTCACGGCGTGACATCACCGGCGGCGACGGCCATCACGACCGCGTCCCACATGCGAAACTCGTGGTTCACGGCAAGGTCCAACGCCGACTGGAACGAAACCCAGGTCGAGTCGATGACATCAAACGAGTCGGCCCAGCCGAGCACGGCATCGCGGGCGGCCGCGCGAGTCCGTCCCGCTTTTCGCGTCAGAACCAGCATCAGTTCGCCCAGCACCTGCGCCGGCAGCACAACCGCGGGCTCGGGCAAGCGGGCTACGAGGTCGATGGCCGCGCCGCACCGCTCCGCATCCCCGACGCCCTCGGCGTATGCGAGCACGCCTGTGTCGATGGCGACCCGCATGGTCACTCGTCGTAGAGTTCGTCGCGGGTCCAGTCACGGGCCCCGATCACCGGCTGTCGTCGCAGGCGATCGAGCAGCATGCGTTTGGCCGACCGCCCCTCTCGACCGCCGCCGCGAACCGGTGCAATGGTCGCGACAGGCCTGCCACGCGAGACGACGGTGACGTGCTCTCCCTGAGCGACTTCGCGGAGCACGCGGGAGAAGTGTCGGTTTGCGTCGGCCGCTGAGATCGTTTTCATGATCGCCTCCCGACTGCAGTAGTGCTCATCACTACCCTTGCTGGCGGGGCTCGTCAAGGGAACGCACCGCACTCGACCGATAAGCCACGGCCGCATCGGCGGCGAAGGCCTACGGCCGGCCAGATTTCAGCATCGGCGGCGGCGGGAGGCGAATGCCGCGGCGGGCAGGCGGGTCACGGCCGTCACTCCAGGATGGCAGCAGACCGACGTCCGGCACGTCTTGTATCTGCCGCGTGACTGGCGGCCCGGCCAGGCGTATCCCGTGATCGCGGCGACGCAGCCTTCCAGCACGATCACAGGCAGGAACAGGCATGATCGCTGCATGATCGCTGCACTTCGAGAACAAGAACGATCTGGTGATGGCCGTTGAGGCCATGGCGGCGTTGCCCGCCGCCTCGAGAGGGTAATATAGGGGGCATGGAAACCGGGCCACAAACCGAGCTGCCGCCGTTTCTCGGGCCGCTCTTCTGGGATGTGGATCCGACCGGCCTCGATGCCAAGATGCACCGCGACTTCGTGATCGGCCGGATTCTCTCGGCAGGCACGCTGGAGTCGATCCGCTGGGCTCGGTCGCACTACGGCGACGATGCCCTTCGGGAGTGGATCGTGCGGCATAAGGGTCGCCAGCTAT
>JAPOIM010000121.1 GCA_029978905.1 Planctomycetota bacterium
CCCACTCAGCACCTGATCCATCTTTGCCCAGAATCGCACGCGGAGTTCTTCAGGCAGGGCAGCAAAACTCTCCGAGTCGATCAGGAAGCTGCAGGGATACCGAAAGAGCCGCGTGGTGAGATCAAGACTACGAAGGGTGCGGCCCTGCGCATCCCGTGGGCCCTTGGCGGCAAACTCCTCGGCAAAGGACGTCGTGCCGGCGATCGCGGCGGGGAGCGGCGCCGCTCCCGCGAAGAGCATGCACGCCACCAGCGTCTCAGCCGATGAGTTGAGGATGGAGTCTGTGCTTGGCCAGCGAGTTCCTTCCGGCTCGCCAAGTTCCCGATTGAGCATCGCTTCACGGTAGAGCGCCATTCGCACCTCGATCCCGGCCTTGGCCAGTTGGGTGTGCACTGTGGCCTGATGGACCAGCACCGAGAGCGCCACAAGATCGCTCTCGTCCGAGAGGTAGCCTGTGGCGTCAAAGCGTCCGCTGAGGTCGGCTTGATTCAGCCCGCTGGTGTCAGGGTCGTCACCAGGCTCCGGGCGATGGGTGTAGGTCACGTTGCCAAGATGCGTGGCAGTGCCATGGCTTCCGGTGACATACCACCCTCCCCAACGATCCGCGAGTGGTGTGGCGTCATCGACGCGATGCGAACCCGCCGAAAAAATCGGTTGGCCACTGCGGGCCGCGTAGACCGATCGCACAATGTGCCCGGGCACGCCTCGAGTCTGCGAGCCACCGTGGCAGAGCAGGCAACTTTCTGTCTGACGCACAAAACGGGGCGGAGCATCCTGGTCTTGAGCGAGGGTGTAGAAAACCGTGCCCAGCTGCGGGTCGGCGACCGACACCTCCAGCACCTCCCCGCCGCGGACATAACCGACATACACGTCGTCGTTAAAGTAGATCGCGCGGGGATTCTTCGGTGTGATCAACCGCTGCTGCAGGCTCGTCTTGGAGAAGACGAGCGATTGACTCGAAACCGGTACATGGAGCGCTTTGAGCAGACTGGCGAGATAGCCCGTCGAACGCTCGAAGAACAACGCCTCATCCCCACGCGACAGCCGCTCTTGAAGCCGCGAAACAGCATTCAAGGGCTCCGTCTCGCTGTAGGAAATCGGCGGGGCTTCAAAGGCGTCGATCGCGAAGCCCGCAGGGTTTCGGCCGCACAGACCGCCGACCACCGCCACAAGCAGCACCGAGCACCGCCACTGCCAGAGCAGATCACACAAACCCCGCTTCGCGACTGTGTGTGATAGCACCGCGGGCCTCCGTCAACAGGCTCCTCGCAACACGCCGTCACGGGCATCGCCCGGCACTGCTTCCCTCTGTGGGAAGTATCGCCCCCAAAAAGCGGACGACAAGGTCAGGGAGCGACCATCTCCACCACGCGCCAATCAAGCCAGCGGCTATCAGGGTCGCTCTCGTTGCTCCCCACGAAGCCCACGTGTCCGCCGGAGTCGGTGGCGATCAACCGCACGCATGCCGGGTAGGCCACACGCTCTTCGGCAAACATCGCAAACGGCACGAGCGGGTCGTCTTTGCTCGCGATGATCGCGGTGGGGATGCGAATGGCCGGCACAAACTGTGCCGCACTCGACTGGGTGTAGTAGTCGAGGGCATCGCGAAAGCCGACTGCCGGCGCGGTGTACCACTCATCAAACTCACGAAGGCCCCTCGGCCGGCGTCCCTCGGTGACCGGTGGCCTCACCGCATCAGGCCGTTCCTGCCACCACTCCTCGAGTCGCGTAAGTAGCCGTCGCGTGAGATGACGATCGTAGAGCCGACTGGCCCCGCTCCCGATCGCCTCAATCCCAGCCACGAGATCGATCGGTGGATTGACGGCAATCGCCTGCCGCACGGCCGTCGGCACCTGCTCTGGATTCTCACCGAGATACTTCAAGAGCACATTGCCCCCGAGCGACACACCAAACAGGGAGAGCTCTGGTGGTGTGCCATCTGCGGCCGCCGTCAATCCGAGCACCGCCTCGACCACCTTCGCGAGATCCGCCGAGCATCCTGCGTGATAGGGCCGGCGGGCGAGCGGCTTTCCTGCCCCGCAGCCGCGCATGTCCCAGCGAAAAACGCGCACGCCTCGCTCATTGAGTTTGGCCTTCAGCCGCACGAGCAGTGGCGAACGGTGGTCGTCCGACACCCCGTGCGCCATCACGATCACCTTGCCACCCGCCTGCCAGCCATGGGGCAGATCATCGTGCACAGCAACCGAGTCTCCGTCCCCTACATCCACGGTATGGATCATCGCTCGCTCCTTCGGCAACCGCTGTGGCCACTGCGAGCCGATGATGGTTTGTGCATGGCCACCCCTGACCCACCACGCGGGCTTAAAGAGGGGCATCTCACCGACAGACTCACCGGCCGGCTGTGGTTCAGACATCAGAGGTCACTCCATCCCCTCGATCCACTCCGTGATCAAGGCAAGGCCCTCAGCATGCACGAGCGACCGGCCAAACTCCGGCATCATCTCACCCGCATTCGTGGTCTCAAGGCGGTAGTGCATGATCGACTCATGCGGCTTTCCTGGCACGATTCCATAGAGTCTCCCGCCTGTGCCCCGTCCAGCAGCCACCGGCGTTTTGAACACGCCAAGCCGATACGGATCAGCGGTCGCCACATCGAGGTGGAGCCCAGAGTTTCGCGCAGGCCCCTGTTCGCTATGACAGTGCGCACAGTTGACGTCGAGGTAGGCTCGCGCCCGCTCGTCCACGGTGCCACTCGAAGGATCGTCCCAGTCGGCAAGCCTGGGCACGTCTGCATGGTCAGGCATACCGGTGAGGATCCCCGCCTCCGTCCAGGCCACCAATTGGTTCGCCACACCGCCGTTGAGATTGCGGGCTTTGGGGCCGAGCGGCTGCATGGTGGGCGTGGCGTGGCACCGCTTGCAGTCGTTGAAGTTGGGCACGAGATGCACATTCTCGCGGGCTTCGCCATCGACATGCACCCAGGCGACTTCCACCTCGCCACCAGTGAGCGCGAGCGACGCTGCGGTCTGCTCTTCATTCCAAAGGTAGGGAATACCAACCCAGCCCTCGTCGCGGTGTTCGAGGATGCGGGTTTCCACAAGCCGCCGCGGGCCATCCGGGTCACGGGCGTCGGCAGGATAGAAGAAGGTCTTGGCGATCACCGTCCCCACAGGAAAATCGAGCGGCCCTGCAGGCGTGTACCCCATCGCCATGCCCTCAGGGAGTTTGATCAGCCGCTGCTTCTCCGAGTAGTCGGAAAAGAGGGGCGTGTTGAGCTCGTACTCAATCACACCCTCGGCCGGCGTAAGGGATGCCATCTCGCCCTGAAAGAGATCGTAGTGCGACAGTTCTCGCGGATACGACGCACGCCTGCGTGACGGCGGCACGCTCACCGCCGCGTCGCCGGGAGAAACCGACAGACTGACCAAAGCAGTGCGATCTGGCTCCAGGGCGGGTGACGGCTGCATGGCGAACCACACAACACCAGCCATGACCACCGTCGCCACCGCGCCCAGCAGCACGAACACACCTCGCATCGGCCGAGGCCTTTCGGCCACCACACCCCGCAGCCCGACATCAGCCTGCGGGCTCAAACCAGTGGCATTTGTGGTCGCGGAAGGAGGCATAACACACTCAGGACACACTCAGGCGGTGATCAGCGGCCCTCAAAGCCCGGGCATCTCGACTGGGCTCACCGGAGGCAAGGCCGAAGCATAGGGAACGAGGTCGGTGCTGACCTGCGGCGTGTCGCCGGCCATCAGCCGTCCGAGATCGAGATTGACGAAGGTGGCATCCCCGTTGTCACGAATCGCCAGCGCCGTAGTTGCTTGCCCTCCGGCCTCAACTTTCCCTTCGTCAACAATACCGTCCACCACGATGTCGGGGAGTGGCAGGCCCGCGGCGGCGGTGTAGACGCCGAAAAACTCTGCCTGCGGATCGCTCCCACCACCGGAAAACGTGTTGTCGTGGATGTCGATCGCCTCGGGAAAGGGGTCGTAGTCGGCATCGCTGAACTCGCGCTGCGTGACCAAGAAACTCACCACGAGGCAGTGGGCACTGTTGTTGTCGCGGAAGGTGTTACCAAACACCTCGACCCGATCGTTGGCCATCACCATCAAGCCACTGCCCGGCGGCACCATCGCCACCATCGCTCCTGCCTTGGCAAAGTTGGGGTGGTTGTTCTCCGCGACTTCATTGTCAAAGACTCGGCAATCGCTGCCATTCTTGAGCGTCAAACCAGGGAGTGAGAAGACGAGGATGCCGCCGGCGTTGCCCTTGGCGACGTTGCCATACACATCCGCGTGGACGCAGTTCTCGATCTCGATGCCCGCCACATTTTTCTCCGCCACGCAGTTGCGAACGACCACGCCCTGCGACTGGCCCACATAGATCCCTGCGTCCGACGCGCACTCTGCCACGCAGTCTTCGATCAGCACGTTCTTGGAGAGCACGGGATAAAGGCCGTAGGCGCCGTTCTCCTCGGCTGGGCCGTTGGTCCATCGCGTGCGGATCCGCCGCATCACGAGGCCATTGCAGTCTTGGAGTTTGATGGCATCCCCGGGGGAGTCTTCGATCGTAAGGTCTTCGATCACGAAGTTGTCGGCCTTGATCTTGAGGCCCTCGCCACCCGACGCCGCCCGCTGGCCTGCAAAGCTGAGGATGGTCTTCTCCATACCCTTGCCGCGGATCACGACGTCGGCAATGCCATCGAGCGAGAGCGTGGCATCAAACTCAAAACGCCCCGCCGCAAACTCAATCACATCACCGGGCTCGGCGAGGATCATCGCTTCCTGCGCCTGCTCCTGCGCGTCGGGCCCAGGCTCGATCACATGCACCGCCGGTTGCGAAGTGGTTTCCGCAGGAGCGTCACTCACAACACTTGGCTCGACGGCAGCCACACCGTCGGCCGCCTTACCTCCCTGACCGGCAGTTCCCTGCTCGCCAGAGCCGGAGCCACACCCACACGTGACGACCGAGAGACCAAGCACAACGACCCAAGACAGACGCACGGTGCTTGCAAACGCCATCGACACCCTCCCCGCAACTCAGGTCAACGCCCGGCCCTTCGCGTACTGAAGGTCCACGTCCTCTCAGCCTACCGACTTCGCCCCCCACGCCACTACACCAAGCGGCAATTCGTACCATCACAAATCGCGAGCAACGGGCGATCCGTGTGACAGACAACGCCCCGAGTACCCACTCACCGCTCGTCGGCTGGACTGGGAACGGCTACCCAAAAAAGAAGGGCCGACCCTCGCTGGCAAGGGCGGCCCTTTCTCATGTTGATTGGCAGTGCTCAGTCAGGCCATGCAGCCCTGACAAAGAAAGCTCTTCACTCAGGCAATTTTCTTGCGCATGCCGCGCCGCAAGCGCCGCCGCCCGGCGTAGCCAAGGATTGCAGCGGCCCCAAGTCCGAGCGAAGCGATCGTGGAAGGCTCTGGGACAGGCTGGAGAGCGACTACACGCCCCACCTGATTAGGGTTTCCAGCACCTAAACTCCACGTGAATGTTGCCGGCCCCGCACCCGTCTCATTCGAAATCAGATTATCGAGTTGTGCAGCGCTGAGACCAACACGTACGACGTTACCGAAATCCCAAGGACTTGCGTCGCTGATGGTTGGTGCACCAGAAAGAAACGCGAAGTTGATCCGGGTATCTGTGTCTCCAGAGACAAAGGTG
>JAPOIM010000122.1 GCA_029978905.1 Planctomycetota bacterium
CGCGATCAGGGTTTCGCCGCCCCAGGCTGCTATCGTCCAGAGCACCATCGTCTGCAGAATGTCGACCCGCATCCCGGGAGCATTGAGATACCAGTGCCCGAGCAGCATGGCGTGCACGCTCAGGCCGATCACAAGCCCCGCCGAGAGCGCCGCCACCGCCGCCAACAGGCCCTCGCCGCCCCCCGCAGACTCGACCGAGGCCACGCTCGCCACAGCCAGTGCCGCGGTCACCACCAGCGTGCAAACGGTGGCAAAGCCGCGTCGGGCAGCGAGCCAACCGATCCCGCCAAGCCACGACGCCACTGCCGCCAAGGCACACGCAGCACACACCACCCCAAACGGCCAGGCCGTTGCTGCGGCCAACGCGGCCAAGGTCGCAAGGCCCATCACCACCAGGAGATTCACTCTGAAAAAGCCAGCCGGAACGTCCCCTGCCGGCGTGAGCAGGAGGCCAACCGCCATGCCCCATCCGAAGCGGCACAGAAACGCAACCAACAGGCTCATCCGCCGCGGCCCCCATAGATGAGTGCCATCACCTCAGAGCGACTGGACAGGTTGGAGCGGAAGATCCCCTTCATGGCCGAAGTCACGCACAAGCTGCCTGGCTTGCGGACGCCACGAATCGTCATGCATGTGTGCGACGCTTCTACCACGACCGCGGCCCCACGGGCGCCGAGTTCGTCCATGATCAGATCCGCAATGGTTTCGGTCATCCGCTCCTGCACCTGCGGACGCCGCGAGACCACTTCCACCACGCGGGCGAGTTTGCTGAGGCCAACCACGCGGCCGCTGGGCATGTAGCCGATGTGCGCGTGCCCCATGAAGGGCAGGAGATGATGCTCGCAAATGCTATTGAAGGAGATGTCGCGCACGAGCACGATCTCGTCGTACTTCTCCGTAAACGCCTTCTGCATGTGCAGGCGGGGGTCGTCGTGCAGCCCCGAGAAGAGCTCGGCATACATCCGTGCCACCCGGGCAGGTGTTTCGAGCAGGCCTTCCCGGTCGGGATCTTCACCCACCGCCTGCAGGATCTCACGCACCGCCCGCTCAATCCGCGGCTGATCGACACCACACCCTGGTTTGTCTTCGTTCACGTCGTTCCCGGCCATGCCTGCTGTCGACTCCTCTTCATGCTCACCGCACACTCGGCCACCGCCTCCGTCGCCCCACGAGACTAGTTCACGCTAAAGCGTGGGGGAAACGGACGCAGTCCCCCCCCGGCAGGACGCCCATCGATCGCCTCCAGCAGCAGTTCTGCGCGACGGACCACGTCGCACTCCGCGAGCAGCCGAACCTTGCTTTCGAGGTCGAGATTGACCGTGTAGGCGACGATGTCGGTCAACATTCCAAGCGTGATTTGGGTACCGAGCAGCTGGTCGAGTTGCTCGAACGCATCGGGCAGTTTTGGCAGCGAACGCTTGAAGGCGGTGAGCAGTTGCTGCTGCAGGTCGTTGACGTCTTCTTCGCCTAGATCGCCAGGCTGCACATCTTCGAGGATCTCTGACTCCACCACTCGAAACAGTTTCTTCGGTGGCAGTTCTTTCACGAGTTTCAGCCGGCGCACCCCGAGCATGAGCACGTTGTAGGTGTTTTTTTCCGTCTGCTGGTAGGTCGCGACGCGGCACAGGCAGGCCGTGCTGCGAAGGGTCGGGCGGCCTTCCGACTTCTCCCAGCCCGGCGCTAGAATCCCCATCGCAATCAGCCGGTCATCTTCGAGAGCCTCTTCCAGCATCGCCCGGTAACGGGGCTCAAAAATGTGCAGCGGCTGCATCACGTGCGGAAACATCACGAGATTGGGCAGCGGAAACACCCTCGCCGTGCCCGAGAACTGGTCCGCAGAAAATGAGAAGGACTCATCAGACATAAGCGTGCTCGCGTCAGGCGGTGTCGCCTTCCCCAGCCGAAGTCGCTGCCGGTGGTGGGTCGAGGTGAATCTCAGGCAGGAGTTCGGGGTCGAGTTCGATTTCCGGAAAATCCTCTTGGCTTGCCGCCACCTCGGCGAGGCAGCGGTCAAAAGCTGCGAGGAACGCGTCCAGATCGAGCCCGAGATGGAGTGGCTTGTAGGGCTCGAGGTAGCCGCGTGCCGACGCGTGCAGCTTTCGAGCCCCACGGATGTTGCCGTTTCCGAAATGGTAGAGCGCCACCGCGGCCTGGATCAGGCCCTGATAGAACTTCCTCGACGGCCCGCGGTAGTCGGTCCAGAGTTCTTCCCAGAGTTCGTGGCTCTCGTAATAGTCGCAGTCATTAAAACTGGCGATTCCTTCGAGATAGAGCCGCTCGTAGGCTGGTTCGGAGTCAGGGCTGGTCATGCGTTTTCCTTTTCGACACAAGCCTACCACTCAGGGCCTGGCGAGGGTGGCACCCGAGGTTCCAGCGACTGTGCTATGATCAATTTCGTGCGGGGCGGCCTCTCCTCGCCGACCTCCCCGGGAGTCCGCCATGATCCTCTCCGGCCACGAGATCAAGCAGCAGTTGGGCTCCAACATCCACATCGACCCGTTCGATGAGGACCGGCTCAATCCCAACAGCTACAACCTGTCGCTCCACGACGAACTGCTCGTCTACGAGGAGGTCGTGCTCGACATGCGGAAAAGCAACCGCGTGCAGCGGGTGTCGATTCCGGCTGAGGGGTTGGTGCTCGCCCCGAATCACCTCTACCTCGGCCGAACAGTCGAACGGACCGAGACGCACAACCTCGTGCCGATGATCGAGGGGAGGAGTTCCATCGGCCGGCTCGGCCTGTTTGTGCACGTGACCGCGGGCTTCGGCGACGTGGGCTTCGCCGGCTACTGGACGCTTGAGATGTTTGCCGTGCAGCCCGTGAAGATTTACCCCGGGGTGCCGATCTGCCAGATCTTCTTCCACCAGATCGTCGGTGACATCACCGAATACTCCAGCGAGAAATATCAGCACAATCGCGACATCCAGCCGAGCCTGCTCTTCCGTGAACTCGACCCCACGAGCAAGGCCGACGATCAGATGGAGTTTCCCTTTGAAGGGGAGCGGTTCATGAGCCGCCCGGTTCGGTCGGCCCCGCAGGTCTCGTAACAGTGGTGTGAGAGAATGAAAAAAGTGCTCGCTTGGCTGTCTGTGGCGACCACGCTCGGATTTGCGGGAGCCTCGCTGGCAGCCCTTTTTATGGGGAGTTCGCTTGGCGTTCCCACGGCGATGGTGATCTGGATCGGCTTCGGAATGCTCGGACTCGCCGTGCTCTTCGCCCTGGTTATCCTCCTAACGGCCTCGATCGGGTAGCATCCTCGCATGACGTCCATGCAAGGAACTCCCAATGCTTCGAAGCCACACCTGCGGCGAACTTCGTCCCGAACACTCCGGCACCACCGCCACCCTCTCTGGCTGGGTTGATCGCGTTCGCGATCACAAGGGGGTGATCTTTCTCGATCTCCGCGATCGCTACGGACGCACACAGATCGTGGTAGGCCCAGAAAGCGGGGAAGCCACGCTGGCGGCGGCCAAGAAGGTCCGCCCGGAATGGGTGATTCAGGCGACGGGCACGGTGTCGCCACGTCCGGAGGGCACGCTCAATCCCAAGATGGCCACGGGAGGGATCGAACTGGCCTGCACTACGCTCGTGGTTTTCAGCGAAGCCGAAACCCCGGTCTTTCAGCCAGGCGCCGTCGAACTCCCCGGTGAAGAGGTGCGCCTCTCCCATCGCTGGCTCGACCTGCGGCGGCAGGCGATGCAGGACAACCTCTTCCTGCGTCATCGGATGGTCAAAATGATGCGAGACCATTTTGATGAACTGGGCTTCATCGATGTGGAAACCCCCATGCTTGGCCGCAGCACGCCCGAAGGCGCGCGCGACTATCTCGTGCCGAGCCGTCTCGATCACGGCAGCTTTTTTGCCCTCCCCCAGTCGCCGCAGCTCTACAAGCAGCTGCTGATGATGGCGGGCTTCGACCGCTACGTGCAGGTGGCGAAGTGCTTCCGCGACGAAGACCTTCGCGCCGACCGGCAGCCTGAGTTTACGCAGCTCGACGTCGAGATGTCGTTTGTGGAAGCCGACGATGTGATGGGTGTGATCGACAGCCTCGTGCAAAAGACCGCCCGCAAGGTGCTCGGTGTTGAGGTGCCACTGCCGCTGCCGCGAATCACCTGGGACGAAGCGATGGAGCGGTTTGGTCACGACGCACCCGACCAGCGTTTTGGCCTTGAGATCGTGGACGCAACCGACATCGCCGGCGACTCCGACTTCCGCGTGTTCCGCGGAGCAGTCGACGCGGGTGGTCGCGTGCGCGGCATTCGGGTGCCGGAAGCAGCGGCCCGCTTCTCCCGCAAAGATCTCGACACCCTCACGCAGATGGCGATCGACGCGGGTGCCAAGGGTCTGGTCTGGCTCAAGGTCGAGGACGGGGGCACGCTCGCCGGCCCAGTCGCCAAGAACCTGACCAACGGGATCGATGCCCGCCTCAGCGAGCGGCTCGGCTCGACTCCTGGCGACCTGCTGCTGTTGGTCGCAGACAGTTTTGAGGTCAGCTGCAAAGCCCTGCACACGCTGCGGAAGCACCTCGGTGCGGCGCTCAACCTCTACGACCCCAAGAGCCTGCACTGCTCGTGGGTGGTCGACTTCCCGATGTTTGCACACGATCCCGAAACGGGTGGCTGGACGGCCATGCACCATCCCTTCACCGCTCCCCGTCCGCAGGATCTCCCGCTGCTCGACAGCGATCCAGCAGCCTGCCGCGCGGTCGCCTACGACCTGGTGATCAACGGCTCGGAAGCCGGTGGTGGCACGATCCGTATCCACGACTCGGGCGTGCAGGAGAAAGTGTTTGGACTGATCGGACTTTCGGCCGAGATGGCCCGTGAACGATTTGGCTTTCTGCTCGAAGCGCTGGAGTACGGAGCCCCTCCGCACGGTGGCATCGCCTTGGGGATCGACCGCTGGGTGATGCTCTTTGGTGGCCTCGACAACATCCGCGACGTGATCGCCTTCCCCAAAACCCAAAAGGCGTCGGACCTGCTCACGGGTGCGCCTGGGGATGTCGACGCCAAGCAGCTGGAAGAACTCGGCATCCGCGTGGTCGCGCCTCCCGCTGCGCCAGCTCCGGGCAGCACGCCCCCCGTGTCGTGAGCGTGCGCGCCGCAACACTCGACTGGCTGACAGGTCGCTCCGCGGGCGACACATGCAGGCTTGGGATGCTTCGACTCACAGGCACGCTGGCACTGCTGTGCATCGCGACCGTGTCGGCTGCGGCCGGCGCGGTGGCCGCAGAGGAAAGGCCGCGGGTGCTTGTGACCACCGATGGCGAGGCTGACGACCGTTGCTCGATGGTCCGCTTCTTGCTGTCGTCCAACGA
>JAPOIM010000123.1 GCA_029978905.1 Planctomycetota bacterium
CGATGCTGATCCGCTTTTCTCAAGAAGAGCCCACGGCCGAACAGGTCTGGCGTCGCATCGGCCGTGACGAGCAGCACACCGATGCTTTGCACTGCATGATCGGCACGCCGCTTTTCAAAGGCGACTCTATCTATGGTGTCGATAGCTACGGGGAGCTGCGGTGCCTCGACCTCGCGACCGGCGACCGCGTCTGGGAAGACCAAACCGCCGTGCCCCGCAACCGCTGGGCCACGATCCACATCCTGCAGCATGGCGACCGCGAGATCATGCTCAACGATCAGGGCGATCTGTTCTTTACGGAGCTTGCCCCCGATGGCTACCACGAGCTCTCGCGGGCTCACCTGATCGATCCCACCAAAGTGCAGTTGAGCCGTGGAAACGGGGTCGTCTGGGCCCATCCTGCGATTGCCAATGGCTGCATCTTCGCTCGCAGCGACGAAGCCCTGACCTGCACCTCCCTGCGGGCAGATCGCTAGCGCGTTCGCCGCGTCTCCCTGAGGCGTTTTGAGGAGGCTCGCCGGCAACATACGATGGCACCCTCGCTGCAGGTCGCAGCAACCGGGGTCGTTCGTTCGCAGGGGAGAGAGCCGTGGGTTCAGCGTCAACACAGCCAGGGAATCTTGAAGAGGCAGGCCGCCTTGCCCGCGAGCGTTATGCCGAGAGTGGCGTTGATGTCGAGGCCGCCCTCACCACGCTCTCGACCGTGCCCGTCTCGCTGCACTGCTGGCAGGGGGACGATGTGCAGGGCTTTGAATCCTCTGGCGACGCGATCGGTGGCGGGCTCGCGGTCACCGGCAACTATCCCGGCCGCGCCCGCACGCCCGACGAGCTCCGCCACGACCTCGAAAAAGCTCTCTCGCTGATTCCCGGCCACCACCGCCTCAACCTCCACGCCTGCTACGGCGAGTTTGGGGGGAAGAAGGTCGACCGCGATCAAATCGAACCGGAACACTTCGCCGGCTGGGTCGACTGGGCTCGCGAGCAGAAGCTGGGCCTCGACTTTAACCCCACCTGCTTCGCCCATCCCAAGGCCGCCGACGGCTTCACGCTCGCCCACCAGGACAAGGCGATCCGTGATTTCTGGATCGAACACTGCACGCGCTGCCGCACGATTGGCGCAGGCTTTGGCGAAGCCCTCGGAACGCCCTGCGTGACCAACGTGTGGGTGCCCGATGGCTTCAAGGACACGCCCGCTGATCGCATGGCCGCGCGGATGCGGCTTGCCGAATCACTCGACGCGGTGTTTGCGGAGCCATTGCCCGAGGAGCACCTCCTCGACGCCGTCGAGTCGAAACTCTTTGGGATTGGCGCCGAGAGCTGCACGGTCGGTTCGCATGAGTTCTACCTCGGCTACGCGATCACCCGTGGCACGCTCTTGTGCCTCGACGCCGGCCACTTCCATCCCACCGAAACGATCAGCGACAAGATCTCCAGCACCCTGCTCTACCTGCCTGAGATCCTGCTGCATGTCAGCCGGGGCGTGCGTTGGGATAGCGATCATGTGGTCACGCTCAACGACGACCTCCTCGCCATCACTCGCGAGATTGTGGCCACCGGCGACATCTCCCGCGTGCATATCGGGCTCGACTTCTTCGACGCAAGCATCCACCGCGTGGCGGCCTGGGTGATCGGCACCCGCAACCTGCTCAAAGGGATTCTGCTGGGGCTGCTGGAGCCGCCGGCGATTCGGGCCGCCGAACAAGCCGGCGACACCACTGCCAGGCTCGCCCTCCAAGAAGAGGCCAAGAGCCTTCCCTTCGGAGCGGTTTGGGATCAGTATTGTCAGCGTTTGGGTGTGCCGGTGGGGAGCGAGTGGCTCGATGTGGTGCGGGCCTACGAACGAGACGTGACGAGCAAGCGCTGCTAATGCAATCGCGCAGCCGCGCGGTGGCAAAACGCACGCGTTGCCACGCGCGACGACATAACGGTTGGGATGACCTTCAGGGGGAGAGCTGCAGATGACAACAGCAGAGGTTTCGGCCGACGCAGGTGAGGCAAAGGCTGGCTCGGAATACGAACGCGAGCGAGTGCCCGAGAAGGCCCTCAAAGGCCCAACCGCGTTCTGGGGCATGTATGCCGGCGAACACACCGCGGGCACCGAGTTCATGATCGGACCGCTGTTTGTGGCCTGGGGCGCCGATGCCGCAAGCCTGATCTTCGGCCTCCTGATCGGCAACCTGCTGGCCGTGCTCACCTGGCGGTACCTGACTGCGGTGATCGCCTGCGACAACCGGCTCACGCTCTACTACACCATGGAGCGAATCGCCGGCCGCCATCTCGTCACGCTCTACAACCTCGCCAACGGACTGCTCTTCTGCTTCTTGGCGGGTGCGATGATCACCGTCTCCGCCACCGCCGTCGGGCAGTTCTTTCCCGAAGGCACGGTGAAGATGCCGACCTTCGAATCGACGATGCCCACAGGCGTGGCCTGGATCATCGCCTGCGTGGCGATTGGCGGCGCGATGACCGTCGTCGCTATGCGAGGCTACAGCGTGGTCGCCAAGGTGGGGCACTTTGCCGCGCCCTGGATGTTTCTCGTGTTTGTGGCCTGCGCACTGGTCACCCTTGGCCGGCTTGAGACCACCGACATCTGGGCCCTGCTCACGCCCACCACCGAGCCGGCCGCCGACAAGAAGATCAGCTTCCTGGGCGTGGTCTGTTTCTCCTGGTTCTGCAACGCCGCGATGCACCTCGGCATGGCCGACCTCTCGGTGCTGCGGTTCGCCAAGAAGCCTTCGGCTGGTTGGGCCAGCTCGGCTGGCATGTTCCTTGGGCATTACGTCGCCTGGATCTGCGCAGCCCTGTTGCTCGTCTACTGGGTGCGGGTGCACGACGTCGACCCGTCGCAAGGCAAGGATCCCGGCACGATGGTCAACGACGCCGTCGGTTGGGCAGGGCTCGCCTGTGTCGTGATCGCTGGCTGGACCACCGCCAACCCCACGATCTACCGAGCGGGCCTCGCCTTCCAAGGGATGGTGCCGAGCATGCCGCGGCAGGCAGCGACGCTGCTGGCTGGAACCGTCTGCATTGCCGCAGGCATCTTTCCGGCCTTTGCGATGAACCTGCTCTCCTTCGTGGGAATCTACGGCACGGTGCTGGCTCCCGTGGGAGCCATCATCATCGTCGACCACTTCTTCGCTGAACGCCTCGGCATCCGCCGTTCACCGGCGGCAAGCCTCGGCATGAACTTCAACGGCGTGGTCGTCCTCTCCTGGCTGTTGCCGGTGGGCGTGGCGATGGGGCTGCACTACAGCCTTGGCGTGTTTGCCAGTTATCTGCCGCTGCCGTCGGCCGTCGCCTGCGGTGTGCTCTACGCCGTGCTCTCCAAGATGCAGTCCGCGGCCGCCGACCGCCGACTCGCTGCCGGCTGATCCACGCGCCTCCGCGTCCTGCACCTCTCTCACAATGGAACCCAACCCATGAAACAGATCGCGATGATCGTCGGCCTCGCCAGTCTCGCCGGCACGATCGTGCCCCCGGCGCTCGTGATGGTCAAAATGATGCCCGAATCCACCATGCGCACCATGATGCTCATCTCAGCCATCACCTGGTTCGTGACGGCACCTGTGTGGATGAAGGCCGAGTAGCCCTGTCGAACGGAAGCACAGAAACCCCACCTGCCCACACAATGACGGCCGCCGAACGCCGCTCCTGCGGCGGACAGGCCGTCGTCAACCAACGAGTGAGGGGGTGCCCGGTGCCGACCCTCCGGCGTAGAGCAGCGAGCGACGCCCGGAGGGCCAAAGCGAAGCGGATCTTCGAGTGAGCGAGGGCCTGGATGGCCCGCAGCGAACGTCCGCCGGGGCAGCCCCGGGTTCACCCCGAGCGGCCCAGCTGCGACTGGCGTGCCCGCACCCCGCCGGCCCACAATGACTATCACGACGCTGCCCGATCCTCCTCGCCCCACGCCCTCTGCCCACACCTCCCGGAACCACTCTCCATGCACTGCCTCCCGCACCATCTCCGCATCGCCCTCGTGGCTGCCATCACCATCGCCACCACAGCGGTCGCCGAAGACTGGCCACAGTGGCGGGGACCCAATCGCGATGGCGTAGTACGTGAAGAAGGTCTGCTCTCGTCTTTGCCAGCAGGCACGCTCACGCCAACGTGGTCGCAACCTGTCGGCAGCGGCTACAGCGGCCCGACCGTGGCTGAGGGCCGCGTCTATGTGACGGACCAGGTGCGAGAAAATGTTGAGCGGGTGCTCTGCTTCGACGAGGCAACCGGCAAGCCGCTGTGGCAGCATGAATACGACGCGGTCTACACGATCGGCTACCGGGCAGGGCCGCGGGCGTCGGTCACGATCGTCGACGGACGGGCGTTTGCGGTGGGTGCGATGGGCCACTTCCACTGCTTCGATGCGGCCACCGGCAAGGTCCTCTGGCAGCGTGATCTGGCGGCCGACTACGACGCCGCCATGCCGATCTGGGGCATCGCGGCTTCGCCACTGGTCTACGGCGACCTCGTGATCCAAGTTGCCGCAGGGCAGGGGGGCGCGTGCGTCGTGGCCCTTGATATCGCCACGGGAGAAGAACGCTGGCGTTCGCTCGACGAACCCGCCGGCTACAGTGCGCCGATCATGATCCGCCAAGGCGAGCAGGATGTGCTCGTGTGCTGGACGGGCGCGAGCATTTCGGGGCTTGAGCCGACGACGGGAAAGGTCTTCTGGAGCGTGCCGATGGCCGTGCGAAACATGCCGATTGGTGTGGCCACCCCCATCGTCCAAGGCGACCTGCTTTTCGTCTCGTCGTTCTACGACGGCTCGATGCTGATCCGC
Source organism: Planctomycetota bacterium (assembly GCA_029978905.1). Lineage (GTDB taxonomy): Bacteria > Planctomycetota > Planctomycetia > Pirellulales > UBA1268 > M30B53. The sequence goes on from JAPOIM010000123.1 coordinate 4,778, forward strand.
TTTTCTCAAGAAGAGCCCACGGCCGAACAGGTCTGGCGTCGCATCGGCCGTGACGAGCAGCACACCGATGCTTTGCACTGCATGATCGGCACGCCGCTTTTCAAAGGCGACTCTATCTATGGTGTC
>JAPOIM010000124.1 GCA_029978905.1 Planctomycetota bacterium
CAGGGGCATGTCGAGCTCTTCACGCCAATGGCCCCTTCCCAAACGCCGGTGCCGGTGCGGGTGCGGTTTGGGGAGTCAGCGAGTGAGGCGATGGCCGACCTTGGCGGTGAGCAGAATGCGCAAAACGACCATGCCATTCGCGATTCTGTCGTGAAGCTGCCTTGGCTGGGCACAAAGACGGTGGGCCCGAGTGGTTTTCGCTTCGTGCGGATCGACGCGATCGATCCCGAGCATCCTGTGCAGCTCGCGCAGGTGCGGGCGGTGCTGGGGATCCGCGATGTGCCGCGTGTGGGGTCGTTTCGTTCAAGCGACGAGCGGCTCAACCGCATCTGGGAAGTCGGCGCCGACACCGTGCACCTCTGCATGCAGGACTATCTCTGGGATGGCATCAAGCGCGACCGACTGGTGTGGATCGGCGACATGCATCCCGAGGTCTCCACGATCCATGCCGTCTTTGGCTTCAACGACGTCGTGCCCCGGTCGCTCGACCTCACCCGCGATGTAACGCCGGTTGAGCAGTGGATGAATGGCATCTCCAGCTACTCGATGTGGTGGGTGCTGATTCATGAAGACATCTGGATGCACCATGGCGACCGCGACTATCTCGCGGCCCAGCAGCCCTACCTTGGCGAGCTCCTCGAGCGGCTCGCGGCCCTCGTCGGCCCTGATGGCAAGGAACGGATCGATGGGATGCGGTTTCTCGACTGGCCAAGTTCCCCCAACCAGGAAGGCGTGACAGCTGGTTTGCAGGGGCTGCTCGTGATGACGCTTGAGAGCGGCAGCCGGCTGATGCACGAACTGGGCGACGAGCGCGTGGCGACGCTGTGTCGTGACGCTGCCGCGCGGGCGACGGCAGTTGTGCCCGACGACAACGGGTCGAAGTCGGGGGCGAGCCTGCAGGTGCTCGCCGGCATGCGCGATGCGGAGGCGACTGCCCGCGAGGTGCTCTTGCCAGGAGGCCCCAGTGGCGTCTCCACCTTCTACGGTCTCTACGTCCTCGAAGCCCTCGCCCGTGCTGGCGAGACTGAGGCCGCTCTGGAGCTGATCCGCACCTACTGGGGGGGCATGCTCGACATGGGTGCGACCACCTTCTGGGAAGACTTCAACCTCGCCTGGACGGAGAATGCCGCTCCCATCGACGAGCTCGTGCCCAAGGGAAAGGCCGACATCCACGGCGACTTCGGCGACTACTGCTACGAGGGTTTTCGCCACAGTCTCTGCCACGGCTGGGCGAGTGGTCCAACCTCGTGGATGAGCCGGCATGTGCTGGGGATCACGCCACTGGAACCAGGCTTTGCGCGGGTCCGCATCGCCCCGGCCCTGGGCGACCTCGACTGGGCCGAAGGCGACTATCCCACACCGCACGGCCCAATCCATGTGCGGCATGAACGACAGCCCGACGGCTCGATCACCTCGCAGGTGGAAGCCCCCGACGCAATCTCGGTCGAGCTGGTGGGCGCGGTTCCCTTCGTTCGTACCTCCCGCGGACCCGACGAAGGCCTGGCGGTCGAGCGGCTGCGGTGCGAGTGGCTCGACAACCCGGCTGGCGTGATGAGCCTCACGCCTCGCCTCTCCTGGATCGTGACCTCACAGGAACGGGGACAGCGGCAAACCGCCTACCGGGTGCTCGTGGCGAGCGATCCAGCACTCCTGGAACCAGGCCGGGCCGATCTTTGGGACTCTGGTGTCGTCACCTCCGACACCACCGACAGCGTGGTCTACGCAGGCACCCCACTGGCCTCTGGCCAGCGAGCCTTCTGGCGGGTGCAAGCAAGCGACCGCGATGGCACGGCACGCGGCTGGAGCGACGTCGCCGAGTGGACGATGGGGCTGCTCACCGCCGACGACTGGAGCGGCGAGTGGATCATGGCGGCGGGTGAACCGGCCCTGCACACAGACCCCGCCACGCTGCACCTGCCACCCGCACGACACTTCCGCACCACGTTTCCCACCACGAAGCCGATCAAACGCGCCGTGCTCCACGGCACGGCCCTCGGGATCGTCGACTTCTCCATCGACGGAGCGCGGGTGAGCGACGACCTCTTCGAGCCGGGCTGGAGCGACTACCACCACCGCGTCCCTTCCCGCACGCACGATGTGACGGCGCTGCTCCAAGGCGACGGCTCACACTGCTTGGGAGCGGTGCTCGCCGATGGCTGGTATGCGGGGTATGTCGGCTACGGCATCTTGGTCGGCTACGGGCCTCATCGCACCGGTCGGGCGATCTACGGCGCTGTGCCGGCGCTGCAGTGCGTGCTCGCCATCGAGTATGCCGATGGCACGAGCGAACGGATTACCAGCAACGCCTCCTGGCTCGCCAGCCGCTCTGGTCCCATCCGCGAAGCCGACTTCCTGATGGGGGAGCGATACGACGCCCGCGCCGAGATGCCCGGCTGGAACACCGCTGCGTTTGAGCCGGACGACTCCTGGCAACCGGTGATTCCCGCCGACTCGACCAGCCCCATCACAGCCCCGTTCTTTGAGTCTGGCGTGCAGCGAGAGGCCGAGCTCGGGTTCGTCCCACCGGCGGTGATCGATGGCTACGCCGCCGAACCGATTCGGGTCACCGAAGTGCTGCCTGCCGTGAGCGTGACCGAACAGGCCCCGGGTGTGTTCATCTTCGACCTTGGGCAAAACATCGCCGGTGTCGCGCGGCTCGCGGTCGAAGCCCCGGCCGGCACCACGATCCAACTGCGGTTCGCGGAGATGCTCCACCCCGACGGACGGCTGATGACGGAGAACCTCCGCCGAGCCCGTGCCATCGACACCTACATCTGCAAAGGAGAGGGGCTCGAAACCTGGAGCCCGCGATTCACCTACCACGGCTTTCAATACGTGGAGGTGACCGGCCTCCCTGAAGGCAGCACGCCTTCACCGGAGATGATCCAAGGGCTGGTGCTCCACAACGCCACGCCACTCGTCGGCGGCTTTGCCTGCAGCGACGACCTTCTCTCCCGCTTTTGGAAAAACACGCAGTGGACGCAGCGGGCGAACTTCGTGGAGGTGCCCACCGACTGCCCTCAGCGCGACGAGCGGCTCGGCTGGATGGGAGACGCCCAGATCTACGCCCGCACCGCGAGCTTCAACGCCGACGTCGCCGCCTTCTTCACCAAGTGGGTGGAGGATGTTCGCGAGAGCCAAGTACGAAGCGGCCCCGAAGCCGGTGCCTACCCCGACTATGCGCCCTATCCGTTCGCCCACGGGAAGCCTGGCGCCGTCTTTGGCACTGCCTGGACCGACGCCGGCGTGATCTGCCCCTGGACGATGTGGCAGGTGTATGGCGACACGCGGCTCGTCGCCGAACACTGGGACTCGATCGAGCAGTTCCTTGAGTGGCGGTTGCGCCGCGATCCCGATCTCGTCGGAGTGGAAACGGGCAACACCTGGGGCGACTGGCTCAACGTCAACGAGACCACGCCAATCCCCTACGTCGACCTCTGCTTCCACGCCCAGTCTGCCCGCATGGCAGCCGAGATGGCCGAGGCCTTGGGAAAGCCTGATGCCGCAGCCACGTACCGCGAGCGGGTGGCAACCATCCTCGCGTCCTTCCGCCGCCAGTTTCTCCGCGACGACGGCACACTCACCATCGACACCCAGACCGCGTGCGTGCTCGCGCTTGAGAACGGGCTGGTTGCCGGGGACGCGTGTGCCCCGATTGTGGCTCAGTTGGTAGCCAGGATCGAAGCCAACGACATCCGCATGGCAACGGGTTTTCTGGGCACCAAGTCGATCCTGCCGGCGCTCTCCGCCCACGGGCACCACGACCTGGCCTGCCGGCTGTTCCAAAGCCGCGACTTCCCCAGCTGGGGCTACGAAGTGGAGCAGGGGGCCAACACCGTCTGGGAACGCTGGGACTCCTTCACCAAGGAGCATGGCTTCGAAGGCTACACCGGCAGGAACAACGCGGCGATGAACAGCTTTAGCCACTACGCCTTCGGCGCGGTGATGGAGTGGGGCTACCGCACACTCGCCGGGATCGATCTCCTCGAGCCGGGCTACCGCCGCATCCGCATCCGCCCGCGGATCCCCGCCGCCGAGAGCAACCCCGACCGCGAGCCGATCTCCTGGGTGCGAGCCACCTACGACAGCCCCCGCGGGTTGATCGCCAGCCACTGGCGGCGTGAGGGCACCGAACTTGTGATGGAAGTCACGATTCCCGCCAACACCACCGCCGAAGTGCACGTGCCTGCGGCCAGCCTCAACGACGTGCACTGCGGCAGCCAACGCCTCGCCGCCGGCCCGGCCGAAGGCGTGCAGGTGCTGGAAGTCACGGGCAACGTGGCTATCCTTTCCATCACCTCCGGCGAGTACCGCTTCACAAGCGTCTTACCGCACAACTGAGGACCTGCGTCCTTCTGGCGGGCCCACCAGTGATGGCCATTCACTGTCACGTCGTGAGGGCAGCGACAGTCTCATTTCTTTTTACTTCCGTCGGCGAATGAGGCGAGACCAGCAAATGCGAGCATGGTTGCGTCAAGTTCCATGGAGAGCGGCCGGTTCTCGCGCGACAGCGTCACAACCGTCCGGCGAGGAAGGTCGTCTGGAGCCTCTGGCCCCATGATGGTTTGAGCGGCAGGCGGCTCTCGCTCCGCGGCCGACATCGAGGCCCCGGTTCCTGCTCCTCCTCCCGAACTGCCGCCAAAGGCACCAGTACGCCCGTAGTTCGGAAACAAGGCCAAGATGTCGTCGAAGTCCACCGCATCGTCGTAGGTGCTATCCCCACCCGACC
>JAPOIM010000125.1 GCA_029978905.1 Planctomycetota bacterium
AAGAAATGCGTCATACGGCAGGGCTTGCTCGAAGACCGATTGCCAGAGTTCGGGCGTGGGGGCGGCCACCGTGGTGAGCGATTCGGGCGAGGATGTCATGGCAACGGCCTCCAAAACGGGTTGGGCAACTGGCAATTTTTTCTTTTCACCTCCCACGACTTGGGACGGACGGTGGGTGGCGAGCATACCGTGTGGGGCGGGGATTGCGGAACGAGGAAAGTTTGGCAAGAAGCCAGGCAAGCCCGGCAAGAAAAAGCCCCGTTTGGGCCCGATAAAAAGTTCTCTTTTTTGTTCTGGAAGCGGCCTTGACCCCCAGAATAGCGATCCCTACTTTCCGCCCAACGTTGATCGAGACGCTCATCTGAGTGATCGGTCAACGGGGATGCCGACCAATCGCTCCCGGAAACGGTTCAGGTTCTCCGCCCCCCTGGGACCTGGACCGTTCCGGGGGCCCTTTTTTTGTCTGCATATCGCCGCTCACCCCGCGGCCGGCTACAACGGCAAAGACGCAGTTTTCAAGCTGCCATGCCGTCCACAGAAGCCCAGCAGCAAAAAGGCCCCCTCGATGCCCGGCACTCCGGCCCCCTCGCCAAACGCCGACTTGCCCCCAGACGCGGAGAAACTGCTCCGCTGGATCATGCTGGCGCTCGTGGCCTGGGGCGTGTTTCAGGCCCTCGGCTCGTGGCTCTTCAACCACGATCCCCGCCGGCCGCTGCTCGTGCTCGCCTGCGTGGGCGGCTTCCTCGGCTTCTGGCTCGCTATGCTTTCCGCCCGCCGCCGCCGGCTCACCGCTGAACAAAGCCGCGAGCCTCGGGCATAAAACGCCGTCCCTTGGTCGGAGCGAAGGCACGGCGCTCACGTCGGCCCAATGCCCACGGGCGGGACGTTCGCGTCGGGCTTCGTGCCCGACGCTCTCTGCATGTGCGCGGCGCTTTCGCCCTCCAGGCTGCGCTTGCTCCCATAGCCCCGGCCGTGGGCACCGGGCCGACCCTCGCTCAAGGTTGATGACGGCCTGTCCGCCGCCTGCGGCGTCGGTCTGCGGCCTTGGGGAGGCAGGAGAAGAGGTGTAACGGAGGATGACAACCGCCAACGGGTTGCAGCACTACGACGCGGAGCGAGGGGCTGCCCGGTCCGAACGAGCCGGCCTAGCTGGCGAGCGAAGCCCGGAGGGCGAAAGCGAGCCAGGTCAGAGTGAGCGAGGCCAGGAGGGCCGAGCGAACGCACGGCGAGTCGGACTGGGCTGCCCCGAGCGCAACCCCGCTTGAAACGCCCGCGCATGCCGCGGTCACCGCGTCAGATTCGGCACCCCAAGCGCCCGCCCATACACGACGAGCAGCTCATCAAGACTCGCCCGATACGTCGCCGTGAGAGCTTCCTCAGCCGAGCTCCCCTCTTTGACCATCTGCACAAACTGAGCAAACCGCTTGCGGTCGCGAGTCACCAGAAACCGCACGAGGCTCGACGCGACCCCGTACTGCAGCGGGGCGATGCGGCTTTCCCGGTCGTCGTCAAAGAAGTTCTCGCCGACACGGCCCCCGGCACGCATCGCCTCAAATGCCTGCGACTCCTTGAGACGGATCTGACCGGAGCCGGGCACGACCTGGCTACCCACCCATTCGGCCAACCCTTCATTGAGCCACGAAGGGATGCGGGCGGGAGAGAGCCAGCGATGGTTGAAGCCGTGGCTCGTTTCGTGGACGAGCATGTGGGCGAAGGCGGCGGGATCGTTGCCGCGGTAGCAGGCCATCACCACGCGGCCGTCGCTTCGCTGGTGGCAGAGGCCGTGCACGCCTTGCGGCTGCGTCTGCATGAAGCGGCCTTCGAAGGCGAGGAAGTCGTCTTCGCGGGTGAAGGCAAACACGAGGCACTTCCCCTTCCACACGGGCTCCCCCTGCGGGATGCCGTAGAGCGTGCACAGAAAGTCGTGCATCGAGTCGAGGCTGGCCACGAATGGCGACACCTGCTCGGGGAGGATGTCGGTGGCGACGAGGAACTCGTGCGTCTCGACAAGTTCGAGGGCAGGGAAGGCGCCGCGGACTTCTTGCACAAAGGCCTTGAGCTGCGAGACCTCTTCGGCATGCTCTTCGCTTGAGAGCTCTGGCCAGGGCTCAACGCCGTGGGTTTTCATCCGTTCGGCCGACTCGCGGAGTTCCTCTTCGTAGAGTTCGCGTTGCCGCCGTGCGAAGGTGGTCGACCTGCCGCTGCCTGGCTTGGGTGCTTCATAGAGCGTTTCACGGCCGGCCATGATCCGCGAGATGCCCCCCAGCCGCACGCTCTTCACGCCGGTGAGCCCTTCGGGCACAAGCCGGATTGCCGTGATCTCACCCACGCGGGTGCTGATGCCTTGCAGCGTGGGGCGCACGAAGCGGGCGCCGGTGCCGAGTTCCACGAGGTCGAGCACTTGGCCGACGTAGGGCGTGAGCTTGGCCTCGAGTTCTTCAGAGAGGCGAATCGCTTCAGCACTGCCGGCTGGGGGTGTTTGGGCACTCGCAACCTGCGGGGCCGCCATGAGGGCAAGCGTGAGGGCCACGGCCCAGGCCCCCTGAGCGGTCCGGCCTCCCTGCCCACCTCGCAGGGCAGCGGTGCATACTGCCTCGCGTGCTAGCCCATGTCGCATGCCGCTTCCTCTTTGCGGGCCCGCGTGCGGCGGATCGCCGTGCTGGAAATGTCCATGCGAAACTCACGGCTCGATACGAAGTAGCACTTCTCGCGGAGCGCCTTTGGCATCTTCAAGCTGCCCGGCTCCACAAACTCGCCATCCTTCTCACGACCGAAGACAAGCAACCCTTCCACTCGGTCGCCGATTTTGCGGACCGCCTGGCGGGCGGCTTCGCTTGAGCCACCGTAGAAGGCTGGATCAAAGAGCCGCACAAACGTGTCGGCCCCCATCACAAACGTCGCCTTTGGGAAGATGTCCGTCTTTTCCACAAAGGTCGCGGCCCGCGTGAGCCATACCTCCCGGTTCGCATCGAAGGCGGCGGTGCGTCGTCCAAGTTCCATGTAGTCGAGCGCCGGCTTCTCCACGTTGGTCACCGAGATCTCGTAGGCCACCGGCCGTTCGGCGATCTCTTCGGCGATGGTCGCCATCTGGACGTGCCCGTCGTGCAGCGGATCGAATGACCCCGGAAACACGAGCATGCCTGGCTTCGGCTCAGGTGCGTCGTCGCCGGCCGTCCCCCGCTTCGGCTCTTCGCGTTCGACGGTGAGCACCGCTCGCGTGCGACCTGCCATCAGCTCCTGCCAGGCGGTCGGAGCCACGAAGGCATTGTTTACGGGATCCTCACCTGAGCGGAGCGGCAAGGCTGGGTGTGGCAGCGAGCCTGAGCCGATGGCCGCCGGGAGCATCGCCTCAAACTGCCTTGCATCGTCGAAGTCGCGATTGCAACTGGTGGCGATCGCATCGAAAAGAATCGCCGCCGCCAGTTCCTCTTCGTCGCTGCGGCTGCGGGCTCCCTTGGCCAGTTCAAGCGAGGAGGTGCCGGTCGAGGCGAGGGTCTGGACTGCCACGTGCACCCGGTGGCCGCCCCGCTTGGGCCGGTTCGTGGCGAGGCTTGCCGTCACCGCTGCGCCCACGGCCTGCTCTGGAGCCACGCCACAGTCGACGGCCCGCTGCCAGGCGGCCACAGCCAACCGCCGCGCCGCCTTGGCTGAGCAGTACTGATCCTGCACGCCGCCAAGCAAGCGATCGATCGCGTGGCGTGAGTAGGGCACGAGCCCTTCTACGAGCACGTCGCTTGCCCCGGGCGTGCTTGCGAGTTTGCAGATCGCTTGCGACCCGCCTCCGGTGGCGGCGATCACCAACTGCAGGCGTTTGGCCGCCAGCGGCTCAAGCAGGGTGGTCGGGTCGAGAGACTCGTGGGCATCGTGCATCGATTCGGCTTACCTTCTTCCCGCATTCTACGTCTCTTTACGACGCCGCCGCGAGCGGCTCGCCCGCTTTCTGCATCCCAATCGAGCGATCGGTCGGCCTGTGCCGATAGTCACAGCAGGAGGACGCGTCATGCGGAACATGCTGAGTGCACGGGTTACAGGGTTTGGGATTGCTGCGATGGGCCTGCTGCTGGGTGCCTGCAGCCAAAGCGCCGCCGCGAGCGAGCTCGCGTGGCCAGTCGCACCAACGCCTGCTGCGTTGACGTCGGTGTCCACCGATCTCGACCTCGCCGGTCCCGCAGTCGACATGCCGGCCCCAACCGTCACCCCAAACCCAAACACCCGCACCGGGCTCTGGGCCGCCACCGTCGAGTGCCTCTACGGGCCCGGTGAGCCGCGGGTGCTGCCGCCGTGCGTCCCACCGCCGCCATGCGACCCCAGCCACCCCTCAAATCCGTACGACCTCGTGGGTGTCGCGGGCGTGCCCACCTGTGGGCCGATCTACGGCGGCCCCTGCGACCCGCGCACCGGCACGCACGACGACCTGCCCTTCTGGCGGCTGCATCGTGTCCACGATCGGCTCTTTGACTGGTTCTACCGTTCAAAGTAGAGCAAGCCGCCGCGAGCCGTTAGAACGGTGGGCCAACACGAAGGGGGCTCACTCATGAAGGCGGCAATCATCGGCATTGGGGCGATCGCGAAGATGCACGCGATGGCTCTGCGAGATATCGAGGGCGTGGAGTTGGTCGGAGCGACCTGCCGCACCGAAGAAAAAGGCCGGGCGTTTGAGCGGGAGTTTGACTGTCCG
>JAPOIM010000126.1 GCA_029978905.1 Planctomycetota bacterium
GGTGCAGAAAACGCATGGCGACAGTCCGTGAAGGTCAGTGGTTCCAGGAGAACTCTGGAGCGTTGAGGAGCGTCCAGCAGAGGTCCTGGGCTCGCTGCGCGGCCGTGGGAGGCTTGGCATCGTCACCTTCGGACGGCAGGTCATCCCAGGCGGTGCTGAAGAATTCTTGCTCGGCCGCGTTGGGCCGGCGGCTGAGGCACGCGAGAAAGCAGTGTTCGATCAACGCGTCGTCATCGAGCGAGGCGAGCGCGAGCCGCGTGGTGGCGTTGAAGGGATTGGGCTCGGTGCTCTCGCGGACAAGTTTGCCGTTCATCCGCACGAGTGCTTGGGGCACGGTGCCGCTGCGGGCAAGGAGTTCGGCATCTCCCGGATCTCCATACTCCCGCAGGAAGTCGTTCTCACGGACGAAGCGAATGAAGCGGGTGAGGAGAGCGGAGTTGAGGTCGATCGTGCGCACCGACGACGACTGCAGCATGCTGCCGACGACCTGATCCACCCGCAGACGCTCCACGGGGAAGACGGCCCAGTGATCGAGCAGCGCGTCGGTGGCGGCCGTCGCCGCTTCGCCGTCTCGCGGCGTGTTTTCGGGGGCGAGAGGCTCTGGCACGGCTGACGAGAGTTGAAATGGCTCGCTGGCGGCGATCACGCGGAGGAGATGGTGCAGGTCATACCCGCTCGCCACAAACTCATCGGCGAGCACGTCGAGCGGCGTGCGGGCGTCTTCGCTCGTCGGCTCGGTGGGATCGGGAAGATCGTCGACGTCGGAGTGCCAGGGGGCTCCAGCGGAAAGCGGGCGACCAAACATCAAGGCCCACATGCGGTTGACGGTCGCGCGGGCGAAGCGGCGGTTGCGCGGGTCGGTACTCCAGGCGGCGAGGCGTTCGCGTGAGGTGCCATCGTCGCCAAGCCACTCGTCGCCAAAAGGCACCTCGGCTTGCACCCCCCGCTTCTGTCCCATCGGGCCCGTGCCGGAGCGGAACACACGTGCGGGATCGTCTTCGACGCCAAAGGGCGAGAGTCGGGCCTGGCCGTAGAACGCTGCGAGGCCACGGAAGTCGTCTTGCTTCCAGTCGGCGAAGGGATGGTCATGGCACTCGGCGCAGTCGATCCGCTGGCCGAGCACGGCTCGCACCGTACGGGCGGCGAGTTTCTCTGGCGAAGGCGTGCCATCCATCACCGAGTGGGTGATGAAGTTGGTGGCCGGGGTACCGGTCCAGAGACCCTGGGCGGAGATGATCTCGCGCACCACCTCGTCGTAGGGACGGTTCGCGGCGAGCTGCTCGGCCCACCACGCCTTAAAGCGGTCTCGGCGGAAGACGAGGAAGGGCTCGCCTTGGGTGCCGACAAACGCCCGCGTCATCCGTTCGGCGAACGACTCGGCGAATCGGCGGTCGGCGAGCATCGCCTGCATCCAGCGATCGAGGCGGCCGTCGGGCGTTTCGGTTTCAAATTGCCGGATCTCTTCCAGTGAAGGAATCGTGCCGTGGAGGGCGAGCGACATCCGCCTGAGGATGGCGAGCTCGTCGGCCGTCTCGGCAGGCTGCACGTCCGCATCGTTCCAGATCTGCTGAAACGCGGCGTTCACGCGGGCAACGGCGACTTGCAGCGGCGCTGGGTCTGCCATGGCCGGCTCCGCAGGGCTAGCACCCGCGTCTGGTACGAGCTGGTGGCGGGCAGGCATCGTTCGGGCCGCCTCTCGCGCGGGGTACACCGAGCGAGCCACAACCCACCCCACGCAGGCCACCGTCAGAATCAGCGTGATGGTCGTGGATCGAGACATGCAACGGTTTCCGGGCTCATCCGTTAAAGGAGCGAGCGATGAAGCGGTGGACGGGCGGATTCACGCCCCTCGCTGCCTCTGCGTCTTTCTCAAACGGCGAGGATGGCGGGTCGGTTGTGTTGGGAACGCCCCGGTGCGTAGCGACGCGGTCTGGGCGGGTACACTTTGCCTGCTTCCACGAGCGTTTTTGAGAAATCCTTCGTATGTCGTCAGTATCGCTCCACGATCCGCCGTTGACGAGGGCGCTCCCTCTGGGTGAGGGCTCCCGGCGTCGCAGTGCAGCCGTGTTTGTGGGGCTGGGACGGGGCATGCTTCGCGGGGGAAGGCTCGCGTTCCGCGGGCTACGGTGGTTTTTTTCGGTGATCCGAGGGGCGGCGACCTTGGCGTCGCTGGCGGCCCTTCTCGCTGCGGTAGCAGCCATTCCGATTGCAAATCTCTGGGCACTGGGGGCATTGCTCGAAGCCGAGGGAGCGGTGGCCCGCACTGGGCGGTTGCGTGCTGGGTTTCCCCTGCGGCGTGCTGCGGCCCGCGTCGGTGGGCTCGCGGTGGGTGTTGCCGTCTTTCTCGTGCCGCTGCAGGTGCTCGCCGGATTTGCGGCGGATGCGAGGATCATCGATGCGGATGGCGTGGTCACGAGGCGGCTGCTTCTGGGAACGTGGATCGCAGCGGCGGTCGTGTTTGTGCACGTGCTGCTTGCGGTGATGCAGGGGGGGCGGTTCCGCGATTTTTTTCGGCCCGTTCGCAATCTCCGCAGATGCGTGCGGGCCTGTCGTACGCGTGGGGGCGTCGCCGAAGCCCTTGCGTCCCTAGAGCAGTTAGTCGCCGATCTGCGGCTGTGGCGTGGCTGGCGGACGGGGCTTGTGGGGGCTGGCGGTGCGCTTGCCTGGACGGTCGTTCCCACCACGCTCTACGCCGCCGCGAGCAGCGTGCGTGGCCCAGCGGTGTTGGTCACGCTTCTTGGCGGGATCTGTCTGGCGGTTGTGTTTTCCTGGTTACCGATTCTCCAGGCCGGCTATGCCCGCGACGGCCAGTGGCGAACGTTTGCCCGTGTGCGGGAGGCTCGCGACCTCTTTGCCAGGTGTCCGATGCTTTGGACGCTTGTGTTTCTGCTCGGCTTCGGCGGAAGCCTCGTGCTCTCCCTTTTTAAAATCGCCGTCCCGCCTCGAGACGCCGTCTGGCTGATGACCCCCTTTTTCATCCTCGTGATTTATCCCGTTCGGCTCGCCGCGGGGTGGGTGTATGCCCGAGCACGTCGGCAGGAGCGTCTGCCATGGAAGGCGTGGCGGTATGGGTGGAGCGGGGTGTGTATGGGGCTCACGCTCTTCTACGTGCTGCTGCTTTTCTTCACCCGCGACATCGGGGCCCAGGGCAAGTTGGTGCTCTACCAGCAGCCGTTTTTCCTCGTGCCTTCACCGTTTTGAGCAGCGTGATCACGCTTTTCGGGGGGCTCTTTAAGAGGGGGTTTGACCCTTGGTTTGATCATCGTGTTTTGTTGAACAGTCAGATAGTTTTCCAAGTTGGGGCGTTTTTTAGCTACCGGCGAGGGAAGACACATGATTGCGCGCGGCTGGTTACGGTCAGTGACCGTCCGGATGGTGTTGATGCTGAGCGTCGCGGCGCTGATTGGTAGCAGTGCGATGGGCGTATCGTCGGCCAACGCAGCCGAAGTGCCGGAGTCACTCCGTCGTCTGGAATCCGCGGCTGCAGGGTGCAACTCTGCGGCGGCGGCGGCACGGATCTACACCGTCGCCCTCACGAGCGGCTCCCTCCAAGGCTCTGCTCGCCAAGCCGCGGAAGCCCGCCGGGAGCATTGGTTGAAACTCGCGGACGAGGGCCGGCGGCGCATCGGTCGTGAGTGGCTCGATGCCAAGGAACGCAAGAAGCTGGAAGCCGAAGCGGATCTCTTCATCGAACAGAGCTTCGAAATGATCAGGCTCGGTAATGCGAAGCTCGCTGAAGATCATTTGAAAGAAGCAAGCCGGCGATTTCCTGAGAGCGGGCGGGCCGACATGATCCTTGGGCTTGTCTACGCGATGGTGGTTGGCGACACCCGTCGCGCCTCGGTGCACTTTGCGGAAGTCATCAAACGCGAGCCCCGCAACGCCTATGCCTACAACAACCTCGCACTGACCTCGCTGAGCGAGCGGAAGTACTCGCAGGGCATCCGGCAGTTTCGTCAGGCATTTGAAATGATGCCCGACTCGCAAGAACTCTCCGACAATCTCGCGGTGATGTTGGGTATGGTCGGCTCTGGTTTGCTGATCATGCCCGAAGATGAAGTCGTGGCCGTCAGCGAACTCTATCGCCTCGCGATTAACGATCTTGGCATGCAGCCCTACCAGCCGCCGCAGGCGAACCAGCAGGGAGCGGGCAACTCCTCCTTCGGTGGCGGACCTTCGGCTGGCGGTGGATCGAGCATGGCCCCCGGAGCGGGTGGCTACGGGAGCGGTGGTGGCTTGTCGATGTCGGGTGATCTCGGCGGTGGCGAGCCCGGGGCTGGTGGCGGGTACGGAAGTGGTGGCGCAGCACCAGGTCAACCAGGTGGCAACGACGGTGCTGCTGGTATGGTGGGCTTCACGTTTTTTACGCCGTTCGGTCGCCCTGTGCGTGGGCCGCTCGCCCTCGACCCAGCCACCGTCGACATGCTCCTCGATGATCCAGATGAAATGGTCACGGATGTCTGGAGCGGTACAGGCGTCGCGGTCGCCGACGGATATGTGTTGACCACGCTCGATGTGGTCGGCGATGCCACGAAAGTGCTTGTGCGGAAGCCGGATTCGATTGGGAT
>JAPOIM010000127.1 GCA_029978905.1 Planctomycetota bacterium
CTTGCAGATTGCAAGCGTCCTGCTGGTGGGCGGCTTCTCGCAGTGGCATGCCATGGCCACCGCGGCTGAGGCGAGGCTCGTCCGCGACACCTGGGGCGTGCCGCACGCGATCGGCGACACGGAACCCGCCGCCTTCTTCGCCCTCGGGTACGCCCAGGCGGAGGATCGTCTGGCCGACATCTACACCGCCATCCGCACGGCCACGGGTCGTCTTGCGGAGGTGGAAGGGGAGTCGGTGCTCGAACAGGACTACCTGATGCGGCTCACGGGCAACGACACGATCCACAAGGACTACCTCAAGAGCGCACCCGAACACCTCCGTGCCAACGTCACCGCGTTCACCGACGGGATCAAGGCCTACATCGCCGAGCATCCCGAGGAGGCCGCCGACATCGCCATCGACGTGGAACCGTGGCATCCACTCGCGGTTGGTCGCGCGATGATCCTGCGGTGGCCGATCGGCACGATCATGGGCGATCTCAACAACCGCGAGGAGCGCGCCCGGCCTGCCGCGGGCAGCAACCAGTGGGCCGTGTCGCCCGCCCGCAGCGCTGACGGCAAAGCGATCCTGCTCTCCGATCCGCACCTCACCTGGGAAGGGCTCGCGGTGCTCTACGAAGCCCGCGTCCACGCCGGCGACCTGCATGCCTGCGGCTACTACCTGATCGGCTCACCAATGCTCGCCATCGGTCACAACGCCAAGGTGGGTTGGGCGCTGACCACGGGAGGCCCCGACACCTCCGACGTGTACCGCATGAAGTTCAAACTCAATCCGCTGCCCGTCTACGAATACGACGGCGAGTGGCGGCCGGTGGAAATGAAGGTCTTTCAGATCACAGTCAAGGATCGTGGCGTGGTCACAAAGCCTGCGTTCTTTACGCATCTTGGCCCGGTGATCAGCGAACCCGACATGGAGGCTGGCATCGCCTACGTGGGTGCTTCTCCCTACATGGATCAAACGGGGCTCTACGACCAGTTCGACCGCATGAACCGGGCGACGAGCGTGTTTGAACTCAACGAGGCGCTTTCGCTGCATCAGTACAACGAGCAGAACGTGATGAGCGCTGATATCGACGGCAACATTTCCTACGTTCGCAACGGGGCAACGCCGATTCGCCCGGAGGGGCACGACTGGTCGCGGCCGGTCGACGGCACCACCAGCGCCACGGCTTGGAAGGGCATCCATCCGCAAGAGGATCTCGTGAAGATCATCAATCCGCCGCAGGGCTACATGCAAAACTGCAACATCAGCCCGGCCAATATGATGGTCGACTCGCCGCTCACCCCCGACAAGTACCCGGAGTACATCTACAACGTCAGCTGGGACAGCAACAATCCGCGCGGCAGGCGGACCATCGAACTGCTCTCCAACAACGATCAGGTCACCGTCGAAGACGCGATCTCCTACACCCTCGACATCCACGACGGGCTGGCAACGCTTTGGCAGGACGAACTCCGTGCCGCGCTCGCAGAAGCCGACCCGCCGATCGCTGCCGACAGCGTGACACGCAAGGCCGCCGACGCGATCCTCGCCTGGGATGGGGAATACTCGCCCGAGCAGAAGGCGACGGTGCTTTTCAAGTTTTGGCGGTTGGCCTGCGGAAACGAGCTCGACCTTGCGCCGCTCGCTGAGGGCCAGCCACTCTCAGCAGACATGCGGAAGCAGGCGATCGCCCTCTTTGACCGCACGATTGGCGAGCTGAAGGAGCGGTACGGGAAGTGGGATATTCCTTGGGGCGAGGTGCACGTGGTCGGTCGCGGTGGCACGTACTTCCCTTGCGGCGGCGCCGACTACCAGTCGGGGAATAAGGAAGCCAACTTCTCCGAAACCCTCTTCGACGTCCGCAGCACAGATGATCCGACGCAGCCCGGCCGCTTCATCGCCAACAGTGGTTCGATGGCGATGATCCTGATGTTCTTCGGCGAAGATGGCGTGCAGAGCATGACCTGCACTCCCTGGGGCCAGTCGGCTCACCCCGATTCCCCGCACTACGTCGACCAGGCGAAGGGCCTCTACGCCAAGCGGGAAATGAAGCCCACCTGGTCGAGTCAGGCCGATCTGCCTGACCATACAGAATCGACGCGGCACTTTGAGTATCCTGCGGCTCCATCTCGCAAGTAGGTGGGAGGCCGCAGCGCGGCCGCCGTGGATCCAACCGATGTCGGCCCTCGCCGATTGCCCTCAACGTGGAGTTGTTGATGTTTCCCAGGATCGCGCGGTTTCGAGACACCCACTCGTTTCGCGCGCACCTGCAAACGCTCAGCGCCCCTTTGCCGCTCGACGACACCGCCTTGTCGGCGGCCGAGGGCTCCCCTCTCGCAGCGCCGATCAACCTCGGCCACCGCACCGCGGGCAACCGCTTTGCGATCCATCCGATGGAGGGCTGGGACGCCTCTCCCACGGGCGAACCCACGGAGATCCTGCTGAGGCGGTGGCACAACTTTGGGGCCAGCGGCGCCAAGCTGATCTGGGGCGGGGAAGCGGTCGCCGTGGTGCCTGAGGCACGGGCGAATCCTCGTCAGTTGGTCGCACCTGCGTGCGGCCGGGAAGGGTTTGGCACGCTGCTCGCCGCGGCCACCCACGCCCACCGCGAGGCCTTCGGCACGACGAACGATCTTGTTGTCGCCTTGCAGCTCACGCACTCAGGCCGCTTCTCGCAGCCCACAACCGCGGGCCGGCTGTCACGGATCGCTTTTCACCACCCTGTGCTCGATGCCCGGCATGGCGTGGATCCCAGCGACGACGCCTGCGTGCTCACCGACGCCGAGGTGGACGGTCTGATTGACCGATACGTGGAAGCAGCCACCGCCGCCGCGGCTGCTGGCTTCGACATGGTCGACATCAAGAGCTGCCACGGCTACCTCATCAACGAGTTTTTGGCGGCTCGCCGTCGATCAGGCCGCTACGGAGGCGACCTCGCAGGCCGGAGCCGACTGCTGCTCTCGATCATCGAGCGGATCCAGGAAGCCTGCCCCGGGTTGCTCATTGGCGTTCGGCTGTCGCTGTTTGACACGATCCCCTGGCGGCACGTGGATGGCCGTGGTGAGCCGTGGCCGCTTGAGGGTGCGGTTCCCTACGACGCCGGCTTTGGTGTCGACGAGACGGATCCTCGTGAGCTGAATCTCGAAGAGCCGATCGCCCTGCTCAAGATGCTGCACGAGCGGGGCGTGGCCGCGGTGAACCTCTCCGCTGGGTGCCCCTACGCCACGCCACACCTGCTGAGGCCTGCCTCCTTCCCACCGTCCGACGGCTATCCGCCGCCAGAGGACCCGCTCGTCGGCGTGTGGCGACAGATGGATGCCGCCCGGCAGGCAAAGGCCGCCGTGCCCGACCTCCCCCTCGTGGGCTCGGGCTACACCTACCTCCAGGAGTTTCTGCCGCACGTCGCCCAGGCCGCCGTTCGCGAAGGCTGGATCGACATCGTGGGAGTCGGCCGCATGGTGCTCTCCTACCCTGAGTTTCCCGCTGACGTGCTCGCGGGCCGCGTGCTCCGTCGCGGCGGCATCTGCCGCACCTTCAGCGACTGCACCACCGCCCCGCGCAACGGGCTCCGCAGCGGCTGCTACCCACTCGACGCTTTCTATAAGCAACTGGAGCCCGAGGCGAGCCAGGTCAAAGCAATCAAGCAAGGAGGGACCGCGTGAACAGAACAATCATGCTGCTGGTGGCGACCATGCTGCAGGTGGCGCTGCTCGCGCTTCAAGCAACGCTCGCATTCACAGCCGCCCAGGCGGCCGACACACCCAACTTTCTCGTGATCCTCGCTGACGATCTCGGCATCGGTGACGTGTCGTGCTACCGGACGGCTGATGTCCACACGCCAAGCATCGACCGGCTCGCAGCGGAGGGCATGCTCTTCACCAACATGCGGGCCAACTGCACCGTCTGCTCGCCGTCGCGGGCAGCTCTGCTCACGGGCTGCTACGCCGACCGCGTAGGCGTGCCGGGGGTGATCCGGACCCACGCCGACAACTCGTGGGGCTACCTCGATCCCTCCGTCCCTACGCTCGCCGGCCGCCTCAAGGAGGCCGGCTACCACACCGGGATCGTCGGCAAGTGGCACCTCGGCCTGACGTCGCCAAACACGCCCACCGAACGGGGCTTCGACCACTTCCACGGTTTTCTCGGCGACATGATGGACAGCTACACCACGCACCTGCGGCATGGTGAGAACTACATGCGGCTGGGTACCGAAGTGATTGAGCCGGAGGGGCACGCGACGGACCTGTTCACCGAGTGGGCGATCGCGTACCTCCAAGAGCGAGCAGCGACACCCGAGCAGCCGTTCTTCCTCTACCTTGCCTACAACGCCCCCCACTTTCC
>JAPOIM010000128.1 GCA_029978905.1 Planctomycetota bacterium
ATTGTTGTTGTTGAGATTC
Organism: Planctomycetota bacterium; assembly: GCA_029978905.1. GTDB lineage: Bacteria > Planctomycetota > Planctomycetia > Pirellulales > UBA1268 > M30B53. The sequence goes on from JAPOIM010000128.1 coordinate 20, forward strand.
GAGGGGATAAAGTGCGCCTCGGGATCGAAGCCCCCAAAGAGGTGCCGGTGCATCGGCGAGAAGTCTTCGAGTCAATCGTCGAACCCGCTGCCGTGCCAACCGCCACGCCGGCGGCGATCAACCCAGCAACGGACGAGACGGCTTCGGCCACCGAAGTCTCACAACAGCCGCCGCGTCTCCCTCGCTGAAGGCCGGCCCGTGGGAATAGCCTTTCATGGCCTTTTTCCTCTTGGGCAACGCCGAAAAACGCCAAGGTTCGTCGGGGCTGCCATTCGCCGCATCCTGCGGCGGCAAACTTTGTCCACAGCGTGCGAACACACCGCTGCGGCATCGAGCAGTTTTCTGCGAAAATTGCAGAAAGCCCGCCCAGCACAAAAAGGCTCTTCTCCTTTCGCCATTGTGGGCTACGATTAGGCAGCGGCCCCATCGTCTAATGGTTAGGACATCGCCCTTTCACGGCGGCAATCGGGGTTCGAATCCCCGTGGGGTCATGGCCGCTCTCCAGCAACGGCCGCCTTTTGGTCGCGATCGTGCGAGCGTGGCGGTTTCGTTCTTTCGCTGAGGAGCCCTATGAAACGCCCCCATGGCGAGCAGGATTCAGCCTATGATGCTGTCTTGCTTGTTTCTTTCGGAGGTCCCGAGGGGCCTGATGACGTTCTTCCGTTTCTGGAGAACGTGCTCCGTGGTCGCAATGTTCCCCGCGAGCGGATGCTGGAAGTGGCCGAGCACTACCAGCACTTCGGCGGCGTGAGCCCCATCAACGCCCAGAATCGCGCCCTACTTGAGGCCCTTCGCCAGGAGCTCGCGGACCACGGGCCAAACCTGCCCGTGTACTGGGGCAATCGCAACTGGCACCCGATGCTGACCGACACGCTTCAGGAGATGGCCGAGGCTGGCGTGAAGCGGGCAATCGCCTTCGTCACCAGCGGCTTTAGCTGCTACTCGGGCTGCCGGCAGTACCGCGAAAATATTGCCGCCGCGTGCGAACCGCTGGGCGACAAGGCCCCCGTCGTCGACAAGATTCGGGTGTTTTTCAATCACCCCGGCTTCGTGCACCCAATGGCCCGGAACCTGCTCTCGTCGCTGGAAAAGTTTCCGGCAGACGTCGACCGCAGCCGAGTGATGGTGTTTTTTACGGCTCACAGCATTCCGCTCTCGATGGCGGAATCCTCGAAATACGTGCCCCAGCTCGAGGAGTCCGCCAAACTGGTCGCCGAACGGGCCGGCGTGACGAACTGGCAGCTCGTGTATCAGAGCCGCAGCGGACCGCCGACGCAGCCATGGCTCGAGCCGGATGTGTGCGATGCGATCCGCGAGCGGGTCGAGGCCGGCTTCCGCCACTTCGTGGTGGTACCGATCGGCTTCGTCTCCGATCACATGGAGGTGCTCTACGACCTCGATGAGGAGGCGGCAACCCTCTGCCGCGAACTCAACGTCACGATGCACCGAGCCGCAACGGTCGGCATCGACCCTGAGTTTGTCGGCATGGTGCGCGAACTGATTGCCGAGCGGGCCTGGAACCTCCCCGAGCGTGAAGCCATTGGAGCGATGCCCGCAAACCACGACGTCTGCCCGCTCGACTGCTGCCCCGCTCCACGACGACCGTCACCGCCCGCCGCACCACAGACGCCTGCATGAGTGCCCTCTCTGCTCGCCTGCGGATTTCCGAACGACCGGGCGAAGTCGTCGTGCTCACGCACGGCTTCATGGCAAATCGCTGGCTGCTGGTACCCTTGGCGAGGCGCCTGCGTCGCTGTGGCTGGAAGACGATCGTGTGGGGCTACCCAAGCCTGACCCCCTCCGTGCTCACTCACGGTGAGCGGTTTGCGGGCCTACTCGCTGACATCGAGGCCCAAACCGAGGTGGAGCAGATCCACGTCGTCGCACACAGCATGGGGGGCATCGTGACGAGGGCGGCCCTGACCCGCGGCATTCCCTCAAAGTTTCGCCGCCTGGTGATGCTTGCTCCGCCCAATCGCGGCTCTTTTGTGGCCACGGCCACCGCGGGCCTGATGGGAAGGGTGCTCCGCCCCGTGGCCGAGCTCACCACCCACCCCGAGAGCCTCGTCAACACGCTTGCCGAGCCCGCAGGCGTGGAGATCGGGGTGATCGCTGCCGGGCGAGACCAGCTTGTTTCGCTCGAGAGCACGCGTCTGTCGATGCCTCACGAGCACACGGTCCTGCCCTGCATGCACTCCAGCCTGCTCTTTCGCCGTGACGCGGCCGCCCTGACGGCACAGTTTTTGGAACATGGCACCCTTGCCACGGCAGGCTGTTCATCCGCGTCCCCTCAGCAACGTCCTCGCCCATGACACCTTCCGCCCCGACGCCCGGCCCACTGCATGGCATGAGCTCCCTTGGCCTCGGCTGCTGGCCCCTCGCAGGCATGACCCGCGAAGGCGTCACCCGGGACGCAGCCGTACGGACCGTCGCTGCCGCCCTCGACGCCGGCATCAGCCACCTCGACACCGCCTACTGCTACGGCGAAGGTGGCGAAAGCGAGATGGCGATCGCCGCAGCGATCGCGGGACGGCCTCGCGACCGCGTGTTCCTGGCGGGGAAGTGCGGCATCCACTGGGAAGCCGGACGCACGCAAAAAGTCGACGGCCGACCAGCACGGCTCGTCCAGGAGGTCGATGAGAGCCTCCAACGCCTTGGCACCGACCACGTCGACCTGCTCTACCTCCACGCCCCGGACCCCACGGTTCCGATTGAAGAGTCGGCTGCAGCCCTTCGCGAACTTCTCACGGCAGGCAAAACACGAGCCGTTGGCTGCTCCAACGTATCGCTCGCCCAACTTCAGGCTTTCGCCGCAGCCTGCCCCACGTCGGCATGCCAGATGCCCTACAACATGCTGCAACGCGAGCTGGAAGACCGCTTTCTGCCCTGGTGCCAAACCCAACAGATCGGCGTCGTCGTGTACTGGCCGCTGATGAAGGGCCTTTTAGCCGGCACGATGGCCCGGGATCGCCAGTTCCCCTCGTCCGACAGCCGGCACAAGTACCCAATGTTTCAGGGGGAGGAGTTTCAGCGAAATCTCGACTTTGTCGATCAGCTGCGCTCGATTGCCCAGCGGCTCGGATCATCAGTCCCTTCGCTGGTCCTCGCCTGGACCATGGAACGCCCGGGAATCGCCAGCGTGCTGTTTGGCGCCACCAGCCCGCAGCAGGTCGCGGCCAATGTCACGGCGATGCAGTGCTCGCTCGATCACGCGGCCCGTGAGGCGATTGAAGACGCCTTCCGGGAACGGGGGCCTGTCGCAGGCCGGCGGGCCGTGCAGTCGTAGTCTTGCTACCAACGCACGGACATGGCTGATCGCCGCAGGCACTCGGCGACCTGAAGTCGGCCACACCCGGCGAAAAACACGCTCAGACGCTGGCAGCAACGCTCATGTAGGACTGCTGCACCTTCAAGCACGCCTGACGGAAGACCTCTGGCCGTCGCACGCCGGCAAGGCGGAAGGTTTCCGTGGTGCCTAGGCGAAACACGAGGTCGCCAGCTGGGTACCACTCCTGGCCGGGACGAACCTCCACCACGACCGAATCAAACCGGTTGAAGTCGACGTACTGCTCGACCTTCCACGCAATGCCCCGATCAATCGTGATCCGCCGGTTGGTGAGACGGTACCGCGTGATAGCCCATGGCAACCGGAGACTGAGATAGAGCATCAGCATCACGGGAATGCTCGCCAACGCGATGAGGTTGCCGAGGGTAACTGGCCACATCCCAAGATCGATCAAGTAGAGACGCCCAAAAAGCTGCCCCGCCGAACTAGCTGCCACCGAAGGCCAGGCCGACATGATCGTCACTTCCGACGTGGCCGGAGGCACAACGCCAGCAATCGAACTCCGCTCACGCCGCTTCATGCCATCGGCACCCACCGAAGAAGCTGGAGCAGGAGCCACTGAAGCAGTCGTCATGTTCGTATCTCCGGCGACTCGGGACTCGGGCGAGCTCAAAGAACCGCTCGCCAACACCGAGCAATCATGGGCCCACAACTAACAGACAGGCCTCTTCGAGCAATGTAGCGTGCCCACCCTGAAGTGGAAGGGCTCGCCAAGCCTCTCGACAAAAACAATGCGCACAAAAAAACCCTGGCGGGGCTTTGCCAAGCCCCACCAGGGTCACATGTTCTTCAAAATCCGGTAGCCTGTACGCGCGCCT
>JAPOIM010000129.1 GCA_029978905.1 Planctomycetota bacterium
TTATGGGCGTTGGGCCCAGAGGAGTTTTCCATGTATCGTCGATCCATCATCGCCATGGTCATTGTGGCCGGAATACTGATGTCGGTGCCGGCACTTGATCTTCACGCTGCCGGGCCGGGGATCTTCCGATCCGGGGCCAAGCCACGAGGGCAGGCGACCACGCGTACGTATCGTAGTTACTCCGTCTCCCCAGGTGCTGCGGAGGCCGAGGAAAACGTGCTCGTCACGCCGGATGCTGGAGCGGTCGTCCGGCCAGCGCCGCGAAATCCCGGTCGCCCCTCGCGGTCGAAGCCCTCCTACATGCGTGCCGACTCCAAGGCCATGGGACGCTTCGGTCAATAGCATCGGATGAGCCAGCGTGGGCCCCCGTCGTTCCCGGTTTGGCCGATCGCTAAACCGGGAACGACCCACGCCGACTCGGGTCGACCACTGCTGGACCGTGAACCACGTCCTTCCCCTCCTGCGGCGAGCGTTTTTCATAGACCACTAAAACTTCAGGATCGCGTCACAACCGGCGTAAAATTGCCCCAGCTGTGAGCCAGGCTCGTTGATGCCTTGGCCCAAGCCACTTCCGAAGGGACGTTTCGTCACGTTGGCGTTGGGCGCGAACCAGTCGTAGCGGCATTCCGGCCGAATCACCCAGCGGGAATTTGGCTTGTAATTGAGACCGAGCGTCAGGTCCCAAAAGTTGCCGGCGAATCCTGACGTGTAGTAGCCCGGGTTGTTCGCCTGGGCCACGTTGCGGAACGGGATGACGAACAGATAGCCGTTGTTATCGCGGAAATACTCGAGCCGGGCCCCACACGTCCAGCGGTCGTCGAGTTTCCAGAACAGCCATTGGGCAAACGAATACCACTGGGCCAGACCTGGCTGCTGCCCGGCGTTTCCTTGGGCAAGTCCGGAGTTGAATTGCCACGCCGTGTCGGCTTGGACCACGTACTCGAGCCTGTCGCTTAGTTTGTTCGTATAGACGGTGCTCACGAGCGTACGATTGCCGACGAGCGATCCGTCGGCTGGCAGCGGACCGAGCGGGGAGAGTTCGTTGCCTGTCGTCGTGATCATCGCCAACGACTGACGCCCATCGACGCTTTTCACGACGGCACCGCCGATGAATGCCGCCGTGCTGCCGGCGCCAGGATAGGAGGTGTTGGTGATCGCCCAAGGACCGGTCGTCGGCATCGGATCGGAGAAGTTGTTCCACCCGTCGTGGATCCCGGCGTGGAAGGTGACGCGATCGTCCGGAGCCCACGCCCCGAACACCCCGGTGAAAGTGAATGGCTGGTACATCATCGAATAGACGTGGGTGTAGAAGAAATTGCTGGCCGCCGCGACCGTCTCGTAGCCGGTGATCGAGTAGCAGTGTCCGAGGCGGAGGTTCAGGTCGCCGCGAGCCACGTCCGCGTAGAGCTGCGGCATGGCGAGGCCGTAGTCCTTGCTGAAATCCCACGATGCGACGTTCTCAATCGCGTACCTCGGGTACAGATGAGCATCGAGCCCGCGCGCCGTGGTGAAGACATAATCGGTGCCGAGCAGGAGATCCACGCGTCCTCCGAGTGCCCAGCCCGAACCGTCGGTGTCGGCCTTTCTCTCGGTGGCCACATAGACCTGATTCACCTGACCCTGCCACGCGCGGTCAGCCATCACAATCGGTCCGTTGAAGGGGCTTCCCCAGTTGTTGGCTCCGATGCCCGCTTCCACCCAGCCAAACGTGGTGAACGAGGCTCGTTCACGGCTGGAAAAACTAATGTGGTCGCTCGCGGCCGGTGCTTTCATGGTCTCTTCGGATCGCAGGCACGCGGGTACGGGCTGCTCGACGGAATCGATGTAGGGTTCGGTTGCCCGGCTACAAGTCGTGGATATCGCGCACAGAGCCAGAACGGCACGGAGACTCGTTTCACGCCGAGCCGCTGCCATGACGCATTCCAGCTGATATTGCACGGTCGAGGCCGAATGGCTTGAACCAGCCACCTTCAAATCGGCTAATGAGCCTAGGCAGCAGACTGCGATCCAGTCGCGTGACACAGATGCCGCTGCCCCTGTCCGCACGGCAGGCCTCGCATCCGCCCCGCACTCTCTCGCCCCCCCACGTCCCCTGAATCGCCAGAGACTTCCATTCGCCTTATTCACAGGCCGCGGCTGCCGGGAAATTACAAAGCGGCACACTCTTCGTCGGTTCAGCCAGAATCTCCGCGAGCGTCGATGCTGCGAATGCTTTCTCCATCTCGGCCAAGGCGTTGTCGAGACGCCGGTGAAGCGGGCAGAGCCGTTTGCCGTGCGCTGCCAACCCGAGAGGGCATGTCGTGATCCGCTCAATCGGATCGACGGCTTGTACGATTTCGAGGATGCGGAGTTTGTGGGGCGAGCGGGCGAGCGTGAAGCCGCCTCCAGTTCCACGACGGCTGGCCACGATCTGCTCGCGAACCAATTGCTGGAGCACCTTGGACAGATACGCCACGGGAACATGAGTGGCGGCTGCGATTTGCTCGACCGTCCGCGACTGTTTCGGCTCCGCGGCTAGGTAGGTGGCAGCGCGAAGGGCGTATTCAACGGTTTGCGACAGCATATGACCCCTGCAGGATTTCTGTGCACTTTTCTACGGCTGAATTACGGGGGGGCCAAGTCACGCGCGGCCTCTGGTTTCGTCGCAACAAGAATATCGCAGATCGCAGACCGTTCGGCTGGGAAAAGGTGCGCGTATTTGCCGCTCGTATCTTTCCCCTGCAGGACAGCCTTCATCTTCTCCCAGAACCGCCGCCGCACCTCTTCCGGCAAGGAATCGAATGACTTCGAGTAGATCAGGAAACTGCAGGGGTGCCGAAACAGGCGATTCTTGAGGTCGAGGCTCCGCAGTGATCGCCCCTGACCGTCGGCTGGCCCCCGTTTTACGAACTCGTCAGCGAATGTCGTCGTGCCCTCGATGGGCGCGGGTAAGGCCGGTGCCCCGGAAAAAAGAAAACAGTCGATGAGCGACGTCGCCGCGGAATCGAGGATCGTATTGGTGCTCGGCCAGCGGTGATCTGCCGGTTCGCCGAGTTCCCGATTGAGGGCTGCCTCGCGATAGATTGCCATCCGCGCTTCGAACGATGCCTTCGCGAGGATGGTGTGGGCTGCCGTCTGGTGGGCGAGCACGCTGAGCGCTACGAGGTCGCTGTGGGGTGTCAGATAGCCCGAGGAATCGAATCGCGGACTCACGTCAGACTGATTCAGGCCGGTCGTGTCGCGTTCATCCCCTTCTTCGGGTCTTTTCCGGTAGGTGACGTTCCCAAGGTGCGTGGCATCACCGTGTCGGCCCGACACGTACCATCCGCCCCAGCGATCGGCCAGTGGCGTAGTGTCATCGACACGATGCGACCCGGCTGAAAATATTGGCTGGCCACTTCGGTCGGCATAGACCGACCGGACGATATGGCCCGGGACACCACGCGTCTGCGATCCGCCATGACAAATGAGGCAGTCGTTGGTCTGTCGCACGAAAGTGGGCCGCTCGCGGATCGCCTGATCGAGCGTGTAGAAGACTGTGCCCAATTGCGGGTCTGCAACGGATAATTCGAGCACGTCACCCCCACGGACGAAGCCGACGTACACCTCGTCGTTGAAATAGATCGCTCGTGGGTTTCTGGGGCTGATGTGCCGCTGCTGCAGGCTCGTCTTCGAGAACACGAGCGTTTGGCTCGATATGGGAACTTGCAGCAGATCAAGCACGCTGCGGAGATAGCCGAGCGAGTGGTCGAAAACCAGCCTTGCGGCTCCGCTGCCGAGCCGGTCGTTCAGTTCCTCGATCGCATTCGCCGGCCGGCTGTCGCTGTAGGAAATAGGCGGCTGCTCGAAACTATCGACGGCGAGGAGCGGCGCGGCGCCCATCGCGACCCACAGAATGGCGAACGGGACGCCGCATGACGATGGATTGCGCCGCCCTCTGAATGATCGCAGAGCGGGAGGGTGCCGAAACGTATTCATGAGGGCTGCTTCCACCCGATTCCGGACATTGACATCCACTTCCATGGCCACTATCGTCTTCTGCAAACCGGACGTCAAGGTCCGGTTGTGCCCGAGATCGCACTGCCCCCTGTCGCGTGACCTGAGGCGGGGCGATTTCCCTGTCATGAAAGGCGGAAACCATGACGATTGCCCACATCGACGAGACGCGGCTGGAGACCGACACC
>JAPOIM010000012.1:0-282 GCA_029978905.1 Planctomycetota bacterium
GAGAGCCCTCGTTTGAGTCAGAAACACTCAGGGCTGAGTGTCTGTTGGCGTTGGGCGAGCAGACTGTTGCGAGGCAGATCGTTGATTCGGTTCTCGAGGAGATGCCTGGGAATGACGCGGCCCTTCTCCTCTCTGGAACGATGTTTCTTGAGGATGGCGATGCAGAGGCGGCGATGGGTCCGCTGACACAAGCCGCTGAGGATCCAAACAACTACCTTGCTCACATCACGCTCTCACGTGCTCTCGCGAGGTTGGGACGAGATGACGACGCGATGCGTGAAC
>JAPOIM010000012.1:292-64626 GCA_029978905.1 Planctomycetota bacterium
AAGAAGCTGCCGAAAAGGTACGGTCGCTTCGCAAGGAGTTTGCGGATCTCCATAAGGAGGCCTGGGAGAATCCGGGCGACCCCGATGTGCGGATCCGCCTCGGAGAGTTGGCTGCTCGGTTGGGCCGACCGGATCTCGAAAAGGTGTGGCGGGATGCCGCAGAAGCCGTGCGGACCGCACGCTCTGGCGACGAATGAGTGGTGCAAAAGTGACAGTCGCCACGCTGGAGTTTGTTACCAGATCACAAGCATCTGTGTTTGGATGGCGGTGCCGCTGAAACCGGCGCGGTAGGGGTAGAGCGTGTTGTCGGCAGGGCTACGGTTGTAATAGAGGGCCTCGAGGGTCAACTTGCTCTGCCGCGACTTGCGGAGATACCAGTTGAAACCACCGCCATATTCCTGGCCTGTGCCGTAGAGACCTGTGACGGCGCTTGAACGGCCGTAGACCTCGTACTTTCTCGGCACGACACAGAACGACATGTAGGCCACGCCCCCTTGGTCGAAGAGGCTCTGCTGAGCGAAAGGCCCCGTACCTACAAAGTCGTTGAGGAGTCGCCAGTAGTACTCGAAGTTGAGCGCGACGCCGTTGTACTTCCAGCCAGCATCGACCGACGCCAACTGCAGGCGGAACTGATCGACTTGCGAGTTTGGGCCGAGGGCACCGGGAGTCGCGATCGGCGTTCCATCAGACAGCCGGATGATCGTGTCTTCAGGGTTATTCCCGCTGGTGGACTCGACGGCCTGGGAGAGCGCGTGCACGCCACTGCAACCGATGCGGAGCGCGGGCTCGTGGTGGATCTCCATGTCGGAGTAGCCCAAGCCATACTTTCCCCAGGGCTCCCAGGTGAGGATGCCAGCCCACGCCATCGAGGTGCCGTTGCGGTTCACGCCAGCCAGTGAGCCATCGATGGAGTTCCAAACGCCTCCACGCCACGTGAGTTCACCGTCGAGAAAGTCGCCAGCAAACTCCACGCCTGGGGAATAGCTTGGCCGAAAGAAGGTGTTGGCCATGCTGCGGTCGATGCCAAGCACCCAGCGGCTCGAGGTCGACCACTCCCGAGTGCCCGCCACAAACGTCACGCCACCAGAGATGGAGAGGTGGTCGTTGAACTCATAGCCTACGTAGCCAAGAGGCGTGATGGCGGAGTTGTTGCCGTAGTCGGTCGTTCCAAAGAGCGAAATCGAGTAGGGGATCTGGTCGTCCGTGATATGGCCTTCGGTGGTGATGAAGAAACGATTGATTTCGAAGGTGTTGATGTTGTTGACCGGATAGAGCGCGCCCGTGGAGTCGGTCCAGCTGGTGACCGAGCGAGCAAACTCAAACCACCGCACCTGCATAAAGCCATTGAGATAGAGAGAGGCAGGGAAGCCTTGATGCTTCTGCCGGGCGTAGACCTCAAAGCCCTTGGGGCCACGGAAGTCGGTGGCGGGGATATACCGCGGTGCAGGGATGCCGCCGAGCTGCTGGAGCATGATCTGCTCGGCCTCCTCGCGGAGAATGGCCTGCATCTCGGGATCGGTGCGGAGGGCTTCCCGAAAGGCGTCGCGAAGTTCGCTGTTGGCTTCCTCCGCAGCCCCACTCGCAGCACAGACTGCGACCAGGACCGCCGTGACGACAAGGCGGATCAGGGTGCTCGAGCTTCGCAACAACCGTGACATTCCCAAGAAAAAGCCTGGAAAACCCGCATGGTGGCCTACTTCGCTCCCCTCGCATCGTCATCAGGGAGTCCGAGTGTGAGGGTTTTTCTGAATGCGGGCTTCGGGGAAGATGGGCTGCGTTGGATGGGTGTTTTGGCGGAAGCAGCGGGGCTTCGACACCGCGCGGGTCCATGAGGCTGGGGGAGATCGGCAGGACGGTGAGTTGAGGGAAATCGGGTGAACGCAGTGCCGTGGTGAGCCCCGGTTGACCCCTTCGAGACAGTTCTTTATTCCCGCACAGAAGAGGGAGAAGACGTGCTGCACGAGGAGGGTGAGGTTGTGAGCGGGCGAAAAAAGCATCCACGCGGAAGCATGCTGCAGCGCTTTAATCGGGCGGTCACGAGAAGCGTGAGGGCACTCGCCGAGAGTCCATGGATGAAGTTCACGACAGGCGCTGTGCTGTTGACGAGCGGACTTGATGAAGCGATCGACACGCTCTTTAGCGATCTCTCGGCACTCAAACTCGGCGCCCATCACGGGGTGATGATGCTTGGCTTCGTGAACGTGCTCTCGGCGTTGCCCGACATGCTCGACGGATTGGTAGGCACGGTCCTCCTCGATGACGAGACGCCTGAGGACGAAGGCGATGAGGATGGTCTCGAACCTGCGGCCCTCTCGATCGATGCGGCCGACCCCACTCCCCCGGTGGCGGAGACGTCACGTCGCGCAGCGTGAGCAATGCAGCGAGCTATCGCTGACTCAAGGGCTCGCCACAGCTGTCACAGAACCGCGCGTCTGCCGCTGCATCCTCACCGCAGTGAGTGCACTGCCGCCTCGCCAGTGAGGCACCGCAGGCTTTGCAGAAGCGGGCATCAGCGTCGTTGCCGGTGTCGCACTGAAGGCAGGTCAGCACGTCTGTGGCCCCCGGGGTGGAGGTGCCGTCTCTCAGCCCGGTGGCCACGGCAGCGGCGACGTCGCGAATCGATCCCTTGGTGTCACGAACGACAGTGTTGAGCACGTCGGTACCCACCGGGGTGACCTCATGGGCCATGTACTGGGTGATTGCTCCCATGTAGCCAAACTTGGAGATGACGACGCCTACTCCCATCAGCGGCATGCCAATGAAGGCACACCAAAAGTAGCGCGGAGGACCGGAAAAACTCCCGAACGCTGAAAAGAAACTGATCAGGCCGATCGCGGTGAAGACCACGCCGGTGACAAACACCAAGGGCCCAAGCGTGCGGAGCAGGCTCCGCGTCTGCTCGTGTTGTCGACGGTGACGCATGGGAAATCCTCCACGAGTGCCATAAGGATCTGCGACAGCATCAGTATTGCGGAAAAATCGCCGGGCTGGGGAATCGCTCTTCAATGCTCGAGGCATCGTTGAGGTATTCCTCCCGGGGCACTTGCACCTGAGGCCAGGTGTCTGGGCGAACACGAACGACGCGACCGGGCCGAATGCCTTCGATGATCAGGTCGGTCTCGAAACGCACCTGTATGCCGCTGCTGCCTAGCGGTGGCTCGCCCTCACTGGTGAGCACCTCAAGAATCGTGCCACGGGAGGCCATGTGGGCTGGGCCGTAGGCACCGTGCGTGTGCTTGAGGGTGTTTTCGACCGCGTTCATCATGGCCGCACGGCCGGGCACAAAGTCGGCGTAGAGGTCGTCGTCCATGCCGCCAAAGAGGGTTGCGATGACCTTCGCGCTGCCAAAGGTGCCGTACTCGACCGAGTCGATCCAGGCAGGCATCCACCGGCTACGAATGAAGGCTTTGTGCGTTTCGGTTTGTTGGTCCGCAGCGCGGTGGATCGCATCCTCATCCAGCCAGATGTCGGAGATGTGAAATCTGGTGAACACCCCATCGGGCGTGGGCCGCCAGGAGATCCCCAACAGCACGGTCTGGTCGAGCCCGTGCTTCCCTTCGGCGGGCCAGAGCCCTTCTGAGACCACGTCCTCAACCGTAAGGCATTCCCGCCCTCGCCAGATGCGGGTCGCGGCATCGAAGGAAAGCGTTTCGTCCTGAGGCTCGCTGCCGCTGCCATCTCTCGGTTCGACATGGGCGACGATCATGCCCGCCTGGCTGTGGCGATCGATCTCGGTGAGTCGCCACACGAGGCCTTCCCGGAGGCAGTGGCTCGGCTCGTCTTCGAGCAGCAGCACATGGTTTTCGGCAGGTGCGATGCCGGCGCCACGGTTGTGGTTGGCGTCTCTGGCTTTGTTATCCACAGGCAGGACAGGCACTGCGGAGATTTCTGGGTTTGGTGGGAGAAAGGCCCGCACATGGAGCACGGTGCCCAGCGGAATGTCTCGCAGGTCTGCCGGCGCGTCGTGATACCGAACGACGGCGTAGGGGAGCAGCGCAAAGGGGTGTGGGTCGTTGCGGAAGAACATGCCCGACCCCTGGACGCGGATGCTGCCGCGACGGTTGGCGTGATCCACAAACACCAGCTCGCCACGATACGTGTGGCTCATGTCGAGTGGTGGAAAGGTGCCCGCCTCTGGGCGAAAGGGTTCGTCGTCGGCCTGTGACGTGGATCGTGGCAGGACCGCACACGCTGCGAGCATGGCGAGGCACACGACGATGGTGCGTGGTGTCATAGTTCGACCACCCGATTGCTGTCGCCAAATGAGTCGATGTCCACTCCCATCCGCTGTGCCATGAGCAGCAGCAGGTTGCTCATGTGGGCCTGCGTGTTGGCGGGGCGGCTGCAGAGTCCGTAGTGCTCGCCAGGCTTGTCGAGTTGGTAGCCCTGGAAGTGTCCCTGGTTAAAGTCGAGGTGGCTCCCGTGGGTGAGGCCCAGGTCGGATCCACCGGCAAGCACGAGCGGGAGGTTTGCGTTGCCGTGACTGTGGCCGTACGACATGCCACTGCCAAAGAGTGCCATCGTGCTGCCAAGCAGGGGTTGTCCGTTGAGATCTTTGGTCTCCGTCAGCCGGGTGAGGAAGTAACTGAACTGTTCGATCGCGAAGGTGTCGTAGTTGGTGAGTTTTTCCATGTAGCCCGCATCGCCGCCGTGGTGGCTGAGTTGATGCCGCGACTCAGTGATCCCGATCTCGGGAATCGCGAAGGCGTCTCCCTCTCCCCCGAGGCTGAACGTGGCCACCCGTGTGACGTCGGTCTGAAAGGCGAGAGTGATCAGGTCGTAGACGGCGCGGAAATAGTCGCCGGCCTGCGTCTGGGGGATGTCGCGATTGGTGCGCTGCCGGTCTGCGTCGGCGATCTCGGGGAGGGGCGTGTCGAGCCAGGCATCCGCACGCCGCGTACGAATCTCGGCCTCACGAACAGACGTGAGGTACTGGTCGAGGCGACCTCGGTCGGCCTGTCCCATCTTTTCTTCGAGCCGATGGACTTCGGCAAGGTTGTCGTCGAGCACGCTGGCCTTGCGCCGCAAGGCTTTTCGTTGGGCCTCGGTGCCCCCTTTGGGGGCTTCGAAGAGTGAGGCAAAGATCTCGCTGCAGCGTCGCAGGGCAGGGAGCTGAACGCCATCCGCTGTCCAGGCAAGCGAGCCCTGGGTGAGCGCAACTTCCATCGATGGATACCGTGTGTGTTCGGCCGTCACCTCCGCCATCTTCTGATCGACCGAGATCGTATTGCGATCGGATGGGCCAAGCTGACCTCCGGTGAGCCACACCGAGATGCAGTTGTGGTGATGGCTCAGGGCTCCTGGATGGTGGAGCCCGCTGATTGGCGTGATGACGCTGCGGTGTGGTTCCAGCGGCTTCAGCGATCGCGAAAACGCGTAGTCTTTGCCGGGCGTTGTGATCTGATAGTTCAGCGAATGCACACCGTTGGCCAGGTAGACAAACGCACTCCGTCGAGGCGTCGTGAGGTCCTGCTCGGAAGCCTGCAGCGGCAGCATGCACTCGAGCATCGGAAGGCCGATGCAGGTGCCCATCGCACGCAGCGCGTGGCGTCGGTCGATCAACCAGGATTGGGAAAGAAAGTGGCCCATGGTGTACCTGTACCTTTTCAGCGTTTTTGGAGCAGGTCGGACAAGGCAACTGCCCGCACGATGTCTTGGAGTTGGTAGTTGTGTTGTTGGGCGGCGTCCATGATGGCCTGAACATCATCGCGATCGTCGATCGTCAGGACACGGCGAAGTGCGTATGTGCACAGCTGCTCGATCAGGGCTCGTGCGACACGCTCGCGGTCTTCGATCACGAGTCGTTTGAAGTCCACGGCATCACTGAAGGCGCGGCCATCGGGGAGCACTCCTGACGCATCCACCTCAGGATCAGCCCCCATCCCCGTGGGAACCTGCTCGTGCGTTCTCCACTGCCCAATCGCGTCGTAGTGATCAAACGCCAAGCCGAGCGGGTCGATCTGGCGGTGGCATGCTGCGCAGCTGGCGACGTGCGCGTGGGCTTCGATGCGGCTGCGGATCGTGACCTTGGCCTCCGAGGGGGGCACCGGTTCGATCGGATCGACGTTGGCGGGTGGTGGCGGGGGCGTTTTATTGAACAGCACCTCACTGATCCACACGCCTCGGTGGACTGGGCGGTGCCGGGTGCCGTCTGAGGTCAGTCCCAGTACCGCGCCCATCGTGAGCAGCCCACCACGATGGTCGTCTGGAGTGAGCGCCACCCGTTGAAAGCCCTGGCGTGTCGGTTCCGCAAGACCGTAGAAATCGCATAGCCGAGCGTTGGCCATCGTCCAGTCGGCGTCGAGGAGGTTCTCGATCGGCAGGTTGTTGGCAAACATCTCGCGGAAAAACTCGACGGGTTCCGCTTGCATGCTCGTCTCGAGCCAGTCGTCGTAGGTCGGATAGAGCTTCTTGTCGGGAGGGAACGTGCCCACGCGATGGAGCTGCAGCCACTGGCGAGAGAAATCGTCGATGAAGCGGTGCATCCGGGTGTCGGTCAGCATCCGGTTGAGCTCCTCCTCGAGTCCATCGCCTTTAAGCGTGCCGGCTCGGGCGGCCGCAAACAGACCCTCATCCGGCAGCGAACTCCACAGGAAGTAAGAGAGCCGTGAGGCGAGTTCCCACTGCGTCAGACGCTCGCGACCTTGAGGATCTCCTTCGACGAGGTAGAGGAAGTTTCGCGAGGTGAGCATGCCGGTGAGCGCCACCCGGTAGGCGGAGGCCATCGGCTCCCCGGCCTCGCGTTCGCCACGGTAAGACTGCAGGTAGGCGTCAAGCTCGCCATCGAGGACAGGCCGCCGCCAGGCTCGCTCGGCAAAGTGCTGAAGGTGCTCGGCAACCACCTCGAGGGAAGCGTCGTCGGGAGGTATGACACCCAGTCGCAGCGATTTCTCCGCATCGGTTTCCAGCGGGCCCTCCCACTCGATCCAGTCGATGAGCACTGTGGAGAAGAGGCCGTTGCCTTGGTCATCAAACATCTGCGGCGCGTTTGGATTGAGCAGCAGCGTGTCGCTGCTGTGGGTGAAGAGCGAGGAGGAACTTGTCAGCGCGTTGCGAAAGGCGGCGCCGCCTCGCCGGTCCACGCCGTCCGTCGCCACCACGCAGAAGTGCAGGGTCTTGGGCATCTCGAGGAACACCTCAAACTCGTACACCTCGGGTGCGTCTTCGGGGGCGGTGATGTCAAACTCGATCAGTCCCTCGACCGTTTCTTCACTGGTCTCCTGACCAATGCTCAGGTGGGCGGGTTGCCCGCCGATGGGGCGAATCCCGCTGGCCTGTAGGCGCAAGCGATACAGTCCGCTGTGCTCGGGGCCGGTTTGTCCGAACCAGTGGGAGGCCAGCGCCTGCTGCACGCGACCGGGAAAGAGGAGAAGCCGCAGTGGTCGGGTGATGCCGAAGCGCGTGAGGATCTCTTGCTGCTTCTCGCCACCGCCATACCGGAGGTCGGCGGCGGTCTTCCGCGCCGTTCGTGATTGCACGCCTTGCGGGGGAAACGCCCGGTCGAGCACGATCTCTGCGGCGCGGTAGTAGCGGTCGATGTGCGACGGCGAGAGGGTGAGCTCGGAACCGATGCGTTCAAAGCCGTGCCACAGGCTGTCTTCGTTGAGTTCCCCTGGCTTGGCGGGATCGTACCGCACACCGAGAAGATCGTAGACCGTGTTCTGATACTCCTTGCGGCTCAGCCGAGAGTGCACCACGGCGGGGCGAGCCGCCATCCGAGCAGCACGGCCGGCTTTGAGTTGGGCATCGAGGCTGGCAACAAAGGCCGCGATCTCATTCTGCGTCGGCTGAGGCTCGGTCGGCGGGGGCATCTCACCACTGTTGACCTTGTCGAGCACCTCGGCCCAGTGGTGGGAGTCGACACCGGCGAGAAAGTCACGCGACAAAAGATCGAGGCGAATGTCACCCTCTTCGTGTTCCTCACCATGGCAGCGGACGCAGTGCTGTTTCAGAAACGCTTCCAACACTGCCTCGCCACAGGCGCGCCCACACGACGCGGTGCTCACGAGCAGCATGCCGAGTGACACGAGCAGGTGTCTGCGGAAGCGGTGTGCTCGGCCAGCCATGACGAAATGGTCTCCCCCGGGTGCTCTCTCCCGTCCATTATGCTTTCCGCACCCAGACGTCTGCACCACCACTTCTCACAGGGGGAGTGGCCCTGCGGGGGAGCGCGTCGGGGGTGTCGATCACGATTCCGGGAGAGGGGTATGACAGACGTGCCGTGGATGGAGTGGTATCAGAGCCTCGCCAAACCCTCATGGACGCCGCAGCCCCAGACGATTGGGCTGATTTGGCAGATCCTGTATCCCATCATTGTTGCCACGTTTGGGTACGTGTTCATCCAAGCCGGGCGTCGGCGGATTCCCTGGCTCGTTGCGGTGCCCTTCGCCATCAATCTCGTGGCGAATGTGATTTTCACGCCGATTCAGTTCGGTATGCGAAATCTGCCGCTGGCCACGGTCGACATCCTGGTCGTGTGGGGCACCATCGTGTGGATGATGATCGCCGTCTGGTCGCATGCTCGTTGGGTGGCGGCGGCCCAGTTGCCCTACTTCGTCTGGGTCTCGATCGCCACGGTGCTGCAGATTTCCATCACCTGGATGAACCTCGGCTAGCACACTCCCCACCAAAAAAGTACCCCCGACAGGGATCGAACCTGTGACCTACGGTTTAGGAAACCGTCGCTCTATCCACTGAGCTACGGGGGCGTTTTCTCGGCTTTTGCGAACGCGACCAATCTTACGGCCGACCGTTCTTACCAACAAGAATCGGCGTTCTGGAGGGTACGTGGGGCAGCCGGCCCTCGCTCGGCGTTCCGCCAATGCTGGAGTGGGGCGGCCCGCGAACGTTGCCTACACTGTATGAAACCGTTTGCCCATCGCGATTGAGGTTGACCGTATGCGGATGCGTGACTGGCTAATGCTGTGTGTGGGGGTTGTGGGGCTGATGTCCGCTGGGGTGGCTGCCGCTTCCCCAGATTTCTCCGCATCCCTGACGTCGATTGACGTCGCCGACTACCGCGGTCGGGTATGGACGCTCACGGATTTCGACGACGACGACGTCTTGGTCGTCGCCTTTATGGGAACGGAGTGTCCGCTCGCCAAGCTCTACGCAGACCGGTTGGTCGAGCTGCAGCAGGCCTACGCGGATCGCGGCGTGGCCTTCGTGATGGTGATGAGCAATCGCCAAGACTCGATCGCCGAGATCGCTGCCTTTGCCAGACGCCACGCGGTCGAGTTTCCGGTGCTCAAAGACGCTGGCAACAAACTCGCCGACGCGCTCGGTGCCGAACGGACCCCTGAGGTGTTTGTGTTTGATGCGTCGCGCAGGCTGCGATACCACGGACGCATCGATGACCAGTATGGCATCGGCTACATCCGTGACCGTGCCACCGATCGCGAACTGCAGGCATCCCTCGATGAACTGCTCGCTGGCAAGCCTGTGGGCATTCAGCAGACCACCGCCGTGGGCTGTCGCATTGGGCGTCAGCATGACGTGCGCGAGGACGCGGAGGTGACGTTTCGCGGAGGTGTGGCGCACCTCCTGATGAACCGCTGTGTGAGTTGCCACCGCGAAGGGGAGATTGCGCCCTTTGCTCTCATCGACTATGAAGAATCGGCTGGCTGGGCCGACATGATTGCGGAAGTGGTTCGCGAGGAGCGGATGCCGCCGTGGCATGCGAGCCACGACATCGGCACCTTCGCCAACGATCGCTCACTCACCGACGGCGAAAAGCAGATGCTGATCGACTGGGCGGAGGCGGGCGCGCCGGAGGGCGTGGGTGAGTTACCGAAACTCATCGATCGCGTGGAAGGCTGGCAGTTGCCGCGGGAGCCCGACTTGGTGGTCAATGTCAGTCCCGAGCCCTTCAACGTGCCGGCTGAAGGCGCGGTTCGCTATCAGTACTTCGTGGTGGATCCAGGCATCGACGAAGATCGGTGGATCGAGGCTGCCGAACTGCTTCCTGAGAACCGGGCGGTTGTGCACCACATCCTCTGCTTCGTGCGGCCCAAAGGAGACCGAGGCAACATCCAGGCCGCTCGAAGTTTTCTCGTGGGGTATGTGCCGGGCACGCGGGTTGATGTGAATCCCCCGGGCATGGCGAAGCGGATTCCTGCCGGAAGCGAACTGGTGTTCCAGATTCACTACACCCCCATCGGCACCGATCAAACGGACCAGAGCAAACTTGGCATCGTCTTCAAAGATCCAGAATCCGTGACGCATGAGATTGTGACGACCAGCGTTGTCCAGCCTCGCCTGCAGATTCCTCCAAACGATCCGAACTATGAGGTGGAGGCGATGCTGCCAGAGCTCCTGCCCGACGCGGTGCTGCTGGGCATGAGCCCGCATATGCACGTGCGTGGCAAGGCTTTCCGCTACGAACTCGTGAAGCCAGACAAGACACGTGAGGTCTTGCTGGATGTGCCTGCCTACGACTTCAACTGGCAGACCAACTACGCCTTGGCAAAGCCTTTGCCGGTTTCCGCAGGATCACAGATCTACTGTAAGGCGGCGTTTGACAATAGCGACAACAATCTCGCGAATCCCGATCCCTCACAAACGGTGCGATGGGGCGACCAGACCTGGGACGAGATGATGATCGGGTACTTCCATTACGCCGTTCCGAAAGGCACCCCGATCGTGATGCCGGAGAACCCACGGGGAAATCGAGGTGGCGGCGGCTCACGTGCGGAAGCCGCGATGCGAATCTTCCGTTTCCTTGATGGGGATGGGGATGGGAAAGTGCCTGTGAGCGAAGTTCCCGCCCAAATGCAGGACATGGCCAAACGGATCGATGCCGATGGCGATGGCGTGCTCACTGAGGACGAGATGGCAGCCGCTGCGGAAGCAACTCGCTAGGTTCACTCCTTCCACCGCCAGAGCGTAATGCGATCGAGATCGCGAATGGCGATCTGATTGCCATCGATGGCAAGATGGGCCCAGCTTTCGAGGTCCGATACCTTTGCTTCACCGATCAGGGTAAAGCCTTCGGGTGTGGCCTTAATCAGCCGCAGGTCGCCAGTCTCGTCGAGGGCGAGCATACGGTCGCCTTGGGCGACCATGCTCCAGTAGCGACCAAACGGTTTGGTGATCCAGGCTTCCTCGCCCGTGGTCAGATCGAGACAGGCGAAGCGTTGGTTGCGAAGGTGCACGTAGGCGTGGCCATCGATGATGATTGGCGTCGACATGTAACCCTGCACCTTGTTTCGCCAGACGAGGTCGACGGGTTTTTCTGCCTCACCGCTCGCGACGGAGAAGAGGAAGGAGCCGCCGCCATAGGTGGTGGTGAACACCCGGCCGTCAATGACGGTGGGTGTGACGATGTTCATGCCTCGGAAGGCCTCGACCGGTGTCTTCCAGAGGACGGTGCCATCCTCGGGGTTTACGCCGGCGAGTTCTTCACGCGTTTGCACCAGGATCTGCTCGACGCCGTTGAGCGTGGCAATGAATGGGCTGGAAAACGCGCTGCCGTTCATGCCACCGGCGTCGTCGAGGACACGCCACACGATCTCGCCTGTTTTTTTATCGAGCTTCACGAAGCCCGACCCCGCTTGGACGAACACATGATCGCCACGGACCAGCGGGCTTGAAACGAAGCCAAACGCAGGAAGCGGGCTGTCAAAGGCCTGCGTAAAGTCAACTCGCCACAGTTCGCTGCCGTCGGCGAGCGCGAAGCAGACGAGCACATCTCGCATGCCTCCCACGTACAAGCGATCTTCGTCCACACACGGCGTGGCTCGAATCCAGGATCCATTGGAGGCAGCGAAGAAGGGGACGGTCATTGCGCCTTCCCACGATGCTTCCCAACGCTTTTCGCCCGTCGCTCGGTCGTAGGCCATCACATGCTCGGTGGCCTCGTCCCGCGTTTCGGTGATGAGCACGAGGCTCTCGGTGAGCAGCGGCCCGGAATAGCTGGGGCCGAGGTCGGCGACTTGCCAAACCTGCTCGAGTTGCTCCGTGGCGAGCGAGTCTGGCCAGGCAGGGCCGCCGACGAAGCCGTCTCGGGAAGGACCACGCCACTGGAGCCACCCGGCGGGTTCTTCCGCGATGGCGGCGGCTGTGGCGAACGCGACCACCACCACAAGGCCCAAACGCCCTGCTCCATGAAAAAGACGAGGTGAGTTCGTGGTCGTGAGCATCTTCATCAACTCCCTAAAGCCGCATGGACCCAAGTGACCCAATCGTAGCCACTCCACGCGAGCCTGACACGGTCGCACCTCAGGGGGCGACGGCGTAGGCCTGGCGAAGCGACGTTGGTATTGTGGGGTGGAATGGTGACTTCCGCCAAAACGCTTTCAGGAGAATCAGCATGGCAACGGCACAAGACGCACTCCAATTCCGACCGACGGCGATCGCGTGGGCCCGGTTTGCCGCGGTGGTGCTGATGGGTTTGGGGGCGGTGGCTGTGGGTGAGGCCCGCGGAGACGACCTGGAAACGATGGCCGGCACCTGGCGGGTGACGAGCCTCGACCTCAACGGCCAACGCAACGACTCAGACGACGTCCGCAAGGTCACCGTGGTCAACGAGCCCAATGGAAACTGGACGCTCCTCGTCGATGGCAACGAGATCGCCAAAGGAACCAGCTCGATCGATTCGGCGACCAACCCGAAGCAGGTGAACCTCACGATCAGCCAGAGCAACGATGGCAACAACGTCGGCCGGACCTACGAAGGCATTTACGAACTCGGCGAAAAAACGCGTCGAGTCTGCTTGGCCTTGGATGGTGGTGAGCGGCCAACGCAGTTTTTTTCAGCAGCGGCGAGCGGGCATGCGCTCGTCACCTACGAAAAGGTTGAGTAGCAATTGCTGTTGAAAAGGCTGCGTGCAGCAATGGCAGTGGCTACTCAGCGTCACTTCGACGGAGCACAAACACGTTGCAGGGGGCGTGACGGAGCACACGTTCTGCGACGCTTCCTAGAAAGAGACGCTTCACGCCGTGATACCCGTGCGACGGGATCAGGATGAGTTCCGTCGCGTGAGCAGCGGCGTAGTCGGCGATGGCAAGCCCCGGCGTGCCAATGGCGACGGCGATCTGAGCACCACCAGCGCCATGGTCTGTGGCAAGCCTCGTGAGGGCTTCAGTCACCCGCTGCGTGCGGACCTCATCTGTCACGTTTCCGGTGATCACGCCCGGAGACATGGTTTCCAGAGGCTCCATCACATGCAGCAGATGCAGCTGGGCTGGGCTGTCGACAAGTTGGAGGGCGGCCTGGATCAACCCTTTTTGTGGTGGCTCTTTGTTCGAGACTTCTGTTGGGGCCGAGCACCAGGGCCTGGCCATTTGCAGGGCATGTCCTCAGCGGTAGGTGACAAACGCGTTTTTCTTGTAGCGCGTCCAGTAGTCACCGAGCATCGTTTTCACCCGCGGCGCGAGAATCACGCCACCGATGATGTTGGGGAAGGCCATCGAAAGAATCATCAGGTCGGAGAAGTCGATCACGTTCTTTAGCGACGCCACCGACCCGAGCACGATGAAGGCGAGGAAGATCACGCGGTAGCAAATCACGTTGGCCCGCGACTTGCCCAAGAGATACTGCCAGGCCTTCTCGCCGTAATACGACCAGCTGATCATCGTGGAGTAGGCGAAGAGAAACACCGAAATGTTGAGGACGATGGGAAACCAGCTGAAGGTGTTGGCGAAAGCCTTGCGGGTCATCTCCACCCCCTCGCCGGCGGTCGGGTCGTCGTAGACGCCGCTGACGATCACAACCAATGCGGTCATCGTGCAGATCACGACGGTGTCGATAAACGGCCCCAGCATGGCCACCATGCCTTCTCGCACGGGCTCGTCAGTCTTGGCCGCTGCATGCGCGATGGCGGCGGAGCCCACGCCGGCCTCGTTGGAAAACACCGCACGTTTGATGCCCTGCACCATTACAGCCACAAAGCTGCCCCCAAAGGCGGCTTCGGGGGAAAGGCAGGACGTGACGATCAGGAGAGCGGCTTCAGGAATCTGCTTGAAGTTCATCGCCAGGATGACGAGCCCAGCCAAGACATAGATCCCGCACATCAGGGGAATAATCTTCTCGGTGACCTGGCCGATTCTGCGGATGCCACCAATGATCACGAGCCCAACGAGAAACGCGATCACCCCACCAATCATCCAGTCGATGCCCGCGGGTGTACCGATCACGTTGGTGAGCATTCCTCGGATCGCTGCGGTGGCCTGATTGGCCTGGAACATGTTGCCACCACCAAACGAGCCACCGATGCAAAAGATTGCGAAGACAAGGCCAAAGAGTTTGGCGATGAGAAACGGGATCCGCCGCTGCTGCAGGCCGATCTCCAGGTAGTACATCGGGCCACCATCGACGGTGCCATCGGGGTGCACCTTGCGGTAGACCTGAGCCAGCGTGCACTCGTTGAACTTGGCCGTCATTCCAAACAGGCCGATGAGCATCATCCAGATCACGGCCCCCGGCCCGCCGAGCTGAATGGCCACGGCCACGCCGGCGATGTTGCCGAGCCCCACCGTGGCGCTCAGGGCTGAGGTGAGGGCCTGGAAGTGCGAGATTTCACCCGGGTCGTTCGGGTTGTCGTAACGGCCGCGGGTGATGTCGATCGCGTGCTTGAAGCCGCGGATGTTGAGGAAGCCAAAGTAGATCGTGAAAAAAACCGATCCGCACAGCAGGATCAGCACGATCAGCGGGATGGGGATCGCGGGTACCGGCTCCCAGAAAAGCACCGTGGCCATGTAGCCCACGATGGTCCCGAACTTCGCATCAATCGTTTCGGCAAGCGACGCGGCAAACAAGGACTGAATCGGCACCATGAAACCCCTTTCCCTCTTCAAACCCACGCAAAGGAGCGTTCAAGCCTACCGTGCTCGCCGTGGCGGCCGCTATGCCGCCGCACGCCTCGCCTTGTAGAGGTAGGGGTTCATCGTGGGGTCGTTGTACATCTTCATCTGCCGATAGACCCGCAACGGGCGAGATCCGGCGAAGATTTCGGCGAGCAGGCGGTCGATCGCCTCGGTGAGGTGCTGCCGCTGCAAATCGAGAACAGCCATCTTGTGGGCCACCTTCTCAAGGTGGTCCTGGGAGGCGTCGGTGCGCTCCAGCTGTTCGCGCATGTGGTAGCGGCGAAGCTCGAGAATCGAGAGCCGGTCGAGGGCGGCCCCAGGTGTTTCGGTGGAGGCTGGTGCGTCGGCCGGTGCTTCCACGCCACGTCGGGCGAGTTCCCCCACGAGCCAGTCGTCGGTCTTTTCGATCGCATCGTTGCGGGCCTGGTTGTAGCCGTCGATGGCACGCTTCACTTCGGCGATCTTGGTGTCGCTCACATCGGGTGAGCGAGCGATGTCTTCCTCATGCCACAGTAGGAAGTTGAAGCGGTGGTTGTCGCAGATGCGGCCGGCCAGCCCCTCGTGCGAATGCCCGGGCTCCACGGAATGCCACTCGGCGACAAGCTGCTCAAGGAGATCTGCCAAGTCAGCCGCGGAGGCTGGGGGGGCATCGTGTGTGGAAACGGTGGAGAGGATCGTCATCGGTGACTCCTTCTTGGGGAAACAGGTGTTAGGCGGCCTTCAGGACGAGGCAGAGGTTAGAACCTCCGAACCCGAAGGAGTTGCTCAGAGCCGTGCGGACATTGGCCGGACGGGCTTCGTGAGCCACATGGTTGAGCGAGCACGCCTCGTCGGGATCGTCGAGGTTGATCGTTGGGGGAATCATCTGCGTCTCAAACGCAGCAAGGCAGGCGACGGCTTCGAAGGCCGAGGCACCGCTCACGAGGTGGCCCGACATGCTCTTAGTCGAACTGACCGGTACGGCGTCGGCGGCATCACCGAGCGCACTCCGAATCGCAGCTGCTTCCGCAGCGTCTCCCACGGGTGTGCCTGGGGCATGGGCGTTGACGTAATCGATTTCATGCGGGTCGACGCCTGCGTCGGCAAGTGCCATCTCAATCGCACGGGTCGCTTGAGCCGGCTCCGCACAGGGGGCGACCATATGGGTTGCGTCACTGGTCATGCCAGCACCTGCAAGCAAGCCATACACCTTGCCACTGCGGCGGCGGGCCGCCGTTTCCGGCTCGAGCAGGAACATCGCCGCGCCCTCTCCCATCACGAATCCGTCGCGCTGCCGGTCGAATGGCCGCGAGGCTTTCGTCGGGTCGTCGGTTCGACGTGAAAGAGCCCGAAGGTTGTAAAAGGCTGCGAGGGCTACAGGGCTGATGATGTCTCCGCCGCCGGCCAAGCAGGCATCGACAAGCCCCAGGGAAAGCCAGCGATGTGCGACAGCCAACGCGTAGCCGCTTGATGCACAGGCCGCTGCAACCGTGATGCAGGGGCCGGTCAGGCCGAGTTGGGTTCCGAGGCGAGTCGCAATGCATGGCATCCGGCCGCCGTGAAACACACCCTGTCCATCTGCCAAGAAATCGGCTTCCCAGGTTTTCAGCTGCTCGGCCCCGAGTCCCAGAACCAAGCCGATTCGGGGCGCAGAGGCTTGCACGCCGTTTGCGGACCGCAAGGCACGAGCTGTCGCCGAACCACAGAGTTGTTCAAGCCGATGTGCCTCGGCTTTCGCTCCATTGCCAAGCTGAATCGGCAAAAGCCCGGCCTCTTCAGGGATCATGCTCACCGGTGCGGCGAACTGCCGCAGAGGACGCGATGCGTCGGCGAGGTCAATCTCACAAACACCCGAACGGCCAGCCATTAAGGCGTCGCTCACGGTTGCGAAATCATTTCCAAGCGGGGTCACCATGCCCAGGCCGGTAATGGCGACGGGAGCACGGGGCTCGTGGCTGGAAGGTGTCTCGATCATGCGGCCTCCGGTTGAGAGCAGTCTCTCTCGGTCGCAACGAGACAGCGGTGGATGCGATCAGCGAGCCGTCCGTCGGTCTGCACCGATGCGTTGAGATCAAGCCAGGCACGAGCGTGGCGAGCGAGAGTCGACTTGGGGTTGGCGACTAGCAGGGCCAAGGCTTCAACAGTCGCTTCCGCGGTCACTCCTTCGGTTTGGATGGGGTCGCCTTCACTGTCGATTGTGGGCTCTGAGGTGACCTGTGTTGCCACGAGCCACCACCCATCCACGCCCGGTGTGTTTGCCAAGGCTACGAGGGTGAGCAGTCCGTCTGAGAGTGCCTCCACACCGCCGCCGACACCGAGTGAGGGACCATGCATACCAAGGCCCACACTCACTGCGGCTGCCATCGCATGCAGGGAAGCATGCGGCACGATATGCGTTGACACAGTCACCCCGCCGCCTTCCGCATATTTCGAAAGCGTACGGCTGCTGGCGATTCGGCCCAGCCGGCAGGGAGCCGCGATCACGCCATGGCTTTGACACGAGAGCCCCTCAAGCGAGGCGATGCCCTGCTGCACGGCGCGCACCGCAACCACAGACTGTTCATCCGCGTGACGCAGAAAACGCTTGGGGAGCGGAGGTGTATTGTCTGGGTCAGCCGCGGATCGCAGGTCGACGACAGCTGCAAGCGGCACCTCCATGGCAGCGTGCGCCACTACAGGAAGCCGGCATGGCTGAAGCACGCTCGTCACGTCCGCCCCATCGGTTTGTGAAGGTGAAAAAAAGATCAGGCGGCCTTCCGGTTCGGCTTGGCCGCGATTTTTCCTTCAAGCATGGAGAGCAGGTCGCCCACGGTGGTGATGCTCTCGAGCAGTTCGGTTTCGATCTGAATGCTGAAATGGCTCTCGATGTGGAGCACGAGCCCGGCCATGTCGAGAGAATCGAGGTTCAGCCCCTCACGCAGCGAGGTTTCATCCTCAAGCTGTTCGTAGGTCTCGCCGGTTTCCTTCTCGAGGAGGTCGAGGACGATGGCGGTGAGTTCCTGGCGATCCATGATGGGTCGACTCCTTTGTGTGTAAGGCACCTGCCCCAGCCCGCCTCAGGGCCGCTGGGGACGTGTGAGGGTCGGGGAGACTAGCGAAAAGCCGCCGACGAGCGAAGGGCAAAAAACCCCGAGAAACCGGGAGAAGACCGCCGTTTGAGGAGGCGGCGAAGGGTGAAACCCAAAAACCGTGCCGTTTGGGTGTCGCCTGCAGCTAGTAGTTCGGGGTGGGGGCGCGGAAGTCGTCGAGGTTGACGGAGCGAAACCAGTCGATGGTTTTGGCGAGGCCCTCGCGGAGAGGCACGGTGGGCTGCCAGCCAAGTCGCGACTCGGCGAGCGAGATGTCGGGTCGGCGTCGCTCGGGGTCGTCGACTGGCAGCGGCTTTTCGATCAGCGGCGACGAGGAGCCGGTGAGTTCGAGGGTGAGTTCGGCAAGCTGGCGAATGGTGAACTCACCTGGATTGCCTATGTTCACTGGTCCGGGAAAGTCGTCGGGGCCATTCATCATCCGGATCATTCCCTCCACGAGATCGTCGCGGTAGCAGAAGCTCCGCGTTTGGGAGCCGTTGCCGAAGAGGGTGATCGGTTCGCCGGCCAGGGCTTGGCGGATGAAGTTGGACACCACGCGGCCATCGAAGGGGTGCATGCGAGGACCGTAGGTGTTGAAGATCCGTACGATCCGCACGTTGACGCCGTTGTGGCGGGAGTAGTCCATGAACAGGGTTTCGGCCGCGCGTTTTCCCTCGTCGTAGCAGGCTCGCGGTCCAATCGGATTCACCGCGCCGCGGTAGTGCTCCGGCTGGGGGTGCACTTCGGGGTCGCCGTAGACCTCGCTGGTCGATGCCTGCAGCACCTTGGCTCGGCACCGCTTGGCCATCCCAAGCACGTTGATCGCCCCCATCACTGATGTCTTCATCGTCTTGATGGGATTGAACTGGTAATGCCCAGGAGCGGCGGGGCAGGCGAGGTTGTAGATCTCATCCACCTCCAGCCAAATCGGGTGGATGATGTCGTGCCGAACCAGCTCAAAGTTCTTGCGGCTGAGGAGATGGGTGACGTTGGTCTTTTGGCTGGTGAAGAAGTTGTCGACGCAGATCACGTCGTGGCCTTCGTCCACCAGTCGCTCGCAAAGGTGGCTCCCGAGAAACCCCGCGCCACCGGTGACAAGAATCCGCTTGAGAACTGCCATGTGGTTCTTTCTGCGATTGCGGGAACGGAAGAGTGCCAGCGTAGTGATGGGGGCACCGCGAAAAACGCGGCGGTGGGATCACCCCTGAGGTAGACTCGCAGTCTGGCGGATGCCTACAAGTTTCGAAACCCCGGGAGATCCCATGCCAGACCGCATCCTTCGCCGTGACCTTCTCCAAGGACTTGCCGCAGGTGGAATCTTTACGGGAGGCGCGATCGCGGCAGGGCTGACCGCGGGGTCGGCGCGGACTGCCGAGGACGGTGAACGCGGCGCGCTCGGTGGCATTCGCCAGTCGATTGTGTACTGGTGCTTCCACGCTCCCAACGACAACCGCGAGATTCCCAGTTGGGATATCGAGCGGATGTGCGAAGTGGCGGTGGAACTCGGCTGCCAGTCGATCGAACTCGCTCCGCGGGAAACGTGGGACACGATCAAGAAGCATGGGCTGACCTCCGCGATCACCTCCAACGGGTCGTTCAAAAAGGGCTTCAACAACCCCCGCTACCATGACGAACTGGTGGCCCGCACCACCGACGCGATCGATGCCGCCGCAGACGCAGGCTTTCCGTCGGTGATCACGTTCACGGGCTTTAAATGGCGCGATGCGGATGATCCAAACAGTGGTGAGATCCCTCTCGACGAGGCGGCCGACAACTGCGTGGCTGGGCTGCGGCGCGTCATCGAGCATGCGGAGAAGCGCGGTGTGAATATCTGCATCGAGCACCTCAACAGCCGAGACAGCTCGCATCCCATGAAGGGGCACCCGGGCTACCAGGGAGACGACGTCGACTGGCTGGCCGATGTGGTGCGGAAAGTTGGCTCGGAACGGATGAAGATCCTGTTCGACATCTACCACGTGCAGATCATGCACGGCGATGTGATGCGGCGGCTCGAGGAGCACCATGATGTGATCGGGCATGTGCACACCGCCGGCAATCCGGGGCGTGGCGAACTCGACGACCGGCAAGAGATCTACTACCCAGCGATCATGCGGAAGCTCGTAGAGCTCAAGTATTCCGGCTTTGTCGGCCAGGAGTTCATCCCCACGCGCGATCCCTACGCCGGACTCAGTCAGGCAGTCGCCGCCTGCGACGTCTGAGGTCTGCTGTCGACAAGAACCATCCGCAGGTCGGCCACGTTGGTCCCGGTGGGGCCCGTGTGGATCAGGCCTCCGGCAGCCGCGAGCAGGGGGGAGGCATCGCAGCGTTGCACAGCATCTGCGAGCGAGAGCCCGCGTGTGGTGATCGTCGCGGCGACCTCTGCATCGGCAACACCACCGGCGGCCTGCGTGGGCCCGTCTTCGCCATCGGTGCCCAGGCTCGCGACGAGCAGTCCCTCCGGCCACCCCTCCTGGCGGCATGCTGAGGCGAGGGCAGCTACCACGGACTGCTGGTTGCGCCCGCCGAGGCCATGCCCTTCGGGCAGGTGCACCGTCGCTTCACCCCCTTCCAGGATCGCCAGCCGTTCCCGCAAGCCGGAGTGGACCGCTTCGCATCCTTCGGCGGCGAGCCTCGCTCCCACTTCGTCAGCGGTTTCGCTGCTGGCGGGATTCGCGGGCCGCACGCGCAGCTGATATCCGCGGCGCGAGGCTTCTGCTGCGGCGGCGTCGAGGGCGGTGTCGTTTGAGGCGAGCAGGTGGTGGCTGACCTTGCAGCCACGTGGCGTGCGCCAGCGGCCAGGGGCGGAATCGCTTTGCGGCTCTCTCTGGCCTGCTGGCGAGGAGGCTGCCGCGGTCTGCAGAAAGGCCACGATCGCAGGGGCGATGCCGGCCGTCGTGGCTCCAAATCGCTCGAGGATGGCCAGTGCATCGGCTGGGGCCACGAGCACAGGCATGCAGGGCCCGGAACTGATCGTCTCGAGCGGGTCTCCGATGACGTCGGAGATCGCAAGCACCACCAGCCGCCCCGCCCCGCAGCCGCGGGCCATGCCCCCAGCCTTCACGTCGCTCAGGGCCTGCCGCACCTTGTTGAGTTCACGGATCGTGGCGCCGTGCTCGGAGAGCCAGCGGGTGGTGGCAGCGATCTCCTCCAACGGAATGCCGGGCCGTGGCGCGGTGAGGATCGCTGAGCCTCCTCCCGTGACCACGGCAATGGCGAGGTCATCGTGCGAGAGGGCTGAGAGCATGGCAAGCATCTCTCGCGTGGCCGCCACGCAGGCCTCGGTCGGCTCGTTGCGCCCGGCGGGCCGCACCTCGCGGACCTCCAGTCGTGGAAGCTGCACGCCGCAGCCTTCAGGCACACCGATCAGACCTGAGACAGGAAGCGTCGTGGGGAGCAGTTGCTCCAGGCCCGTTGCCAGGCCAGCCGCGGCTTTCCCTCCACCCACCACCACCATCCGCCGAGCGTGTCCGAGGTGAACTGGTGGATCAAGAGGCGCGCGATCCAACAGCAGTTGATCGCCCTCCATGGTCAGTCGCTCGGTCACCAGTCGCTCGGGAGCGACGGCCGCGAAGGCAGCCTGCCAGAGAGCCTCAGCATCTTCGCGGAGTGTGGCCATGCGTGTGCGTCTCGCGCGCCCGTGCGCCTACGTGCCATCAAATGGTGGAGGGATGTTCTTCGGATCGAAGCGAGAAAGGTCGATCCCGCCTCGGGCTTCCTCTTCCAGCAACTTCACCCGCATCTCCAACCGCTCGAGCCTCCGCGCGAGCAAGGCTGGGGTCTCGTCGGGAGGCGCGGCTCGTTTCGGTCGAGGGACGATCGGGTAGCCCATTTGCCGTTGGAGTGCGGCAAAGAAATAGAGTGGATCTTTCCCGCGGTTGGCCCGGGCGATGCGTCCTTCGCGATTGCCGAAGAGAATCGGTCGGTCGGGCACCGGCGGTTCACGACCGGCAGCCGTCGCAGCACGTGCCTCGAGCCGCCAGTATTCCTCGCTTCGCACGTAGACCAGGTCGGCCAAGTCGATGAACCCGACCTGTCGGCTGACAGCCTCAATCCACTCCTGCCAGCCCTGATCAAAGATCGGATCCTTGCCGATCGCCGTCAGGCCATGGCCGTAGTCAAGCCGATTCCGCGAGAGGCATTCAAAGCGGTAGAAGAAGAGTCCTTGCGGCGACGCGTCTTCGCTGCGGTAGATCGCTTCCTGCTCCAGAATCGCCAAAGCGATCCGCATGTCGAAGCGGCCTTCTTCCTCTTCCGCCTCGCTGATCACGAAGGTCTGGAAAGGCGTGAAATAGTGAGAGAGGCGGGCCATCGCCGTCGAGAGCGTGCCCACGAGTTTCATTTCGCCGACGAGGTAGTCGATCGCCATCGGCAGTTTTGTGGTGGCGAGGACCTCTTCGCCGATCAGCTTTAAGGCTTCTTGGGCAGCAACCCCCTCCGCCATTCGGCCAGCGAAAGCGCGAAAAAAGTGGGCCTGCTCGACGAACTCTTCCCGGTTGAGCATCTTCCCCTCACGACCGTCACCACACGCCACCGAAGCCACGGCATCGCGGCCAAGATCCCTGCTCGCCGCTATTCCGCGGCATGCGGCATCCTATACTGAGGATGGACTGAGCGACCGGTTCGTGGTCCGCAGGCCTTATTTCCACGCCTTTCGCGACTTGCTCCCTTTTAAGGAACACGACACACCGACATGGCCGATCACACGAACCCGCAGGAGTTTTCATCAGTCGAAGCGGCGATCGATGCCTTTCGGCGCGGGCAGATTGTGATCGTGGTCGATGCTGAAGACCGCGAGAATGAGGGAGACTTTGTTTGCGCGGCCTCCGCGGCCAGCACCGAGACCGTGAACTTCATGATCCGGTATGGACGAGGGCAGGTCTGCATGTCGATTCTGCCTGATGTGGCCAAGCGGCTCGACCTGCCGATGATGGTGGAGTCGAACTCCACGCCGCTGGGAACCGCGTTCACCGTGCCGGTCGATCATCGCTCCGCGCGGACCGGCATCACTGCCGGAGAGCGTGCGACTGCGATCGCTGCCATCCTCGATCCCGCCAGCGCCGCGAGTGACTTTGTGCGACCGGGCCACCTCTTCCCGCTTGTCGCCAAGGAAGGGGGGGTGCTCAGGAGGGCAGGGCATACGGAAGCGGCGGTTGATCTCGCCCGGCTGGCAGGCCTTGCGCCGTCGGGTGTGCTCTGCGAGATCCTCGACGAGTCGGGCAACCGCGCAGGCCGCGCCGACCTCGTCGCCCTCGCGAAGCAGCACGGGCTGGAGATGATCTCGATCGAGGAGTTGATTCGCTACAGGCGTGCTCGCGAGAAGTTGGTGGAGCGCGTGGCTGAGGCCGACCTTCCCACGAAGTGGGGACGGTTCCGCGTGATCGCCTACAACGTGAAGTTTGAGTCGCAGCAGCCGATTGTGCTCGCCTACGGGGACTTGTCGAAGGCGACCGCGCCCCTGGTGCGGCTGCACTCCTCCTGCTTCACCGGCGACTTGCTCGACAGCCTCCGCTGTGACTGTGGCGACCAGCTCCGCATGGCGATGGAGAAGATCGCTCAGGAGGGCGCGGGGGTGCTCGTGTATCTGCCCCAGGAAGGTCGCGGCATCGGACTGGTGGAGAAGATTCGTGCGTATCAGCTCCAGGATCAGGGGCTCGACACGGTCGAGGCGAATCTCGCGCTTGGATTCAAAGCCGACTCCCGCGACTACGGTGTGGGGATTCAGTTGCTCAAAGACCTGGGTCTCCGCCAGGTTCGGCTGTTGACCAACAATCCGAAGAAGACCGATGCCTTCATTTATGGAGGCTTCGACCTTGAGGTGGTCGATCAGGTGCCAATCCTGCCGCCGGTCAACGAACACAACGAGCGGTATCTCGCCACGAAGCGCGAGAAGATGGGACATCACTTCCCTCCTCCCTCTGCAGCGCGGCCGACTGCGGAATAGCCGCCACGGTTTCTGTTGACCGAGGCGATGCAAGGGCGCTACGATCGCGGTGTCTTTGGGAAACCAGCCACCCCGACGGAGCGACGGCGTGACCATGCAACGCACCACGAAGCGACAGGTTTTCCATAAATTTCACCATGTTTCATGGGTGACGGTGACGGCACTGGGCGTGTTGGTGGGGCTGGTCGCGGGCTGCGGCGACGACCCGGATGCCCTGCAGGAGATCACGCCCGAGGCGGCTCTGGCGGTTCCCGATGGGAAATCCGGCGGTGCTGAGGAGCGTTTGCTCGAGCCATTTGATCCACCGCCGCTCGAGGAACTTCTCGACGCGTCGACCTGGCTGGATCGCCCCGTGCGGGATGCCCTGCTGCGGCTCCGCGAGGAGCAGGCTGAGGAGCCGGCGCTCGCGAGCCCCGCAGAGGCCCTGACGCTTGCCAACGACTCTGAGGAGAACAACGCGAAGATTCTCTCCGCGCTCGGAAGGCAGCCGGCCGATGGGGACGCAAATCTTGGCGCGTCGGTCAATCGTCACATTCCCGCCGATGTGGGGAGCACGAATCCCATCCTGATCAGTTCGACCTCGGAGTTCGATGTGCTCGGCCTGACCGGGTTTGGGCTGTTCTCCTTTGATCGTCGGATGGAGCCGTTTGCCTCAGCCGATGCGGTGGTCAGCTGGCAGACCAGTGCGGATGGCTTGGTTGACAAGATCGTGCTTCGCGACGACCTCGTGTGGAGCGATGGCCATCCCATCACGGCCCACGATGTGGCGTTTACCTTTCAGGTGATCATGGATCCTCGCGTGCCCGTGCCGGCGGTTCGCAGTGGGACCGATCAGCTGCGTTGGGTGCATGCGTACGACGACACGACCCTCGTGTTCTTCCACAAGGAAGCCTTTGCGACCAATGTGTGGAACATCAACTTCCCTGTGCTTCCCAAGCACGTCTATGAGTTGACCTGGGAGGACGACCCAACGCTGAAAGACAGCTCTGCCCACGTGAAACTGGAGCAGCAGCCGGTTTCGGGAGGGCCGTACGAGATTGTGGAGCGAACGCGTGGTCAGCAGATCGTGTTACGACGGCGGGAGAGTTGGCACACCGTGAACGGCCAGCAGGTACGGGACGTGCCCTACTTCGAAGAGATTCGGTTCCGCATCATCGAAGATCCCAACACGTCGCTCCTGGCCCTCAAGGCCGGAGAGATCGATGAGATGATCCTCCTTCCCGAGCAGTGGACGACGCAGACGGCCGGTGCCGACTTCTATGAGCGGAACACGAAGGCGACAGCGCTTGAGTGGGTGAGCTTCCACTTTGGCTGGAATGTCAACACGCCTTACTTCTCCGACCGCCGCGTACGGCGGGCAATGAGCTACGCCTTCGACCATGAACGGATGCTCGAAAAGCTCTGCTACGGCCTCTACGAGCCAGCGACGGGCGTTTTCCATCAGACGGGCTGGATGGCGACCAAGAAGAAACTGGATCCCTACCGGCAGGATCTCGACACGGCGGAAAACCTGCTTGATGAGGCTGGCTGGATCGATCACGACAACGACGGTGTGCGTGACAAAGAAATCAACGGCCGCTTTGTGCCCTTCGAGTTTTCGATCCTCACGAGCAACCAGCCATTGCGAGTGGCGATTTGCACGCTGCTGCAGGAGAGCCTCGACCGCATTGGGGTGCGGGTGAACGTGCGCCCGGTCGAGTCGACGGTGCTTCAGCAGTTCACGCTCGAACGGAAGTTTGAAGCCTACTTTGGAGGGTGGGGCACAGGCACCGATCCCGACACCAGTGAAAACATCTGGCGGACCGGGGCGGGGAGGAACTTTGTGAACTACTCCAATCCGGAAGTCGATCGGTTGTACGACGAAGGACGCCGCGAACTGGATCGGGCCAAGCGTGCGGAGAAATATGCCCGCATCCAAGAGATCCTTTACGACGATCAGCCCTACACGTGGCTTTACTGGCGGAACAGCTTCTACGGGTTTTCGAAGGATCTGCGAGGCTATGTGTTCAGCCCTCGGGGGCCCTACAACTATTCCCCTGGGTTTAGCAGTCTTTGGAAGCCCGCCGTGGAGTGACCTGCCGATGGCGGTGGCCAGCGTTGTGCGGTAGGAGTCCTGTCGAGAGCAGACCGTATGGTGTCGTATCTCATTCGTCGCATGGTCCTCGCGGTGATCACGCTGCTGATGATCACCGGGATCGTCTACGGGCTTGCGCGTGCGATGCCAGGGACGCCGTTGACAGTTGCGATCGGTGAAACCGACCCGAGCCGGAAGCTGAATCCTGCCGACATCGAACGGATGAAGAAGGCTTACGGCCTGGATAAGCCGTGGTACACCGCCTACTTCGTGTGGGCAGGCAACGTGGTGCGCGGCGACCTTGGCCGCTCCATTTCCCGCAAGCAGCCCGTCGCCACGCTGATCGGCGAGCGGATTGGGCCGACGCTCGCGCTCTCTGGCTCCGCACTGCTGCTGACATGGATGCTTTCCATTCCGCTCGGGCTCTACGCCTCTGCGCGGAGTGGTGCGGTGGATGAACGTGCGGTGAGCTTTGGGCTGTACGTGCTCTATTCTTTTCCAACGTTTGTCGCAGCCCTCTTTCTGCAGATCATCTTTGCCGTGTGGCTGCGAGAGACCGCGTGGGAGCTGCCCCTGTTTGGGATGCGGGGGGATGGTTATTCCACGGAATCGTCGTGGCTGGCCCGCACGGCGGATGTGGCCCGGCACGCGATTTTGCCAGTGATCTGCCAGTCGTACGTGAGCCTGGCGTGGTACAGCCGCTTCATTCACGCCAACATGCAGGAGGTGGTCCGGCAGGACTACATCCGTACGGCAAAAGCCAAAGGGGCAGGGCCATGGCGGGTGCTTGTGCACCATGCCTTCCGCAACACGCTGATCCCGCTGGTGACGTTGCTGGGACTGTCGCTGCCGGCGCTCCTCGGCGGATCGGTGATCATCGAACAGATCTTCACTTGGCCAGGCATGGGACGGCTCTTTTTCGAGAGCATCCGTGAGCGTGACTACCCGACGATCATGGGGCTCACATTTATGTTCAGCGTCTTGACGTTGCTTGGGCAGTTGGTGGCGGATGTGCTCTACGCCTGGGTCGATCCGAGAGTGAGTGTGGAATGACAGGCGAGCCGCACCAGTCTGCTGGACGTACCTCCGATGCGGATGCTGCCCGAGGCTTCTGGTCTGAGGCCTGGAAGCGATTTCGTGGTCGCAAACTCTCGATGGCGGCACTCGGGTTCGTGTTCTTCCTGGTGTTTGTCGCGACCTTCGCGCCGGCCATCGCTGGCACGAAGCCTGTCGTCTGTCGCTACAAGGGCACGATCTACTTTCCGTGTCTCGGCTACTTTGACCGCACGCTCGAACCGGTGATTTTTTCCAAGGATCGTTTTCGTGGCACGTATCCGGCCAACCTCGCGGAGAAGGATCCCGAGAGCTGGGCGGTCTGGCCACTGGTCTTCCAGGATCCCTACCGCGCGGTGCGTGAGAATGAGTGGCCGGGGGAGCCCGCCAACCCCGCGCGTGACCAAGGCAAGCCGAGCGCCCGCAACCTGTTTGGCACCGACCAGTATGGCGTGGATGTGTTTGCCAAGATGGTGCATGGCACCACGGTGGCGCTGCTCGTGGGCTTCGTGTCAATGGGCCTGGCGGGCACGATTGGGATCACCGTAGGGGCCACCGCGGGCTACTTCGGCGGCTGGGTCGACATGCTCGCGAGCCGACTGATCGAGGTGGTGATGTGCGTGCCGACGCTGGTGCTGATCCTGGCCCTGGTGGCGTTTGTCGACAAACCTTCGATCTGGAAGACGATGGCGATCATTGGGCTCACCGGCTGGACGGGCATCGCCAGGCTGACGCGAGCGGAGTTTCTCAGGCTGCGGTCGAGTGAGTTTGTGATGGCCGCCCGCGCTGCCGGGGCAGGGCCTGTGCGGATCATGCTCAAGCACATCCTGCCTAACGCCCTCGCTCCGGTGCTGGTGCCAATCACGTTTGGGATTGCATCAGCCATCCTGATCGAGAGTTCGCTTTCCTTCCTAGGATTTGGGCCTCCTCCTCCTTCGGTGAGTTGGGGAAGCCTGCTCAACGACGCCCGCAGCAACCTGCAGATGTGGTGGCTCGTGGTGTTTCCGGGAATGGCCATCTTCCTGACGGTGCTCTCCTACAATCTGGTCGGAGAGGGGCTGCAGGAGGCTACTGATCCACGGCTTCGCGAGGCGCGCAAGTAACTGTCCGACAGGCACATTCCGCAATCGAGACCCATGTCCACTCCCACCCACAGCGAGCCCCCGCTGCTTGCCATCGATCGCCTGGTCACGGCCTTCCACACCCAGGCTGGGCGGGTGCCGGCTGTCGATGGGGTGTCGCTGTCGATCCGTCGTGGTCGCACGCTTGGCCTGGTGGGGGAAAGTGGCTGCGGCAAGAGCGTGACCGCGATGTCGATTCTCGGCCTCGTGGCGTCGCCTGGACGTATCGAATCGGGATCGATCCGCTTGGCCACGGATGGCGAGCCCGTAGACCTGGTCGGCATGCCGGAGCGTCGGCTGCGGCAGATTCGCGGCGGCAAGGTGGGGATGATCTTTCAGGAGCCGATGACGAGCCTAAATCCCGTCTTCACGATCGGTGACCAGGTGGCGGAGGCGGTCAGGCTGCATCGCAAGGTCAGCCGTGCGGAGGCCCGTGCTCGCGCCTTAGAGATGCTCAAACTCGTGCGGATCGGTGACCCAGAGCAGCGGATCGACGAGTATCCTCATCAGCTTTCCGGAGGGATGCGGCAGCGGGTGATGATTGCGATGGCGCTCGCCTGCGAACCGGCGCTCGTGATCGCCGATGAGCCTACGACCGCTCTCGACGTCACCATCCAGGCGCAGATCTTGGAGCTGCTCTCTGACCTGCGGAGGCGGCTGGGCACGGCGATCCTTCTGATCACTCACGATCTGGGTGTGGTGGCCGAAACGTGCGACGATGTCGCGGTGATGTATGCCGGAAAGATTGTGGAGCAGGCGTCGGCCGAAGAGTTGTTTGCCAACCCGATGCACCCCTACACGATCGGTCTGCTGGCGGCTCGCCCCGAGTCGGTCCGCGGTGGTGCCGGCAGTCGGCTGACGACCATCCCCGGCGCGGTGCCGCCGCCACAGCACTTTCCCACGGGGTGCCGCTTCCACCCGCGGTGTGCCTTTTTGAAAGAGCCACGGTGTTCACGCGAGATGCCAGAGCTTCGAGAGATCACCCCGGGACACTTCGTTCGCTGCCACGAGGCAGGGCAGCTTGAAAGATCCCGTTGAGAGACCGCCGACCTTCCGAGATCGCCATGGCCGAACCTTTTCTTTCAGTTGATCGCCTGCAGACGCACTTCCCCATCCGTCGAGGCGTGCTGCGCCGAACCGTCGGAGCGGTGCAGGCGGTCGATGGAGTGAGCTTCGCGGTGGAGCGGGGAGAGACGCTCGGTCTCGTGGGGGAGAGTGGCTGCGGCAAGACCACGGTGGGCAGGAGCCTGTTGAGGCTGGTGGAGCCAACTGGCGGTGAGGTGACGCTCGGTGGCGTCGATGTGCGACGTGTCTCGGGAGGCAAGCTGCGGGCGCTGCGTCGGCGGATGCAGGTGGTCTTTCAGGATCCCTACGGGTCGCTCAACCCACGCATGACCGTGCGAGGCATTCTTGAAGAAGGCCTGATCGTGCACCGCATGGGATCGGCGTCGGAGCGCGTTGAGCGGATGCAGCGTGCCCTTGAGCGGACGGGCATGCCGGCCGACGCCCTGCGGCGGTATCCGCACGAGTTTTCTGGGGGGCAGCGTCAGCGAATCGCGATTGCCCGGGCGCTTGTCTTGGAGCCGGAGTTTCTTGTGCTCGACGAGCCAGTCTCTGCCCTCGACGTCTCGATTCAGGCGCAGGTGGTCAACCTGCTCGTCGACCTTCGCCGTGATTTGGGGCTGACATTCCTCTTCATCTCGCACGATTTGTCGGTGGTTGAGTACCTCTCTGATCGCGTGGCGGTGATGTATCTCGGCCGGTTCGTGGAAACCGCGTCGGCCGCCAAGCTCTACCGTGAGCCGTTGCACCCCTACACGCAGGCCCTGTTTTCTGCCGTGCCGTCCGTCGACCCCGAGCGGCGACGAAACCGGATCATTCTTCCTGGCGACGTGCCTAGTCCCTCAAAACCGCCGTCTGGATGCCGTTTCCATCCGCGTTGCCCTCTGGCGGAATCGGTCTGCCGTACGGTGGATCCTCCCGAAGTCGCCATCGACGGCCATCGCGTCCACTGCCATGTGGCCGCCCGCGAACTGGAGCAGGCCGGGGGAGATGTCGCGGCTGCATCGCGGCAAATCGCAGGGATGATTGCCGCACAGACCTCCTCCGCGAGAGCGGTCCCCTCAGCCAGCGTGTAGACTTTTCTCGTGCGGAGTCGATAGACCCGTTATCGAGAGTTGGCCGGACGGAGGATCTGTCATGCGTGAAGCCGCAGCCTTGCGAAGCCTTGTGATGCTCGGGGTGTTGCTTGGAGTGAGTCTTGTTTCTGCGGACGTGCAAGCCGAGCCCATCGGGAGTGGTGGCTCGCGTGCCCCTCTGGAGCTGACCACCCGCGGCATGCTCCTGCAGCGTTGGGACCGCAACCGTGACGGAAAGATTGACCTTGGGGAAGCCGAGATGGCCCGCGTCCAGATGCGGCGCGAGCGGATGGAGCGGGAAGAGAAGTCGCGTGTCGACCCGCTGACCGGACGCCGCTCCGACGACCTCTTTTCCACTGACGATGAAGATGGCGGAGACTTCTTCCGCCGTCGCAGCCCACAGAATCCAGGACCGACCGCCGCGCCCACCGCGCCGGGGCTGGCAACGTCGCCGCAGCCCTCACGGGGCAATGGCGTGGCCGAGAGCGATCCCGCCGCGGCATCCCCGACACAGACCCTCCTTGGCCCGCCAACAGGGCTCCCGCCAGCGGCGGGCGGCCGCGCCGCACCCAACGCGCCGCTCTCATCGGCGGCTCGAGTGCTGCCTCAGCAGACCGGTCGATCCACATCAGCCGGGTTCAACTCGGCGGCGCCGATCGGCGGCTCCCGTCCGTTTGAGCGTCCCACGGCGCCGCTCGGCACGGCCGTCACCGGGGGAATCCGCGCGGGGGCCCCGGCGGTGCGTCCCGGATATGGCACGTCAGGGACCACGAGTGACCTCAATGCGGGCCGGTTGCTCGGTGGGGCTCCTCTGACCGGTGGACGCCCGCTTCCGGGAAGCAGCCAGCCTGGTGCGACGACGCCGCGCGGATCGACGCCTCGTGGTGGCACCTCGCCTCGCCCGGGTTCGAGCCCACCGGAGTTTTACGGTCCGTGAGCAACGTCGCGGACGATTCCGCATCCACCTGGCTCGATCAGCTCAGGCTTCAAGGTGGAGCCTCGCCGCTGCTGATCGTGGCCGACAACGCTGCCATCTCCCACTGGTCGCGTGAGTGGCACGACCGGCTTTCGCACGCTGGTTGGTCGTATCGGGTGCGGCTCGGAGAGGTCGCTGACGCGTGGCGGGCCAGCGAGTCTGCAGCGATTGCGGACGAGGCGTTGCGTTTTCAGGCTCGATCGA
The DNA here is from genome assembly GCA_029978905.1 of Planctomycetota bacterium. Taxonomy (GTDB): domain Bacteria; phylum Planctomycetota; class Planctomycetia; order Pirellulales; family UBA1268; genus M30B53. Next base: position 31,651 of record JAPOIM010000012.1, read on the forward strand.
TGCTTGTGGTGGGTTGCGAGCAGGTGGCCTCGGTCGCCGCAGACGCGGCGAAGCAGGCGTCGTTGCCCCTGCTGACCTTCCCGCCATCGAGTTCCGCCTCGCATTTTTGAGGTCGTGGTTCAGATCAGCCGCCGTCGTGGCCGATAGGACCGAAGGAACCGTTGCAAGCCGCGCATGCGGTGCCCGCTCTTCGACCGGGCGTGGGCAGCAGCGGCCTCCCTCGATTCAAGCGACAGAGCATGACCCGCGGAAGGGGTGAGAGGCAGACTATGTCCTATTCGTCTATTCGGAAGATGTTCGTGGCAGCGGTGGTCATCAGCCAGGCTGCCCTGCTTTCACAGACTGCCGAAGCGATCGGCCCCTTCTTCAAGAAAAGCCCTCCTCCGAAGAGCCAGGTGGTGATGCGGCCCAACGCGCCCGCCCTGCCGAACCGGCCACCGATGGTGCCTGGCACGGGAACCCTCGCCAAGGGCATCAGCGACGACTTTGAGGATGAGAACTGGAACTGGTTCTACAACCATCCCAAGAGTTCCGAGGAACAGGACGAGCGGATGCGAAGCCCACTGGGGCGGAGTGCCAATCGGGTTTGGTTTGAGGGGCCGAAGCGTGGCACCCCCGATACCGTGCAGCGGATCGCGCTGCCGGCTCCGGGCTTGGAAGGGAGCGAGCATGGGCTCCTGATCGCCACCCGGCACGCCGGTGTGCCTGGCTATGCGTCGGGCAAGATGATGCAGGACGACCTGATTTTTGACATGAAGCGCATGCTGCGGGGAGGTGGCATGAATGTCGCCGACAGCCCTTCGGTGGTGGTCCGCGTGTACATGCCCCCATTCGACCAGTGGGAAAACAGGAGCGGGCCGTCCTTTGGTTTCCGCACCGGTTGCTACACGCACACGATCATCACCGGTGAAGACCATCCCAATCGCGGCGAGTATGGCCTCGAAGAGTATTGGCCGGGCATGTTCATCTGCTTCGAAAACGGTGACGACGCTCGCTACAGCGAAGACGGTGCCTACATCCGCGTGCGGAGTGGCCGCAGCGGTGGCGAGATCATGGGGCCCAAGATCACCGAACTCGGCTGGTGGACGCTGGGTATCGCCTTCACGCCCGATGGAGTGGTGCACTACTTCGCCAGCCCGGGCGTGGACGACCTGACCGAAGAGGATCACATCACGTCGCAGTATCCCTACGGATACCGAACAGAGACGTTTAAGACCTTCTTCTTCAATGTCTGCACGCAAGACGACGGCAAGACCTGGAGCACCCCGTGGGTCATTGACGACCCCAAGGTGTTCTTCGTGCCACGGACGCAGATGGCCCGCCAGCCTCAGCCGGATCGCCGGTAAGGTCGACGCGATTAGCGCGCGGTGCGGACCATCTCGCCGGTAGGTGGGAGGAGTTCGGCAATCGCCGAGCCTTCCATTTCGGTGAGAAGATCATCTGGCCCGAGCCGCGTGATGGTCAGGCGACCGCTGACGATCTCACCACTGGCGGTGGTGCCATCGAGCATCACGTCAAAGTGGTCGTCGTTGAGGGTCCACGACCCTTCGGCGAAGCCGCCGTCAGAGGTGAAGGACCACGAGCGAATCCCCTGACGCACGGGATCCCAGCCGATGATTTCGGTGATCTCACGGTCGCCGGCATCAGCTTGCATGGTGTGGCTGCGGACGAGAAAGCCGCCGCCCGCGGTCCAGAAGGCGTGGGTGGCAACGTCCTGGGCTCCGGATGCCGATTCCCATCGTCCAGAAAAATCGCCCACCATCCGCATCGCATAGCCGCGTGAGGTTTCGGGGAGTTCGGTGGCCGCCTCGCGTACACTTTCGAGCATCCAGCGGCCATCTTTCTTCATCACGATGGCTGTGAAGCGGCTCGCGGTGGCATCGCCAGTCGAAAACGAGAGCTGTGAGATGCCGTCGACTACGGCCACGTCACCACCGAGGGGACGGATGTCGTGGATATCGAGGTCGATCTCGGCCGACGCGTCTTCTTCAAAGAGTGTTTGGAAGACCTGCTCCACTTGCTCGCGGCCGCGGGTTTCTTCGCCTGAGTCGAGGCTGCGATTGTCGGCCGACTCGCTCCAGCAGGCGGCGACGGCTGCGGCATCGCGATTGCGGAACGCTCGCAGGTATTCCAGAAGCATCCCGCGCACTTCGGCGGCGACAAACTCCTCTTCAAGCTCGCCCGTGGAATCGATCGACGCGTCTTGATCACCAGCGACCGGCAGCGGCTGCCGTGGAGGCACCGCCGTCCATCCCTCGCCAGGAAACGGCTGCGGCGCCGACGCCTGCTTCACGATCGGCGCGGCGGAAGTCACTTCCAGCCGGGACGGTGGCGCTGCAGGAAACGCGATGTCTTCAGTTGCCGCGGTACGGTCGCGGCGCAGGTCGGGGGTGGAGGCGGTGCGTGGAGCAGCCGAACGCTGCTGTGAAAAATCACGGAGCCCAGGAATCACAACGGGGATCGGACCCGGTGCGGCAGAGGGTTCGGCGGCAGCAAGGTCGCGTGGAGGGCCCACAACAGCCACCAGAGCAACTACAAGCCCCGTGAACGCCACGCAGGCAGACAGCCTGAAGGTATGCCGCGAATGGCTGCTGGTTCGATTCTCCGTCATCATGCCCCATGCCCTCCTTGAACTCATCCGCGCATTACAGAAAACGCCCTCAAAACCTACCGCAAGCCGGTCATTTTCCGCCAGCCCGCCGGTCGCGAGCGACCCTCCGAGGCGGGGCGGATGCCGAGCCTCGGAGGGTGATCGTGCGACGAGCTCGTCACGCCACTCGGAAAAACCGAGCGTGGCGGCTTAGTGGTTGTTGACTGTGACGCCGGGGAAGTCGTCGGTGCGGAACGGTGTCAGCGGGAGCCCGGCCCCGTCAAACATGTTGCACACCGGGTTGTCCGCCCAGGCGTACCGCACGGCGACCGGGTCGTTGACGCCGTCCGCAGAGACCTCGATTCGCCCGTCCTCGCGGATGGTCGCTGTGGCGTTCACAAACACCTTGTCGGCGCCAGCGATCGTGAAGCCGATCGGGCGGGGCACATCAAAAGGACGCCAGCCACCGTCGACATGATCAAAGGAGAGGATGATCTTCGAACCGTCTTTCTCCATCGATGCGTACCTGGGGCTGTGGCAGGGAATGCCACCCACGGCGTAGGTCTCAGCCAGCGCCCAACGAGCCAGACGCTTGGCCACATCCTGCTTGTTCTTGGGATGGATGTCTTTCCCTTCACCGATGTCGATGATCACAGCCTCACCGGTCGCGGGTAGCGCATCCATGGTCATCGTCTGGGCTTCGCGGAGTTCGGCCCAGTCGCTTTCGGCAGGCTCAGCTTTCTCATCACGGAAGTCCGCCAGTTGGACCCAGTAGAAGGGGAAGTCGCCGAGGCCCCATTCCTCACGCCACGTCTTGATCATGTAGGGAAACAGGTCGCGGTACTGGTAGGCGCGGCCGGCATTGCTCTCCCCCTGGTACCAGATCGCGCCACGGATGCCGTAGCCGATCGAAGGCTTGAGCACGCCGTTGTAGATGTTGGCGGGGCGATGGTTACCGTTCATCAGGCCTTTGTCGTCTGCCTTCTCTTTCTCGGTCTGCTCCCACCGGGCGAGCAGCTTCTCAAAGCGGCCATCCTCAGCCAGCTTCTCACGATTGACCCAGGCTTCGGCAGCGCTGCCACCCCAGGCGTTGTTGATCAGGCCCACGGGCACGCCAAGCGTCTGGTGGAGCTGGCGGCCAAAGAAGTATCCGACCGCGGAGAAGTTGCCGACCGTCTCCGGTGAGCAGGCCTTCCAGGAGCCGTTGAAGTTCCACTGGGGCTCCTGCGTGCCCACTTGCGGCACGGAAATCAGACGAATCTCTGGGAAGTGAGCAGCGGCTCGCTCCAGGTCAGCGTCGTTGGAGGCGTTCACGCTCCACTGCATGTTCGACTGGCCGGCGCACACCCAGACTTCACCAATCAGCACATCGTTAAAGGTGACGGTGTTGTTGCCCTTGATCGTGAGCGACCACGGGCCGCCGTATTCCTGCACCGCGTCGAGCATCACTTCCCAGTGGCCGTCGGCGTCTGCCGTGGCGGAGTGGGTCTGATTGGCGAGGGTCACTGTCACCTTCTCGCCGGGATCGGCCTTCCCCCAGACGCGGTTGCGGATTCCCTGCTGGAGCACCATGTGGTCGCCAAACATGTTGTTGAGGGCGACGTCAGCCGATGCGGTGGGACTGAGCAGGGCCCAGAAACAAAGCAGCAGTGGCAGGGCCATCAGTGGGGTGAGCCGCGATCGCGGCGGGAAGCAACCTGAAGACATGCGGGGCTCCTTGCATCGAAGAAAGAAGGACAAAGCTGTGGCGTGAGGGCAGGCGCGAACGAGCACTCCCTCCCCAGACCTGGCGGATGATACCGCCGCGGCGACCCGCGTGGAATCATTGGCGGCATCTTCCTTGAGTGCCGTTAAAATCCAACTATCTTATCCATATTGACTTTTGCCGTGGCGATCGCGAGCTCGGTTTGGTGCGTGGCGACGCGGCGTTCGCGGGATCCAACGCGGCTTTTTCTCCGCACTACGTGTCGTCGTCTCTTTCTCTGGAGGTTCCGGTGGTTCGAAAAATGTGTCTGAGCATCGTGGCCATGCTCGCCCTTGTCTTTTCCAGCGCGGTCGCGAGCGCCGACTGCGGGAAGTGTGGCACCGCGGAGTGCGGTACCCACACCGTCTACCGGCCGCAGTACGTCACCGAAATGAAGGAGGTGACCTGCTTCGAATACACGCTCGAGACGCGTGAGCGAACCTGCACCGTGATGAAGCGGGTGCCCAAGGTGGAAGAGCAGACCCGCACGGTGACGGTGTGCGTGCCAGAGGCCCGCATTCGGACGATCGAATACACCGTGATGAAGCCGGTGTTTGAGACCAAGACTGTCGAGTACACGGTGATGGTTCCGTACACGGAAGAGGTTGAGCAGACCTATTCGGTGTGCGTGCCAGTTACCGAAGAGAAGACCTGCACCTACACCGTGATGGTTCCCTACACCGAAGAGGTGCAGACCACCCGCATGGTGACGAAGCGGATTCCCGAGACGACGACGCGAACCGTGCAGGTGCGCGGCGGCCACTGGGAGACGCAGATGGTGGAGGTGCCCTGCAAGCCACGTCGGGGCTGCGGTGGTTGTGGGTCGTGTGGCGACTGCGGTGCCACCCGCACGGTGTGCAAGCGCGTGTGGGTGCCCACCTGTGAAACCAAGGAAGTGCCCTGCACGACCTACAAGTGTGTCACGGAAGAAGTGCCCGTCACTTGCACGGTCACGAAGTGTCGCCCCGAAGAGCGGACGCGAACCTACTGCGTGACCAAGTTCGTGAACGAGACCAAGACCTGCACTGTGAAGGTGCAGAAGTGCAAGCCCGAGACGCGGACCCGCGAGTGCACCGTCGCCACCTGCGTGGCGGAGAAGGTGATCAAGGAGTGCCCGTACACCGCCATGGTGCCGCAGCACAAAGAGGAAACCGTGAAGGTGTGCACCTACGAGTGCGTGCCCGAGGAGAAGACGGAGACCTACACCGTCTGCGTGCCGCACCAGGTCACCAAGCAGGTGCCCGTGAAGGTCTGCAAGATGGTGGCCGTGGAGGTGCCTTGTGAGAGCTGCTGCACCACGTGCGAAGCGACCTGCAAGAAGGGCTGTGGCCGGCGTCGCTAACCGACGGTCGCCTACCTGCGGTTCACGAGATGACAACGAGAAGGGCCGGGCGAGTGATCTCTCGGCCCTTCTGCATGCGCGAAGCGAGACGCGCGAGGGGAGGACCGGGGGTCGGCGAACGCTCGAGGAGCGTTTTCAGCGACGAGACTTTTGCCGCCTCCGGACCGGAGCGTTCACCTGCGGCGATGAGGGTGGCCCGCTCGATCGGTACGACCGGTGTGGGTGGCCTCCTTGATCACGCAGGCAAGAAAGTCGGCGTGGATCGCCGATGTTTCCCTTGTCGCCAAGTCGACCCAATCTTTTTGGCTTGCCTCGCCGGCTGTCTTTCACAGGGCGATCGTGGGCCTGATTCACGAAACGCGCACTCAAACAAGGAGGTTTTCATGCTCGTTCTCTCTCGAAAGCAGGGCCAACAGATTGTCGTGGGTTCTTCCGTGGTGGTGACCATTGTTCGCGTCAGTGGTGACAAGGTTCGTATCGGGATCGAGGCTCCCGATGAGATGCGGGTGCTCCGAGGTGAGTTGCAGCCGCACGACGAGCTCGGGAGCATCGCCCTCACGGCAGGGATGGGGGGGGAGTAGCGGCGCGGAATCGGCATCCACTCGGTGCGGACCGGTCGCTAGGATCTGCCCCCCACAGATCTCCCGCCCATCGATTGTTGATGCGATGCCCCCCTCCACCAGTCTTGCTCGCGGAGCCGATGGTTCGCCGTTTGGATCCACGGCGGCCCGGCCCGCGAGCAAGGGATGCGAAGAGCCAGTGACCGCTGCTGAGCGGTGGGCCGGCTACGACGCCCTGATGCTTGGCTTTAGCCTGCTCGCCATCGGCATGCTGGTGGTGGGCGTGGCGGTGGAACTCGGCCCGTCGAGCCAGTCGATTTTGGCGTATGCCGACACGGCCGTGTGTCTCGTCTTTCTCACCGATTTCATCGTGAGCCTGATGCGGGCTGAGAATCGCTGGCAGTACATGGTCCGTTGGGGCTGGCTCGACTTGATTTCTTCGATCCCCGTCTTGGATGCGGCGAGGTGGGGGCGGGCGGCGCGAGTCGTTCGCATCCTCCGCGTGATCCGCGGGGTGAAGGCGACGAGGATGATCGCCGCCATGCTCTTTCAGCAGCGGGCGCTCAACGCGGTGATGGCTGGTGCTTTTGTGGCGATCCTGGCGATCTTTGCCAGTTCGTTTGCGATCCTTTCCTTTGAGGAGAACGCAGGCGGAACGATCAAGAACGCTGACGATGCTGTGTGGTGGGCCATCTGCACGGTGACCACCGTGGGCTATGGCGACTACTACCCCGTCACCTGGGAAGGACGGATCGTCGCTTTCTTTTTGATGATCACCGGCGCTGCCACGTTTGGGGCCCTGGCTGGGCTGCTCGCGAGCTGGTTCATGGGCACCGAAGACGCGGCGGACAACGCGGAGTTGCGGCAGGTTCGCCAGGAACTTGCCGCCGTTCGCGTGTTGCTGGAAGAACGGCTCGGCAGCGAGAGTTCGTTCAAGGGGAGGCTTGCCCCTGAAGAATCAGGGCGCGACGACTTCGCGGCGTGGCCTCGCAGCAAGGCGGCGTGACCCGCTTAGCCACGACGATGGCGCGAGCCTCACGATTGATGCCCACAAGACTGCCCGGCGTGGCCGGGTCTGCGGCGATGCCCTGGCCCGGAAACGGACAGTCGAGCGTTTCGACCAGTTCGAGCGTGGTGGCGTCTGGGGCTGCAGGAATCCGCAACCGGTAGAGCACCGGATAGTGGTGGTGGCTGGCGAGGATCGTGTCGCCATCAAAGACGCCCCCCGACGCGCTCATGCCGTCGAAGTCTGCGATCACCTCGGCTGGGAAAAACAGCCGACGCGCTTCGCTCGTGAACGTGTCGTCGGTGTACTCGATCAGCACGCTCTGCGCGTTCTCGTCGCCATACCAGGCGAAGCAGCACCACCAGCGGTTGTTGTGCCGCACGCACCACACCAGGCTTCCCGGAGGTTCTGGGAAAACATGGTGCACGGCGAGCGTGTTGGTCGCGGGGTCGAAGACGCGAATGTCCGACTCGTGTGGCGTCTCCGGATAGTTGGAGTGGGCCGCATACAGCTTGCCGTCGTGGAAGTAGCCACTGTTGAGGTGTTCGGTGCCCTCCGCGGAGGCCGTCGCCAGCAACTCGCCGGAGTGGCGATCGTAGGTGGCAACTGTGGTGTTCGAGATGGCGTAGAGATGGGCTTCGTCCGCGGCGGCAGCCTGGGTGGCGTGGGGCGAGGGGATCCGTGCGATTTCGAGATAGCCCGCGACTGTCTGCAACTGTGAGGTCGCTGACGGCGGGGCGATCTGCTCGGCGGCCACACACACGGTGGGCAGCACCAGCAGGCCCAGTGCGAGCGAGAGCAGGCCGCGTGAGAGGAGGGGGCGTCGCATGGCGAAATCCGTTCTTTCAGAGGAGGAGCATCGAGTAGGATTTTAGTCGAGCGAGGAATCCGACGCGATTACTCAAGCGAAGTGAGTTCTCTTGTGGAGGGGGTGGCATGAAGCGAGCGTGGTGCTGGGTCGTCTGCGCCGGTGTGGTGATGGCGGGCCTCACGGCACGCGCGCAGGCTGCGGAACCTCTGCGGTATGTCCTCACCGACACCACGAGTGGAACATGGCTCGAGAGCTTTGATCTGGCCGCCTCCGACCTCGACGGAGAACTTGCTGAAGGTCAGCACGGGTGGAGCGTCCGCAAGACAACCCTTCGCGGTGGCGTGCAAGACGGCGTCGACCTGATCACGCTCGACAACGGCCTGCTCACGATCCGTGTGGTGCCCACGCGCGGCATGAGCATTGTCGATGTGCGGCAGGGAGATTTTCGGCTCGGCTGGGAGTCGCCCGTCAAAGAGCTTGTGAATCCCGCGTACATGAATCTCGAGAGCCGCGGCGGCTTGGGCTGGTTGCAGGGCTTCAACGAATGGCTTGTCCGCTGTGGGCTTGAGTTTGCAGGCCATCCGGGCACCGATGAGGTGGTGGACAACACTGGAGCTACGTCGAGCGTGCCGCTCACATTGCATGGTCGCATCGGCAATCTGCCTGCGTCGCGGGTGGAACTCGTGATCGAACAAGAGCCCCCGTATCGCTTGCGTCTGCGTGGCGTTGTGCACGAGCGGTGGTTCATGGGGGCGAAGCTGGAACTGGCTACGGAGATCTCGACGGAGCCCGGCTCGGATCGGCTGCTGATCGAGGATGCGGTGACCAACCGGGGCGCGACATCGCAAGAGTTTCAGCTGATTTACCATGCCAACTATGGGCAGCCCCTGCTTGAGGAAAATGCCACAGTGGTCACGGCGGCAAAACGCATCGCACCGATGAACGATCATGCGGCGAAGGCAATCGGACAGTACGACACGTACCGCAAACCGGAAGCAGGCTTCGTGGAGGAGGTGTTTCTCGTCTGGCCGTACGCCGATCAGGAGGGCCGCACCAGCGTGATGCTGAAAGACGCGGCAGGAGAGCGGGCGGCGACGATCCGTTGGTCGACGGAGCAACTCCCCTATCTCACCATCTGGAAGAACACGGCTGCCGTGGAGGATGGCTACGTGACCGGTCTTGAACCCGCCACGGGCTTCCCGTTTAACCGCAGCGTCGAAAGGGCTGCGGGTCGTGTGCCGAAACTTGACGCGGGGCAGACCCAGCGGTTCTCGGTAGAGTTCGGCTTGCATCAGGGTCGCGAGGCGGTGGCCAGGGAAGCGGCTGCGATCAAGGCCATCCAGAACGGCCGGCCAACCCAGACAGACGACGTGCCTCCAGCGGAGTGATCCGCTCACCCAGCGAGGGCTTTTGCCGTTCTCGCTTCCAGACACATCACAGGAGCAATGACGATGAAGAGAACAACCTGGGCGGCGGTGGCGCTCATTGCGGCTTGCGTGGTGGGGTGCGGCGGCGGTGACAGTGGCGATCAGAAAGACGCCACTCCTGCGTCGGCATCGAAGGGCACGATCGGTGTGTCGGTGCTGACGATGACCAACCCATTCTTCAAAACGATCGCCGACACGATCACGCAGGAGGCCGCCGCGCACGGCTATGGCACGGCGATCACCAGTGGTGAGTTTGATGTGGCCAAACAGCAGAATCAGGTGAAGGACTTCATCGTGGCAGGCTGCTCGGCGATCGTGCTGTGCCCCTGTGACTCGCGATCGATTGGCCCGGCGATCGCGGAGGCGAACGCGGCAGGGATCCCCGTGTTTACTGCAGACATCGCCTGCCTGGCGGACGGCGTTGATGTCGTGTCCCACATTGCGAGCGACAACCTCGGTGGTGGTCGAGAGGCAGCCAAGGCGATGATCGAAGCCCTCGGCGAGGGGGGAGGGGAAGTGGTCGTGCTCGACTTTAAGCAGGCGGAGTCGTGCATTCTCCGCGTGCAGGGGTTCAAGGAAGTGATTGAGACCCATAACGCCGAGCACGCCGACGCTGCGATCACGATCGTTTCGGAGTTGCCCGGTGATGGAAAGAAGGACCAGGGCTTCAAGTGCACCGAAGATGCCCTGCAGGCTCATCCGAATGTTGCCGGCATTTTTGCCATCAACGATCCGTCCGCCCTGGGGGCGCGGGCGGCCCTCGAAAAGGCCGGCAAGGCGGATGACGTGGTGATCGTGGGCTTTGACGGCCAACTCGATGGCAAGCAAGCGATTCTGGAAGGCAAGATCTATGCCGACCCGATCCAGTTTCCCGACCGCATCGCTTCGATGACGGTGGATTCCATCGTTCGGTACTTCGCGGGTGACGAAGTGGCCACCCAGCAGTTGATCCCCTGCGAACTCTACCGCCAGGCTGACGCCGAGGCGGATGAGGCCCTCAAGTAGGTCACGGCGCGGATTCGATGGCGCGAGCACCAGCACCACCGCTGCTTGAGATGCGGGGGATCTCGAAGCGGTATCCGGGCGTGAACGCGCTGTGTGGCGTGGATCTTGCGCTGGCGCGAGGTGAGGTCCTCGCCTTGATGGGAGAAAACGGCGCCGGCAAGAGCACGCTCATGAAGGTGCTCGGTGGCGCTGTCCGGCCCGACGCGGGCGAGATTTGGATTGATGGGCAGCGTCAGGCGATGGCCTCCCCGCTGGCAGCTCGTGCGGCGGGCGTGGCGGTTATTTACCAGGAGTTCAATCTCGTGCCCGCCCTGTCGGCACGGGAGAACATTTTTCTTGGCCTGGAGCAGACATCGGCAGGCTTTGTGCGTTCGTCGGAGGAACGCCGAAAGGCCGAAGCGCTCCTTGCACGGACCGGGGTGGCGGTGCCCCTCGACGTTCCCTGCCGACGGCTCACCGTCGCCCAGCAGCAGGCGGTCGAGATCGCCAAGGCCTTGGCCGTGGACGCCCGAATCATTGTCATGGATGAGCCGACGGCCACGCTTACGCCGCAGGAAGTGCAGAAACTCTTTGCCGTGATCGCCGACCTCACACGGCAGGGGATCGCGGTGATCTACGTCAGCCACCGGCTCGACGAAATCGAGGCGATTGCCGATCGGGTGCAGGTGCTCCGGGATGGACGCGCCGTGGCGAGTCGCGCGGCGGCGGAGTTGCCGCGACGCGAGCTGATTGAGTTGATGGTCGGACGCTCCCTGGAGGAGGAGTTTCCAAAGCGAACGCGCGCGGTGGGCAGGCCGCGCCTCGTGGTCCGCGGGCTTTCGCGTGGCGAGAAGGTGCGGGATGTCTCCTTTGAGGTCCGCGCCGGCGAGATCGTGGCCCTCGCGGGGTTGGTGGGGGCTGGTCGCACTGAGACGGTGCGTCTCATCTTCGGGGCGGACCAGCCCGAGGAAGGCGTGGTTGAACTCGATGGACAGCCGCTGACGATCCGCTCTCCGAGGGATGCGATTCGCGCGGGGATCTGCCTGCTGACGGAAGACCGCAAGCATCAGGGGCTCGTGCTCTCGCAGTCGGTGCTGCACAACTTTGCCCTGCCGAACGCCACGCACTTTGCGCGAGCGGGCTGGGCCGCCGGTGGGTGGATCGATCGCCGCCGCGAACGCCGTGCGTTTGCGGGCTACGCCGAGGCGCTGCGGATCCGCAGCAACGCCGCCGATCAGCCTGCCGGGACGCTTTCCGGAGGCAACCAGCAGAAGGTCGTGCTGGCCAAGTGGCTGGAGTCGAACTCCGAAGTGCTGATCTTCGATGAGCCCACACGCGGGATCGATGTGGGAGCGAAAGTAGAAATCTACGGGCTGATGAATGACCTCGCGGCCAAGGGAAAGGCCATTGTGATGGTCAGTAGCGAACTTCCCGAAGTGCTCGGCATGGCCGATCGGATCCTGGTGATGCACGACGGGCGAATCACAGGTGAGATCGACGACCCTGCGGCGGCGACGCAGGCAGATATCCTCTCGTTGGCAATCCGCTGACATCTTTCCGAACGGCCATGCGACAAAGGATCATGCGATGAATGTCAGTGCTTCGCCTCACACAGCACATCGGGTGCGTGGACTTGCCGCCAACATGCTCGCAGAGCATGGCATGCTCCTGGTGCTTGGCCTGCTCTGTGTGTTCTTCAGTGTGGTCACGCTCGACGAGCAGACACCTACGGGCGCGGAGGCGGCTCGGCAGGTGAGCGGGGCGCTTGAGCGGGAGCAGGCCGAGGGGGCGAGGCTGATCGTCGTGGCGGGTCGGGGTGGCGAAGAGGATGCGTTTGCGGCGGTGCTGCAGGAGCAGGCTGAGGCTGCGGGGTGGACCGTCGCGGCCGTAGCCCAGGGAGGACCGCGGGAAGCACGCCTGGCGCTTGAAGACCTCGCTTCCGCGGGTGTTGTGGATGTGATCGCCTGTTCGTCGACGGCCGGGGCGTGGGGCGTGTTTGAGGGGCTCGGGGATCGCCTGCCGGCCTTCGCGCAGACGGTGGTGCTGCGGCCGCAGCCGAGCCGTTGGCCCAACTTTTTAAAGACGACGAACCTCCTGAATGTCGCCAACCAGATCGCAGTGATTGCGATCGTGGCGATCGGAATGACGCTGGTGATTCTCACCGGCGGTATCGATCTTTCGGTGGGGAGTCTGATCGCGCTCTCCAGTGTGGCGGGAGCACGGCTGATTCGTGATGTGTGTGGCGGACAAGAGGCCGGGCTGGGCGGCATGCTCTTAGGCGCTGCGGCGGGGATCCTGATCTGTGGCCTCGCGGGACTGCTCTCAGGGGGCGTGGTCACCCTCTTTGGAATCCCTCCGTTTATCGCCACCCTGGCGATGATGCTCGTGGCGAGTGGCTCGGCCTACATCCTTGCCGAAGGCCAGTCGATCAATCAGGTGCCCGATGCGTTTGTGTGGCTGGGCCGTGGTGCCGACCTCGGTGGGCTTCCCAACGCGGTGGTGCTCATGCTGGTGCTCTATGGGCTTGCCCACGTGGTCATGAGCCGCACCACGTTTGGTCGCTACGTCTATGCCGTGGGAGGGAACGCAGAGGCAGCTCGGCTCTCGGGTGTGCCGGTGCGCCGGATCGTGCTTTCGGTGTATGTCCTCTGTGGGCTGCTCGCTGGTCTCGGTGGGATCGTGATGGCATCGCAGCTCAAGAGCGGTGCTCCCACGTACGGGCAGATGTATGAGCTCTACGTGATCGCGGCGGTCGTGGTGGGCGGCACATCACTCTCGGGAGGTGAGGGGAAGGTGCTCGGCACACTCGTCGGCGCGCTGATCATCGCCGTGATTCAAAACGGCATGAATCTCACCGGTGTGGAGAGCTACACCCAAAAGGTGGTGCTCGGCCTCGTGATCTTTGCCGCCGTGCTCCTCGATCGGCTGCGGTCTCGCCGCGGGTGAGCTGGCAACCGTCGTCAGACCATCGGAAAAACCGCGGCAAGGGCCAGCGTGACCAGCAGCCCCACGGCTCCTTCAATGCTGAGCAACACTGCGGCGGTCTTGAGCGTCTGCAGTTCGGTCATGCCGGCGGTGGTACCAATCACCCAAAAGCCGCTGTCGTTCATCCACATGCCCATCTTGGAGCCGCAGCCGATGGCAATCGCAATGTAGACCGGGTGGCAACCGGCAGCGCCTTCCAGGACAACCGGGGCGAGCATGCCCGCGGCGGTGATCATGGCCACGGTGGCCGAACCTTGGGCGATGCGGATGGTCGCGGTCACGGCCCACGCCAGTGGCACCAGGGCAAGGCCACTGGTGGGGGCGAGATCCGTGAGCACCTCGGAGAGTCCTGCCGCTCGCAAGGCGGCGCCCAGCGAGCCACCTGCCGCGATCACCAAGAGCACGCTGCCCGCCGATTGGATGCCCGAGGTGACCGTGCTTCGCACAAATGCCATTGAGCGAGAGTGCGCGGCAAGCACCAACATGGCGAGCAGCGCCGCGATTACCATCGCCATATTTTTCTCACCAATCACCTGGATCAACGGGAGGACGCTCGCGGGAACCTGTTCGGGAGCGGTGCTCGCCCAGGAGCCAAGGCTCACGCAGATCACGGGCACGGCGATGGGTAAGAGAGATGCCCAGAGCGGAGGTGGAGGGCTCGTGGGCCGTCCCGAGGCGTCCTGCGTCGAATCGGAAACGGCTGCGGTTGCGGTGAGTTGTGGGGTGAGCGGCCAGCGACGGTCGGCCCAGTGGGCGTAGGCGAGGCCAACGATCGCGGAGGCCAAGCCCACGAGGCTGCCGAAGCCGATCATCGTGCCCATGTCGACGCCGAGCTCATCGGCCACAAACAACGGCCCAGGTGTGGGGGGCACTAGGGAGTGGCTCATCGTCGCCCCTGCCACGATCGCCAGCACACCCACCAGATAGTGGCGGCCGGTCCGCTCCCATGCCGCCCGCGCGAGCGGCAGGAGGAGGAAGAAGGCGCTGTCGGCAAACATCGGAATGGCGAGCACAAACCCCGACGCCATCAAGGCCAGAGGTGTGTGCCGTTCACCAAGCAACCGCTGGAGCGAAGAGACGATCTGCTTCGCAGCTCCGGCTGCAGAAAGGCAAGAGCCAAGAATCGCCGCCATCGCAATTACGATGCCGATGTTCTTGGCAGTCTTTCCGAAGCCCTCTGCCACGAGCTCGCCGGCCGACACCTCAGCGTCGGGAATCAGGAGCGCCACGAGAAACGCTGCCGCCACGAGCACCACAAACGGATGCAAGCGAAACAGCAAGACACCACCGATGACCACGGTAAGCGCGATGGCGAGGATCACAAGCGGTGTCATCGAAGCCCCCTGGGAGAGGTTGTCGGAAGCGCGGCAACGGCCGGGGCAAGAGACCGTTCCACTCAAACGCCCCCCACCCCAGTGAACAGGAAGATGATGAGCGTACAATCGCCACGTGCCCAGGGGCGAATCGTGCTTCCGAGACACCGCGACCTTTTTACACCGTCACACGCCATGCCTTCACAACCACACGCTCATGATCGTGATCCTTCTCGCCTTCGCTCCCAGCGGTGGTTTGCCCCGGACGACCTGCGGAGTTTCGGTCACCGGAGCCGCCTGCGGCAGATGGGCTACGCGGCTGACGAGGCCGAGGGGCGCCCCGTGATTGCGATCCTCAACTCGTGGAGCGATCTCTCGCAGTGCCACACCCACTTTCCCGAGCGGGTCGAAGACGTGAAGCGGGGCGTGTGGCAGGCGGGAGGGTTTCCCTTGGAGATCCCGGTGCTTGCCGTCTCGGAAATGTTCATGAAGCCGACGGCGATGTTCTATCGCAACCTGCTGGCGATGGAGGTGGAAGAGGTGCTCCGCAGCCATCCCGTGGATGCGGCGGTGTTGATGGGGGGCTGCGACAAGACGGTGCCAGGGCTGTTGATGGGGGCGATCTCGGCGGATCTGCCGGCGATCTTCATGCCGGCAGGACCGATGCTGGCGGGGAGGTATCGCGATCAGCGGCTCGGCAGCGGCACGGACGTCTGGAAGTACTGGGCGCAGCGGCAGGCAGGATGCTTGGAGCCGTGTGTCTGGCGGCAACTTGAGGAAGGCATCGCCCGCTCCGCAGGAACCTGCATGACGATGGGGACGGCCTCGACGTTGGCGGCCGTGGCGGAGAGCCTCGGCATGACGCTTCCGGGTGCTTCCACCATTCCCGCCGTGCATTCAGCGCATGCCCGGATGGCCAGCCACTGCGGCCGGCGGATCGTGGAGATGGCCTGGGAAGACCTGAAGCCCTCGCGGATTCTCTCAGCGGCGGCGTTTGACAACGCGATCACTGCCGACATGGCGATCGCCGGATCGACCAACGCGATCGTGCATCTGTTGGCACTCGCGGGGCGGGCAGGTGTGTCGCTCACGCTCGATCACTTCGATGCGATCTCTCGCCGTACCCCGGTGGTGGCCAACCTCCGTCCCGCAGGTGAGTTTCTCATGGAAGATCTGCACGATGCGGGTGGGTTGCCGGCGGTGCTCTCGCGGATCTCTCACCTCCTTTCTCTCGACTGTCTTACTGTCAACGGCCGCACGCTTGGCGAGAACATTGCCGGGGCGGAAGTGATCGATGAGCGCGTGATCAGGCCGCTTGAGAATCCGCTCTCACCGACCGGCGGCACGTGTGTCTTGCAAGGTTCGCTGGCACCCGACGGCTGTGTGATCAAGCCGACGGCCGCGGATCCACGGCTGCTGGCCCACACCGGCCGCGCGGTCGTGTTTGATTCCTACCCCGAGATGAAAGCTCGCATCGATGATCCTGCGAGCGGGATCACCGCCGACGATGTGCTCGTGCTACGAAATGCGGGGCCGCTCGGTGGACCGGGCATGCCCGAGTGGGGCATGTTGCCGATCCCCAAGCCGCTGCTGGAGCAAGGTGTTCGCGACATGGTGCGGATCAGCGATGCCCGCATGAGTGGCACAAGCTACGGCACGTGTGCGTTGCACGTGGCTCCCGAGGCGGCGGCGGGCGGTCCACTGGCTGTCGTGCAGACCGGCGACCTGATCCGCCTCGATGTGGAGGCCCGCCGGCTTGATCTGCTGGTCGATGAGGCCGAGATCGCTCGTCGTCTGGCTCTGTGGAAGCCGCCCGCACCGCGGACCGATCGTGGCTACGGCAGGCTCTACGCTGATGAGGTCACCCAGGCGAACCACGGCTGTGACTTCCGCTTTCTGGAGCGGGGTGCCGGTCCTGCTGCGGAACAGGAACCGGACATTTTCTAACACTCCGCTCGGGGCTGCAGGCCGTGGCGGGTCGCTTGCCGTTGGAGTGACAGCGAGTGATGGTATGGTGGTCAACCGCTCGCGGGAGTTGTACACCGCGGGCTTTCTCAGCAGGGTGGGTGATGACCGCGACACAACCGTTTTCACTGGATGCCTTTGCCCGCTCGCCGATGGCGGTGCCGCCTCTCGCCCGTGATGCCGCGGGTGCCATCGATGAGGCTGCCAACGCTGCGATCATCAAGCACCTTGAGGCAGGGGGCGTGGAACTGCTGCTCTATGGCGGCAACGCAGTCTTCTATCACCTGCCGCTGGGCGAGTATGAGCCGGCGCTTGAGATGCTCGAGCGGGTGCCGGCGGCGACGACGCAGGTGGTGCCGTCGGTGGGGCCAACCTTTGGCCTGATGCTCGAGCACGCGAAGGTACTGCGGAACCACCGCTTTGCCACGGCAATGGTGCTGCCGCATCAGGGCATCACCACCAGCAGTGGTGTGGCCACGGGCGTGCGGCGGTTTGTGGAGGCCGCAGGCATCCCGGCACTGCTGTACATCAAGCATGAGGGTTTCATTGAGCCGGAGGATGTGGCGGCGCTGTGTGCCGACGGGCTCATCTCAGCGATCAAGTATGCGATCGTTCGGCAGGATCCGGCGGAGGATGCCACCCTGCGGAGGCTCGTCGACCTGGTAGATCCGGCGATGGTGATCAGCGGGATTGGTGAGCAGCCGGCGATCGTGCACCTCCGCGATTTCGGGCTCGGCGGCTTCACGACCGGGTGTGGTTGCGTGGCGCCGCGATTGTCGGTTGCCCTGCGACAGGCCGCGGGTCGGGGAGCGTGGGAAGAAGCCGAACGCCTGCGACGAATCTTTGAACCGCTCGAAGATCTCCGCAACGCGATCAGCCCTATCTGCGTGCTCCACGAGGCCGTGGCGGCAGCAGGCGTGGCCTGCACGGGGCCCTTGCTCCCGCTGCTCGACCGTGTGGCGGCGGAGCACCAGCCGGCGATTGCCGCGGCAGCCCGGGCGCTGTTGCAGGAAGACGAGACACGTCATTCGTGACGCATGGCGATCATGCTCACGAGGCTTCTTTGAGGACCTTCGCATGCTTCGGAACCTTGCTGCGCTCGCCGCCTCAGTGGCGCTCGTGCTTGTCTCGTGGGCCATGGCCCAGCCGACTTCAGCAGAAGACTGGCCGCAGTTTCTCGGGCCGATGAGAAATGGCACCTCAGCCGAAACCGGCCTGATCGCCTCTTTCCCGGAGAGTGGGCCAGAGGTCCTCTGGCGACAGCCGCTCGGGGTTGGGATGTCGTCGGTTGCGGTCTCGCAGGGAGTGGCCGTCACGCTCTTTCAGGATGAGACCCACCAGTATGTCGTGGCCTTTGATGCCGCCAGTGGCGCTCCGCGATGGCGCACGGCCGTGGCTCCCGCGTTTGAGAACGGGATGGGCCATGGTCCGCGGGCAACGCCCACGGTGGCGGGCGGGCTCGTGCACGTGTTGACCGGCGAGGGCGTGCTGACGCAACTCACGCTCGCCGATGGGAAGCAGAACTGGTCAGTCGATGTGCCCGCGAGCCTCGGTGGAAAGCCCGCGGAGTATGGAGTGGCCTGTTCGCCGGTGGTGGCCGACGGCCTCGTGATCGTCCAAGCCGGCTGCCCTCAGGCTGCGGTCGCGGCCTGGGATCATGCGAGCGGTGAACTTCGGTGGAAGGCGGGCGCGGGGAAGGCCGGGTATTCGTCACCGCTGCTGACAACGCTTGCCGGTCGCCCGCAGCTCGTCGTGTTTGATGCGACGGGTGCTTCTGGTCTTGATCCTAAGACAGGAGACGTCTTGTGGGGCTTTCCCTTTCCCACGGACTACGACTGCAACATCGCCACGCCGGTTCCGCTCAGCGACCGAGACGTGTTGATCTCGGCAGGTGAAAACCACGGGTCGGTTTTGCTGACAATCGAGGCGAATGGATCCGGACTCGAGGCGACGCCACGCTGGTCGTCACTTGGCGTGAGCAGTCAGTTGCGTGCCGAATGGCAGACGCCGGTCGTGCACGAAGGCTATCTCTATGGGCTCGACAATCAGGGGAGTGCAGGGCCGATCACAAATCTTGTCTGCATCCGGCTGTCTGATTGGACAACGATGTGGAAACAGAATCGCTTCGGAAAGAGCAACCTGATCCTGGCCGACGGACACCTGTGGATTTCCACGATGAAGGGCGAACTCGTGTTGGTGGCGGCGAGCCCTGAGGGCTATCAGGAAGTTTCTCGCTGCACCCTGATCGAAACCACCCGGCAGGCCCCGGTGATCGCCAACGGCAGGCTCTATCTTCGTGACGATCACGAAGTCGTGTGCGTGCGTGTGCGTGCTGGGGAATAACGCCGCGAGGCGTGTTTTCCCGCAGCGCAGATGCTATCGTCATGGCAGGCCGCATGCCGCGGTCGTGAACTTCTCGTGAGAGTGATGCCATGAGTCTTGTCGGACACGTCATCGGTTCTTTCGGTCAGCGAGTGTTGCTCGTTGCGTGCCTCTTCTGCAGTGTGGCGGGATACGCTGCTGTGGCGTTGGCGGCTGATGCCCCCAACACGCTTTCCGCGGCCGAATCGCGGCTTGGCTGGAAACTGCTCTTTGACGGCGACTCGCTCAAAGGCTTTCGCGGCTACCGAAAAGACGAACCTGGCAGCGGCTGGGCGGTGGAGGACGGCCTGCTTGTCCGCAAGGCTGCCGGAGCCGGCGACCTGATCACCCGCGACGAGTTTGACAGCTTTGAACTGCAGCTCGAATACCGCATCACGCCCGGTGGCAACAGCGGCCTGATGTTTCATGTCACCGAAGACAGCGACAAGCCCTGGCACAGTGGGCCTGAGGTGCAGATTATCGACAACGTCGATGGGAAGGATGCTCAAAAAGCAGGCTGGCTCTACCAACTCTATCAGCCGGCGAAGCCACGCTGGGTGGCCGCGTTCGAGCAGCGGGCCGGCCTTGTCAGTGGCGACACCTACGATGCCACACGGCCGGCTGGTGAATGGAATCATCTCTACCTGCGGGTCACGCCCCAAGCAGGCGAGGTCTGCCTCAACGGTGTGAAGTACTACAACTTTGTGATTGGTTCTGACGACTGGAATCGACGCGTTGCGGAGAGCAAGTTTGCGAAGTTTGAGGGCTTCGCAAAGGCTGGTCGTGGGCACATCGTGCTACAAGACCACGGTGACGAGGTCGCCTTTCGGTCGATCAAAGTGCGACCATTGCCGGAGGGAGAGGCGACGCGTCCGGTTGATGTCAAGATGGCCGTCACCACGGAGCCAGCGTTTCCCGATATCGAGTGGGAGGGCTGGTCGCCCACGGGCGACAATGGCCGACCCGCGCAGCCGCTGAGGCCGTTGCTCGTCACACACGCCGGCGATGGCAGCGGCCGGCGGTTTGTGCTCGATCAATCCGGCATGGTGCACGTGATCCCCAAGGGAGAGGCCAAGAAAGCCTCCCTCTTTCTGGATCTGCGGCCACAAACGGCGCCCTGGGGCAAAGCCAACGAAGAGGGTCTGCTCGGCCTTGCCTTCCATCCAAACTTCAAGGAGAACGGCGAGTTCTTCCTCTGCTATTCGGTGAAGCCGGAGGAAGATCCTGCCGTGCGACGCGAGCATGTGTCGCGTTTTCGCGTCAGCAAAGACGACCCCAACAAGGCAGATCCCGCCAGTGAAGAGGTGGTGATCACGTTTGAGCAGCCGTTTGAGAATCACAACGGTGGTTCCATCACCTTCGGCACCGATGGCTATCTCTATGTTGGGCTGGGGGACGGAGGCAGCGCGAACGATCCGCTGGGCAACGGTCAAAACCTTGCCAACCTGAGCGGGTCGGTGGTCCGCATCGACGTCGACCACAAGGATCCTGGCCTCGCCTACGCGATTCCCTCCGATAATCCGTTTAGGGATGTGGAGGGTGCCCGGCCTGAGATCTTCGCGTACGGCTTCCGCAACATCTGGCAGATCTCCTGCGATCCAGAAACGGGGCACATCTGGGTCGGGGACGTGGGGCAGGATCTCTGGGAAGAGGTCAACATCGTTGAGAACGGCGGCAACTACGGGTGGTCCATCCGCGAAGGCACGCAGCCCTTTAGTGGTGTGGTGTCGCATGCGGCCACCGTTGATCCCGTGTGGGTTTATGACCACCGTGAAGGCAAGTCGATCACCGGCGGCCATGTCTATCACGGCAAGGAGATCCCGGCGCTCGCAGGCCGATATGTGTTTGGCGACTACGTGTCGGGCCGCGTCTGGGGCCTGAAGCTCGATCCCGAGACGGGCAAGGCCGATAACCAAGAGATCTCGTGGAACGGTTTGCCCGTCTACGGCTTCGGCACCGACGAAGACGGTGAGATGTATGTCACCACCGCATCGCCAGCGGGGCAGGGCGTGTTTCGCCTTGTCAGCGACACCTCCGTGGTGCCTGTGGGTATCAACAAGGATTTTCTCGATCCTGAGCTCGACGCAGAAGCATGGATGAAGCGGTTCGAGGTGGAGAGCCGCGAGGTGTTTGCCGGGCGGGTCGAAGTGATGAAAGCTCTCGGCCTTGAGGCTGGCGACCGCATCGCTGACATCGGCAGTGGCACAGGGCTCTACCTCTCGGCGTTTTCCGAGGCCGTGGGCAAGGAAGGTCGCGTCTCTGCGGTCGACATTTCGCCGAAGTTCATCGAGTTCATCCGTCGTCGGATTGTTGATGAAAACCTTGAGAACGTGCGGGTCGTGCCCTCGACCGAGCACTCAGCGTCGTTGGCAGCAGAGAGCGTCGACCACGTCTTCATCTGTGACACCTACCACCACTTCACGTACTACGGCGAGATGCTGGAGTCGATTCGCGAAGGGCTTGCTCCCGGCGGGCAGTTGGTGGTGATCGACTTCGAACGGATTCCTGGCACGTCCCGCGAATGGCTGCTGACGCATGTGCGGGCTGGCAAGGATCAAGTGCGGGCCGAGATCGAGCAGGCCGGCTTCAAGTTTGTCGAAGAGGTCGAGGTGCCGGCGTTTGCAGAGAACTACCTGCTGCGGTTCCGCAAGGCTGGGTAAGCGAATCGTCACTCGCACCCTAGCTCGCTGCGGTGCCTTGCCAAACATACACGCCGATGGCGGCGGTCATCAGGGCTGCCGCGATGATGCGTTTGAGCAGCATTCTGCGGTCCACCCGGCTCTCGAGTTCGTGCCAGCCATGGTGGGCGAGTATGGCGCCAAGCACGACCGACATGATGCCGCGGGTCGACTGCAGGATCGTGCTGAGGATCACGCCGACACTGCCGATGCAGGCGTACAGCGTGACCATCGCTCCCATCCAGGCCGCTGAATACTGCATCGCCGCAAGCCAGTCTTTTTTTTCGGGCGCTGGCCGTCGCCTGTATTCGGCCACCGCAAAGGGAAACATGATCACGCCGCCGAGCACGTAGGTCATCGACATCGCTATCGTTCCCGCCCGCAAGCGGCTGACGGTGAGCTCGGTTTCGAGACCGTCGATCAAAGACACGATTTCCAGGTCGGCAACTGCGAAGCCAAAACAGGCCAGGGCGAGCATCCCCAAGACATGGAGGTGAACACCCGAGCGTCCTTGCTGAAGCACAATTGCCGCGGCTCCGCAGAGCACGATCGCGAGCCACTGCATCGGAGCAAGGGAACGCTGCACAACCACCGTGAGCAGGAGGGCTTGGGCCACAATCTTCAGGCCGAGCAGCGGGGACAGCCGCGAGGCATCGGCGCGCGTCAGCAGGTGAAATAGGCAAGCCTGCCCACCGAAGTAGCTCAGCGTTGAGATCAGGCAGGGCAGCCAGACTGCGGGAACGGTGAAGGCCGAGACGCTCTCGGCTGAGGGGAGCAGTTGCCAGGTGACGGGCACGCAACCGAGGCCCATGAGCAGGTGGGCCAGCACCAGCAGCCGACGGCTCCCTCCGGGACGGCGAGTGCCGTGGTGCCGGGAGATCAGGTAGGAGATGGAACTGAAGAAGGCAGCAGCCAGGCCGGCCGCCATGCCGAAGGCGAGTGGGGTCACGAGCGGCATGCTACTCGACAGCGGATTTTCACCAAGCGTCGCTGCGGATCGCCGTGAGATGCGAGCACCTAGGAACCAGGCGTACCAGCGTCTGACGGTGGAGTGCTACGATAGATGCCTGGTTTGGGGAGTCGACGTTTTCCTATCGAGCACAGGGAGTAATCATGGTCAGTCTGCCGAATGCCGTGTGGCGTTGTGGAAGTTTGCTCAGCGCTCTGACTGTCTTGTTGCTCCTTGGCTGCGATGGCGGCGGAAAGCCAGCGACGAGCACCCAGCCCGCGGCAGTTCAGGGACCACCCCCAGTGGTGCCCGGCGTGCCCATGGAGCAAAGGCAGCGACCGCCCAGCCAGCCCCGTTCGCGAGGCGAGGTGGCGGCGGAGGCTGTGCCTGCAACCCCAGCGATCCCCGCCACACCGCTGGTGCCTGCGAAGCCGCTGCCGCCCCGTTCATCCGAGTCGGTCGCTGTCACGCCTCTGGGGATTGGCGACGCGGCCCCTCCGCTGTCGATTGCCACGTGGGTCACGGGCGATGCGGTGGAAGGTTTCGAGGCGGGCGGTGTGACCGTGGTGGAGTTTTGGGCGACCTGGTGTGGACCCTGCCTCGCGAGCATGCCGCACATCAGTGAACTGCAGAAGCAGTACGGCGATGCGGTGCGATTTATCGGCGTGACTCGCGAAGAACGTGACGTCGTCGATACTTTTCTCGCGAAAGAGCAGCGCGAAGGAGCGACCTGGGCTGAGGTAATCACCTACCGCTTGGTGATTGACGAAAGCGATGCCACGAACAACGCCTACATGCGGGCTGCCGGGCAGAACGGCATCCCCTGTGCCTTCATCGTGGGGAAGACCGGGTTGGTGGAGTGGATTGGCCATCCGATGCAGATCGATGGCCCGCTCGAGGCCATCGTCAATGACAGCTACGACCGCGCGGCCGCGGTCGCCGAGTTCGCTGCCCAACAGCGTCTCGAGAGCAAGCAGCAAGAACTGTTCTCGCTCCAGAGGGAAGAGAAGTGGGACGAGGCATTGGCCGTGGTTGCAGAGCTTCAGGAGGAACTTGGGCCGGTACCGGGCCTGATGAGTCTGAAACTTCGGCTGCTGACCGCGGCATCACGAAGCGACGAGGCCTCCACTCTGCGTGGCGAAATGGTGGAGTCAAACTGGGACGAGCCCCAGCTGCTCAACGAACTTGCCTGGACCACGGCCCTCGGCCAGGAGGTGACGGCAGCCGATCTTGAGATCGCCCTCAAGGCCGCCACCCGGGCCGCCGAACTGACCGACCACGCCGACGCAAGCATCCTCGACACGCTTGCTCGCGTGTACTACGAGCAGGGCGACCTCGACCAAGCGATTTCCTGGCAAGAGAAGGCCGTCGAGTACGCGGACGGTAACGCGTCGATAAAAGACACGCTCGAGGCGTACCGAGCGGAGCGTGATGGTACCGGCAGCGCCGAGCAGTTGTTGGAGGGCGGAGCCACGGTTGAAGTTGAGGTCCGTTAGCCGGCGGCAGCTTGCGGAACTCGGGGACGAGAGAGACGAGACGACTGTCGAGGCTGAACGCGAGTGAGTAGACCTTTCATGGAGTCCATCGCGACCACGGCCACCCGACGGAATGTCCTCGCCGGAAGCCTGGCAGCTGTCGGTGCTGTCGCCCTTGGGGGGAGGCTGGCAGCCGCCGATGTCTCGCCGGAAGACCCGCGGGAGCAGTTGCGTCGGTTTCTCGGTGAGTATCTTGTTCCACCCGCCACGCTTCATCGCTTTCTCGATCCGCAGGCGCGGACCTGGGCACGGTTTCACCCAGCCTATGGCTACCTGCTCCGCAACTCGTCGATGCGGGACGGTGTGGATGGGGCTTCGACCCTTGCTCGCTATGAGCTGGGGGGGCAGCGAAAGCAGGTCAACTTCCCCGGTGAGCCCTGCAGGATCCACACCTATGGCGACAGCTTCACGCAGGGGCATCAGGTCAGCGACGGCGAGACTTGGCAGGAGGTGCTCGCCGCACATTTCTGTGAGCCGATCCGCAACTTTGGCATCGGAGGCTTTGGCGTCTACCAGGCAGCGATGCGGCTGCTGGAGATTGAAGCGCGGGACGAGGGGGCGGAGTATCTCATTCTCACCGTCTGGGGAGACGACCACTTCCGCAGCATCTACCCCTGGCGTTGGCTGGCGTTTCCGCAGGATGTGCTGCCGACACTCTCAGGTGAGATGTTTCACGCCAACCCGTGGATCCATGCAGCGCTTGATTTTGACACCGGCGAACTGATCGACAGGCCGAATGCTTGCCCCGATGAGACGAGCCTCGAGCGGTTGAGTGATCTCGACTGGCTGGAGACGACGTTTGCCAGCGACCCAGTGGTGCAGTTGCTCTTTACCCGTGCCACCGGCGTGGTCGTGGATCGTCAGCCGATCGAGTCACTCGGGCGGTTGCTGGGCCAGCCGATCGACCTCTCCACAGAGGAGGCTGCGCGGGTATCCGCCCAACGGCTGCTGCACCGCTACGGTGTTCGCGTGGGCATGCTGGTGATTGATCGGCTCCATGCCTTTGCCCGCGAGCGGGGCAAGAAGTTGATGGTGGTGCTGAGCTATCCCGTGGGCTCAGTGTGGCATGCGTGCAACCGCACGCCTGACTTCAATGACGTTGATCATGTCGACTGGCACCCCCAGGAGTTCCGCGAACACCTGGCGAGCCTTGGCATCCCGTGTGTCGATTCGCTCCCGGCGCATGTCGCCGAGTTCGACACGTTTCGTCTCTCAGCTAAGGACTACGTCGACCGTTACTACATCGGCCACTACAACCCGCGAGGCAACCACTTCTTTGCCTACGCGCTCAAGGACCAGGTCCGCGATTGGCTCTCACCGCTGCCGCCGGCCTACCGGGCCGAGGCCGAACGGCTGATCCGATTTGAGGGTTATCTGCCCGGTTGATCTTTGCAGGGCGAGTTCACTTCCAGGGGGAGTAGTCGGTGGGCTTGAGGAACTCGGCAACGACGCCGTTCTCCTTTTCCGTCAGGGAGCCACCGGCCTTGGCTTCCGATTCCGTGCGGGCCTTGGTCCAGGCGGGATCTTTGCGGAACTCGGCGAACGAGGCGGCGGAGGCCTCTTCGCTGGCGTGACCGATGAGATAGACGAGCATCCGGTCGGCGTGCGGCGTGCCGGGAGCGTGATGCCAATAGATCAGGTTCTCGATGCCATGCTTGGCAAAAAGGTCGATCGTGTGGTCGCGGAAGCGGGCGTCGAGCCCCGGCAGGTTCCCCTCGGTGGCGGTGTAGGTCCGCAGTTGAAACACACCGTTGCCATCGCCGGTCGGTTTCAGGGCGGGTGAATAGTCGGTGGGCACGAGGAAGGTTTCGGTCACGCGGCCGACGAGCCGGCCATCCGCGGTGGAGGCCTTGTAGACCGCCTGCCACTCGGGATCGGCACCGAAGGCTTTCCAAGAGGCGTCGCGTGCTTCTCGGTTGGGATAGCTCAAGAAGTACACGAGCTTCCGTTCGGGGTTGTCGCCGGTGGGCACGAAGTAGCCCACGTTGGTGATGCCATGCTTCTCAAACAGCTTCATCGTGTGGTCGCGGAAGCGGGCATGCAGGGCATCGAGCTTGCCTTCATTGGCGTAGTAGACCCGCATCTCGTAGAGGCCAGGGTCGGCGGCCGCGGTATCAGTGGTGAGCGACATGGTGATGGCGAGAACAGCTCCAGCGAGGAGGCAGCGGGCGAGGGTCATGAGGGCTCCAAAAAAACGGTGTGGAAGGAACGGTGAATCAGGTGCTGGGCGATGCCGACCAAGGCCCAGAGGAACAGACGTGACGGCATCGTCGGTTAGAGGTTCTTCACCTCAAAGCCTTCGCGGTACTGCCGACGCAGGAGTGCCTGGGCCGCGTCGTGCCCAGAGATCTTCATCGCTTCGGGCTCCCAGCGAAGGGTGTCGCCAGGAAAGCGGTTGGCGATTGTGCCGAGGAGCACCGCTTCGGTGAGTGGGCCGGCGTAGTCGAAGCCGCACGTGGTGGGGGCACCACCCAGGCAGGCGTCGACAAAGAGATGGTAGTGATTGCCGTTGGGAGCAGCCTCGACCTCGGTGTCTGCAAACTGCGCGGTCGGCAGCAGCACCGGCATGCCGACATGCGGCAGGAGGATCGCCCCCTTTTCCCCAAGGAACATCGAGCCTTGGCCGGGCAAGCCCATCCGCTCGCCATCGGCCGTCTCCAGAGGCCAGTCGGTGGTGTCGGGCTTGCGGCCGCCGTCATACCAAGTGAGCACGAAATCGTTGGTGGTGTACGGTGTCTTCGAGGTGAACGTGAAACGGGTTTCGTTTTGCATGCCGTAGGAATGGGGCGGCGGTGCCGAACTGGCTGAGACGATCTCGCTGGGGGCACCGAGGGCGAGGGCACTAAACACGGGGTCGAGGATGTGGATCGCCATGTCGCCCATCGTGCCGCAGCCGAAGTCGTACCAGCGTCGCCAGTTGCCCGGGTGGTAGTGGCCGGGGCAGAAGGGGCGGGTTGCTGCGGTGCCGAGCCAGAGATCCCAGGCCAGGCTCTCGGGCACATCGCCCGCTTCTGGGGCAGGGCCGTCGTAGCCCCAGGTCTTGTCGCTCCACGAATGCACCTCGCGGACCTTGCCGATCGTGCCTGCTTGCACGAGTTTCACTGCCGTACGGTACGGCGTGGTGGAATGGATTTGCGTGCCCATCTGCGTGACGACCCCCGCCTTGGCGGCCTCGAGCCGCAGCTGACGTGATTCAAACACATCGTGCGTGAGCGGCTTTTGGCAATAGACATGCTTGCCGAGGTTGAGTGCGGTCATCGCAGCCGGCGCGTGCGTGTGGTCGGGCGTGGACACATGCACCGCATCGATGCTGTCGCCGAACGACGCAAACATCTCGCGGAAGTCGGTGAACCGTTTGGCACCCGGGTGCTTTTCACCCGCCGACGCCAGGTTGCCGGCATCCACATCGCAGAGCCCCACGACCTCCACGTTCCCGTGCGAGCTGAGTGAAGCCAGGTCGCTGCCTCCCATGCCCCCCACGCCGATGCCCGCCAGCCGCAGCCGGTCGTTCGCCGCGGCCCGCACCCGAGGAACGCCAAACGTCAGCAGGCCAGCGGCGGCCGCACTCCCGCATTGAAGAAGCTTTCGACGGTTGACGGAGGTGAGTGGAAGAGTCATGTCTGGTAGGCCCCCAAGCGAACAGTGCTTTCCTGACAGCCAACCCCAGGCTGTGTGTGGGTGCCATGATCGATTCGCCACAACCGCTCGTCAAACGAGCCCATCCAAATGGCAGCCCTTGCCGCGCGCAAGTGCCCTGTTCTTCCGGGTATGCTAAGTAACTTGGGTTTTCGTGTCGGCGCGGGGCTTTTGGCCAGAACAAGGAACACATCATGCAACGGTCCGTGGTGGGGATGATCGCGTTGGTCGTGTGTGCTGCGATGTCCACTGAAGGGGCCGCCGAGATTGCGGGCAGTCGCTGGGCGCACTTCCGCGGGCCGCTGGGGACGGGTGAGGCTCCCGCGGCCACGCCGCCGGTGGAGTTTGGCCCGGAGAAAAACCTCCGCTGGAAGGTGGAGATCCCCGGCAGTGGCTCGTCGTCGGCGGTCGTCTGGGACGACCGCGTGTTTGTCACGACGGGCGTGCTGAAGAACGACGGCCGCACCTGGTCGTTCCACCTCTTCTGCTTCGACCGTGCGACCGGCAAGCAACTCTGGGAGCGGACTGCGGTCGAGGCGGTGCCCCATGAAGGAACGCACGAGACCAACTCCTTCGCCTCCGCCTCCCCCTGCACCGACGGCGAGCATGTCTACGCCCACTTCGGTTCGCGCGGGCTGTTCTGCTACACGATGGATGGTGAGCGTGTG
This sequence comes from Planctomycetota bacterium, assembly GCA_029978905.1. Classification (GTDB taxonomy): domain Bacteria; phylum Planctomycetota; class Planctomycetia; order Pirellulales; family UBA1268; genus M30B53. The sequence goes on from JAPOIM010000012.1 coordinate 60,205, forward strand.
TGGAGCCGCGACTTTGGCGACATGACGATTCGCCGGGGGTTTGGCGAAGGGAGTTCGCCCACGCTCGTCGACGATCTTGTGCTCGTGCCGTGGGACCACGAAGGCCCGTCGATGCTCTATGCCCTCAACAAGCGGACGGGTGAGACGGTCTGGGAGACGCCGCGTGATGAGCCCACCTGCTGGGCCACGCCGCTGGTGGCCGTGGCTCGCGGTGGCGACCGTCAGGTGGTGATGAATGGCCAGACGGCAGCCCGCGGGTACGACCTGAAGACCGGGCAGGAACTCTGGCGATGTGGCGGGCAGGCCCAGCGGCCCTGTGCGTCGGCGCTTGCTGAAGCGGGCGTGGCCTACGTGATGAGTGGCTTCCAGGGTTCGTTCGCTGGCGCGTTTGACCTCGACGGTCGTGGTGACCTCGCAGGCAGCAAGGCCCTGCTTTGGAGCCTCGATCACGACACGCCCGACGTCGCCTCGCCGCTGCTCGTGGATGGCAAAATCTACTACTACAAAGAGAAGACGGGACTGCTCAGCTGCGTTGAGGCAGCGACGGGTGCCACGGTCTACGAAACCAAGCGGATCCCTGGCGTCGGCCGCACCTACGCCTCACCGATTGCAGCGGCTGGCCGCATCTACCTGACAGACCGCAGCGGGGCGATCACGGTGATCCAGACGGGCGACGATCCGCAGGTGCTCGCAGAAAACGACATGGGCGAGGGCGTCGATGCCACGCCGGCGGCCGACGGCAAGGACCTCTTCATCCGCGGCGAGCGGCATTTGTTCTGCGTGTCCGCCGAGTGAATGGGCTGTGCACAGGCGTGGGGGCAGGGCGGAGTCTCGCGCGTGCCAGGCTCGGGAGCGTTCGCCAGACAGAATCACTTTCAGGAGCGATCTCGCGAAATGACCAAGAAAACAACGATGTGCAAGCGGTGGTATGGAGTGCCGAGCGGTGGGGTGCTGGTGTGGGCGGTGGTTGCGTGGCTCGCTTTGTGCGGTGGCTGGAGAAACACGATGAATGATGCCTTGGCCGCGCAGTCTGATGTCACCGATCCCAACTATGACGAAGAGGCGGTGCGGGCCTTTACGCTGCCCAACATCCTCGAAGGGGCGGATGGCGTGGCCGCTGCGACCGTGAAGGACTGGGAGCAGACGAGCCGTCCCTACCAGATTCGGCAGTTGCAGCGGTTCGTGTATGGCGAAGAGCTGCCGGTGGTGCCTGTCAGCGTGGTGGGAAAGGTGGAGCGGGCGGAGGTCACGCTCGCAGGACCTGGCGAGGCGACCACTCCGGCCGTGCGGCTTCAGGCAAAGCTCAAGTTGGGTACGGCTGAGAATGCACGCGTGACCGAAGTGCTCGTCTATCTGCCAGCCGGTGCAAAGGATCCTGTGCCCACGTTTCTCAAACTCAACTTTGCCGGCAATCAGGCAGAGACCCCTGACACCGGCGTGTGGATCACGCCTTCGTGGATGCGGGAAGGGGAGGGCGTGGAGGATCACCGGGCGACAGAAGCAACGCGAGGCGTGAACGCCAGGCGGTTCCCCGTTGCTGAGATGCTTCGCCGTGGGTACGGCATGGCCACGGCCTACTGCGGCGACATCTTCCCCGACCATCCCGAAGGCCGTGGGGAGAGCGTGCTGCCGTCACTGGGGCGACCGGTGGATGGCGACCTCGCCGCGAACGAGCCAGGCGCGATCGCAGCCTGGGCTTGGGGCCTCTCACGGATTCTTGATTGGCTGCTCACGGTGCCTGAAATCAATGACGATGCCGTGATCGTGGTGGGGCATTCACGCCTCGGGAAAACGGCACTCTGGGCCGGTGCGTGTGATCAGCGGTTTGCGATGGTGGTCTCCAACGAATCGGGTTGCGGAGGGGCGGCGCTCTCGCGACGGAACTATGGAGAGACGGTGGGCGTGATCACGTCGCGTTTTCCGCACTGGTTCTGCCCCAGCTTCGGGACCTATGCCGGCCGTGAGTTGGAACTCCCCGTCGACCAGCACACGCTCTTAGGCATGGTGGCTCCGCGGCCGCTCTATGTGGCCAGTGCCGAAGGAGATCGCTGGGCGGATCCGCGAGGAGAGTTTTTGTCGGCCGAGGCGGTGGGGCCGGTCTGGAAGCTTTATGGTCGCGACGGTTTGGGCACGAACGAGTATCCCGCTGTGGGTACGTCGGTTGGCGACCACGTCCGCTACCACGTGCGGGAAGGGAAGCACGACATGCTGCTGGAAGACTGGCAGCACTTTGCCGACCAGGCCGACGCCACGCTGCGTGCGGCCCAGCCGTCGAAGTAACCACACGCCAGAAGGAGCATGTGAGGGATGAGGCACTTTTGGACGATCGCCTGTGGTGTGGTGTGCGCGATGGCCATGCTCGCCGCGACCGCGAAGGCGGCAGATGCAAAACGCCCAAACATTCTCTTTATCATCGTCGACGACCAGTCGCCGTTTGATTTTCGCTTCTATAACCCTTCCTCCACGCTTGACTCGCCCGTGCTCGAGCGGCTCGCCGCCGAAGGGATGGTCCTCGATGCGGCCTACCAGATGGGGTCGTTCTCAGGTGCTGTCTGCACGCCAAGCCGGCACATGGTGATGAGCGGTCGCACGGTCTGGCATCTGCCGATTCATCCAAACGTGCCGCGGCAGAAGCGGGGGGAGGCAGGGAAGCCCGTGGCTGCTCCGCACTGTCCTCCCGGCCTCGAAGCCCACACCCTCGCTGCGGTGTTCAATGCGGCGGGGTACGACACGATGCGGACCTGCAAGCAGGGCAACAGTTATGAAGGAGCCAATAAGCAGTTCACGATTCGGCATGATGCGACGAAGCGTGGCGGGACCGATGAAACTGGCAGCGTGTGGCATGGCGACCGCGTGATCGACTACCTCAGCGAACGCGAGCAGACCGGCGACAGCGATCCGTTCCTGATTTACTACGGCTTTTCACATCCGCACGACACGCGGGACGGTACGCCAGAACTGCTCGCAAAGTATGGAGCCACCAACCACGCCGACAAAGAGGCTCTTCCCGCCGCGGATGCGCATCAGCCACCTCTTCCACCCAACTGGCTGCCAAGGCATCCCTTCGATCACGGTCACCTCGATGTCCGTGATGAGGTGGCGGTGAGCGGGGTGTGGGCTAACAGGGACGAGGCCACCATCCGCAACGAACTCGGTCGCGAGTTTGCCTGCAGTGAGAACATCGACCGACAGGTGGGGCGCGTGCTCGACAAACTCGAGGCGATGGGGGAACTCGACAACACCTGGATCTTCTACACCGCCGACCACGGCATGGCGATCGGTCGACACGGCCTCCAGGGCAAGCAAAACCTCTACGAGCACACCTGGCGGGTGCCGTTCGTGGTGAAGGGCCCGGGGGTCACGCCAGGGAGTCGCGCGCCGGGCAACGTGTACCTCACCGATATGCTGGCCACGCTCTGCGACGTGGCGGGCATCGATCCTCCTGAGACCAACGAAGGGACAAGCTTTGTCCAGGTCCTCACCGGAAAGCAGCCGACGGTCCGTGAGGTGCTCTACGGCGTCTACTGTGGTGGCCAGAAGCCAGGGATGCGGAGTGTGAGGCAAGGCGATTGGAAGCTGATCAAGTATGAGTCGCCCACGGGTGGCTTGCACACGCAGCTGTTCAACCTTGCCGACAACCCGCACGAGTTTCTGGCGGAGCATCACACACCTGGCGTTGCCAAACGCCTGGACACACTTCCCTCCGCGACGCAGACCAACCTCGCTGACGTGCAAGGCTACGAAGCGAAGCGGAAGGAAATGGAAGCGGTGCTGCTTGGGCAGATGATTGAGCATGACGACCCCTACCGCTTCTCCGATCAGCCGGCCTCGAATTAGGTTGGGCTTGGGCTGAGGCGGTGTGGCACACAGGAGGAACGCGTGGTGCGGTGGCGACGTGGGTTGGCATGGTGGGCGCTGTGTGTGGCTGTTGGGGTGTGCTGCGGCAGCGCGGTGGTGCGGGGGGCCGATGAACTCGCACAGTACGGCATCTTCCTCGAAACGGCTCCGCGGCCCGAAGCATGCGAGCCTGCGGCGACACCACTCCCGCTCACGCTGAATCCGGGTGAGCGGATTTGTCTGATTGGCAACACGCTGCTCGAGCGAGCGCAGCTCTTCGGGCACGTGCCTGCGGTGATCCACGCTGGCTTTCCTGAGCACGAACTCACCATTCGCACGCTCGCCTGGTCGGCAGATGCAGTCGACCTCATGCCGCGGCCGGAGAACTTTGGAGACCTCCAACAGCATCTGTTTTATGCCAAGGCAGATGTGATCCTCGCGGCCTACGGCTTCAATGAATCGTTTGCGGGAGAGGCGGGGATCCCTGCGTTTCGCCAGCGGCTTGCCACGTTTCTGCGCGGACTCCAGTCCAAGGCTTTCAACGGGAAAACGCCACCGCGGATCGTGTTGCTTTCGCCGATTCCC
>JAPOIM010000130.1 GCA_029978905.1 Planctomycetota bacterium
GAACGAACAGCCCTTCTTGGGCGGAGGCCTTGACGGCAACGGCAACGCCTTCTCATGGGAGGCGATGGCGACGGCAAGCACGAGCTACCCAGGAGCAGGCAACCGCGTTGAAAATGGCCTGGTGTGGCCGATGCTTCAGACTGACGGCGGCGGCGGCTCCCTCGAGTTTGAAGGGGTGTTTAAAGACCAACCCAGCGTGATCGTTCCTGCTGGTCAAACCATTTCATTCCCGCAGTACGGGTGGCAATACGACCTCACAACATCGAACACGCTGGCCCTCGCTGCGGTGGCGGTCAACGGCGATCAGGCGAACCAACAGTTCATCCTCAACTTCAGCGACGGCTCAACTGCGACCTACCACCTCGATATCATCGACTGGCGTACAGATCCCGCAGACGTGGCTGGCCTCAACTCGGATGTATGGGTCGTTGCAAACCAGACGTACTACAACACGGCGACTGGAGGCCGCGTTGACGAAAGCAACTCAATCTTTGGGTATGTCGTTTCTCTCGGCGGCAAAACCCTGCAAAGCGTCACGCTGCCCTCCAACAGCAACGTGCGGCTCATTGGCATGAAGCCCTTCGAGTCAACGGGGGTCACGTCCCTTCCAACAAACCTGACGGCGACACCGGTGTCTCAAAGCGGGCTCAACATCGAGTGGTCACGTCCCGCGGTGTATTCGGGCGGGCCAAACACCGCGATCACCTACGAAGTCACCGTCACTCAGGGCGGCTCATCGCAAACGTTTACGACCACCGAGACGACGTACCTCGTCGCCGCCGGCCTTGTATTGGGTGAACACTACAAGGTTTCGGTCACTCCAAAGACGTCCTACGGCGTTGGAGGAACGGCAGAGGTCGAGGATAACTACCCAAGCACCCCGCCGCAGTAATGGCAGGCAACCACCGACTTCCGCTCAGCGTCTGCCGGACATGAGAGCGGCTGTTGAATCCATCGGCACCCGCCGATCAAAGAGCACGCGATAACGCTCGCCGCCGTCGTCGCAGCAAGTGCCACAGACCGAACCCGAGGCCCGAAGCCAACATCCCGATGGTCCCCGGCTCCGGAACCGCAGACACGAGCCTGAAACCAGTGTCGTAGTTGGCGGTACCGATCGGGGTGGAGACGTTGAAAGTGCTGCTGCCGCCGTTGTTGAGATTCCAGGCGCCGCCGAGGATACCCGAATTCGATTGCCCCGCCCCCGGGTCATACCATTCGCCCGTATTGCCTCCTTGGTCGAACGTGCCGTAGGAGCTTCCGCTTCCAGAAAAGGCTCCGATGTCAGTCAGGTAGTTCTGGTTGGAAGCAAATGCCGCCCCCGTCACGGCATAGCTGCCGCCCACCACGTGATTGGCCTGATTGGCCGCACTGCCGATGGAGTTGCCGGGGGCGGTATTGCTCTGGGTCGCATACGCGTAATACCCACCCGAGCCCCCGTTGAGCGTAGGGTCGTAATACGCAGCCTTGTACCACTGGTCGAGCGTGGGCAGCGCGTACAGCGGCGCTGCTCCTGTGTTCGGATTCAAGGAATTGAGGGCAACGGTGGTGGTCGGTGCCCCGCTGAGGTTGTAGGCCCCGTCTTCAGTCGTCGAAGTGGTTTGCCCGCCAGACGATGGCTGGCCGTTGGACATCCAGTTTGCGAACCGGGCGGCATTGAACCAGTTGACGAACGTCACCGGCCGATTGGCGGCCGACTGCCCGCCGGCGTTCGCGGATATGTCCGCCGCGTAGGAGTAGGGCGTGCCGCCTCCGTCGCCCGTGCGGGTGATACCCCTGACACCGCCATTTGTATTGATGTTCGAATCGTAAATCGTCTCGCCCGAGGTCGTCGCCACGGCATTGAGAAACTCGACGTACTGCCCGATCGTCACCTCGTATTTTCCGATGTTGTACGAACTACTCACGCCCCCGCGTCCGTTCGTGTCGGGTGCGTTTCCAGGATTTCCGACTGCGACCACTTGATAGTCGACCGTCGCTGCGGGCACTGCCCTCGCCGCCCCAACCACGATGCTCACTGAGGCCACCAACCCCAGAGCCAAACGCACACAACGCGAGAAAAAAAGCATGTGAAAACTCCTTCAGCAATGAACTGAGAAAAAATGGATAGACAATGAATTGCGAAACGTCAGCGCACGCCCGCACCCGCTGGAGGGCGCGCATTCCGCGGCCGCTCTCGCGGCGCGCACCTTCCCCATCGAGCCATGGATCTGGCGTGTGGCGCATACCCTTCATGAGCCGGGGGGCCTCTGCTCGCCTCTCCTCCAGGATCAGGCGGACGCCACCTCTTTCCGCGCGCACCATCTCTACAGACGGCTGCCCACAAGGACATGCGTCGACGTCCGCCCGACCGCCGACGGTCGGGTGGCTTCGCGATGCGGTAAGAGCGCATGAAGCGACTCCTCGTTTTGGGTGGTTACCCCCATAGACGCGCTCCCCGCACAGCACCTCGGCGCAGTTTTCTCGCGGATGCCAACGACTCCGCCGTACGTGCGCACCCTCAGAAAGGCAGCAGAACGGTCGCGGCTCCTCTGGAAGGCCCTGCTCGCGCAGAGGCCCCGTGCTGACCGTGGTGGCAACCAGGTCGGCTCACGGCATGAAGAAGCCTGGCTCGTGGCAAACGTGCTCAACCACACCCGCAGAGCCCGAGGACGTTTACCTCGGCGTGCGCGGCGACGACAACGGACTCAAGTCCGCAGCCGGTCACACGTTGTGGGAGAAACTCACGAGCGGATCTCAAAGGGGCTGCACGGCATAACGACCGCGCGGTTCCCTGAAGTCTAATCCGATTCGCTCGAAAGAGCAACCCATTAGCGCAACCGACTTCCTTCAGCCTCGATCCCTCTCCATGTCGCGGCTTTCCGCGAGCCGTTCGAGGTCTTCAACCGACAGGCCAGCGTCCTGCACAAGCCGGGCGAGGTCGACTGAGGTATAGATGTCGAGCCGTCGCGTGAGGAGCGTGCGGTAGTATTTCACCGTTCGATCGGAAAGGCCGTAGAGTTCGGACATGTCGCGATTCTGCAAGCCTTTCACCACGCCCACGAGCATCTGCAGTTCGCGCTTGCTCAGTGACTCGACCTTTCGTCGAGCATCGCCCGCCTGAGCCCGTTCTTTCCGCTCCCGCTCATCTCGGGCCATCGCCCGTTCGATGGCGTCGATCAGCTCCGGCGTCTGCACGCGTTTGGTGAGAAAGTCTTCCGCCCCGTCCCGCATCGCCCGCACACTCGTCGGGATATCTCCCTTCCCGGTCACAAACACCACGGGTAGCGGATTGGGCGACCTCCCGATCGCTTGCTGGAGGAAAAACCCGTCATGACCTGGCATCTGCAGGTCTGTGAGCACACACCCTGGCTGCCCCTGGTCTTCACGGATCAAAAAGGCTGCCACCGACGGGTAGGTCGCCACCGAGTAGCCATGTGCACCGAGCCGTCTGGCCATGCTGCGGAGAAAGGACTCGTCGTCGTCGATCACATGCACCGTCACGCTCACAATCAACTCCCTTCATGCCATGTTGGAACGAGCAGCCTCGCTGTGACGCCTCGGCCAGGTTGGTTTTCGAGTTCGAGCCTTCCGTCATGCTGCTCCATGATGGACTGCACGATGGCCAGCCCGACGCCAAGACCATCTTCCTTCGTCGTATAAAACGCCTCTCGAGATTTCTCTGGATTTTCCAGCATTCCCCCTCCGTCGTCTATCACCGAAAGTTCGATCCAGTCCGAGGTCCGCCGGCCGCGCAAGGTGACGCCCCCTCCCTTTCGGCTCGGCCGCGGCGTTCTACAGATTGCGTCGATGGCATTGCTGACAAGGTTCAAGACCGCCTGCTGCAGCAGGATGCGATCTCCCGCCATCTTCTGTAGGCCAGCCGGGCAGTCGACGGTGATGGCGATCAGCTCTGTCGCGCAGCGGGGCCCGATCAGCAACTGGACGGCCTTGAACAACTCGAGCGGGTCCACGTCCACCGCACTCATTCGCTGCTTTCGCACCATCGCACGGAGCCGCTCGAGCACATCCCCTGCCCGCTGCTCATCAGCGGCGATGTCGCTGATGATTGCCCGCAAGTCTGCGACGTCGCCCGGCGCAAGGGCATCCCCACGGAGGAGCATTTCTGCAGCCTCGACATTATTCAGGATTGCTCCAAG
>JAPOIM010000131.1 GCA_029978905.1 Planctomycetota bacterium
GGAGGAGCGAAGCCCGGAGGGCGAAAGCGACGGAGGTCAGAGTGAGCGAGGCCACGACGGCCGAGCAAACGCCCGGCCCACCGACCCGGGCTCTCCCCGAGCGCCTTACTCGACCGTCACACTCTTCGCGAGGTTCCGCGGCTTATCGACGTCGCAGCCCCGCAGCACAGCGATGTGATAGGCGAGCAGCTGCAGCGGGATGGAGGCCACGATCGGCTGCAAAAAGTCGGGAGCGGGAGGCAATTCGATCACGTCGTCGGCAATCTGAGCCACGCGCGCGTCTCCAGAACTCGAGATGGCAATCACCGGTCCGCCGCGTGCTTTGATCTCCTCGAGATTGAGCACCACCTTGTCGTAGACGGCTCCCTGCGGAATCAAAAACACGCTCGGTGTCGAGGAATCAACCAGTGCGATCGGGCCGTGCTTCATCTCGCCGGCGGGATAGCCCTCGGCATGGATGTAGCTGATTTCTTTGAGTTTGAGGGCCCCTTCGAGGGCGACGGGGAAGTTGTACTGACGGCCCAGGTAGAGGAAGGTGTGGGCGTCGCAGTATTTCTTGGCCACTTCGCGCACGGCACTATCCACTGTGAGGGCTTGCCGGAGCAGGTCGGGCAGCTGCTCGAGTTGCTCGATGTAGGCGAGGCCCTCTTCGTAGCTCAGGTGCCGCAGGCGGCCGAAGTAGAGGGCAAGGAGCGCCAACACCATGCATTGGCTGGTGAAGGCTTTCGTGCTGGCCACGCCGATTTCAGGGCCGGCGTAGAGGTAGATGCCACCGTCGGCCTCTTGGGAGATTGTGCTGCCCACAACGTTGCAGATCGCGAGCGTCGGGTGCCCCTTGCGTTTCATCTCGCGAAGGGCAGCGAGCGTGTCGGCGGTCTCGCCAGACTGCGTGATCGCGAAGAGCAGCGTTCCCTCTTCGATCGGTGGGTTGCGGTATCGCAGTTCGCTGGCGTACTCGACTTCGACGGGGAGCCGGGCGAACTGTTCGATGAGATACTCACCCACCAAGGCCGCGTGCCAACTCGTGCCGCAGCCGGTGAGCACGATCCGCTTCACCCGCTGGAGCTTCTGCGGCGTGAGGCTCAGCGCACCGAAGATGGCGGTCGCGTCGTCGCGGCAGAGACGGCCCCGCATGGCTGCGGCGATCGTTTCTGGCTGCTCGAAGATCTCCTTGAGCATGTAGTGCTCGTAGTCGCCCTTCCCGACATCTTCTTCGCTGATCTCCAGCGGGTGCTCGGCATGCTCGATGTGCCCCGCGTCGCGGTGGACCACGCGGAGTTCGTCAGGAGTGATCACGGCGAGTTCGTGGTCGGCGAGGTAGACGATCCGCTCGGCATGGCCGGCCAAGGGGCTCGCGTCGCTGGCGACAAAGTGTTCCCCCTCACCAACGCCGATCACGAGGGGGCTGCCGAGCCGCGCGGCGACGAGCAGGTCGGGCTGCCCGGCGAAGAGCACGAGCAGGCCGTAGGTGCCGCGGAGCTGCGAGATCGCTTCCTGCACTGCCGCCACGTGGGGCAGGTCGACCGGTTCGTCGGTCAGGGTGGCGGCATGCCGCTGCCTGCGGGCGAGACAGCTGTCGATCAGGTGGGCGATCACTTCCGAGTCGGTCTCCGACCGAAACACGTAGCCCTCCGCCTCGAGCCGCTCGCGGATGGCACGAAAGTTTTCCACGATGCCATTGTGGACCACGGCCACACCGCCGCTGCCACCGAGGTGCGGATGGGCATTGGCATCGGTCGGGGCTCCGTGGGTGGCCCAGCGGGTGTGGCCGATGGCGATCGAGGCGTCAGGCGGCGTGGCCCGCACCAACGACTCCAACCGCTCCAGCCGTCCAGCAGCCTTGAGGATGCCGATTTCGGCGTCGTCGCCGAGTGTGGCCAGGCCAGACGAGTCGTAGCCGCGATACTCCAACCGCCGCAGACCTTCGACAATGAGGTCTGCCGCACGACGAAAACCGACATAGCCCACGATCCCGCACATCGACACAATCCTCCACACACATTGCGCGATGGGCGGCAACACTCTGCCACCCACTCCACCGTGAGAGACTACGGTTCCCCCTCCCGAGCGGGAACGCCAATACCGCCGCGGCCACCCGCAGCCCCTCCCCGTCAAAGGCTCGCCACCATGGATGCGTCCACGCAGACCACTGCCGCCAACCGGGCCGTAATCGTGATTCCGGCCCGGCTCGCCAGCACCCGACTCCCGCGGAAGATGCTCCTCGCCGAAACGGGCCACCCGCTGATCGAGCACACCTACCGGGCCGCCTGCCGGGCGACAGCCACCGCCGAGGTTGTGGTGGTGACCGACAGCGACGAGATCGCTCGCGCCGTGGATGCGTTTGGGGGGAAGGCAGTGATGACGAGCCCTGAAGCCACGAGCGGCACCGCCCGCATCGTCGAGGCACTCGGCCACCTGCCACCGGCAGACATCATCGTGAACCTGCAGGGCGACGAACCAGAACTCGCCGGCGAGGCGATCGACCTGGCCGTGACGGCCCTGACCGCCTGCCCAGAAGCAGGCGTGTCGACGCTCGTCACTCCCATCCGTGACGAGGCGGGGCTCGCCGAGCCCTCGCGGGTGAAGGCCGTGCTCACGCCCTGGACGACGACGGCCGCCGCCGACATCTGGAGAGCGATCTACTTCAGCCGCGCTCCGGTTCCTGCAGCCCGCAGCTTCAGCCCCGATCTCCTTGCGGCCGAACCCCCTTACTACTGGCAGCACGTGGGCATCTACGCCTACCGGCGGAGCGTGCTTGAGCAGTGGGACAGCCTGCCGCCCTCGCGACTGGCGGATCTGGAAAGCCTCGAACAGCTGCGGCTCGTGGAAGCAGGCATCCCCATCGCCGCAGCAGCGATCGCTGAGTCCGCCCCAGGAATCGACACCCCAGCCGACTACGCCGCCTTCGTGGCCCGCACCCGGGCCGCGGCGAGCGCCAGTTGACGCACGACGAGGGCGTCATCGAAAGGCGAGGAGTCGGCGAACGCTCGAGGAGCGTTTGGGCGTATCCTCGCCCTGCGACGAGACTTTTGCCGACTCCGAGCCAGAGGTACAACCCGCTTTAGCCCGCGACCGGCACGAGCAGCACGCTGCAGTGCACGTGCGAGAGCACGGCCTCGGAGGTGCTGCCAAGCAACCAGCGGGTGAGCGGACTGTTGGGAGCCCGGCCCATCACCACCATGTCGATCTCCTGCTCTTCGGCCGCCGAGATGATCTTCTCGCCCGGGTTCCCTTCAGCGACGAGCGGCGGGTGCTTGCGGAACACGGCTGGCAGCTGCGTTTCAAAGGTCGCGAGTTGGCTCGTCAGGGCCTCGACTTCGCTCTCATGCTCAGCCTCCCAGGCCTGGGCGATGGCTGCGGTGTCGGGATCGACACTTCGTCGCTCCAGCCACTCAGGAAGCGGACCTGCGAGCATCGACTCGGTCACCCCGATCACGCGGCCTTCAGTGACCTCGGGCCAGGCAACCTGCTGCACGAGCGACGCAACCGCATCACTGCTCGCGTCTTTGTGGCAGACCATCACGCGGAAGCGTTCCGCCGGAGGCAGCGGTCCTCGCGCGACGAGCACCGGCATCGTGGCCCCATGGACCACCGCCCGCGACACACTCCCCAGGAGCAGTCGCTGCAGGGCATTCGTGCCGCGAGCCCCGACCACCACGAGGTCGGCCTTCGCTTCGGCCGCCGCTTCGAGAATCCCCACCGCCGCCGACTTGGGGCTCGTGAGCACGCTCACCGCGGCATCCTCGAGCGGCAGCAAGCCCCGGGCCTCGGCGAAGAGCGCGTCGGTCAAGCCGTCCACCACGCGGGTGCCCTGCTTGACCACGCCCGCCCTCAGCTCAGACGGAGAGAAGTAGATAGCCACTTCATCGCGGGCCGGCTCGACCATCCGCGCCGCCATCCGCACCGCATCAAACGACGCGGGCGAGCCGTCGACACCAATCAGCAGCTTCATTCTGAGATCCTCCACCTGCCTGCCGGCCCTCGTAAGCCGAGACGGGTAAGTCTACGCCACACGCCCTCAAGCGAGCGGCCTTTTCCAGAAAAGCCTTTTCGCGAACTCGCGGACGTCAC
>JAPOIM010000132.1 GCA_029978905.1 Planctomycetota bacterium
CGTTCCCGGATGTGTTTCTCGTCGACGGGGGAAAGGGCCAACTCTCTGCTGCGATGACCGCCCTCAACGAACTCGGCATCGAACCCCCGTGTGTGCTGTCGCTCGCGAAACGCGAAGAAGAGGTTTTCCTCCCGGGGAAGTCCGAACCGCTGCGGATCAGCCGCGACGCCTACTCACTGCGGCTGCTGGAATACGTCCGCGACGAGGCCCACCGTTTCGCCCAGCACTACCATCACCTGCTCCGCAGGAAGCGGACATTCGAAGAGGGGGCGTAGCCTCCGCAACACGACCCGAGGGTGCGGCATGGGCACATGGGGAACAGGTCCGTTTGAGAATGACGACGCTGGCGACTTGGAGACCCGGCTGTGCAATGAGGGCCGCAAGGCGATCACTGCCGCGCTGCGTGGAGCCAAACGAACCATTACCAAGGACGAGGGCCGCTGCGCCGCCGCCATCGCCGCAAGCGAGGTGATCGCTGCGGCAAATGGGCATCCGTTGCGAGGCTTTGCGGCCGTCGCCGAAGAGGCCGCTGCGTGGGTCCGTGCCAACGCCTACCAGCCAACGCCTCAACTGACAGCCCAAGCCGTGGAGATCATCGCCGCGATCAGCGAATCCTCGAGTCTCGCCGATCTTTGGCGCGAGGCCGGCGACCTCGCCGCCTGGCGACGAACACTGCAGAGCCTCACGAAGCGCCTGTTGAAACCAACCACACCCTCTGCGAAGGCCGCTCTGCAGCCACCACCAACCAGGTCCCGGCCACAATCGGCTGCCAGCGCACCGTCGGGCTCCAAGAAAGCAGCCGCCATCTCGTTCCGCACGGCCAACACGCTGCTGATGAAGAAAGCGGATGGCGCGGTGTTCAATCATCGCGCTCCAGCACTCGACGTGCTCCTCCGCCAGCTGCGGAAACTCTCTCTCAAAGACGCGACCGCGCTGGCCACACTGCCCGACGTCCGGACGATCGAACTGACATCACTGAAACTCTCTCCTGACAAACGCGGGGTGCTCACCACGCTCCTTGAGGGTTGGAACGCGGCGTCGAGCGTGGATCTCTCTGACAGCGAGAGGGTGGCAAGCCTGGTCTGCCCAATGCTCCGTGCCTTTCCCAAACTCACGTCGGTTTGCTTCGCCGGGAGTGACCTGACCGATGCCGTCTTCGCCACGCTTGGCACGCATCCGACGATCAAAGACCTCGACCTCTCAGGCACCAAGATCTCCGCAGCCGTCTTGGATCAGGCCGGCAAGCTACCCGCCCTTGAGCGGCTTGCCCTGCACGCCTGCCCAGCGATCACGATTGCCGATGCAGCCCGCTTCGCAGTGGCGAACAGCTCTCGTGTCTGCCTCGCCTTCACGCCCAACAGCAAAGAACTCGGTCTCACGCAACCTTCGGCAGCTCGCCAAAAGGCATGCGCGAAGCAGAACAATCCGATCCGAGACCTGGCCTCGCAGACGTGGAATGTGTGGGTCAACGTCTTGGAAGGTCACATTGGGTTTGGCGAACTGCCCGACCTGAACCGGCTGGCATTCATGGCAGAAAACGCTCTTGTCGATGCCCTCTCCATAGGCATCAACGACTGCCCGATTGGGCACGAAGACGCAGACCGGCTGCGATTCGTACTGGCCAGTTGGCCAGACATCCAGCAGCTCACCATCGCCCACTCAACAACGCTCAACGATTCGATGGCAGGTGAGATTGCCCGTTTCAAGAAGCTCGAACTGCTTGCGGTCGACCAAGCCGCCGTGGGCGATGCGATGCTCGAGGCAGTCGGTTCCCTGAAGAACCTCCGGCGGCTCTCGCTGACCGGAACGAAGATCTCCACGAAGGGCCTCCGCCGCATCGCAGGCCTTCCCAACCTGCGGTGGCTGACCCTTTCGGAAAGCAAGACTCTTCCGCGGAAGGAGATCCTCGCCCTCCGCAAGAAACTGGCCCCCACCTGCTACGTGGAGTGCGGCGCGCGCTGAACGAACTCGGTCGTATCGCAGAGCAGGGCCTGCACGACCCGCTGGCCACGCACGCCGGCCCCAAATGCCACGCGGCGACCGGTTGATCGGGACGAGACTGCGTTCTGCGCCCCGAGGCTCTCGACATCAAAGCGACGGAAAACCGGTTGTGTCCCCACATAGAAGGCCGACAACACCCCGTCGGCTCGATACCGTCGCACCCGCTCAAGTGAGCACCCGAGGAGGGCTGCCACGTCACGCGCCGTGAGCAGATTGGTTGACATGTCGGCGACGTCCATCGTTTTCCCCCAAGGTAGGTCCTGACAGAGGTGATACGGATCTCATCGAGACTCTGTTCGGTGAGACGCCGTTGGGGCTTCGGGGACGATGCTTACAATTCGATAGCAAAAATCTTCTCCAGCCACTCGCCCACGCGATCGAGCACTTCTGGGGCCATCGTTTCCTCAATCGAATCGTATTCACTCACCGCCCCTGAGGTGGCGGTTTGAAAAAGATGATTGAGACCGGGGAGTTCTTCGACGACCGATTCTGGGTGGCCGGCTCGAGCCACTGCCTCCCGGAGAGGGGGCAGGTTCGTGGCCGCATCCACCTGCACGTCGCGGCTACCCACGAGGGCCAGGATGGGGCACTCGAGGCGGCCCACGGCTTCCGCTGGGTCGTGCTCCAGAAAGAAACGAAACCAGGGGGAGGCAAGCCTGTTGACCCCGGCCTCCGCGAGCCCATCGAGCGTGTCGCGAGCAGGGTCGTCGTCAGGAAGTTCGGCACGCAACCGCGTGGCCGCATCGATCGCCAGCTTCTCAAGCGACGTACCAGGTGGTGCATCTTGCACCGTCGACATCAGCACCTCCTGCAGGATTCGCTGCCTCGCGAGTTGCTGAGGATCGGTCACTCCCTCCGCTTCCAACACACGCGTGCCCTGCGACAGCAGCACCTGCCTCCCATCCACGCCGGCGCCCGCCAGCATCACGACGCACGCAATCCCGGGCTTCCGGACTGCCGCCATCGTCGCGAGCATCGCGCCTTCGCTGTGCCCCACCAAGCCGATCCGCTGCGGGTCGATCTCTGCTCGGCCCGCGAGGAGGTCGCGGGCGACTGCCACATCGAGGGCGAGGTCTTCGCTGGTGGCATCCGCAGGCCCTTCCGTCGAGAGGCCAACGCCTCGATCGTCGTACCGCAACACCGCGATCCCGCGGCGGGTCAACGCGTCGGCGAGCACGGCAAATGGCTTGTGATCGAAGAGCGTCTCATCACGGTCCTGCGGCCCCGATCCCGAGATCAAGACCACCCCAGGAAAAGGGCCGTCTCCCTCGGGGAGCGTGAGCGTGCCGGCGAGGGTCACATCGGCGGCGGCGTTCCGAAAGGTCACCTCTTCGCTGCGGTAGGGAAAGGGCGGCTGCGGCGTCTGAGGCCGCGCCTTGGCAACAGGCAGAGTGGGCTCTGCGTCCTTGCCCCGCGTCAGCGTCAGCGGAAATGACAGCCCTCCCTGCGACCACTGTCCCTCAAGCGTCTCGCCGTCGTCGGAGAGGACCCCTTCAAAACGCCCTCGCACGGCAGGCACATCGAAACTCCAGGTGTTTTCCCGGATGCCAAGGTCGCCGCGAAAGCCTCCCGCCTTCTGCGTGGGGCTGTCCATCCAGGCGGTCCGCAGCCCGGCGGCATCGCGCGTGATGCGAAACTGCAGCTGGAGGCGTTGCACCACCGCGTTGAGTTCACCACTCCAGACTTCTTCCGGTGGCGGCGGCACCTTGGTGTCACCAACAGGCTGGAAGTCGAGCGGAAACCGTTTCCCCCGCTGTTCCCACATCCCTTCCACGTTGCCATCGGCCCGGACGTTCCCTGCATACGTGGCATTCGATACGGAGAGCTCGAACCGCAGCCGTTGGTCGTCAGCGATGACGTTTTCAAGCAGGAACCGCTGGTCGCCCTCGTCGATGCTGCGAAGTTCCCATCGCCG
>JAPOIM010000133.1 GCA_029978905.1 Planctomycetota bacterium
AGGCGGCGGAGGCGAAGGCGGCGAAGGACGCCGAGATCGCGAAGCAGGCTGAAGTCGCGAAGGCGGCGGAGGAGGCGGTGAGGAGGAGCTGGTCGCCGACGGCGAGGGTGATCTGGTAGCCGTCGTAGCGTTCGGCCTTGCCGTCGTTGTCCCAGTCGATGGTGGGATCGCCGGCGGCGAGGCTGCCGGGGGGATTGGGAACGCCGTCGAGCGCGGGCTGCTGGGCGATCTCGCCGGGTGCCATGCGGCTCTTTACGACGTTGCCCAGGGCGTCATACGCAAACTGCCAGGCGGTCGTGGCGGCGGGGGTGGCCGTGTCGGTCTCGGTGACGCCGATCAGCTGGCTGGCGGCGTCGTAGATCCGCCTGATCGTGTGGGAGACGGCGGCCGTGGCAGACTACTGCCAGCGTTCCTCGACGAGCCGGTCGGCGGCGTCGTAGAGGAAGGTGGTGACGCGGCCGAGGCGGCGATGGTGGGAGTTCGCATGCCGGTGTCCATTGCTAAGGCAAAACCAGTTAGACTCCATCCTGGCCCGCGTTTTCCGTCGCTGCGTCTGTGAGTGCCATGCAAATTGAATCACTCGAGATTCGTAACTACCGCGTATTTCGTTTCGCGGAGCTTCGCGATTTACCGCGGTTGTGCATCGTTGTTGGAGCAAATGGATCAGGCAAATCGACGCTTTTCGACGTGCTTTCGTTCCTGAAAGATGCGCTGACACAGAACGTCAATGCAGCGGTTGCGCGGCGAGGAGGCTTTCGTGAGTTGGTAAGCCGTGGTCAGCAAGGGCCCATCGCGATCACCGTAAAGTTTCGCGAGAGCGGCGGCAAACTCGCGACGTATCAACTCGAAGTGGCGGAACAAGACGGAAGGCCCGTCGTCCATCGCGAGATACTGAAATTCAGACGAGGACAGCACGGTCAGCCGTGGCATTTTGTGGACTTTTCGCGAGGAAAGGGTGCCGCGATCACGAACGAGGATGCTTATGGGCAGGAGGGTGTCGAGCAGCAGCGGACCGAGCACGTGCTCGATGACCCGAGCGTTCTTGCGATCAAGGGGCTGGGGCAGTTCAAGGAGTTCAGGGTCGTCGCCGAGTTCCGCAGCCTCATCGAAAACTGGCACATATCGGATTTCCACATTAGCGAAGCCAGGCCCAGCGCAGATGCCGGCTACGCCCAACATTTATCCACTCGCGGCGACAATATTGCCCAGGTCGCGCAATTTATGTTCGAGCATCATCGGCCGCAGTTTGATCGCGTGCTGCAGGTCATGCGAGAACGCGTGCCGGGAGTGGTCGATGTTGAAGCAAAGGCCACGGACGATGGTCGGCTTGTGCTGCGGTTCAAGGATGGAAGCTTCAAGGATCCATTCATTTCCCGTTACGTTTCAGACGGGACAATCAAGATGTTCGCCTACCTGATTCTTTTGTATGACCCAAAGCCCCATCCATTGCTGGCGGTTGAAGAACCGGAGAATCAGCTCTATCCGGAGTTGATGCACGAACTTGTCGAAGAGTTTCGTGCATATGCTCGGCGAGGGGGCCAGGTGTTTGTGTCGACGCATTCCCCGGAGTTTCTCAACGGCGCGGATATCGACGAGGTGTTGTGGCTTGTGAAGCGCGACGGTTTTACGGAAGTCCGAAAAGCGTCGGATAATGAAGTGCTCCGAAATCTTGTGGAGGCCGGCGACCTTCCCGGCACGCTATGGAAACAGGGGCTCTTTGAGGGGGCCGGCCCCCGATGAGGCGACTCGTGTTTTTGGTCGAGGAATACTCGATGAAGGTGTTGCTCGAAGGGTTCTTGCCGCGATTGATTCCTGGCCTGGCGTTTGTGTGTGTCTCGCACGAGGGCAAGCAGGATTTGGAAAAAAGCATTCCCCGGAAACTGCAGGCATGGCGTGAGCCGGGAGTGAGCTTTGTCGTTGTTCGCGACAACGACGGCGGGGACTGCCTCTCGCTCAAGGCCCGGCTCGTGCAAATGTGTGGTGACGCAGGCCGGCCCGACACGCTCGTGCGAGTTATTTGCCAAGAGTTGGAAGCATGGTACCTCGGTGATCCCGCAGCCTTGGCGGCAGTCTTCGAAGATCCTGATATTGCTGGCATAGCTTCAAAAGCCCGCTATCGGCAGCCAGACGAAGTCACGCAGCCTGGCAAGGCAATTCAGCAGTTAATCCCGAGTTTTCAAAAGGTGGGCGGAGCGAGGGCCATGGCTTTGCACCTCAGCACCGAAGCCAACTCCTCTCGCAGTTTCCATGCCTTTGTGAGGGGTGTGCGAAGAGTGTGGGAAGAAGGCCTGCGGGCCGACTGGTGATTCAAGGCATCCAAGGGACGAATGAGTGAGCAAATCAGTAGCATGCGACCCGTACGTCATATGGACCACGGCCGGCTAAGTCAGCGGCGGCGAGCAGGTTGGCCTCGTAGCCATCTGGATACTCGACAGCATCGTGATACAAGGCGAAAGCACTCAATGCTGAAGAAATCTCGGCTCCCGACATCGCATGTGCAAGTATGCGACCGTCCCAGGCGGTGCGAGGATCTTCGTAATCCATCAAGAACAGCTCTCGCTCGCGATCAAAGCACCGCAATAACTCCTCGCCAGTCAACTCAGCGTGACCAGCCGCATTTAAAAAAACCAGGTATGAAAAGTCGTTTTTCTGTCGGCAGGGAAACCGAAGTGACACGGCGAGGCCCTTGACGTCGGTCTGTTTGCAGTCAACGACGATGCGATTCGGGAATAAAGACATATGCGGAACTACGGACGATAAAGGGGTTGAACGCGGATAACGGGAATTGCAGAACGCGTTGTCATTTCCACGCCCTGAGCGTTCTCAACAATTCCGCCATAATCGAACTGAGCCCCTGCAGCTCGTCCGATGATCACATGCGTCGGGGGCAATGTCGGTGAAATCGGATTCCGGGCGCCTATGTTGTAGGAGGCTTCGGCGTTGGCCACCGACGACAATGGCCGCTCCGGCGTGACGAAAACACGCTTTGGATTGCCGAAAACATCGACGTTTGGGATGTAGCCAGTTCGCTGAGCGATAGCGGCTTCAGTCGGGCCGACATACCGAACAACGGTTCGAGTGCCGATGACAGGATTTAGGGTTCCCACGGGTACCGCTGCGGCCGCCCTGGCAGCTGGGATGAACGCAGCGGCAAGCGCGGCGGTTCCTCCGACGACGCGTTGAATCCGCTCCTGGCCGTTCAAGGTGCGGTTCTGCACCGGATCATACCCGACCGCACCGAACGCGATGTTATCGGTCGTGGCCCCCGCAAACGCCTGCACCATGGCATAGCCGGTGCTGATCGGCCGCCCAGCGTTCATGGCGGCATTGCGGGCCACGATGGCGTTGACGTTATCTGCCATGGTGTCCTGCCGCCAAGACGTGCCGATGTACGCCAACGGTTTGGCGACCGCGTTTCCAACCAGGCTGGCGACAAAAGCCTTCGGCACATCGATCACCGAATAGCCCGTGTCGCCACGAGTCGGCCATGTGTCGATCACGGAATAGAGCTGGGTCCGAAGCGAAGACGAGGGGGATACGGCAGCTGCAGGTGCCGCAGGCGCCGGCGCCGCCTGCGCCTGCGGCGGCTGCCTGACCAGGCTGGCATACGCCATTGCCGACAGGCCGGGGCTCGCCGCCTTCGGCAGCGTTGCATTCTGCTGCACGAGCGCGCCCCAGCCGAGCGGCGTGACCGCCGCGGCCATCGTCGCCGAGGTCGAGATCCCGCCCGCATAGCTCGCCCACTTGGCGGCGAGGCCACTGGGATCGACCTTGTTCAAGGGATCGTTGCCGACGTAGCGGAAGAGATTCGCGTCGCCCCCGCGGAAGCCGCTGGGATCCTCGTTGATGAATCTTCCTGTTGCCGGCTCGTACCACCGGGCCCGGTTGTCGGAGAGGCCGGTA
>JAPOIM010000134.1 GCA_029978905.1 Planctomycetota bacterium
CCAACGGCTCGAGGCCGAAGCCCTCCGCGACACGATGCTCGCTGTGAGCGGCACTCTCAACGACACGATGTATGGGCCAGCGGTCAAACCGCCGATCCCAGGCGAAGCGATCGTGGCCCGCAACCTCAAGGATGGCTATCCCGGCGACCTCAAGGACACGCCGGAGGTGCGCCGTCGGTCGATCTACCTTTTTCACAAGCGTGTCGTGCCCTATCCCCTCCTGCAGGCCTTCGACAAGCCGGATGCGCAGCAGAGTTGCAGCCGACGCGACAACACGACGGTGGCCCCGCAGGCCCTGGCGTTGCTCAACGATCCCTTTGTGCGAACCGTGTCCCACGACTTTGCCGAGCGTCTCCTCCGCGACTCGGCCAACGATCTCGACGCGGCGATCATCGCGTGTTCGAAGCTCTGCCTCGCTCGACCGCCATCAGAGGCAGAACGGTCTGCGGCCTTGGCGTTCCTGGAAGCCCAACAGCAGGCCCGAGCCAGCCGACAGCCCGACGCCCCTCCCGATGCGATTCGCGCGGAGTCGCTTGCTGACTACTGCCAGGCAGTCTTCGGGCTCAATGAACTGCTCTACGTCGACTAACACGCGCGACTGCCCAGCACCGCGACGAACCTCCTCTTCAAGCCTCAACCCGGACCACACCGATGCCAGTTCCCAGCAGCCATTGCGGTCGATTCCAAGCATGCGGCAGCCGTCGGGCGTTTCTCGAACAAGCAGGAGGAGGGTTTGGGGCCCTGGCCCTGCAGAGCCTGCTGGCCGGCAGCGCTAGCTCTGCAGCTGCTGCGTCCGCAGACAACCCTCTCGCACCGAGGATCGCTCACTTCCCGGCCAAGGCTGAGGCCGTGATCTGGCTTTTTATGGAAGGGGCTCCAAGCAGCGCCGATACCTTCGACTACAAGCCGGAACTCAACAAACGCGACGGACAGACGATCGACATCGATGTCTTTAATGGCAACCCTGGCCCGCTGATGAAGTCTCCCTTCACCTTTCAGCAGTACGGCCAGAGCGGGGCGTGGGTGTGCGAGAAGTATCCCAACGTCGCCAAGCACGTCGACGACTTCGCCTTCATCAAGTCGCTCCACAGCGACTCCAACGACCATGTGCCTGCGCTCTACCAGATCAACACCGGCATCGCCCGGCCAGGTTTTCCGTCCGCCGGTTCCTGGGTGACCTACGGACTCGGCAGTGAGTGCGAGAACCTGCCGGGATACGTGGTGCTCGGCAACACTCAGGGTGTCAAAGGAGGACCGCTCAACTGGAGTTCGGGCTTCCTGCCCTCAGCCCATCAGGGAACGCTCTTTCGTTCGAACGGCAATCCGATTCTCAACCTCAACCGTCCGTCTGATGTCACCGACGACGACCAACGGCGGCAACTCGACCTGCTCGCCGCGCTCAACACCGAACACCTCAAGCAGCATCCGGACGAACCGGACCTGCTCGGCAGGATCCAGTCGTTCGAGCTGGCCTGGCGGATGCAGGCGGAGGCCCTCAACCTGATCGACTTTTCCACCGAGAGCGATGTCACCCGCAGCATGTATGGACTCGACCGCAAGGAAACACGCTCCTACGGCACCAAGTGCCTGCTGGCCCGTCGACTCGTGGAGAGCGGCGTGCGGTTTGTGCAGGTCTACAGCGACGGCGAATGGGACGCCCACAGTGATCTCCGCGGCAATCACTCGGGCCACTGCCTCGCCACCGACGTCCCGATCGACGGTCTCCTGACCGATCTCAAGCAGCGTGGGCTCTTCGACACCACGCTGGTGATCTGGGGAGGTGAGTTTGGGAGAATGCCGGTCTCGCAGGGGAATGGCGGTCGGGACCACAACCCGCAAGGTTTCCTCTGCTGGCTCGCAGGAGCAGGTATCAAAGGAGGCACAAGTTACGGAGAGACGGACGAGCTCGCCTACCGTGCGGTGGTGGACCCGACGACCGTGCACGACCTGCACGCCACCATGCTGCATCTCCTCGGCATGGACCACAAGCGGCTGACATACCTTCACAACGGACGCAGCTACCGCCTCACCGACGTGGCGGGCAACGTGCTCACGTCGCTGCTGTCCTGAGGGCGATTGCAGCAACGCCTCCCGGTGCGGGCGTGAGTCGTGGGTCCTACTCTCCCCACACTTCGGGAACAACGAATCCCGGTGGAGGCTGATTGGAGAGCAGATGCGGTGGGGCTGCTTCCGCGGCAAGCTCGTCGAGCTTCACCTTCAGGCGGGCCAGTTCCTCCGGATGCGTTGCCGCGAGGTCGTTGGCTTCGCTGGGATCGTCCGCAATATTGAACAGTTCCCACGTGTCTTCTGCGGGGCCTTTGATCGAGTTCGCTCCAACGCTGCCGTTGTACACGAGCTTCCAATCACCCATCCGCAGCGCGCCGGAAAAGGGCGTGCTGTTGTGCAGCACAAAGGCGTGCGGTGTTGGCTCCCCCTTGGCGATGGTAGGCCAGCAATTGAGGCCGTCGAGTGACTTGGTGGGCTTGGGTGCCATCTCGGTCAGAGCGAGTAACGTGGGCATGAGGTCGACCACGTGCATCGGCTCGTGCACCTCGCCTCCTGCGGGCAGCCGCTTCGGCCAGGACATGATTGCGGGCACCCGTACGCCACCCTCGTACAGCGTGCCTTTCCCAGCACGCAGTTCACGGTTCGAGCCAAGGCTCGCGACACCTCCATTATCGGAGCAGAAGAACACGATCGTATTTTCCCCTGTGGGCCCCTGCGTATCGATGGCATCGAGGATGTCACCCACGGCTGAATCCATCCGCGTCACCATCGCGGCATAGGTGGCCCGATCGCGATTCTTCCAGTCTGCATAGCGAGCCAGATCCTCCTCAGGAGCCTGCAGCGGCGTATGGGGAGCGTTGAAAGGCACGTAGAGAAACAGCGGGCGGTTCGCCGGATGCTCTTCGATGATCCGCACCGCCTCGCGGCCGATCAGCTCGGTCGTGTATCCCTCGTCATCATTCCGCTTGTCGTTCTTGTGCCAGTCATGGCCTCCGTCGCGGTCGTGCGTGAAGTAGTCGAGAGCGCCGTTGTAGTGACCATACTGCTGATCGAAGCCACGACTCGTGGGGAGGTATTCCCGCGACACGTGGCCAAGGTGCCACTTCCCAACAATGGCAGTTCGGTAGCCGATCGTGCGCAACATCTCGGGGAGGGTCTGCTCGTCCAGCGGCAGTCCGTGCGCAGCCCACGGCCGCACCACGCCACACTGCAGCCCCAGCCGCATGGGATAGCGACCAGTCATCAAGGCTCCCCGCGTCGGCGAGCAGACTGGCTGGGCGTAGAACTGCTCGAGCCGCACTCCGCGAGCGGCGAGCCGGTCGATGTTTGGCGTGGCGATCCGACTCTCGTGATAGCCAACATCCCCCCACCCGAGGTCATCAGCAAGGAGGATCACGATGTTGGGAGGGGAGATCTGCCCATGCGCAAGCCCCGCAGCACCAAGACACACCACAAGCACCACACACGCAATCAAACCTCGAACCATCGCCCCTCCCTGCACATCTCGAAAACCGATTAGCCCGTACCACTCTCGATCTTCCGGAACTCTCGGTGCTGCATCAACGACAGCCGCTCACCGACGCGCAAATCGCGGCTGCCCCACCAGTTCCGTACACGAATCGTTTTCTGATCGCGGCCAACCGGCCAATACCGCCCGAGTGACCGACAGCATAAGCGACTCAAGCGGTTCCAACCACGATACGGATTCGGGCCACCGTGTTACGCGTCGAGCGATTGAGGAAATGAGACTCGACGTGAGTTCGGACCGAAAACCTCCGCCTCACTGCTT
>JAPOIM010000135.1 GCA_029978905.1 Planctomycetota bacterium
ATGGTTTTTCATTGTCGATGCTCCTGGCAGACAGCGATCAGTTCCCACGCGTCGACTTTGGCAGCACACCAACCTTTGCCGAGGATGCCGCGTGTGTCCGCAGACACCGCACGGCGCCGCTTCGATCGCGGCACAAAATGCGGTCTCCCACGACGACAACATGGGGCCAGGCATCGATCGTCGTCAGCACCTGTTCGGCTGCGAGTTCACGATACGCATCTGGCGACCTGTCAGCAGTCTCCACAAGCGTCAGATCCCCTTTGTTTGCATAGACGACAAGTCGGCCATCCCCCGTAACGATGCATGATCCCGGAGCCTCCACATTGCCTCCGGACCACCGTTCACGGCCCGTGTCGAGATCCACGCAATGCACGCCACGCCACGCCCAGTAGAGATACCCATTGTGGACCACAGGGCTGCACACCGCCGAATGCGTCTCCTCGGTCTCCCAGACTTTCGTTGCCCCACGAAGATCGATCTTCACGCGGCACATGGCAGACCGGTTGTACGACGACGTCACAATCACGGACTCTTCATAGACAACGGGGGTTGGAATGTTGTTGCCGAAGTCGGTCGTCCAGGGCACCTCCGCGACCGTTCTACCTGCGCTGTCAGGGTGGATACTGGTCACCACGAGGTTGCGGAGTGTCAGCACCGCAACACAGGGCGTGCCCTCAACCGTGATTGGCACCAGGCCGCCGGAGTGCCCGGCTTCGTCTCGATTCTCTCCCGACCAGAGCACGCGGCCATCCCGTTTATTCAAGGCAACGAGGTTGCCGGTACGACCACCGACTTCGACGATGAGTTGTTCTCCCTGCACCAAGGGCGACGTGGTGTATCCGTAGTCACGCTGGGTCTTTCGCCTCGTGGCGACGTCTGGGCGACGCTCACCGCCGAACTCGTCGTAGAGATTAATGCCCCAGTGACGCTTTCCCTGATCTTTGGTGTCCCATGCAATCAAATCACCGTCGATGCTCAGCGTGAACAAGAGCCCGGTGTCAGGGTCATATTCCGGCGTCGAACACGCCCCGGAATACAGCCCCTGATCTCCCACCGCAAACCGCCCGTAGCGGGGGGCTGGAGCAAACTGCCGCCAGAGCAGCTGGCCATCGTCAAGCCGCACGCAGGTGATCGAATCGAGCCCGTCGGACCACCCGGTGAAATACACACGATCATCCACGACGACCGGCGAAGAACTCCCCTCGCCCACCGAGATTTCCCAGGCTTCGTCGGCAATCCAGGATGTGCCATCCCATCCCGATGGATCTGATGTCACCCCGGATCGCTCCGGCCCTCGCCAGTGCGGCCAGTCCGCCGCGATCACCGGAACCGGCCAGAGCAATACACAGATCAGCCCGATTCGATGCAACACACCTGTCTCCTGTTCGTTCGTGTCAGCACGTTGCCATCTGAGGAACCCACCGCTGGTTCTCGTCAACCGATCGGTTATTGACGTGGCAGCTTCCGATCCCAAAGGGACCGAGATCGTCTGCGGCCCCCACGAGTGATGCAGCGACCAACGCACACGCGGCACAAACCAACCGAAACCGCACTCCGCTCGTTCCCGCTTCTCCTTGCTTGTGGCATCAGCATACCGCAACGAGTTCAGGCCCCACCCGATCACATGCCCCGCGTCCACGGTGTACCTTGATCACCTGAATCTCGTCCGTCCGGAAGAGCCAACCATGAACTGCTTGCGATCGCTTATCGTGCTGACGCTCCTTGCGAGCATGGCATCGGCAGAGGAAACCTTTCTCACAGACACCGTTCCACTCACGTTGCCGCCAGATCAACTGCCGGACATCCTGATGGACGGCGCCCACCGCTTCGTTGATCGCAAGATCAACGAGGTCGCCAAAGACCGTTCGGCGCATTGGCCGACGGCAAACGCCGACCCTTCTGAGTGGGTCGCGGCGACCTCCAAGAATCGTTCCCAACTCGCTGAAATCCTGGGCGTGGTCGACAGCCGCGTGCCGCCCGCGATGGAATCCTTCCATCAGCCAGGCGATCCTCCTGATGTCTACGCAGACTCCCACATCCGGATTTCGCAAGTCCGTTGGCCCGTCTTGCCGGGCGTGTTTGGAGAGGGTTTGCTCGCCACCCCAACGGGCGACATCGCCGCGTCGCTGATTCTCATTCCCAACACAGACCAAACCCCGGAACAGCTCTTGGGGCTCACCCCCGGCTGTCCAGAAGCCACACAGTTCTCCCGCAAACTTCTCGCCAGCGGCGTACAAATCTTGATTCCGACACTCGTCAGCCGGGAGATGCACCTGAGCGACAACGAGCGGGTCGTTCAGTCGAATCAAACCCATCGCGAATGGCTCTACCGCCAAGCGTTTCACATGGGTCGCCATGTGATCGGCTACGAAGTTCAAATCGCACTCGCTGGTGTTGATTGGTTCACCGCGAACAAGCCCTACCAGAACCATCGCAACAGCCCTGTCGCTGTTGCTGGTTACGGCGACGGCGGTCTGGTGGCTTTCTACGCCGCGGCACTCGACCCCCGCATCGATGCAACGCTCATCAGCGGATACTTCGATGCACGCGACCGCGTCTGGTCAGAGCCCATCGACCGCAACATTTGGAGCCTCCTGACGCGATTTAGTGATGTGGAGGTTGCTTCGCTGATTCTGCCGCGTCGGCTTATTGTGGAGTACAGCGAGATTCCGGACGTCACCAACCAGAAAGGCGATCTCGCGACGCCTCCTTTTCCACGCGTGCACGCGGAATGGAAGCGAATCATCACGCCCGCAGGAACACCAGAACCTGCGCTCATCACGGGTGAACTGAACTCCGCCTGCCAACCCTACTCACCTCCTGCGGCGGAGGCGTTCCTCGCTGCGCTTGAAGTGGAGCCCAGCGAGGCAGTCGTGGGTCCGCTCGCCGACAGCCGCACGTCGTTTTCTTCCGATGCCCGGCAGCAACGGCTCGTGATGCAAATCGAGCGTCATGTGCAACAACTCGTCGAGCGCTCCGAGCATGTCCGCGAACAGTTCTTTCTTGGAAGCGTGGCTCCGGATCTTCTCGCAGGTGGCTGGACGACCGACCGTCGCGTCCCTACGCACTTTGAAGCGGGTTTCATCGAGGGGTCGAAGGCCTTTCGAAAACGATTCTCCGAACAGGCGATCGGGCGTTTCCAGGACCCGCTCCTTCCCTTCAACACACGTACCCGCGTTGTCGCCGAGACAGACGCCTGGACGGCGCACGACGTCGTGCTCGATGTGCATCGTGACCTGATCGCCTGGGGAGTGTTGGTGCTTCCCAAAGACCTCAAGCCTGGAGAGCGTCGGCCCGTCGTCGTCTGCCAACACGGGCGAAACGGCGTTCCTCGCGACACGATCGACGCTGGCACAACAGCGTACAACGACTTCGCCGGGAAACTTGCCGAGAGGGGCTTCATCACCTTCGCCCCACACAACCTCTATCGGGGTGAAGATCGCTACCGCTGGCTGGATCGCAAAGCAAACACCATCGGCTGCACCCTCTTTTCATTCATCGTTTCCCAACACGACCAGATTCTTCGATGGCTCAACTCGCAACCGTTTGTGGCGAGTGATCGAATTGCTTTTTACGGGCTGAGTTACGGTGGCGAAACGGCCGTGCGTGTTCCGACGATCCTGGAGGACTACTGCCTTTCGATTTGTTCGGGCGACTTCAATCAGTGGACACGGAAAGTGGCCTCAACGGATCAACCGTTTAGCTTCATGAAC
>JAPOIM010000136.1 GCA_029978905.1 Planctomycetota bacterium
GCGGTCTTCCCGAATCGCGTCGAGCAGATCTTCAACCTGCCCCACTCCGACCTGCTCATGAAGCGGGCGTGATTGCCTCCGGGCAAAGGGCTGCATACACTTGAGATGACTAAGTTAGTCATCTTGCTCGCTACTGGCTGGGTGGCGAGAACCAAAGCCCCGGGAACTGTTGCCATGCCTGAGCAGGTGCAAGTCGGACAAGCAAAGGCCCATCTCTCTGCCCTGCTCGACCGAGTCGAAGGAGGCGAAGAGATTCTCATTGCCCGACGCAACAAGGTCATTGCGAGGCTCGTTCCCGAACAAGCATCAACACGGTCGGCAGCCGATGTTTTTCGCAGCGTAAACGCCTTGGGTGGCCTGCACATTGAGTGTCCGGACGAACTGCCCGCCGAACCGGTCGATCTTGATTGAGTGCCATGCGATTCGTGCTCGACACCAACGTGCTCATCGCCCTCACAAAACGCCTCGGTGGTGTCGCAGCGAGGCTCGAACACGTCGATGCGTCATCAATCCGCTTGCCTGCGATCGTGGTTGCCGAGATCGAATACGGCATTGCCAAGAGCCGAAAACGGTTGACCAATCGACGCGTTTTCGACGAACTCCTCGCCAACTTCGAAATCGCTGACTTCGATGCCGCCGCGGCGGCCGCCTACGGGCCGATTCGAGCATCGCTGGAACGGCAAGGCCGACCGATCGGCCCAAACGACCTTCTCATCGCGGCGACCGCCGTGTCTCTCGGTGCGACGCTCATTACCGACAACACCGGAGAGTTTCAGCGGGTCCCGGGCTTGAGTCTTGAGAACTGGCTGGCGTGAACAGCGACGCCCCCCTACCCCAGCGGGTTTTCTCGGGCGGCAAGCGGCAGGCTCACGCGTTCGCCACTGAGGGCGGAGGCGTAGACGGATGCCGTCATCTCGACGACACGCCTGCTGGCAAACATGCCTGTCTCCGGTTCGCGGTCTTCCCGAATCGCGTCGAGCAGATCGACGACAGCCCGACGGCCCCAACTCGCACGTTCAGCGGAACGTTCTTCATTGCTCACGCTGGCAGCTTCGCTTGCGTCTTTGAGGAGCGTGCCGTCGGGCAGGATTGGCTGCCAGGGCACGTCTTTGTCGACTCGCCAGAGTGGCACGCGGCGGATGAAGGCGTGGGGCATTTGATCGGAGCGGATGTGGATCGCCCCCGCCGAGCCCACGAGCATCAGCCCGAACGGCGGCTGCTTCAGGCCCGCCTCCCGCACGCTCGAGAAGTAGCCGATGGCACCATCGGCCAGCCCCCACATCGCCTCAATGCTGTCGCCTGCGATCCGTCCGAGTCCTTCCGGCCCGTCGACCGCGTCGTCTTTGGTGATCAGTGTTCCGCCGACGCTCACCGATGCCTGGCACCACTGCGGAGCCCCACCGAGCGACGCCATCATGTCGAGGATGTGGCTGCCGAGCACCCACAGATCCTCCCCACCGCCGCGGGCATCTTCCTTGCCGCGGCCACGGAGTTCGAGCAGTCGCCCGATCTTGCCGTCGTCGATCATCTCGCGAACGCGAGCAAAGGTTTCGCTATGGCGGTTCACAAACGCGCAGCTGAGTTTTGTGCCAGCCTTTTCGCAGGCGGCGATCACGGCATCAGCCTCTGCGGGACTCTGCACGAACGGCTTCTCGATGAAGATGCCTTTCGCGCCCGCTTCGGCCGCGGCGATCGCAATCTCCGCATGGCAGTCGACGTACCGCATGCAGATCACCACCACATCGGGCTTCTCGGTGGCGAGCATCTTCCGCCAGTCGGTGTAGGGCGTGATCCCGCCAAGCCGCTTGGCTGCTTCGGCCGCCCCTTCCTCGGTGGCATCCGCCACGGCGACATACTCGGTGCCCGGGGCGTTCAGCCACAGTTCATCGATGGCGTGCCCCCAATCGCCCGCCCCTGTCCGCCCAATCGCCACCACACGCAGCGTGTCCATCGAAAGCCCCCTGACCTGGATTTCGTTATTGTTTGCAGAGCGTCGAGACTACTCCCGGAACCCGATCCATGCACACCCACGCCCACAGCGGACATTCTCACGGGATTTCCGGAACGCCACAGCAGATGGACCGGGCGATGGGCGTGGGGGTGGCGCTCAATGTGATCTTTGTGATCGTGGAACTCGGCTTCGGGTTCGCTGCCGACTCGCTCGCACTGATCTCCGATGCAGGCCACAACGCTGGAGATGTGCTGGGGCTTCTCTTGGCTTGGGGAGCCCTTGCGCTTGCACGTCGCCCGCCGTCGGGCCGCTACACCTGGGGTCTTGGCCGCTCCACGATCTTTGCGGCGTTTGCCAATGCGTCGCTGTTGATCGTGGCCTGCGGCGTGATCGTGTGGGAAGCAACCCACCGGCTTGCGGAGCCGCCACCAGTGCAAGGCATGACGATGATCGTCGTGGCCGCGATCGGGGTCGGCATCAACACGCTCACGGCGATCTGGCTGGCCGCGGGTCGAAAGGGCGACGCCAATATCCGCGGAGCGTTTTTGCACATGGCGGCCGACGCAGCGGTGTCGGCAGGCGTGGTCATCGCGGGGATTGTGATCGGCCTAACCGGCTGGAATCTCGTAGACCCGATCGTGAGCGTGGTGATCTCGCTGGTGATCGCCTGGGGCACGTGGGATCTGCTGCGTGAAAGCGTCGAACTCGCGATGGACGCGGTGCCGCGGGGTGTCGATCTTGAGAAGGTGTGCGACGAGTTGGGGGCCGTGGAGGGCGTGACGGCCGTGCACGACTTGCATATCTGGAGTGCGAGCACCTCCGAGCAGACAGCGACCGTGCACCTCGCCATCAAAGAAGACGCCTCACACGCCGATGTGCTCTACGCGGCAACGGAGGTCTTGCAGCACATGCACGGCATCGCCCACACGACGATCCAAGTGGAGTGCGAGCAGACGGCTGCAACCTGCAGTCCGCCTCACGCTGGCGGCCAGCCGGCGCCCACAGACGGCCACGATCATCCGTGATCGAAGCCGCTGTGGACTGGCCGTGGCTTACGCCATGAGAGAAAGCCATGCCCGGCTGAGGTCCCGTAGTCGCTTCCGTGCGTTGGGGCCGATCCGTGGCAATTGCGCATCCTGAAGGAGATGAAGCCGACAGGTTCGTGTCGCTTGTCTCACCCGGGCATGGCTAAACGGTGTGCCGGGCTGAGAGCCCAGCGAAGAAGAAGTGCTTGAAGACGTCGCTGCGAGACGAGGTGCGGCGACGCACAGCGTTAGACGGTCATCTCGTCGAAGCGTCGACGGAAGTCGGGCATCTCGGCGGCCACGAAGGCCTGCCAGGCTGACGGCAGCCAGAGTTCCACGCAGACCGCCGCGCCCACGATGACCAGTTCGCTGCCCGGCTCGACTCCGAGAAACTCGCGAAAGCCTTCGGGGATCACGAGGCGACCGCGTCCGGCGAGGGTCACGTTCTTGTGTCGCGTGGAGAGGAGCCGACCGAGTTCCTGAAGCTGGCCGACACGCTGATTGAGCAAACCCGCTTTGAGCTTGCTCTTCATCACCTCGACCTGGGCGTCGATCTGTGGCTGCCAGACGGCGGCGGGCCAGAGCGAGAGGCAGCCGGCCCGTTCCTTGGCCAGGACGCACTCGGAGCCAGACGCGATGAGCGGGTCGGCGAGCTCCGGCGGAATTGCGAGACG
>JAPOIM010000137.1 GCA_029978905.1 Planctomycetota bacterium
CAAATCTTCCACTCGCTCGTGCCCTCTTCGGCAGCCTTGATCTCCATCTGGTGAACACCCACCGGCACGATGTCGCGCTCGGCAGTGGTCGTGGTCATGGGGTCTTCTTGGGGGATCGTGAAATCCATCTCTGTCTGTCCTTTCTCTTTGGGTTAGGCCACAGTGGCCGGGGTCTTTTCCGCTTCAATCGCAATCGTCGTTCGTCGCTCAGATGCCAGCCGGCCGAGTCGCTCGGCAGTCGGCTGAGTGATGCGGCCTTGCGTCAGCCGCTCGGCAATGCCAGCCGTGATCGTGTCTAGGCGAGCAAGCGTGGTGGCATCGGCAATGGCGGCCGTCGCCTTCTCGACCACCTCCGGGTCATCGGTGGGCTGCGGCGGTTCCACCGCGTGACCACCGGCCAGCCACTCGGCAATCCGCTTGCCTGTCTCGGGCGTGATCGGCTTGGGATCGCCAGAGAACAAGCCCGTGCGATCCTTCGACACCGTGGCGTAGTGCCCGTTGTGGATCAGATCGAGGCAGACGGTGAACTCGTACTCCAGGCCGTCGCGGGCCTCGAGCTTCATGCCGAGTTTCTCGACCCGCTTCTTCCCGTTCGGGCCTTCCGACTGCGTCGTTTCGGTCTTCGACCGGCCCGTGCAGATCATGTGCATGGGCGAGTGGATGATCCGATCCACGAACCGCCGCCAGCGTGGCGTGATGACGCTCCAGGCACTCCAGGTGTTGCCGCGAAACTGTGCCTTCGCGATGTCCTCCAAGAGGTCGAGACAGCCCCCCGGCCCGCTCCAGCAATGCGTAGCCGAGTCGATGATGATCACGTCGTAGCCAGCCTTCTCGGCAGCGTCGATGGCTTCGATGTACGCCTCGGGCGTGAACGGCTGCCGCACGTCGATCACGTCGAAGTCATGCAGGTGGTCGTAGAGGTCGCTACTGCCTTCCTCCGTGTCGATGACCACGCACCGACCGCCCAGCCCGCGAGCGATCTGGATCGCCCCCCACGTCTTGCCTGAGCCGCTCGGGCCGCTCACAAGCAGCCTGAGTTTGGTCGCCGACCGGCGAGCCTTGCGAATCTGAACCATTGTCGATTCCCTTTCGTTTCTTCGTTTTCGTTCTTGAAAAGTGGCCCGTTTCGCATCGTGCTGGCGGGCTTGTCGTTCGCTTCCTTGCGTTGCCGGCTCCGCCGGCCTCCTTCCGCTGGCTGGCTTCCTGCCTGCCGGCGGTCCTTTCGTTCCTTCAATGCGTGATGTCAGCGGCCGGGACGGCGAGCCAAGCCCCGCCAACGTCCACGACCATGCGGCCGTCAGCCTCGATCCACTCGACTCGGCCGCTCCAGGTGCGGCCGGCGGTGCGACCCGAGACGAAATCGCCGGGGGCAGGCATGCGAGGGCTGGGCGTCTGCTCGCACAGGGCGGCGGCAGCGGCGAGATACTCGGCATCACCGGGCTGGCGATTGTCGGACTGAGCGATCATCGGTAGTCTCCTTTGCGTGACGGGGGTTCAGTTGGACGGACGTTCAGCGGTTAGGGTGGCGTAACGTACCACCAGCGGGCAGGGGGTCAAGCGTTCCAGGGAAAGATGAGTTTCGGACGGGAAAAGCTGTGTTTCTTGTCGGCCGGCTACCGATAGGTGGCAGGTAAGCTACCATCTTTCGGTAGTTCGTCAAACGGTTTTAGCGAATCACTCCCAAGGCAGCATCGGCGAGGTCGAGTGTGGCACGCCCGAAGCGTTGCAACCGCCCCGGCTCTGGCTGCGGCATCGGCTGGTACGCAGGCATCGGTGCCATCTGCGGCTGCGATGTCGCGGCCAACCGTGCCGAGAGGTCGAGTATGGCGAGACGTTGGCGGGTCTCGACCAGGATCGAGGCGGCAGCGGCGAGCACGGCGACGATGAGGCAGGCGCGGAGCGTGTCGTGGATCATCGTCCTGCCCTAGCTACGTTGCTCGCGGCATACTCGCCCTTGCTATAGAGCCTGTCCTCGATCTCGCGGAGCGTGCGGGCCATGTCGGCGTACTCGTCTGCGGTACGGCGGTCAGCCCATTCGCCGCTGATGATGTCTCGCAGCCGCATGGCAATGCTCTCGGCAATCCCGAGGGCTTCGAGGCGGCGGTGCTTGGTGTCGGTGTCCATCGTCTGCTCCCGTGTTGAGGTTGAAAGAGTGCCACCCGTTTCGCAGCTGTCGGCAGGCCGGGTGGCCCCACCATGATTTGCCCTAGATGCAGCGGCCCATAACGACCACGTTGATGTTGCTGTTGCAGAGCCGGTTGCCGATACGGCGAGCAAACTTCTCGCAGCCGCCGAGCTTCCATGAGTCGCGGTGATGAATCTGATGCACAATGGGATCGTGCGCCGCAATAAACCCGTTGTGATAAATGCCAGCCGTGACGGTGAACGTGATGAACCGCGAGCCCTGCTTCGCGCCATAGGTGACACGAACCTGCGGATCACCAGCCTCAATGTCAGCGACGCACTCGGGGAAGTCGCGGTTGTATTCAGCAGCGGCGGCCCGAATCTTGTAGGCGGTGGTCATCGTGTTGTCTTTGACGGCGTTCATCGTTTCGTTCCCTTGTCTCTTGTGGTCGTGTTGCCCACCGGCACTGTGCCGGCGGGCGGGTGGGCGGTCAGGCGACAGCCTTCTGGCGGCGGTTGAGTTCCATCCGGCAGTAGTGAATCTCGTCCATGTAGTAGCCGTGGTTCGGGCAATCGACCCAGCCGCGAAGCGTTTCCATGCAATCCTTGATCGTGTAGAGCAGTTCGGAAGCAGTCATCGTGCGGGTCTTGGTCTGGTACTCGCTGTGATTCATGGTCTTCATCGTTCGTCTCCCGGTTGGTGTCTCGCGGCTCCTTGCCGCGTCATGCCCACATTATAGCTATCGGTAGTTGGGCAGCAAGGGGGTTAGAAAAGATTTTTTTGAACCCCGTTTCTCCGGGGAAAACCCTACTTTTGCCGCCGTCTGGCCTTTTTGGCTGCCTTCTTCGCCGGCTTCGCGGGCTTTTTCCGGCTGGCCGCCGGCCGCTGGGCGAGGTGCCGTTTGGCGTTCGCCCTGGAGGTGAGGGCTTCTTTCTGCTCGTTGGCCGATTCCAGCGATACGAGCCAGAGCCGCTTGCCGATCAGCCGGCCACGCAGCTTTTTGGACCGCAGCAGGTAGCGGACCCAGCCGTCCGTGCAGCCCATGTGGGCCACGGCCTCAGCAATCGTGAGGTACGGCTGCCCGTCGATGTCGTGTGCCATGCTGACCATCCCTCGAATACTACAAGCCATCGGTAGCTAGTCAAACTTCCGCAGGCAGACGCCGTTTCGGCCGGCAAACCGTCTCGTTTTGCCTCCGCTGCTCCGCTCGCCATAGCATCTACTGAACAAGACAAGCAGCGGAGGGCATGGGGCGTGAAGTTTTGTATACTACACGTCTGCCAGCCGCATGAAGGAGGGATGAACGATGACTATTCGAGAGTTTCTGAACGACCGCTACGCAGTATTGCACAACTTGAAGCCGCGTTCAGTCACGCTGTTTTCAC
>JAPOIM010000138.1 GCA_029978905.1 Planctomycetota bacterium
TTGAAGCCGGCATTCGAAAACGACGCCGCCGGCACAGTTGTTGTCGACACCACCGATCCAGGGCCCAGGCTACCGCCGAGCCCGTTGTAAATCGAAAAAACAACGGGATCACTGACCTGCGAGCCACGATCGACCGTCAGGTCAATCTGCAAGACACTCAGACTGGCGTTTCCGCCTTGTTCGGTCACTCCGAAGTTGTACCGCAGCGGGCTTGAAACAGCGAGCGTGTTGTTCCCGCTCCCCGAAGCGCTCCCAACGGCCATGTAAATACCTTCGGCACGGGCGATCCCGCTCGAAATACCGCTCCAGCCGGCGCAAATAAATGCTGCAATAACCATGCACTTTGGCCAGCTCCGCGCAACGCCCGGATACATCAAGAAACTCGACTGTCGCATCTTTTCACGAGCGCCCTTTTGTGTGGCGACGGCTGCCGGGTTCGCCTTGCGGAACTCGACAACGCCGCTTCTTACAAAAAGTGGTGGTGCGTGGTTCTCTAGGAAAAGTTTTCTCCCGAATCGAGGTCAATTTGCCGGGGTAAATGCCGCGGAACTTTTTTTGAAAATCGGTGTTGCGGCGACACACAGAGGCTCCTAAAAGTCCGCCTCATCGATGGCCCAACCGTGGTGCCTTCGATGCAACGAAAGAAGGAGCAAGCTACTGACCGCGTGCGACTGACTGTCGCAACATGTAAACCCGCGAAGTTTCTCCGCAGCGATGCGGATGAAGTGCGTTCGTGCGCGTTTACACCGGTGATGTAGCTTGATCGACTCGGCCTCTGCCGTCTTCTTCTTGTTCTCGTCCCCGGCGTCTTGCTCCCCGGTCAGGTTTTGCACGCGGTTTGGTGGCTTCTCGCTTGAGAGTTCTCACCACCACACGCGAGAAACTGACCGATGACCACCACCACTTTCATCAAGAACGTCCGAGCCATCGTCCGCACCGTTGTCACCGCTTCCGCCTTCGCGGCTGTCGCCCTGCTTGGCAGCAGCAGCTCCGCAGCAACTCTCGGCGCGTACATGTACGGCATCGATGACAACAGCGACATCTACGAGATCAACCCCGCCGACCAGACCATGACCAAGGTCTACACCTCGCCCTCGTCGACCAGCCTGGCCAACTCGATGGCCTACGACGACAGCCGCGGGCAGCTGTTTTTTGTCGACGGAGCTTCCGGCCTGAACTACTGGCAGCGCGGAGCAAGCACCGTCACGAGTGTGAGCGGGGCGTCCGTGGGCGTGTCGGCCGATCCCTACAACGCCGCCTACTACAACGACGCGATCTACTTCTTTGAGGCCAACACCGCGAACCTCAAGCGAGCGAACCTCTCGTATTCCGGCAGCGGTACCTCCGCCGTGCCGAGTATCGCGAGCGTCGACACCTTCGTGATTGCGGGCATGAACCCAAGCGGTGTCGACACCAACACGTTTGGCGACATCGCGATCGACACGGCCACCGGCACGCTCTACGCGTCCACCTCTCGCGGCCGCTTCTACAGCCTGAACCTCGCGGACCCGGCAAACAGTTTCAACCAAATCGTCGCCTCGCTTGGCAACGATCGCTCGGTGGGCTACCAACTCGCCTTTAGCAGCGACAACAGCACCCTCTACGGCCATCGCTACTCCGACGGCAGCTGGGTCACGATCGACACGACCACCGGGGCGGCGACCGCGATCGCTGGCTTCGTGACCACCTTCGGCAACGGCGGGCTCCGCGACCTCGGTGGCTCAGCGGTCAACGCGGTACCCGAACCGAGCACGATCGGCCTGGCTGCCATCGGTGGAATCGCCGGCCTCGGCTACACGATCCGACGCCGCCGCAAGGCCCAGGGTGCGTGAGCCGACCGGGCGTTACGAGCGTGGCGTCCATTCCGCGGGCAAGCAACCAACCCCCAAACGGTCAGCCGGAGACAGGGGCCGCCCCACTCGGAACGAGGGCCGCAAGCAAGGCCTTGCTTGCTCCCGAAACAGGGCGTACATATTTATGCATGAGGACAACCATCGATATTCCTGCGGCTCTGATGGAGCGGGTGAAGCGAGCAGCCGCCCGCCGCAAGACGACGCTACGTCGGCTGGTGCTCGACGCGCTTGAGCAAAGCCTGAAACAGAAGTCGGAGCGGTTCGAACTGCGAGACGCGGCCGTTGGTAACTCCGTAGCCACCGTGGATGCCGCCGCCATCAATCGGGCGATCGACGAGCAGCGTGAGCAGGGCTTCCAGCCGTGATTGCTGTCGACACCAACATCCTCGTGCACGCCCATCGCCGCGACGCCAGCCTGCACCACCGAGCGGTGGCACTGGTGAAGACGCTGGCTGAGGCCAGAACACCATGGGCCATCTGCTACCACTCGCTGGTTGAGTTCTACTCCGTCGCCACTCGCCGTGGCCTCTGGGGCACCCCCTCAACTCCTGGAGAAGCGCTGAATCAGATTCAGGCATGGCGGGAGTCGCCGGGCCTCCGGATTCTGCATGACTCTGACGCCTGCCTCGATGCGCTGCACGAACTTGCCACGGCGAGCGTGCCCACTGGCGGCATGATCCATGACGCGCGGATCGCCGCGTGCTGCATCGTCAGCGGCATCGACGAACTCTGGACCGTCGATCGGGACTTCAGCCGTTTTCCCCAACTCCGCTGCCGCAACCCGCTGAGTCCGTGACCTCTTTCGTACAGAACTCCATCCGCTGCCGCCGCAAGGCCCAGGCCAAGGCCGCGTGAGCCGACCAATCGCCCGCAGCCTCTTGGTATGCTTCACTTTTATGGTTGCCCTCGATCAACTTGCCGACAGTCTGCTGCACGAGTTGACCTCTGCATTCCCACAGCGGTCCGTGCATGGGCTCTGGCTCTACGGCAGCCAGGCCAACGGTGAGGCTCGACCGGACAGCGACGTTGACCTCGCCGTGCTGTGTGATGTCCCGCTCTATCCGGTGGCTTTGTTTGATATGAGCGGACGCTTGGCTGCTCAGTTGGGAATGGCTGTTGACCTCGTTGATCTCCGACAGGCGGGCGGCCTCCTGCGAGTGGAGGCCGCCACACAGGCATTCAAGGAACGTCACCATGCCCGATGACGTGGTGGTGCAAAAACTTGCAAGCATCGATCGCTGCCTGTCGTCGACGTTTCCCACCGCGAACTTCTCTCCAAGTAGGCAGCACACGCGACCAGTCCGCTTACCCCATGCCCTCTCTGTTCAGTGCTCGTGAGCGTCTTCGCTGAATTCGCCGGCATAGGGCGTGTCGCCAACGGCACCGCTGATCGTGCCCGCAAACTCGCGGACGATGCCCAGGTTTTCGTGGCTGCCGCGGTATCGTGAGGCCATGCCGTCGGCCTCCCCATCCATCGGCCACGCCGCTAGTTCCACCTGAAACGCCGGCTCGCGGATTGT
>JAPOIM010000139.1:0-267 GCA_029978905.1 Planctomycetota bacterium
ACCACACACACCACCAACGCCTGCGTGCGCCGCCCTCGCATTTCACGACGGCAGTAGGCGGTGGTGAGTTGGTTGAGCGTGAACGCGTAGGTGCCATTGCTGCTGCTCTGACGGCAGAGGGCGAGCATTCGGCCGT
This sequence comes from Planctomycetota bacterium, assembly GCA_029978905.1. Lineage (GTDB taxonomy): Bacteria > Planctomycetota > Planctomycetia > Pirellulales > UBA1268 > M30B53. The sequence goes on from JAPOIM010000139.1 coordinate 137, forward strand.
CGGTCATGCCATCCCGCTTGGGGTTGAGCACGAAGCTGTAACCGCAGCGGCACCGCATGCCGTCGCGATACTTGTGGTTGCGGCGGCATTCGGGGCACTTCATCGTGGGGCCCCCTCGAGGCGACGGTCGA
>JAPOIM010000139.1:277-3328 GCA_029978905.1 Planctomycetota bacterium
AAAGCTGCGAGGCCGACACGCCGTCGACCATCGTGCGGTTGACCATGGGATGGTTGTCGCGGTGGGGGCCGTAGTCGCTGTCGGGATGAAAGGCGATCACGGTGAGGGAGTCGTCTTGCGTGTGAAAGCTGTGGAGGACATCCGCCTCAATCACAAACAGGTCGCCAGCGGTGAGCGGGACGTCTCGGTCACGAAGTCGGCAGAGGCCTCTGCCACGGGCGATCATGCCAGCGCGAAACGACGGATGGGTGTGGGCCGTCTGGCAGGTGCCGGGTGGAATCACCAGGAGGTTCAGGCACGGTTCGCCGAGCACAGCTGGCGCGATCAAGAGCGTGTCGCTGCAGCCATCGATGTACTGCAGACGCCCGCGGCTTTCGATCGGGCCACCAATCTGAAAGAGGCCTGTGGGCCCGTGCTGCGAGATGAGCAGGCCGGTGCCCTTGCCGCGGATCTCGCCGCGACCGGGCAGCGCGAAGTACATGCCTTGCGAGAGGGGAAACGTTCCTGCCGGTCCTTGCAGTTCGCATGTGCCCGACTGCACGAAGCCGTAGTGCGTGGCGTCGCTCGTGAGCGAGCGGCCAGTGCTCGTCCACAGCTGCACGTCAAACGCCACGCCCGCTTCCGTCAGCGGTTTGGAAAACGCGGCGCTCGTGCCATGCGTGAGAAAACCGTCGCCTTGCGGTGTGGGCCGTGTCATGATGCGTCTCCCGAGTCGTTAGCCTACAGGCCGCGGGCGTTTCTCGGAGTGTGCGAGGCAGTCTAGAAAGTCATGTCGGCTCTCTTTGGATTCACCGGACCGCCGTGTCGGGAGTGGCTCGTGGCGATGGGGGCGACGCTTCGCCACCGCACCCGGGCGGCTGTTGAGTATCTGGAAACGCCCCTGCTCTCACTCGGCTACGGGCATGACGACGCCTGCGATGGGCTTGGAGTTGCCCGAGGGGGCGTGGCGGTGCGCGGTGAGGCGCTGGTTGCCGTCGCGGGTTTTCTCACCGCATTGCCAAATGGCAGCGAGGCTCGGGAAGGGGAACCCGTCGCAACGCGCCTCGCGAGGCTGGTGTCGCGTGGGCAGCAGTCGCTCGAAGAGATTCTTGCCCAGGTGCGTGGCGACTTCGTGATGGTGGCCTTCGATGGCCGGAGGGTGCAGCTCGTGCGGGATGCCGCGGGGCTTCGCAGCCTCTCCTACGGATCGCATGCAGGCCGGCTGTTTTTTGCGGTCGAGCCGAAGGCGATCCTGGCGGTGCCGGGGTTTCCTCGGCGGATTCGCCACGCGTCGCTCGCGCAGTATCTCGCCTTTAGTTTTGTGCCGCCGCCGCACACGATGCTCGAGGGTGTGCACGCGCTCCCCGCAGGTCACATCGCGCACGTGGAGGAGGGAGCCTGCACGCGGCTCACGCGGTTCTTTGAGCTGGAGGCCGAAGAAGTCGGTCGCAGAGAGCTCGAAGGCCTCGCGTCATCTGCGCACGACGCGTCGTTCGTGGCGCGGTTTCGCGAGCAGTTTTCCGAGGTGGTCGCTGCCCGCGTGCCGCGGGAGGGGCCGGTCGGCGTGTTTCTCTCCGGTGGACTCGACTCGAGCCTCGTGGCCGCTGAGGTTGCCGAGCAGGCACCGGGCCGCGTGTGCACCTACTCGCTGCACTTCGGTTCGCAGTATCCCCACGAGCTGACGTTTGCTCGCAGCGTGGCCGACCGCATCGGTTCGCGGCACTCCGAGGTGCTGCTACGGCCGCAAGACTTCCTGCCGCGGCTCCGCGAGATGATCTGGCAGCTCGACGACCCGATCGGCGACCCGATCACGATGCCCAACTACGAACTCGCCCGCCGCGTGTCGGCAGAGCATCGCGTGGTCTTCAATGGTGAAGGGGGCGACCCCTGTTTTGGCGGCCCGAAGAACCTGCCGATGCTGCTGCAGCACTGGTACGGTGGGGTGACGCGCGGGGAGCACTTTCGTGAGGAGGCGTATCTCGCGTCGTATCGGCGAGCGTATGAAGAGATTGGTCGGCTGTTGATGCCAGACGTGGCCCGCGAGATCGATCCAGAGCGGGATCTCGTGGGGGTGCTGCGGCCCTTTTTTCGCACGCCTCGGCCGGTGCACTTCCTGAACAAGTTGATGGCGATCAACATCCGGCTCAAAGGGGCGCATCTGATCCTGCCGAAGGTCGAACGGATGCTCGCTGCGTCGGGGATCACGCCGCTCTCCCCGCTCTTCAGCGAAGAGATGGTGCGGCTGAGCATGCAGCTGCCGCCGAGCCTCAAGCTCAGCCGGGGCATCGAAAAAGTGATCCTCAAGCGGGCCTTTGAGGGGCGTCTGCCGCAAGCCGTGATCGACCGACCGAAGAGCGGCATGCGGGTGCCGGTGCATTTCTGGTTTCAGGGAGAAATGCGGCGTTACGCCCGGCGGATGCTCAGCCGCCAGGCCCTCCGCGAAGGTGGCCTGTTCGATCCGCAGCGGGTGAAGCAGCTCCTCGACTACAGCACCGAAGAGGGCCCCGGACGCTACGGCCTGCGGTTGTGGATGCTGCTCACGATCGAACTCTGGCGAAGGATTCTTGTGGAAGGTGAGAGCCTGTAGGGTCCGTCGGGCGGCAAACGGCCAAAGGTCGTTGCCAGGCTGGGGCTGCGGCTTCTTCGCGGCACGCGACCCCCTCGTAGTGAGGGTGGGGCGAATCGCCCCAGTGCTCGGCGCCAGGTGGAGCGATTCGCTCCACTGCTCGCCGCCGGGTGGAGCGAATCGCCCCAGTCCCCCCAAACCACTGGGGCGATTCGCTCCATCCATCGATGGGGGGGGTTGCGTGGGGTTTCTCAAAAAACACGCGTTTTAGGCGAAGAGCTTGAAAAAAGATGGAAAAAGATTGTCGCAAATCGGATAGTGGCGCGCGATTTGCATCCTCTTTAAGGCAGGTTGAGGTTGAATGCAGCGCTTCGGTCACTCCTGTGGCCAGTTGCGGGGAAGCCTTCCAAAGGCTCGCTGAGGCCGCTGCTCGACGACAACCAAAACACTGTTGCCTGATCTGGAGAATCGTGAACACCATGCCCGCATCGCACGCCACCATCTCG
>JAPOIM010000013.1 GCA_029978905.1 Planctomycetota bacterium
GATTTCGGATTACGTGTATCGCCGGCTCGGAGTCGGCAAAAGTCTCGTCGCAGGGCGAGGATACGCCCAAACGGTCCTCGAGCGTTCGCCAACGCCTCGCCTCGTTACCAGCTTTTGCCGCATCATCGCCGCAGTTATCTCGAATGTGCTCTAGGGGCTGCGGTAACGTGCCGTTCAGCTTCCCTTCGGGCGAAACGCCACCAGTCGTGCCGAGTGGGTCTGCAATCGCGGCGGTGAGGGGTGGTCGGTGTAGGCCAGGTCGATGCCGTAGGGAATCGCGGGAAACACCGCATCCAGGCACTCGCAAATGCTTTTGGGCCGCCCTGGGAGATTGACCACAAGTGCCCTCCCGCAAATGCCTGCTGTCTGACGCGAGAGGATGGCCGTGGGCACGTACTGCAGCGACACCTGCCGCATGAGTTCGCCAAAGCCCGGCAGCATCTTTGAGCAGACGCGTTCGGTGGCTTCGGGCGTGACGTCACGCGGGGCGGGGCCCGTGCCGCCGGTGGTTACGATCAGGCAGCAGCCGTCTTCTGCCATCGAGCGGATGGTCGAGGCAATCAGGTCGATGTCGTCAGGCACGATGCGTTCGTGCGGCTCCCAGGCGGAGCTGAGCACCTCGGTGAGGTAGTCCCTGATTGCGGGGCCACCTTCATCGGCATACTCACCACGGCTCGCCCGATCCGAAACCGTGAGAATGCCAATGCGGGCAGGCGGATGCGTAGGAGCAGGGGCGGTCATGGATGATCTCAGAGGCTGTTTCGGAGGTCGTCGGCCTGGCGACGGATGGTGCGAAGCTCGTCTGCATCTTTGCGATCGACGTTCTTCAGCTGCATGGTCATGCGTTGGTTGGAGCCGAGCAGGCTGCGGTGGCGGGCGAGGAAGTCCCAGTAGAGTGTGGTGAAGGGGCAGGCGTCAGGGCCGATCGCTTTCTTTGGATCGAAGCGGCATCCGCGGCAGGCGTTGCTCATGCGGTGGATGTAGGCACCGCTGGCACAGTAGGGCTTGGAGGCCATCACACCGCCGTCGGCGTACTGGCTCATGCCGAGGGTGTTGGGCAGTTCGACCCACTCCACCGCATCGACATACACCGCGAGATACCAGCGGTGCACTTCGGCCGGATCGACGCCAAAGAGCATGGCGAAGAGTCCTGTGACCATCAGGCGCTGGATGTGGTGTGCGTAGCCGTACTCAAGGGTCTGGGTGATCGCATCCCGCAGGCACGCCATTTCGGTGTCGCCGGTCCAGTAGAGATTTGGCAGCGGTGCCTGTGCTCCCAGGTGGTTGCGGCGTTCATACTCCGGCATGAAATGCCAGTAGACACCCCGCACATACTCTCGCCAGCCGAGGATCTGCCGGATGAAGCCCTCCGTCGATTCGATGCCCACGGCTCCGTCGCGCCAGGCCGCTTCTGCAGCACTTACGATCGCGCGCGGGTCGAGCAGTTTCAGGTTCATCGCGGCGGAGAGTCGGGAGTGGTAGAGCCATGGTTCCCCGGTCCAGATCGCGTCTTGGTAGGTGCCAAAGCTCGGGAGTCGGTGCCGGATGAAGTCGTCAAGGGCCCGCCTCGCGTCTTCGGGCGTGACTGGCCAGTCGAACGCGTCGAGCGCGCCGGGATGGGAGGGAAACCGCGCCTGCACGAGGTCGATCACGTCGCGGGTGAGGGCGTCGGGTGTGAATCGGAGTGGCGCGGGCAGGTGTCCGGGGCCGCTCTTGGGGAAAGCACCGCGGTTGTCAGCGTCGTAGTTCCACGCGCCGCCTGCGGGCTCTCCGTTGTCCATGAGCACGTCAAACTGCTTGCGGAGCGGTCGGTAGAAGTACTCCAGCCGCAGCTGTTTGCGGCCGGCGGCATGCTCGGCAAAGCCCTCGGGTGTGGAGAAGAAGTGCCGGTCGGTGCGGATCTCGAGGGGCACGCCAAGGAGGTCGGCGGCCGCGCGGAGGCTCTCCTGTACCCTCCATTCGCCTGGCTCAATGACGATCAGCCGCTCGGGACCCTGCGAAGCCTTGCGGAACACCTGCACGCTCACCGTCAGCGCGTCGGCAAGGCTTGTCGGCTCGCGATCGGCCTTGCACGGCGGGAGTTCCCGGTAGTCGACCTGCACGCCCCGCGCGCGGAGCCGCTCCCGAAAATGCCGCATGGCTGAAAGGAAGACCACGATGCGGGCCTTGTGCGTCCAGACATGTTCCGACTCATGGGCCACCTCGGCCATCCACACGCAGTCGACCGCAGGATCGAAGCCATCGAAGGCGGCGCTCGCCTCATCGAGCTGATCGCCAAGCACGAGCACGAGATTGCGAGGCATGGGGGCGATCCTGCTCAGGGCGTGTGTGCCGATGCGAGCGACCGCAGGAGCTCGTCGGTTTCCTCCCAGCCGATGCAGGCATCGGTGATCGACTGGCCGTAGGCCAGGCACGAAGGATCGCTGCAGTCCTGCCGGCCTTCCACGAGGTGGCTTTCGATCATGGCGCCGACAATCACGGATGAACCGGCGGCGCGCTGCGCGAGAATGCTCTGCACCACCTCCCGCTGCCGGCGATGATCTTTGCCGCTGTTGCCATGGGAGCAGTCGACCATCAGCCGTTCGTTGACGCCTGCCTTGCGGAGCGCGGCTACTGCCACCGCGACGGATTCCGGATCGTCGTTGCGGCCACGGTCCGAGCCTCGCAGGATCAGGTGGCAGTCGGGGTTGCCGGTGGTTTCGACGATGGCCACCATCCCTTGCTTGGTGACCGAGAGGAAATGGTGGCTCTTGGAGGCGGCGCGAATTGCATCGATCGCGATCCCCACACGGCCGTCCGTGCCGTTCTTAAAACCGACAGCGCATGAGAGGCCGCTGGCGAGCTCTCGGTGGATCTGGCTCTCTGTGGTCCGAGCCCCGATCGCCCCCCAGCTGACGAGATCGGCGATGAACTGTGGCGTGATCGTGTCGAGAAACTCACACCCGACGGCGAGGTCGAGTTTGGCGATGTCGATCAGCAGACCTCGCGCCGCATGCAGGCCGCGGTTGATGTTGAAGCTTTCGTCGAGGTCGGGGTCGTTGATCAGCCCCTTCCAGCCCACGGTGGTCCGCGGTTTCTCGAAGTAGACCCGCATCACGATCTTGAGCGAACCGGCAAGCTCGTGGGCCAGCGGTGCCAATCGGTTGGCGTATTCGCGGGCGGCTGTAACGTCGTGAATCGAGCAGGGACCGACCACCACCAGCAGCCGGGGATCGTCGCCGCGGAGGATCCGCTGCACCTCCTCGCGATGCCGGCTGATCGATGTCGCCAAGTCATCGGTGACCGGCATCTCTTCTAAGAGAATCGCCGGAGGAATGAGCGGTCGGAGTTTCTTGATCCGAAGGTCGTCGATGCGGGGGTGATCCCCAATGTCTTCAAGCATGAATCCGCGGCGCGAAAGGGAGGAGGCACGGTCGTGTCAAGCGGAACCATCGCCGCGGGACCACTGCATTATGTCGTCCCCAAGGCGACTGCCAACGGCCTTTCCCGCCAAGGCCCACGAACGGACTGCTGAGCCGGGGTCGGCTGGCTCAGGAGCGTTTCAGGTGTCGTCGTGTGCGGCGTCTTCGGCGATCGCTTCTTTGTGCCGCTCGAGTTCCTCAAAGACGGTGGTGATCTCTTGCCGCGTCGCTTTCAGCGTGGCATGCATCGCCATGATCAAGGCCGCGGCTTCTCGGGCTTCGCTGGCCAGTTCGTCCATCGGCGTGTCGGAGTTGTCGAGCCGCACCAAGATCTCGTCGAGCCGCGACTCCTTGGCTTCGTAACTGAGCGTGGCGAGGGGATCGTCGGCGTCGGCGTCTCTGGCAACGGATTTCTTGGCCATTCCTAAGGACTCCCAGGTGAGGGTGGAGGGTCGTGGTCGGGGTTGCTCGGGGCGATCGACTCAACCTGACTGGTGATCGTGCCGTCGGCGAGCGTGGTTGTCAGCCGCTGGCCCATTGCGATCGCGGCGACATTGCGGATCGGAGCCCCGTCGGCATCACGGAGCAAGGCATAGCCGCGGCGGAGCACGCGTTCGGGACGGAGCGCATCCAGCCGGCTCTCGGCGTTTTTGAGGCGTCCTTCTGCAGTCGTCACCGCGTGGGTGTAGCGGGGCTGCCGCAGCCGCTGGGTGAGGCCCGCGAGGTGGACGTGGCGTTGCTGCAGGCCCACGTGGGCTGCGTGCAGGGCCCGCTGTGCTGCGTCGGCAACATGGCTGTTTGCGTCGCGGACGCGATGCACCGTACCGGAGCGCAGTGCGGCAGTGGCCTCGGCAAGACGGCTGTCTCTGGAGAAGGTGGCGCGAAAAGCGGCGGCTCGCAGCAGGGAAAGGTGCGTGGCGAGTTGCGACTCCGCCAAGGAGAGGAGCTTGCGGGTCCCCTGCACCAGCCCAACGCCCGACCGCTCGAGGCTTCGCTCAGCAAGTTCGATCGGCCGTCGTGAGAGCGTCGCAAGCCGGTCTGTGGCGATCTGCAGGCGGTCGTCGAGGCCAGCGATCTGTTGCACGAGGGATTCGGCGAGAGCTGTGGGTGTCTTGAACGCATGGTGGGCCACATGATCCAGCACGCCGGTGTCGATCTCATGGCCAATACCCACCCACACCGGCACCGGCATCTCGGCAACCCGACGAGCCACGGCTTCGTTGTCGAACCAAGCCAAGTCGACCGGTGACCCACCGCCGCGGACGATCGCCACGAGGGAGACTGGGAGTTGTGAAAGGTCGTTGAGCGCCTGCACCACCTCGTCTTCGAGGCGTTCCCCCTGCATGGCGGCCGAGGCCAGAATCACGCGAAAGCTGTAGGGACTCTCGGCGATCGTGCGGAGAAAGTCGTTGGCCGCCGCAGAACCCGCCGCCGTGATGAGCCCGATGGTTAAGGGGGCCACCGGGAGAGGCAGCAATCCGTTGGCGTCGAGTAGCCCTGCCGCAGCGAGCCGCTCGAGGATGAGCCGCCGGTTGCGGTCGATGTGCGCTTCGCCAAAGTTCGGATCGACATCGTGGATTTGGAGCGAAAGACCGTGCACTTCGTGGTACGTGACGGAGCACAGCACACAAATGTCCCGGTTGCCTTCGAGCAATTCGCTGGATCCGGCGCGTGCGAGCTTCTGGCGGATTTCGGTCAGCGTCGATCGCCAGATCACGGCACTCATCTTGGCGACGGTCTGGCCGTCGTCGTCGATGTCGAGCAGTTCACCGTAGAAATGGCCGGAGCGGGCAGCGGATCGCGCGACGAGTTGGGCCTGCACCCAAAATCGCTTGGAAGAGACCTCGAGCAACAGGTCGCGGATGCGGCCGGTGACGGCGGCAAGCCGGAAAATCCGGGGCGGCTGAGAGGCGGGGCGGTCGGTCACGGCGGCAGTCTTCAGGAAACGGACAACATCGGAAAAAGGCCATGACTGGCGGGTGTGCGAAAAGTGCACAAATGAACATGTCGTGAGTTTTGTGCGGATCCAGGGAGACTGTCAACTGGTGACACCGAACACTTGACTGCCCTGAGACGGATCGATACTCTTCTTGCAAGTGTATTGCATGTGCGTTCGGGACCGCGAGCGGCCGCTCGTGACCACAGGAAACGACCAATGACGTCAGCAAACCATCTTCGCGCGAGAGCATCATCGTCTTGGCAGCGGTGTGGCAGCGGTGGCGCCCGCGGCTTCACGCTTGTGGAGTTGCTGGTGGTGATCGCGATCATCGGCACGCTGATGGGCCTCCTCCTGCCGGCGGTGCAGTCGGCGAGGGCTGCCGCCCGTCGCACGCAGTGCAGCAACAGCATCCGCCAGGTGACCCTCGGCGTCCTGATGTATGCCGATGCCCATCGCGGTCTCTTTCCTTCGGGCGAGCACCCAGGCCACGAAGGTCACAACGACCATTACCAAACTTTCGCGTCGGCGGACGACGACGATCATGACCACGATGCCGAAGAACATCATCTCCACTGGATTGGGGCGATCGCGCCATTTGTCGAGCGGGTCGACTCGATTCGCATTTGCCCCGACGACCCACTCGGCGACCTGAGGATGCGGGGCCTGCCTGGCTCAGGACTCGCCTATCTGGATCCGCTCCATCCCGACGAAGACGAGCGGTTCACACCCAAGACCAGCTACGTTGCCAATGGCTATTTTGCGTTCAGTGACGAGCCGGGCGAGACTGGTATTCGTTCCCTGGAACAGATCCGCGCCCGCTCCAAGACGATCATGCTCTTTGAGAAGTTTTCCAACCCGTTGGTGCTGACCGACCAGCATCTGCAGGAGGAAGACCTGCTTGGGCCGCACTACGACCACACCCACTCGCCGCACTGGTTCCACCATTTCCCGGAGCGTGACGAAGTGCTCGAGGAGATTGCCAGCGACATCCAGTTGGCCCGACATGGCACGGGCAGCCATTTTGCCTACGCCGATGGCCACGTGGCCCTGGTCCAAGAAGGGGCCATTCGGGAGTGGGTGGACCGCGGGTTCGACTTCTCCAAGCCGCAGTAAAAGGGCATTTCGTCGAAAATCCAGCGGCGGACTGGCCAAAACGAAAATGCTGGTTACGCGGTGATTGCGGCTGCGGTTCTTCTTTCAGACACCTGCTGTTCGGCAGACCTGAGAGGACTCCCCCATGATCGCGATTGCATCACCAGCGGCGAAGAAGTTGTCTCGTTCCCAGTCCGTTCACAAGACCGTCAGGAAGCCTGCCCGCAAGACGGAGCTGCAGCAGCTCCGCGATGCCTTCTTCGAACGGCCGATCGACTTCATCCCCTGCAAGGACTTTGCCAGGAAAAACGCCGAACGTCTGGCGAGCACGCCGCCCGCGGAGGCCGATGTGCCTCTCAATGAAGAGGGAGGAGTGCGTTCGGCGGTGGGGCCAATCGCTCCCTACATCGCCCGACTCTACGACGGCCGACTGCTGACGAAGGATGAAGAGCAGTTCTACTTTCGTCGCATGAACTGGCTGAAGTACCGAGCGGCCAAGGTCCGCCGCAGCCTCGACCGGCAGCGTGTCACGCGGAAGCAGATGCAGCAGGTGCAGGCGCTGCTTGATGAAGCCGACGCGGTGAACTCATTGATCATCACGGCAAACCTCCGTCTCGTGGTGTCGATCGCCAAGAAGTTTGTGACGTCGGAACTGCTGTTCGAGGATTTGGTGAGCGAAGGCAACCTCGCGTTGATGCGGAGCGTTGAGAAGTTCAACTTCGCCTTGGGCAACCGCTTCAGTACGTACGCCACGTATGCCATCCAGCGGCACTTCTATCGACTCTCGCAACGTTCGCGGAAGCAGTGGAATCGGTTTGTGTCTGACGACACGGCCCTGCAGGCCCTTTCGGCGAGCGAGCGAGACACCGAACTCTGCACAGCCGCGCAGATCGATGAGCTGAAGCAGACCTTTGGTCAGTTCCTTGAAGAACTCGAGCCGCGGGAGAAACAGATCGTGGTGGCCCGCTTCGGCTTTGATGGCGAGGCACCACGGACGTTTCGCGAACTTGGCAGCGAGATGGGGGTCTGCAAGGAGCGGATCCGCCAGATCCAAGGCCGAGCGATGGACAAGCTGCGGCGGATGGCCGAAGACGCGCGGCTGGCCCAGACGGTGGGAGATTGGTTGTAATGTCCGTTTCCCCGGCTGGTCTGCTTGGCTCTTGGTGAGTTGGTCGCATGAGATGGTGCGGAGACGACAGGCCCCCGGCCGCTACCAAGGCGCTCTCGATCGTGCTGATCGTGCACCTCGTCGCGACAGTCTTCATGGCCGGTGTGATCTGGTATGTCCAACTCGTGCACTACCCCTTGATGGCGGGCTGGCCCCACGACGATTTCCCTCGTTGGGAGGCGGCTCACCGCGAGCAGACAGGGCTGGTCGTGGTGCCGGCGATGCTGCTGGAGGGGGTGACCTTGGGTGTGTTGCTCGTGCGCCGGCCGAGTGCCGTGCCCGCTTGGCTCCTGTGGGCCGGTGCGGCGATGCTCGCGGCGATCTGGGCGAGCACGTTCGCGATTCAGGTGCCGTTGCACGAGAGGCTGGCGAGCGGATGGGATGCGGAGAGCCACGCCCAGCTCGTGCAGACCAACTGGCTGCGAACGGTGCTCTGGTCGGCCCGGGTGGCGGTGGCGTGCAGCCTGCTGTGGCAGGCAGGCAACCGGTTCGAGCGTGCGGTGGGGTGACGCGGGCCCTGGGCTTACACGTATCCGTGAAATCCGCGAAAAACTCGCCTTGCCACGACCGGCTCAACCCCCTAACTTCCCACGCCCAACGAAGCAAAAAGGTCGCGTTCTTCCTCGCGTGAGTGGCAGGAAGGTGGCCGGAAGGGAGGCTGCTTTCGATGGACGCCCAACCCCACGCAACTCGAAGCCTTGCGGCCCTTGCGGCCAGCGTTTCCGGCGATGCTGTCGGTGATGCGTCGCTGGCATGCGATTCCGCGGCCACACTCGAAACCGCTGGTCCCGCCTCGATCACGCTGGTGGACAAGGCGGATCGCCTGCATCTGCTCGCGAAGTGCGCCGCGGCTGCGGCGGTTGTGCCACGGGGAACAGGGCCGATCGACCGCCCAACCATTGAGGTCGACGACGTCCATGCGGCATTTGCCACGATTGTGGAGCTGTTTCGTCCTCAGCGAATCGCGGCGAAGGTCGGTGTCAGCCCACAGGCATCGGTCGATCCGACGGCCGTGCTTGGCGAAGGCTGCGAGATTCATCCCTGTGCCGTGATCGGCGCGGACGTGGTGCTCGGCGACTACGTCACGGTGCATTCTGGTGGCCGGATCGCCGCCGGCTGCCGTGTGGGCAGTGGGAGCGTGGTGCATGCCGGGGCCGCGCTCTACGAGAACACGATCCTTGGCGAACGGGTGATCGTGCATGCCAATGTGGTGCTCGGAGCACACGGCTTTGGCTACAAGGTGGTCGCAGGCCGCTACGAACTTTCCGCCCAGCTCGGGTGGGTTGAGATCGGCGACGATTGTGAAATCGGTGCCGGCACCACGATTGACCGTGGCACCTACGGTCCGACCACGATTGGCGAAGGCACGAAGATCGACAATCTCGTGATGATCGCCCACAACTGCCGTATCGGCCGACACAACATGATCTGTTCGCAGGTTGGGGTGGCCGGAAGCACGTCCACTGGCGACTGGGTGGTGATGGCCGGTCAGGTGGGAGTGCGCGACCACGTGCACATCGGTGACGGTGCGGTGCTCGGGGCACGCTCGGGTGTGTCGAATGACATCCCCGCGAAGACCACAGTGCTTGGAGAGCCGGCCATCGAGTTGCGTGAACGCAAACTTCAGTTGGCCACGATGTCGAAGTTGCCGGAGATGCGAAAGCAGCTGAAGGCAATTCTTGAACGGATCGCAGCCTTAGAAACACTCTCGGAGTGTGGTCGTCAGGAGGCTGCCTAGCAACCGCCGTGATGCCACCAGCCACCCCTTCCAGTGCGTCGCTGAGCTGCCAGCCGTCGTGGCTGCGCGATACGGATGCCGCTGCCTCGCTGTCTGGGGAAACGATCGGCGTCCTGGCTGGGTGGGGACGCTTTCCGGTTGCGGTGGCCGAAGCGATCCGCCGCAACGGTGGACAGGTGGCGGTGCTCGCCGTTCGGGGCCATGCCAGCGAAAAGCTGCATGATCTCGCCGATCACTACGACGAAGTGGGCGTGGCCGAACTCGGGAGTGCGATCGCGGCGTTTCGTCGTTTTGGATGCTCGCGGGCCACGATGGCGGGCAAAGTGCATAAGACCAAGATCTTTGCCAACGGCGCCTGGCTGCACCACCTCCCGGATTGGACCGGCCTGAAGACGTTCTGGCCGCATTTTATCAGCCGTCGCCGTGACAACCGTGACGATTCCCTGCTCTCCGCGATCGCCACCACCTTCGACCACGCGGGGGTGCAGATCTGCCCAGCGACCGACTTCGCCCCGGAGCTGCTCGCGAGTGGGGGCGTGCTCGCAGGACGGCATCTCTCTGCCTCGGAGCGAGCGGACGTCGCCTTTGGATGGCAGTTGGCCAAAGAACTCGGGCGACATGACATCGGTCAGACCGTCGTTGTGAAGAACCGGGCACCCATCGCCTTGGAAGCAATTGAAGGCACCGACGAATGCATCCGCCGCGCCGGGCGGCTGTGCGGGTCTGGTGGGTTGGTGGTGGTGAAGGTGGCCAAACCGCAGCAGGATCTCCGTTTCGACATGCCCACGATTGGCGTGGGAACCCTGCAGTCGCTCCGCGCGGCCGGGGCGAGCGTGCTGGCCATCGAGGCAGGGCGGACGATCTTGGTGGAACGCCCTGAGCTCGTGGCGTTTGCCAACCGCAGCGGCATCAGCATCGTCAGTTGCTACGACGAAGGCGGTTCGGTCGTGCTCTCCGCAGACGCCTCGTGGGCTGCTTGAGCGGTTCACCGGTCGCTGGCCTATACTGCGGGCATGCGAAGCACACTTTCTCCACGCTCTGTGAGCCTTCCTGGCTTGGTACGGATCTGCACCGCGGTCGCGTGGTGCTGCACGACGCTCTGGGTGGGGCCCAGCCTGCGGGGTCAGGAAAGCCCGTTTCCCGACGAGCCTCCGCCGACGCATTTCATGGGCCGGGAGATCGCCCAGACGATGCACTACACCGGTGCTCCTTGGCTCGTGCGCGAAAGCCGGCAGCGGGAAGAGGACTGCCGCCTGTTGCTCGAAGCCCTCGAACTTCAGAAGGGGCAGACCGTCTGCGACCTCGGCTGTGGCAACGGTTTCTACACCCTCGAGATCGCCAAGCAGGTGGGACCGAAGGGCTCGGTCTATGCCGTCGATATCCAGCGAGAAATGCTGCAGATGTTGATGGAGCGAAGCAACCAGATCGGCTTTCGCAACATTCAGCCGGTGCTCGGTTCCGCCACCGATCCAAACTTGCCCGCGGGCGAGATCGATCTCGTCCTCTGCGTCGATGTGTACCACGAGTTCTCCTACCCTGCGGAGATGCTCGCCGCGATTCGCAAGAGCCTCTCTGAGGACGGGCTTGTGGTCCTCGCTGAGTTCCGGGCCGAAGATCCGGCGGTTCCCATCAAGCCGCTGCACAAGATGACCAAGGCGCAGGCAACGAAGGAACTCACGGCCTGTGGGTTTGAGTTGGCTCGCGAGTTTGACCGCCTGCCCTGGCAGCATCTGCTGTTCTTCAAAAAGGCCGCTGACACCGACGGGCCTTCGCCAGAAGCCCCCACTGCCGACTGAGGTGTCGCTCAGGCCGGGAGGCGAGCCACCGTCTCTTCGCTGTGCCTGCGGCGGCGGTGCATTCTTCCGGTCGTAGCACATGGGAGGGTTGAAGGTGCCCTCAGGAGGCGTTGTCGCCTGTTTTGACCGGTTTTCCGGCAGGTTTTCGCGGCTTGGAGGGGGCGAAACGTGTTGCGTGCTCCTCTCTCCGGCAACATACTGAAAGAAGACAGTGTGTCGTTCACGACGTGAGGGACGGTCGCCCCCCTCCGCATGAGGGCGAGTGTGGCTGAGCCGGCGTCCTCGAGCGGAAATCCGCAGTGGAATCAGCGAGTGCCTCTCAAACCCTCTAGTTATCGGTCGGCTGACGCGGCCTCCCGCAATCCGCAGGGGGGCTCGCTCGATCCCGTTGTCCGCGCTGAGCCCGAGACGTCCGCTGCGGCTTCCAGCGCTTCCCCCGCAGCGGAAACCGCGGTTTCGACGTCGGGTCGGCCCGTCGGCGACTACGCCGCGAATGCCAACTGGGTGCTCGGCAACAATCCCAGCATGCGGCGGATCGCCCGCTCGATCCAGCGTGCCGCGGAAGTCGAGTGCACGGTCCTCGTCAGTGGCGAGACCGGCACCGGCAAAGAACTCTGGGCGAGGCTCTTGCATCGCAGTGGTCCCCGAGCGGACAAGGCGTTTATCCCGGTCAACTGTGCCGCCCTCACCCCGTCGCTTGCCGAGAGCCAGCTCTTCGGCCACGAGAAGGGTGCCTTCACTGGTGCCCAAGGTCGCTCACTCGGCATCTTCCGAGCCGCCCAAGGGGGCGTGGTGTTTCTCGACGAGATTGGCGAGATGCCCCTTGAGCTACAGGCGAAGATGCTCCGCCTGTTGCAGCAACGGGAGGTGATGCCGGTCGGTTCGACGGAGCCTGTGCACGTCGATGTGCAGATCGTCGCCGCGACCAACCGCGATCTCGAGCAAGAAGCCGAAAAGGGCAACTTCAGGGAGGACCTCTACTACCGACTCAACATGATTGAGTTGAAGGTGCCGCCGCTCCGCGAACGGCCCGACGACATTCCCGAGTTCATCGCGTTCTTCTCCCAGCAGTTTGCCGATCGGTATCGAGCGCCTGTGTGGGAGCCTTCGCCGGAGGCGCTTGAGGCCTTCTGCTCGTTTCCCTGGCCCGGCAATGTGCGGCAACTCGGTCACGTGATCGAGCAGGCGTATGTGCTGCAGATTGAGCCGGAGCTGCCGCTGCTTGGGGGGGCGAAAAGTTCCGCGGCGGCCAAGACGGCTGGGTCGACGGCCGCTGGCGAGGATCGCGTGCCCTATCTCGATCTGGCGAAACTTCGTCGACAGGCGATCAAGCAGGCGCTCACGGAAACGCGTGGCCATAAGGCCAAGGCGGCCAAGCTGCTCGGTGTGCATGCCAACACCCTCACGCGAATGCTCCGCGAGGATGGCGACGAGGCGGCGAGCGACTCCGAGTAAGGCGCACGTGGCGTCGCCTCTTGGGGTCAGTACCACACGCCTCCGCGGACCATGAAGGTGTCGCCGGGATGGTAGTCGGCGGTGTCGGTGATGTAGTACTCCACCAGCCGGCTGAACACGTAGCCCCCTTCCAACCGCCAGCTGATCCCAAGGTCGGCCGGCTTCCGCTCCCAGCCGGCGATCAGCCGGTAGTCGTGGTAGACCACCACGTCGTTGGCGCCGCTGTCGCGACGGACCGCCCACTGGTTCCCTCCAAACTCAGCCGCCACGTAGGCCCACTGGCTCGCCGTAGGGGTTTCACGGACGCGCCATGCCGCACGCGGGCGGGGAAAGATCAACTCGAAGCGGCGATCTTCCGAGGGCGTCCAGAGGAGCCCGCCCGCAGGGAGCAGATTGACGTCGTACCGATCGAGGTAGATCACGCCAGCGACCACGCGGAGGTTCTCGTTGGCTTCCCACGCGCCGAACCCGTGTCCGGTGACACGCAGGGCCTGAGACGAATCGTTGACGAAGTCGCTGTACCAGCCTGGTGAGACGGCGAGATCGACCCCCAGGCGCTGACCGATCTTCCGCATCCAGCGAGCCTGGATGTAGGCGTCGTAGAGCTGCGAGGGCAGGCCTGGGTCGAGTGGCCCAGGCACCTCATCGACGAACACCGTCCCAAACCCCGGCGTGACCAGCAGGGGTGAGTCGACCGTGGGAGCCGGCATGCCGATCGTGGCGCTCGTCTCCAGCCAGGTGAGCCCCAGGCCATTGTTGCCAAGTCTGGGCAGCTCGGTGGTGGTGAAGATCAGCTGCTGCAGGGCCCCCGGCTTGGCACCGGGCGGCAGTTTGCGACCTGCCGGCGGGGAAAACTCTTGGGGTGGTTGTCCCGGAGGGGCGAGATCGTCGGGGAGCAGCGGTTCGCTGAGGTCCTGTGGGTCGCCGAGGGCTGCGATCCGCAGGGACGGTCGGTCGGCCACCGGCGGGAGCGAGGTGAGTCCCGGGAACGGTGCACTCGGTTCTGGCGAGGTCGCTTCGTTTTCGTCGGCGCGTCCAGCCGCCGCGAGCAACGCCAGCAACAGAAGTGGGATGAGCAATCGCATGCAATCACTGCTTCGGGGCGGTCCGCGGCGCGGGTACCGCTTAGTACGCGAGTCCCAGGCGGAACATGAACGTGTCGTCGAGGTTTTGGTACTGCGGTGGCCCGTCGACAAAGAAGAGCTGACGGTAGAACACGTAGCCCACCTCAAAGTTGCCGGCCAAACCGGTCGGGGTGACAGGGACCCATTCGGTGCCGAGCGTGACGCGGATGTCGTTGTAGTCGAAAGGCGAGATCTGGCCGGTGCTGCGGCGGAAGGTCCAGGCACCGCCGCCGTACTCGCCAGCGAGATACCACCAGATCGAATGCTTGTTGAGGTTGATGATCCGATGCGACGCCCGTGGAGACGGGAAGAAGATGTCGTACCGTGAGTCGGCGTCGGGATTCCAGGTGACACCAACCGCCGGAAGAATCTTGACCAGGTTCCGGTCGAGATAGACCACGCCGAGTTTGCCCTGCATGGTGGGCGTGAGATTGATGGTGCCGATGCCACGACCCATGATGCGCCAGCTGTCGGTCGTGAAGACGTCCCAGTTGGTGAAGACGCCGACGCGGACCCCTAGCTCGGCGCCAAAGAGGGGCGTGAACTGAGGATTCCAGGCGGCGTCGAGGAACGCGTCGTAGGTGTTGGGCGGAAGGTCCGCAAGCATTGTCGCGGTGGTCTGAGGCCCATCCCACAACTGCAGGCCAAAGCCAGGCGTCACCAGCAAGGGCGCGTGGTTGAGGTTTGCCTGGGAGTTGTGGAAGAAGGGGATCGCAAATGTGGCGGTCGTGTCGAGTTCGTTGACGGCGACATTCGTGGCTTGGCCGTTGCCAGCGAGGTAGGCCCAGCTGCCCCGAATGCCTTGAAAGAGGTGCATCGACTGCTGGAACGTTGAGTTTTGTTGAGGGTAGCCAGGTGGAAAGAGGTACTGCTGCGGCGGCCCGGCCGTGCCCTGGGTGGGAACCAGGTTGGGCGCCGTGGTGGAGTAGCCTGGGTATCCGGGCTGACCTCCCATCGCGGAAGTCGCAAACGGCTGCTGCGGCACCATCACCGGCTGCTGCGGTGGAAGCTGCGGTGGGAGTTGCGTGGCCTGTGGGGCGAACGGATCCCAGGTGGGTGGCGGCGGTGGGAGGGGCGTGCCATAGCCGCTGGGTGCCTGCGCGATCCGATCGAGCGAGGAGGCGGCAGGTGGCGGGAGGGAGGCGGTCTGGCCCAGCGATGCTCTTGGCCAGCATGCTGACATCACCACACCACCGATCACCAGCACCAGCCAAGAGGTGGCGCGTGCTCGGGAATGCGGTGTTGTTGGTGAGGCTGGTGTGAGCATCGTGAGGAGGGTTCGTCGCACGCCTGGCTCGCGGTGGCTATGCTTCCGCCCGGGCGGCAGACGCTCCGCCCGATGACGAAAACGCGGGGAGGTACCGCGCCACTTCGCGAGCGGTCAAGGTCGTCATGCTCAGCCAGACCCTGGGCCGAGCGATCCGGAATACCTCTTTTGCCTGGGAACCGCGGTGTTCCTGGTGTCCGTATTTCCTGCGATTTGTGCCACCTTATGCAGCCCGCCAGCTCTTCTCCCTCCGGAAAATGCGGTCCAGACGGTGATCCGATCGATACCGACCGGCTGATGTCGATCGGTCAGTTGGCGATCGTCGAGCACCTCCCTGAAGCGGAATCGACGATGGATCGGGCTCGGGTGCTCGCGGCGAACGCCGACGCACAGCACCTCCCCGCCCTCGTGCTCGCGGATCGACAGACCGACGGCCGGGGACGCCGCGGGGCGGGGTGGTGGCAGGCCGCAGGAAGCCTGGCGATCACCCTCGTCATCGACCCCGCGTGGCTTGGCTGGCCGGCCGAGGCGGAACGGTCGCCTGCCGCTTCCGGCTGGTCGCTCGCGTGTGGTGTAGCGCTTGCGGAAGCACTCCAGGAGTCGGATCCGGACGTTCGGGGCGGGCTGCGCTGGCCGAACGACGTGGAAGTGGCAGGTCGCAAACTCGCCGGCATCCTGGCAGAACGCTCACCCTCAGGGAGAGTGCTCTTTGGAATCGGGGTGAACACGGCGGGCAGTGTGGCCGAAGCCCCTGAAGCCCTGCGGTCGCGGTTGGTGACCATTCCCGACCTGGTGAGCCGCCGCATGCCGCGTCAGCGGTTGCTCGAGGCGTTCCTGCCGCGTCTCTGGGAGTTGCTCACGCGGCTCGTGCACGAGCCCACGCTCCTCCGCGAGCGGTACACGCCCCTCTGCACGCTGCGTGGGTCGACAGTGACCTTCCATCACGGTGACGAGGTGGTCGAGGGGATCTGTCTTGGCATCGACCAGGACGGGGCGTTCCTCCTGGAAACCGTGACGGGGCCGAGGCGATTCCATGGTGGGAGCCTCACGCCGCAGAGCAGCCAATGGCGCCCGTCAGCCTTGTGAGCCTCACGAGCCGCGCCGCGCGACGACGCAGACTTCGCGTCCTCCGCAGGAGAGCTGGCGGGCATGAGGGCGAAAGCCCCACGTTTCAAAGCGGCCCAGCCAGCCGGGAAGGTCGGCCGCCCGCTTCCACTGGGGGAGTTTGAGGGTGGCGATGATTCCCTTGAGGGTGCGGCCGCCTGCAGTGGCCACCCGCTCCAGCGCATCCATCGTGCTTGCCGGATCGATGTTCATGTCGGTGACGAGCCACTCAAAATCGCGGAGCTGTCGTAGTCGGACATCCCTCGCCCGCATCTTCCAGTGTTCGAAGCGGGGATGATCGGCCACGCGCGGATCAATCTCCGCCGGGTCGATGCCGACCACGTGCAGGCCCAGCGAGAGCAGTCGTTGGCTCGCACCGCCAGGGGAGGCCCCCAGTTCGACCGCCCGCTGCCCGCTGCGAATCGGCACCTCAAACGCGGCTAAGGCTTCGTCGAGTTTGAGCCAAGCCCGCGACACGGCGTCTTCAGGAAGCGTGTTTGGATAGATGCCCCCAGGCCAGCGGCTTGCCGGTGTGCGGGCCACGTGCCACCCAAGCCAGGCGCGGCCTGGTGAGTCGATGACCAGGTCGAGAACCTTCTCGCCGTCATTCGCGACCCTGCCGGCCACGCTCTCGCTGCCTGTCGGTGTGTTGTCGAGGTCCAGCCGCTCGACGATGGCTTGATGCACCTCGGCAGCAGACGGCAGAGCCTCGCTCGCGTCGCTCGTCTGGGGTTCGCGACGCTGCACGGGGAGGCGTTGCCAGACATGCACGCACGTCACTGCCGCCGCAACACGGTCTACGGCGGCGGCGGCGAGTTCGGCGGGTGTGTTGCCGGTTACCTGACCGAGCGAATCGACCACGGTGCGGGCAAAGGGAAGGCCGTCGGCGGGAAAGTCGGTGCCGAACGGGAGTCGGAAGGTGACGACGCCGCGTCGCCAGGCAGCTCGTGTGGCGTCGGGCAGGAAATGCTCCTGAGAGAGGAAGACCGCGTCTTCACTGCCGGGTTGGCAGGCAACCAGCAAGAAACGTCCGCTCGCAGGAGCCGATGCGGGCGGCGCAGGTTCGCGGGGCGGTTCAGTCATGGTCCGGGCACTCCAGGGGCTGGACGACGAAGAGAAAAAATCAGGCCGGCCCGGGCGCCCAAGGGCCCGGGCCGGCCTTTCTCGTCTGGACGTGGGTGGGTGCCATGCCGATGACCGCGAGGATCATGCGACCGGACCGATCGATTTCATCGAGCCAAAAGGCCGATCAAATCGGGGAAGGTCTTAGGCCTTCGCCTTCTTGGCGACCTTCTTGGTGGCAGCCTTCTTGGCGGCCTTCTTGGTGGCAGCCTTCTTGGCGACCTTCTTGGTGGCGGCCTTCTTAGCGACCTTCTTCTTAGCAACCTTCTTGGTCGCGGCCTTCTTGGCGGCCTTCTTCTTGGCCATGGAAATGGCTCCTTGCCATGAGTGCCCATTCAAACAACACGCGACCAACCTCCTGGGCACTCGAAAGCAGAGGTTGGGCGACGATAGCGGAAAACGGCGGCAGTGGCTCTCAGGCGATCGGGTGATGCCTCCGGCACACGGCCATCGCTCTGGGCTCACTCAGCCCGACGATGTTTCTCCAAGGATCCCGTGAAGCGTTCGGCCTGTCTGACGTGATCCCACCGTCGAGTTCTCGACGGGTCCCCCGGATCGAGCGTCCAAGTTCTGCAGGATGGACTTCTTCCCGCAGTGGCGAACAGCATCTGTGGTCACGTTTGAGGCATCCAGCACCCGCGCTTGCTGCACCCGAAGTCGTTCGGATGCGTCACTTCTCTCCTCGTCCGTAGTCAGAGATGGCGTGTCTCGTGAACCACATGACGGCGGCGAAGTGACTGCGCGCCAGCATGATTGTTTGTGTTGTCGATGATCTGCATGAAAACTGTCAAGAGAGGTTCGACGCTGGGAATCAAAAAATTGATCCGTCGAAGGTCGCGCTCCTCTATGTCGATGGACTGTCACGAGTATCATCTCCATCTCACTCACCTCCACGTCACGCATGGCAGACATGAGCAACACAGCATCTTCCGCGTCGCATGGTCACTCCCGTCAGCCTCTCGCACTGGCTCAGCGGATGCAGTCGTTGCAGCCTTCCGCCACGCTCGCCATGGCGGCACGTGCTTCAGCGATGAAGGCCGAAGGCATTGACGTGATCGATCTCTCGGTCGGAGAGCCCGACTTCCCCACGCCCGCCCACATCTGTGCGGCTGCGGAGGAGGCGATCCGTGCGGGTCACACGAAGTACACGCCCGCGACAGGCATTCCAGCCCTCCGGAAAGCCGTTGCGGCCGATGCCTCCCGGCGCACGGGTCGTGAAGTGAAGGCTGCGGAAGTGATTGTTTCCAATGGAGCAAAACACTCCCTGCACAACGTCTTCACGGCCCTGCTCAACGAGGGGGATGAAGTGATCGTGCCCACTCCCTACTGGGTCAGTTACGCGGAGCTGGTGAAACTGGCAGGTGCGAAGCCCGTGCTCGTGGAAACCCGGCTGGAAGAGGACTTCAAGCTGCGGCCCGAGGCTTTGGCGGCTGCGGTGACGCCCGCCACGCGGATGCTTTTGCTCTGCTCGCCGAGCAATCCAACAGGGGTCGTGTATTCCGTTGACGAACTTGGGGCGCTCGCCGACGTGGTGCTGGAGAAGGACCTGGCGGTCGTCTCCGATGAAATCTACGACCAGCTCGTGTTTGATGGCCGCACCTCCGCTTCGTTCCCCACGCTGCGGCCAGGCCTCGCGGACCGTACGATCGTGGTAGCTGGGGTCAGCAAGACCTACTCCATGACCGGCTGGCGAATTGGCTGGACCATTTCACCCGAGCCGCTGGCGAAGGCGATTGGCAACCTGCAGAGCCAGGAAACCAGCAATCCCTCGAGTGTCAGCCAGTACGCGGCGCTTGCGGCCCTGGAGGGCCCGCAGGAGTGCGTTCGTGAGATGTGCCAAGCCTTCCAGAAGCGGCGCGATCTCGTGGCGGCAGGTCTCACCGCAATGCCAGGGATCCGGATACCTGACATCGGCGGGGCGTTTTACGCCTTCTTCGACATCGCAGCCCACCTCGGCAAGACCTACGGTGGCAAGCGGATCAGCACGAGCGTTGAGTGGTGCGAGGCGCTCCTCGAGGCTGAGCAGGTTGCCACGGTGGCCGGCAGTGCCTTTGGTGCCGAAGGGCATGTGCGGATGTCGTTTGCGGCGTCGGAAGCGACGCTCACCGACGGCCTCGCCCGCATCGGCCGCTTCCTGGCGACCGCAGAATAAGCGCGTGCCCAACTCCTACCGCTGCGAATCCCCAGCGATCGTGGCGTCGACTTCGGCCGACAGGGCTACCACCTCCTTGAGCATGCGGTCGGAGGCTTCCCGCTCCAGGCGGTTGGTGCCAGGCCAGGTTTCGTAGCCGCCAAGGTCGTGCTGCCGAGGGGTGGGGAGGTAGCCGAGGTAGCCGTGGGCGAGTGAGATCAAGAAGCCAGGAGCCCCGCCGCTTTGCCGACGAAAGTCGAGGCCGATCTCGCAGAAGATCTCGCACGGCATCGTGCCGATCCTCACCGGTCCGATCCCGAACACCTGCAGCGGCACCGCGACGGTTGGCGGCTGCTTGGCGAGAGCCTGTACCCTTTCGGCATAGATCTCGGAGAGCGTCTTGGCTGCGTCGGGCGTGTCGGAGCCAGGGAGCGCGGTCGCTGCCCATGCCGCTTCCTGTGGCGTGGGGTGTCGTGCCGCAATCTCCAGTTCGCGGTACGCCGCTGCCAGAGGGACGCGGCGGCTGGCAGGAAGGTCGGCAGACGCCTCGATGATGCGGGCCGCGACGTCACGGGCAACATCCCGCATCTGCTCATACGGCGCACGCGGCGCCGCAGGCTCGCGGAAGTTGATGTTGTTGATGTCGCCGCTTGTGCCATTGGCAAGCAAGGCGACAAACGGCGGATCGCTGACTTCGGGGGCCACCAGGCGAGCCAGTTCGTCACAGACGACGCCGAAGTAGTCGGCCGAGACATGTCCTCGTGGCACGCCGCCGACGTAGTGCAGGGAATAGCTGGCCAGCATCGCGATCGGCTGCCCATCTGGCTGTCTCAGCGAGAGGAACGAAATCGTTGGATCGGTGGGGCCTGCCGGGCGGTCGAGATTGGGGCTCGCCCGCGGAGGGTTCATCTTGACCAGATCGTCGGCCGAGCCGAATGGGTTTTCCGGCATCGAGCCGGGGCGCATGAACCAGCGGCGGTTGAAGACGTGCTCCGGCACGTCAACCGTGCCGACGACCAGTTCGGCTGGCCGGAGGAGGTTGGTGGCGCACCGCACACCGTCAGCGATCCGCTGCGCCACAAACCCCTGATAGGGCGTGAGCTCGGGAAGCACCGGCTGAAACCGCTCACCACCGGTGCCGCCGAGGGCGGTGGTGGCTGAATGGGTGTGGGTCGCGGCGATCAACACCTGCTCAGGTGGGATGCCCGTTTCCGCGGTGATCCGTCGGCGGGCTTCATCACTGACGGATCGATGCAGGCCGAGCAGGTCGCAGATCACGAGAGCCAGCCTCGTCGAGCCGTCATCGAGCACAAGACAGCGGGCGTGGAGGTCGTCATGAATGTGTTCGGCGGGAAACGGATGGAAGCCACCCACGATCGGTTCACCAAGGGGTGGGGTGATGCAGGCGGTGGCGGCTCCCGCCTGAAAGCGCGGTGTGGCCGCTTCGTTGGGGGTGACTTCTGCTCCCTGCCCAATGCCCGCCTGCGAAAGCCAGCAGGCAATGAGCATGTTCGTGATTAGCGGAACGGTTGGTGTCAGGCGTGCCATGGCCGTGGCCTTCTGTGGGTGAAGCGGGGGCTGGGCTGCTCCAGCCATGTCGGCATGCGGGCGTAGACTGGAGGGCCGACCGGAGCATATCGCTGGGGCGCGGTGGCGTGCAGGAAAGGAGAAGGTCATGAGGCGAGGCGTGATCACTCGAGGGGTTGCGCGAACGATTGGGATCGTTGTCGTGGCGTGGCTTGTGGCTGTCTGGGGACCGCAGGGTGGCTGCGACGAGCTCGGCGGGAAGCTGCCGAACGTTGTCCTCTTCTTCGTTGACAACCTGGGGCATGGCGATCTTGGCTGCACCGGTTCGCTCCTCCACCGCACCCCACGCATCGACCAACTTGCGCGGGAAGGACTGCGACTGACGAGTTTCTACTCAGCCAGTGGTGTCTGCACGCCCAGCCGCGCGGCTTTGCTGACGGGGTGCTATCCGCGCCGCGTGGGGATGCACGAGAGCGACACCGGAGGCGCGGTGCTCCAGCCTGTCGCAGCCAAGGGGCTGCATCCCGATGAAGAGACGATGGCCGAAGTGCTCAAAGCCGCGGGGTATGCCACGGGAATCTTTGGCAAGTGGCATCTTGGGGATCAGCCTGCCTTCCTCCCGACGCGACAGGGTTTTGACGCGTTTCTTGGGATTCCCTACAGCGACGACATGACACCTCGCGAGGGACGCCCCTGGCCGGAACTTCCGCTGCTACAGGGAGAGCAGGTGATCGAGGCGCCGGTGGATCGCAATCTCCTCGCGCGACGTTGCACGGAGGCTGCCGTGGACTTCATCAAGACGCATGCAGACCGGCCATTTTTCCTCTATCTACCCCATCCCATGCCGGGCTCGACGGCGCATCCCTTTGCCAGCGAAGCCTTTCGGGGGAAGAGTGCCAACGGTCCCTATGGCGACAGTGTGGAGGAACTTGACTGGGCCACGGGTGCCGTGCTTGATGCCCTCGACCGTCACGCACTCGCCAACGACACGATCGTGATCTGGACGAGCGACAACGGGGCTCCGCGGCGGAATCCTCCGCAGGGAAGCTGTGCACCGTATCAAGGCCACGGCTACGACACCTCCGAAGGAGCGATGCGGATGCCATGCCTTGTGCGGTGGCCTGGACGGATACGCGCCGGGTCCGAGTGCGACGCTCTCACCTCCACGATGGATCTCTTGCCGACGTTGGCGGCCTTCGCGGGTGCTCCACTGCCAACGCGGGCGATCGATGGTCACGACATCCGCCACATTCTCTGTGGTGATCCCACGGTTGTCACGAGCCGATCTCCCTGGGACCGGGTTGGTTTTGGCTACTACCGCCTTGGTCAACTGCAGGCGGTGCGGGCCGGGCCTTGGCGACTCGACCTTCCGCTGGAAGAAAAGTATGTGACTCTTGGCAAGCGATGTGAACCGGCGCCACTCGCACTCTATGACGTCGCCCACGACGTTGGGCAAGAGCATGAGCAAGCCGCTGCGCATCCCGAGATTGTGGCAAGCCTCCTGCTACTCGCCGAGGCGATTCGTGGCGAGATTGGGGATGTCGATCGCCCCGGGCGCGGCGAGCGAACGGCAGGCACGGTGCGCGATCCCACACCACTCTCGGCCCACAAATGACGACGTCTGCAGCACGCGGATGCTAAGCCGACGCGGGCATCTCGACCACGGCCTTGAGCACGCCGGACCCCGGCTCGAGGAGCTTGGGGAAGACGTCGGCGATCTCGGAAAACGGCACGCGGTGGGTGATCCAGGGACGGGTGTCGATCTGCTCAGCTTCGATCAAGCCGATGATCCGGGTGAAGTCGCCGGGCAGCGCGTTGCGGCTCGCAAGGATGGAAAGTTCGCGGCGGTGCATCACGGCCGCATGCGAAAAGCTCAGGTTTTGCTGGGTGATGCCGACATAGACCAGCCGACCTCCAAAACTGCAGAGGTTGAGGGCGCTACTCATGCTGTGATGGCTGCCGGTGGCATCCACCACGACCTCGGCCAAGCGGCCGTCGGTTAGGGCGTGCAGGGCCTGCTCGTCGTCAGGGGTGCCGGTGGCCAGCAGGGTTTCGCCGATGCCAAGCTTTTCGCGAGCAAATGCCAGGCGAGACTCTGCCATGTCCATGAGGATCACACGGCTTCCGGCGAGCCGGGCGAACTCCACGGCCGAGAGGCCGATGGGACCGCCGCCGATCACAAGCACCGTTTCTGCTGCGGTCGGTTGACCGCGGTTGATCGCATGGCAACCGATCGCCAAGGTTTCGACGAGGGCATTCTCGGCCGGTTTGAGGCCTGGTGACCGGTGAAGCTTGCGGGCAGGCAGGGTGTAGAGGGGCTGCAGGCCGCCGTCACAGTGCACGCCGAGGGTCTGGTTGTGTTCGCAGCAGTTGGTCAGCCCGCGCCGACAGGAATGGCAGGCCTGACAGTTGAGATACGGTTCCACGCAGCAGCGGTCACCCACCGCCACGTTGGTCACTCCCTCACCCACCGCGACCACCTCCACGCTCAACTCGTGCCCGGGGATGCGCGGGTAGCTGAAGTAGGGCATTGTGCCGCGATAGCCACCGTAGTCGGTGCCACAGATGCCCACGGCTTCCACGCGAACCACGGCATCGCCGGCGGCTGGCGACCCTGGCTCGGGAACCTCCCGGTAGCCAAACGAACCTGGCTTCTCAAGCACGAGTGCCTGCATGTCTGAATCCTTTGAGGGGTGGGTGGAGGAAGCGCGGGATTTGGGACGGCGACACCCTAGCGGTCGAGGCCGTAGAACCGCGTGGCGGTGGTACCGAGAATCTGCTCGCGCGCAGCGTCGCTCAGCGCCCCGAGAAAGTCAGCGACGATCCCAAACACCTCCGGATACTCCGCGGCGAGCAGGCACACGGGCCAGTCGCTGCCATACATCAACCGGTCGGGGCCGAAGGCGTCGAGCGCCACCTCCAGATAGGGCGTGAAGTCTTCTCGCTTCCAGCCCTGCCAGGCCGCCTCGGTGACCATGCCGGAGAGTTTGCAGGTGACGTTTGGATGCCGAGCCAACGCCTGCAAATCCGCTTTCCAGGGATCGAGCGCAGCGGTCTTGATCGAAGGCTTGGAGAGATGGTCGAGCACGAAGGGCTGCTCGGGAAGCATGCCGACAAGCTCAATCGCCGCTGGCAACTGCTGCGGGAACAACAGGAGGTCGTAGGTCAGCCCGCGGGGCTGGAGGTGGCGGAGCCCTCGCACGAAGGCATCACCGAGCAGGAACCGCACATCGGGCTCATCCTGAACGACATGCCGCACACCGACAAACCGGGGATGGTCGGCGAACGCATCGAGCTGCGATGCCACCTCCTCGCTGCGGAGGTCGACCCAACCCACGACACCCAGAATCGTGGGATGCACGTCGGCGAGTTCGAGGAGCCAGCGAGTCTCTTCAACCGTTTGCCGTGCCTGCACGGCCACGCTGCCCGCGATGCCTTCGGTGGCCAGCAGGGGTTTGAGATCGACGGGGAGGTAGTCCCGGGCGAGCCGCTCCATGCCTGTGCCGATCCATGGGTAGTCCTCGGCGGTGTACTTCCAAAAGTGCTGATGGGCGTCGACCCGCATGGCGTGTTCCTCGTGGGTGGTCACGGTCAGTTGTTCTCCGGGAGCCCTTCGGTGTGGCCGATGTTTTTCACCGCCGCAAAGATCTGCTGCACGTCAGCGAGCAACTCCTGGTCGATTGGCTCCGCGGCCCACTCCGCCCACGCCTGGATGTTGGCAGGGTTGGCGCTGCCGGCAATCGTGGTGGCGATGTCAGGATTGGCGAGGGAGAACTGCAGGGCCAGTTTCGCAATCGGTGTGCCGCGTGACTGACACAGGGCAGCAGCTTCACGAGCCGCGGCCTTCACCTCCTCGGGTTCTTTCAGCCAAGCGGGTAGCGGGGCGTCGGTCAGCAGCCGCGCGCTGAAGGGGCCGGCATTCATCGCACCGATCCCCCTCGCCTTGAGGTAGGGAAGGGTCTCATCGGCAAAGCGGGTGTTTTGCAGGGTGTACTGGTTGTAGCTCAGCACGCAGTCGACGTCGGTCTGGTCGCAGATGAAACGGAAGATCTTCTGCGGGTAGCCCGAGAAACCAAGGAATCGCACCTTGCCCGCCGCCTGCGCCTGACGCAGCGCCGGCAAGGTCTCGTCGACGATCTGCTGCATCGGCACAAACTCGATGTCGTGGCACAGGGCAATGTCGAGGTGGTCGGTGCCAAGACGATGGAGGGACACGTCAATGCTCTCGGCCACACGGCGGGCAGAGAAGTCAAAGTGGCCCAGGTCGTAGCGGCCCAGTTTCGTGCACAGCAGGTAGTCGTCGCGAGGAATGTCGCGGAGGGCGAGCCCCAGCAACACCTCGCTCATCCCACGACCGTAGAACGGGCTTGTGTCGATCAGCCGCAGCCCGCAGCGAAGCGCGGTGTGCACACTCGCAACCGCTTCCTCAAGGTTGACTCGACGAAACTCCTGGCCCAGTGACGAGGCGCCAAAGGCGAGGATGGGCACTTCGAGGCCGGTGTTTCCAAGCGGACGCGTCTGCATGAGGAAGGTCTCTGGTGTGAGTTAGGAGAAGGTCCGGCAACCGATGGTCAGTAGGAGGTTGGCCCAGGGCTGCGTTTCCGCCGTCTGAATCGTGAGCACATGGTCGACCGACGCGACCGCTTCGTAAAAGTCCCACTTCACGATCGGCACCAGTTCACAAGGGCTCCCTGCGTCAGCCAGGATGCGGCGGTACTCGGTCCACACGGGTGGGTCGCCGGGCGTGGCCGCAGCGTAGGGGTCGTCGCGATCGATGCCCATCGTGTTGACATCGTCAACGCGGACCGTGGCCACCACCGCAGCAAACACCTGAGCGACGGTGGGCACGCCTGGGCTCAGTTGCAGCGAGATCAGCTCTGCCCGTGGGCCCCGCTTGTTGGAGGCCGGGTAGTTGCCGTCGGCGATGAGCACTTTGGAGTGGTGACCTGCCGTGGCAAGCACGCGGAGGATCTCGGGATGGAGGAGCGGAGTGTTCAGCATGGCGGGAGGGGTTCCGGGAAAGGGATTGGCGGATCGTCAGGGTGCTAGCGACCGGCGGTGTGGCTCAGGAAACTTCGCACGCTCGCGGCAGCAGCTTCATCGGCTGTTGGCAGGGGAAAGATTTCTGCCGAGAGGTAGCCTTGGTATCCGATCGCAGTGAGGGCGGCCACGATCGGCTCAACCTGCGTGTGCCCCATCCCGATGGCTCGGCGGTTGGAGTCGGCCCAGTGGATGTGTCCCACGTGTGCCGCCACCTCGCGGAGGATGCCGGCAAGATCGGCCTCTTCGATATTCATGTGGAACAGGTCGCACAGCAGCTTCACGTGCGACAGGCGATGCTGCTCCAGAAACGCCGCTGCCTCAGACTGTCGGGTGAAGAGGTCGGTCTCGTAGCGGTTAAGCGGTTCGTAGAGAAACACCTGCCCATGCCGAGCCGCCCGCTCCCCGAGCGTGTGCAGGGCCTCGGCCAGCCGCTGCCTGGCTGCTTCCAGCGGAACGCGGTCGCTCGAGCGGCCCTGCATCGAACCAAGAATCGCTGGTGCCGAAAACGCCGCCGCCGCATCGATGATCCCTTCGATGAACGCAATCGCCCGCGCGCGCACGCTGTCGTCAGGGTCGACCAAGGAGAGCCCTTGGCACACCCAACCCGCACCGGTGCCTAGTGCCGCGAGCGAGAGACCATGGTGGGTGAACAGTTCTTTCAGTTCCGTCGCCGGCAGCGTTTGGGAATCCGCCGCAAAAATCTCGACTGCGTCGAAGCCGAGTTCGGCGGCGCGGCCGCAGGCTTCGGCGAGCGTGGGAAGAGGGCTCTCTTCACCTGGCATCCGGCAGTGGAAGACAAATGGCCCTCGCCTTGCCTGTGGCACGAGGCTGATGGTGATCGCGGATCTCATGCGTTGGCTCCGGAAGAACGACCGTCCAAAAACAGCGGGCGCATATGTCGCTCGAAGAGGTTCTCAGTGACTTGCTTGGCCACGATGTCGCGGTTCGTGACCAGCAGGTCCGTGTAGCGGGTTCCCTGCTTGGCGGCGAGTTTGAAGGCGACATGCAGCAGTTGGCGAAGCGAGGCGTTGAAGCGAGGGTCTGTGGGGATATGCCGAATCGCCGCAGCGAGTTCGGGCCCCGTCCACCGACGCACCACTTCCGGCTCGGGCAGGCGAGTGCGGTCGATGTCGATCACGGTGGCGTACGGGGCGGTGAACGCATCGATGCCGTGAAATGCTTCGGCGTAGATGTCACGGGCCAGTTCCAGACCATCGCCTTCTGCCTCGGCGAGACCGATGAGTTCTTCCAGCCACGTGGTGCCTGCGGTTTTGATGTGGAAGCCTGCGCCGGTGTCTGCGGCCGCCTCTCGGATCACCGGGTAGAGCGAGAACTTGTCGCTCCCTGAGTGGACCGAGAGCTTGAGTGACGACGGCAGGCCATACGCCTTGGCGGCATGAGCCAGCACGGCGATGTCGTCGCGGAACTCGCGGGTGAACTGGGCGAGATTTCCCACATAGTCGACTCCCTTATTGAAGCGACCCGTGAATTTCGGCGCGATCGTCTCCACGGGAATCTTTTCATCGGCGAGCATCGCCAGGATCACCAGCAACTCAGGCGGCGTTTGTGGGCTCTCGGTTTCATCCATGCTCACTTCGGTCACAAACGGCTCGCTCCGTCCGGATGCGATATGCCGCCAAAGATTGCCGGCCTCCCGGCAGGCCGAGAGGTAGTGCATGGCGATGCGGCGGGTCTCGTCGGCAGAGAGAGGGAGGGGGGCATCGATTCCGTCGACGGCCACGGCCGCGGTGAGCTCGGGGTGGCGGCTGAGAAAGGCGTTCACTTCGCCGCTGTCCGCCGGCGTTCCGATGGCGTCGGCCACATCGATCGTGAAAAAGTTGCTGCACGCGAGGTAGCCATCGACCGTCTCCAGCCGAATGTGGTCGGCGTCGACAAACCATGGATGCGACCATCCCCGCGCCGCAACCGCGGCGGCGGCGGCCTCACGCACGCTCGCCGGCTGGCTCCCGACGAAGGTGTGTTCGCGATGGGACTTGTTCCAGACAGGGGCTGCGATCACTCCAGCCTCGGCGAGCTGCTCAAAGGCTGCGAGTTGGGCCTGTGCCTCGTGGGCGAAGCGGTCTCCAACACCGAATGAAAAGCGGGGCAGCATGCGAAGACTCTCAGGGTGGGAACAAAACGGCGGCTTTGAAAAACCGCAGTGTAGGGCTCTTGATCGCGAACGCGAACCGTTCACCATGCGCATCCTGCCAAACGTCAACCCCGCGGCAGTCGCACCCAGGCTGATCAGGGGATGGTGTGCTCGTGGAGAGAGGGGCTACCGGCCACGGCCCGCCGGCCTCTCGGTTTGGCGTGCGGCGGCAACCTCCTGCGCAATGTCGTAGGCGTTGCCCTCGTGGATCACCGCGGTAAACCGCAGGGTCAGCGGCTCACCGGCGGCCACGATGACCCGGCTGGGCTCACCCTGCTGCATCGCTGCCCGTCCGAAGGGGTTCGCCACAAAAACACCGTAGGCTCGGTTATGCCACCAGCTTTCTCGGAAGTTAGCTGAGGATGGAATGAGCGTGATGCCAATGACGTGGCCCTCGACGGTGCCGGTCGTGTCACACCACAGCGCCGGTTTTCCCCAGGTCTGTGCGGCCGAAGTCAGACCTGAGGCACTCGAGATCCGACCGCCGGCCTCTTCGGTCAGCGGGGTGGCCATTCGGGCGGCAAAGCCCATCTCCTCCTGGTCGCCAAAGACGATCGGATCGCCGACGGCCGTGAACACCGCGGTCCAGTCGACCGCCCAGCCGCACGGCCGCGCGCGGAGCTGCAGGAAGTTGTCACACGTGGCGAGTCGGGCTCCTTCCGCTGTGACCAGGCCGGATCGTGTGGCGAAGTGAAGCATGCCAGGCGAGGATGTTGGCGGTTCGAGAAATGCCTCGTGCACAATCCTGCCACGATTCCGCCAGAAGTCTTCTCCACTGATGTCACCCCATGCCATCCAGATGCCTGGATGCATGCTGGCATGGTCTGTGGCGTCCAGACCGGTGCGGGGAGGATGAGGTCGGGTGACGGGTGTGCCGACGCGGGTGCGGACGTTGGCGAAGAATGGCCGCAGCACGGAAGGGTCGGCGTAGGCGTACTCGGCGATCTCTTGGCCATTGAGGGAAATCACAAGCTGGCCAGGTTGTTCTGCAACGAGGAACGCATCCGCCGGTTCGGTGGCATGCGCGGGGTTCCAGAATGCGTCGATGATCATGGCGACGAGCGAGAAAACCGCAATCGTGACGACGTGCATGACGCTCCTCTCAGCGTGAAGAAAAAAGGATCTTATCCTCGCGTTACTTCCGGTTTTGGAGAGTGCCCACCCGACCACGGGGTGAGGTGGGCGCCTGGCGGGTGACAGAAAATCAGGGAAAGGGTGAGCGTGACAGATTCGATTCATGCACAAGCCGCTGCGGTCATCGTGGCAGGAGGTGTTGGCAGGCGATTTGGCCGACCCGTTGGCGGCAAGGCGGCGGTTCTTGTGGACGGAAAGACGATGCTGGAATGGGTCGTGGATGCAGTCAGCGAGGTGGTGCCACATCTGGTGATTGTGAAGGCAGAAGGGCAGGTGTTGCCAGCGCTCGCGGCGAGGTCAGGTGTCACGATTGACGTGGTGGTCGACACGCAGCCTGGCGGTGGTCCACTCGCCGCGGTCATCGACGGGATGACGGTTGTGGCGCAGTCCGAGAACCCACCACGCCACTGCTTTCTGGCCTCGTGCGACGCGCCGCGGCTGGTGGTGGGCCTGGTACGGCACCTGCTGGCGGTCGCTCAGCAGACAGGCGGCTGGGTGGTGCCTCGTGTGGCCGAACATCCACAGCCCTTGGTGTCGGCACTCCCCCTGAGCCTCCTCCCAGCCATCAATCATTATCGTGCCAGCGGCAGACGTGACCTGCGAGGACTCGCCGAGGTGCTGGCGGTGCATTGGGTCGACGAGGAGGCGTTGCGGCACACCGACCCAACGCTGGCGTCGTTTCGGGATATCGACACACCGGCCGATCTTGCCACAATCCAGAGCATGCACGACGACACGCTGCCCTCGTTTTCACCCTCCGTCGAAGCCTTGCTCGCGAATCCCGATGGTTCGGCTCGGCTTCCTGAGCTCGGTCCCGGGCGACCTGTCGAGGCACACCGCCAGGCGCTTCGCAGCCTCTCGGTGGACGCGCTGTGCGACGGCCGCGCGATCTGTGACCGGGCCGCCGCCCAATGCTGCCTGGCAGGACTCTGGCTCTGGAATGATTTTCTGGACGAGTCGCACCAGATCAGCCAGGGTATCGACACGTCGGATGGCAGTTACTGGCATGGGATCATGCACCGCCGCGAGCCCGACCCGGGAAACGCGAAGTACTGGTTTCAGCGGGTGGGAGCGCATCCCGTGTTTGCGCCGCTCGCTGCCGTGGCCGCTCACCTCGGTGCGGGTAGCAGCTTTCCGCTCGACGCACACGCCTGGCATCCAGCCGCATTTATCGACTGGTCCCGCCGTCTTGCGCCCGGTTCGACCGACATGCAGGCAGCCCGCATGATGGCGGCCGCTGAGTGGCGGCTGCTCTTTGGGCACTGCCTCCGGCAGGCCTGTGGCGAGTAAATCCGCAGTTTGGGGTGTTCCGGGGCGCGAACTGCCCTACGGAGGCTGCCCTCTTCCGGCCTATACTCCCGCTCTCGGAAGGAGCCGGGAAATGGCCGTCAGGAGCATCCACCGATGGCGTGGTGGGGACGACACCAGCAGGACGCGGCGGAGCTAGAGGAGCAGCCTCGGCCACGGTCGCGTTTTGTCCGGCTCATGCTGCTGGCCCTCGCCGGAGCCGCGCTCTGGTTTGCCCCCAACGTGCTGGTGCTCACGCGGGTTCGCGAACGGCCGCTGGAGCGCATCTCCCGACGGCTAGAGGGCACGCTCGCGAGTGGTTCGGCCAGCTGGAGTTGGTTCGGTCCAATCGAGTACCGCAACCTCGTCCTTCGCGATCGCGAGGGCATCCCGGTGTTGGCGATCGAGAAGGCCACGCTCGATCACGGGCTTGCGCAGCTCGCACGGCAGTTTCTCCTGGAGCCGCAGCCTCAACTCGGCACCCTGCGTCTCTCCGGCGTGTCGCTGGTCACGTCGATCGATGCCGATGGAAGTGACGTGGAGCGCGTCCTTGCGCCGTGGAGCACGACGCCGGCCACCGGGCCGACGCCAGGCATGGAACTCGAAGTCGTCGATGCGGAGCTTGTGTTGCTCGACGCGGTGCATGGCGATGCCTGGAGAATCGGTGACCTGGTGGCCGCTGCGCGTCTGACATCAGAGGGGCTCGAGGGTTGGACCGTGGCCGGTCGGGCGGTGCATGCAGGTCGCGGGGCGGTGGCCTCGGATGCGATCGCGCTTTTGCAGCAGCGGCGTGCGGATGGTGTGGTCACCGGATCGACGGACGTGCAGGTGGCCACACAGGCGACGGCGGTCATGACGCATGAGGGAGGTTTCTCGCTGTCGTCGCCGGCCTCACTGCCCGATCGCGGCGGAGCCTCCCCAGAGAAGCTGGTCTTCGCCACCAACCGTCTGCCGCTGGGAATCAGCGAGCTGTGTGCTGTGCGGTTCGGGTGGTCCTGGGTGCTGGATGGACATGCCGACATCCGGGTTGATCTTGAGTTGCCCACGCCCGCGGTTGCAGCAGGGGAAGCACCCGCGGAGCCACGTGGCACGACGGTTCGTGGCCGCATGACAGCGACGGATGTGCATCTGCTTGATGCCCATCGGCTGCAAGAGCGATTTCACATCGACCGGGTGGAGGCACCGTTTGACTGTGTTCTGGACGGTGGCTCACTGACCATCAGGCAGCTGACGGCGGAGTCGCCGCTGTTTTCCTTCCAGGCCAGTGGACGTGTTCCTTTCGCAGCCGCCGACGGCTTCAGCTGGTTGGAGCAGGCGGCGGCAGATGATTTCACATTTGCGGGCGATATCGACCTGGCAGAAGTGGCGCGAGGGCGTCCGGGCGGTGTGGAACTGAGGCCAGACGTGCGTGTCACCGATGGCCGCCTCCGCGTTGCCGCGGTCTCGCGGGCCGAGAACGATCGACGCGTGGTGGAGGTGCGGGTTTCATCTGAGGCGCTGGAAGCGGTGCAAGGAAGCCGTCAGCTCCGCTGGGATGAGCCGCTCTCCGCGTGGTTGCGTGGGAGTCGCGCGTTTGCGGAGCCAGCTTTTCGCATTGAAGAAGCCCGGGTGATCTCGCCGGCGTTTGAGATCACCGCATCGAGCCAGCCGCCGCTGACGGACGTGACTTGGACGGCAGATCTCGCCCGGCTGATCGCCGAAGTTGGCGAGATTCTCGATTTCCAGGGCATGACGCTTGAGGGAACGGCTCGGGGCAGCTGCCGGCTCTCGGAGCCGCATCCCAATGGTGCGAGATCGGGGCTCTTCTCCGCCAGCGTGGACGGGTTTGTGTTGGAGTTGCCGGGGTATGAACGGTGGAGTGACGACCAACTGCGACTGGAGGCCACGGGCGTGGGCATGCTCGTGCCCGGGGGGGTCGCGGTCGATCAGGGACATCTCCATGTGGAGGCTGGCACGGACACGGGCGACGTGACGGTCACAAGTCCTTGGCTCCTCGCAGGGTTCGCCGTTGCCGCGCCTGCCAACGCGGCGGCCTTGCCGACAGCCGAGCTCGCACTCACGGGCGACCTCGCGAAGTGGCACACACGCCTCGCGGCGGTCACTCCCGCGGTCAGCCTCGACGGGACCACGCTCAGCGGACGCTGCGACCTCTCCGCCACACTGGCCTCCATGGAGAACGGTTGGCGGTTCACGCGTGCTGGGGGTGAACTCAACGATGTGGTGGTGTCGTTGGCAGATGGACGGACGCTGGAGGAGCCGCGGGTCGTGGGCAGCGGGGCTGGCACACTCTTCAGCGGAGGCCGTGGTTTTGAAATCTCATCGGCGGAGGTGCTCACTGCCACGCTCTCGCTGCGGACGGGTGGGTTTACGTATCTGCCCGCCGCGGGTGCGCTGATTGGCGGTCAGCGTCTGCCACTGATCCGTGGTGTTGGCCAGTGGCAAGCGGATGTCGGCCGACTCGAGCAATGGGTGGTGGCACCGCTCGCCGCTGCGAGTTGGCCTGCTTCAGGGCGGGCCTGGGGTGCCTTTGAAGTGTCGGAAGCGAAGAACGGAGTGAGCGTGAGGCTTTCCGCCACGGGCAATGATCTGGCACTCGCCCGTGTGCCCGCGTCTTCGGTGCTCGGGATTGGGGCGGCTCTTCCGCCGAGCGAAGTGTGGCGTGAGCCGAGGGCCACGTTTCAGTTGGAGGTGACGCGAGACACGACGCAGCCTTCGGGCGCGGTCACGATCAACGCGCTCGCACTCGACTCGTCGACGGCGTCCTTCACGGCCACGGGCAGCCTGCGCGACCTTGCGGAACAAGGGTTTCTCGAACTCAGCGGGACGGCCACCTACGACTGGGATGCGATCTCCAGGCTGGCCACGCCTTGGACCGGTGGGCGGGTGCGTCTGGCGGGGAGTGGGGGACGTCCATTTGCCATCCGAGGTCCGCTCGGGGGCATGGGTGGAGGTTCGGGAGAGTCTCCCGAGGTGGGCACCGTTGGCCTGCCGGTCGATCTGCCTCAGGAGAGTCGTCCGACCGCTCCACTGGAACGAACCGACGATTGGCTTGCTGCGGCGCGCGGCCTGTCTGGAGAGCGACCACGAGCCGCGGGAATGCCGCAGAACGTTTCGCTGGCATCGTCGAGCTCGCAGCGGGAGTCGATTGCGTGGCTGCGGTCGGTGTCGTTGGAAACAACACTCGGCTGGCAGGCGGCCGATCTCTTTGGACTGCCGGTGCAGGCCGGAGACATGCCGATGCGGCTGCTCGACGGACAGCTGGCCTTCGGACCTTTTGACATTGCCGCTTCCGGTGGTCGTCTCCGTGGTGCTCCCTGGGTGCGATTCTTTCCGGGGCCCGTGGAACTGGTCGTGCCCCCGGGCCGTGTCGTCGACAGACTCGATATCTCGCAGGGTGTGGCCAATCGTTGGATGACCTGGGTTGCGCCGCTGCTGGGGCAGGCCACGCAGATTGTCGGTCGGATCAGTGTGGATACCACCGGCGCGAAGATTCCTTTGGCCGATCCGTTTGCAGGTGCGTCTGCCGGGCAGGTGCTCTTTGAGGGGGTGGAGGTCACGCCTGGGCCGCCTGCCCAGCCTCTCGTCACCTTGATTGGACGACTGCAGGGGCTGCTCGACCCACGCTTTGGTGTTGGCGAGAAGGTGGTCCTCATGCGGGTGCGACCGGAGCCGGCACGCATCTGGCTGCACGAACGGCGGATCTGGCACGATGGGTTGGTGATCGACACCGGGCAGCTCACCATCCGCACGTCAGGCAGCGTGGCTGCGGACGGGACGCTGGCGATGGATGTGGAAATGGCTTTCCGTGGAGACATTGCCGGGCAGACGCCCATCGTGGCAGCCCTGCTGCGAACCCCACTCTTGATACCGCTCAAGGGCACGATCGACCGACCGCAGTTTGACCCCTCGGCGATCGACAAAATCTTCGCCCGGATTGCCGAGAACACGGCGAACGCCGTGATTGGCGACGGCATCAACCGTGGGCTTGAGGCTCTCTTTGGGAACCCGCAGCCCCCGCCGGCACCTCGTTGAGTTCGCGACGCAGCCTTCGGTCGAGGGCCTTGATCAGTCGCTCGAGTCGACGGCGATAGCTGAAGTGCTCCACTTCGAGACGGTGTCTTGGTGAGTCGACGTAGCGGATCGGAGTGAGCTGGGGGGAACGCTGGGTCTGCCGACGCAGCCAGGCGGCGGTCTTGGGAGCCTGCCGAACGGCCAGTGCCATGCGGGCGACGACACGACTCTGCAGATCGGTCAGACCCCACTGGCCGCTGTCGGGCTGAATCAAGCCGACACACGCAAGGTCAAGCCGATGCCTTGGCAGCATGTGGAGAAACAGGTCAGGAGGTGCGTGGTCGTGATCCGGTGCGGGCTCGGAGACGGGTCGCCCATCGAGGTCACTCGGTGCAATGAACGACATGGCGATGCGGTAGCCTGTGGCCGCGATCACCAGATCGATTGGCTCGCGGCGCCCATCCGCAAAGACCACCTCTCCCCCATCAAACTGCGCGACGTCGCGCACCGGCGTGATGGTTCCCTGATCGATGCACCCGTAGAGGCGCTCGTTGATCACCGGATGGGTTTCCCAGAGGCGATGGTCAGGGGTGGGGAGTCCGTGCCGTTCGGGGAGGCCGATCGACCGGTCGATCAGCCTCAGGGAGATCATGCGTCGCAGCCAGATCGGGATCTTCATTCGCAGCAGCCGTTCGCTGCGAAGATCTGCAGGGCGCCCGAGGATGGTGCGTGGCACGACGTGATAACTGCGTCGGGTTGCGTGGAACGTGGCCTTCGCGTGCTGGCAGACATCGACAGCGATGTCGCACCCAGAGTTTCCTCCACCGATCACCAACACGCGGAGCCCCTGTACGTTCAGGGGCGACTGAGGCGACTTGTAGTCCCCTGCGTGTAGGAGGGTGCCACTGAAGCTGCCGGGGATCGTCGGCATCCGGGGCTGATGGTTGTGTCCATTGGCAATCACAACACCCGCGTAGAGCTGCGGTGCCTGCCCTCGCAGGCTCACCTGCCAGCCTTGCGCGGAGCGGCCTACTGGTTCGATCCGCTCGACATCGCAGTGGCTGCGGATAAACGGACGGAGCCCAAAGTGGTCAGCGTAGCCGCGGAGGTAGTCGAGGCAGTCGGTGTGGTGAGGATGCCAGGGCAGGCGCCGAGGCATCGGGTAGTCAACGAACTCCGTCAGGGGTTTGGAGCTGATCAGACGCGTGGAAGCAAAGATCCGGCTGGCTGGAGAGCCGAAGTACCAGTTGCCACCGAGATCGTCCTCGCGCTCCAGGCACTCTGCAGGCACCCCGAGCGCAAGCAAGTTTTTTAAGGCCGCCAGACCGGACGGGCCGGCACCGATGACACACCAGCGGCGGGGCGAATCGTGTTCGTGGAGTGAGTTCGTCATGAGAGGTGAGACGTGATTGCGGTGGCGAGGCGGGTCAGGTCCTCTTCGGTGTGGTGCCACGACAGGCTCACCCGCACAAGGCTCCCATCGCGCGGCACGCTTGGGGGGCGGATGGCAGGCACGAAGAAGCCCGCCGCAGCGAGCGCCTCTGACAAGGCCACTGCCTTCTCAGGTGTGCCTACGACCACGGGCACGATCTGACTCGCGTCGCCAGACGCCGTTCTGCCCACTGGTGTCGCGTGCGTGGTGGGACGCGAGGCGGCGAGTTGATGCCGAAAATGCGAAGCCTTTTCCAACAGTTCACGCCGGCGGAAAGGTTCCTCCTGAAGGAGTGTGATGGCGGTGGTTGCCGCGGCGGCCACACCGGGTGGGTGTGCGGTGGAAAAGACCCAGGCTCGTGCCGCGTGCCGTAGCCAGTGGATCAGCGACGCGGGCCCCGCCACAAACCCTCCTGCCGAGCCGAGGGCTTTGGAGAGCGTGCCAATCCGGATGGGTACGTCGGCTTCACAGCCGGAGGCCTCCACCAGGCCACTTCCCCGCGCCCCGAACACACCGGTGGCGTGCGCCTCGTCGACCATCAGCATGGCACCGAAGCGCTCGGCGATCTCACAGAGGTCGGCGAGAGGCGCGACGGTGCCATCCATCGAGAAGAGACTGTCGGTCACGATCAAGAGGCGACGGGCGGGAGCCGCGGCCTCCAGTTGCGCCACGAGCGAGGTCAGGTCGCGATGGGGATACACCAGCAGACGGGCCCGCGAAAGGCGACAGCCATCAATGATGCTCGCATGATTCCGTTCGTCGCTGACGATGAGATCCCCTTCGCCGACGAGCGTGGGGATGGTTGCCGTGTTGGCCGCAAAGCCGCTTGGGAACACGAGCGCGGCCTCTGTTTGCACGAGCGATGCGATGGCGGCTTCGAGGGTTTCGTGGGCCAGCGAGTGACCACTCACGAGGGGGCTTGCGCCACTCCCAAACCCTTCGGCACAGCTTCCTTTTGAGCAGCTGCGGGTCAGCCGCACGTCACCGGCGTAGCCCAGGTAGTCGTTTGCGCCGAAGTTCAGAAGTTCACGGCCGTTGAGTTCCACCAGTCTCCCCTGGCGGCCGCGACGCACGCGATGCGGGCGTACGAGACCATCAGTTTCGAGGCGACGGAGGCTGTCCTCCAGCCAGGTGAGCGAGTCCGGCAGCGGTGCCTGGGGGCGAGGGGCTTCGGGGCGTGGTTCGATGCGGCAGGGCATGACCGCATTATGACTTCTTCGCCGCGAGCTTCTCGATGGTGCGAAATTCCGCGGCGGTGACGGGCGTGACGGAGAGTCGGCTCCCTTTTCTCAGGAGCTCCATGCCGCTGAGGGCCTTCACGCCGCGGAGTTCCTCAAGCGAGATGGCACGCGGAAACGCCGCCACAAACTTCACGTCGACCATCTCCCAGATCGGTTTCTCAGGAGTGGCCTTCGGATCGTAGTGGTGGTCGTTTGGGTCGAGGGCGGTGTGGTCTGGATAGGCTTCCTTGACCACCTCGGCGATGCCGACTGCTGCCGGCGGTTCTGCATTCGAGTGATAGAAAATGCAGCGGTCCCCCTTCTGCATGCTCTTCATGAAGTTGCGGGCCTGGTAGTTCCGCACCCCGTCCCAGCAGGTGGTCTTCTTGGGAGCGGCGGCAAGATCCTCGATGGAGAAACTCGAGGGTTCGCTCTTGATCAGCCAGTAGTGCATGGCGCGTTTCGTCCTCATCAAGGTGTAGGTCGTGGAGGGGCAACGATCGGGAGCCTTCACCCCACAAGAATCACATGGAGTTCTTTGGGACCATGGGCCCCAAGCACGAGAATGCGCTCGATATCACCCGTGCGGCTTGGGCCGGTAATAAACGAGAGCATGCTTGGCAGCTGCCCACCATGCCGCTGCTTGGTCAAGGCGAGTGCGTCGCCTAAGGTGCCGACCACCTGATCGACGCGTGCGACCACAAGATGCACATGGGGAAGAATCGACAGGCCTCGTCCGCCGGAGCGGCGGCTGTCGACGAGGATCGATCCGGTCTGTGCCACGAGCAGTTCGCAGGACGTGATACCCGCTTGGCAGCTTTCGAGAAGCTCCTTGTCGGAGCCCGAGGGACCATCCACCTGGCACGTCTCGCAGGAGAGCGCGCGCACCACATCGGCAACGAGAGCATCGTGGTGCCAGGCAACGCGCTGCCAACTCGCGGCGCGAGCAAGGTCTGCAATGGTCTCGGCGGCGTGGGCAACATCTCGGCAGCGATGGACCTCGGCGCGAAGTTTCTCGAGGTTGTCGGTGAGGATCGCGAGGCGCTCCTCGGGCGTGTCTCCACCGTCGGGCAGCCAGGGACGACCCGCGTCAGCGGGGAGGACCTGGAGGGCCGGAAAGCCACTGCGAGGATCGGCCGTGCTGGGATCGCTGCGGTGCGGCACGTCGACGAGTGTGCGATCGATCACGTGTGGCGGCGGTGCCGGCACCCGCAGCGCTTCGCGAATCCGCGCCAGGATCGTTTCTCGGGAGGAGGCTGCGGAGAGCTTCGAGGGGGTTGGGCTGCTCATGTCGACTCCCTAGATGAGGCTGAGGAGACGCCCTTCTCGGGCCTTCGCGCACCGGCAGCACGCGAGCGACGTTGCCACGCTGCGCGAAAGGTCTCGCGAGGGGCCGTGGGGAGGTCTCGGCTGGCAAGC
This sequence comes from Planctomycetota bacterium, assembly GCA_029978905.1. GTDB lineage: Bacteria > Planctomycetota > Planctomycetia > Pirellulales > UBA1268 > M30B53. The sequence continues at coordinate 38,563 of JAPOIM010000013.1, forward strand.
CATTCGCGGACAAGCGGCGGTTTGAGTCGTCGGGCAAGGCCCATGCTCTGGCGGGCCATCCAACCTGCGGTGCGAAACAGCCAGGGGCGTGTGGCGGCCGTCACAAACAATCGATGTCCAAGACGCTCAAGCCGGCTGGGAGAGGTGCGAGCGGCATTGCGGCGGTTGTGCAGGAGATGGTGGTGAATATCGATCCGTACGGGGCAGGCATCGCTGCATGCCCCACACAGAGAACTCGCGCCCGAAAGATGGTTCCAATCGGCCAGCCCTCGCAGATGCGGGGTGATCACCGAACCGATCGGGCCCTGGTAGGTCGTGCCGTAGGTAAAGCCGCCAACGTTCTTGAAGATCGGGCAGACATTCAGGCAGGCGCCGCAGCGGATGCAGTGCAGGCTGTCACGCTGTTCTGGGTCGGCCAAAATCGCCGAACGATGATTGTCGAGTAGCACGACATGCATCTCGTGCGGGCCGTCGCACTCTCCTTCTTGGCGTGGCCCGCCGTAGAGGGTGTTGTAGCAGGTCATCGGCTGACCAGCCCCTGCGGTGGCGAGCATCGGGAGGAGGATCGAGAGGTCATCGAGGTTTGCGACCACCTTTTCGATCCCAACCAGGGCGATGTGCATGCGGGGAAGCGCGGCGGTGAGTCGGGCGTTGCCCTCGTTTTCGGTGATTGAGATCTGTCCCGTTTCGGCCACGAGAAAGTTGGCGCCGGTGATCCCCACGTCGGCCTCGACGTAGAGCCGCCGCATATGACGACGGGCAATCATCGTCAGCTCTTCGGGGCTGTCGGTTGGCGCGGTGCCGAGATTGTCTTCGAAGAGCCGACTGATCTCTTCGCGGCGGACATGCATGCAAGGGAAGACGAAGTGGTAGGGCGGTTCTCCGCGGAGCTGCTGGATGAACTCGCCGAGGTCACTCTCCACGACCCCGTAGCCCTCTTCTTCGAGGGCGGCGTTGAGGTGAATCTCCTCACTGGTCATGCACTTGCTTTTGATGATCGCCCGCGCCCCCGCCTGGCGAACGAGTTCGAGGATGATCTCCCGGGCGTCATGCGCATTGGCGGCCCAGTGCACTTTTCCACCCCGGCCTTCAAAGTTGGCCGCAAATTGTTCGAGCAACTCGTCGAGCCGATTGACCGCCGACCATTTGGCAAGGCTGGCCGCGTCCCGAGCATGCTCCCAGTCACGGTAGCGGGCCTTTTGTGCGTCGCGACTCTTGTAGTAGCCACCGAGGGCGGATCGCACGAACGAGCGGTGGCCGATGTCGGCCACGTGGGCCGCGGCGTCTTGGAGAAACTGCCGCTTGGGTGGCACGGGCCCAGCCTGGCTGTCCGCTGAGGGCAGCTTTTTCCCGCTCTCCTTGGAGCCGGAAGCTGCGTTATGCTGAAGGGTCGTCATCGCACTCGCGAACTGTCGGGGGGATCTGGTCGAGAGATTTTTCTGGTGGAGAATCACTCTCAGGATACACGGCAGGTCAAAAGAGAATGGTGGTCTCCGCGAGGAGGCAAAAAAATGCTGCCCAGAGCCGGTCGAACTGCGAAGCGGGAGTCCTGATGGCGGAACCCTCTGTTTGGTTCATTGTCTGGCTGGTGATTGGCACGGTGCTCACCATCGCCTGGGCGGCCGGCTGTGTGTGGGTGCAGCGAGACGCCTTTTCCATCCTCGACCAGCCGAAGCGTTGGACGTTTGCGGCAATCTTTACCGGGATGGTGTCGCTGGCGGCCCTCCTTCGCGCCGGTCCTACCGTGATGCCGCTGCTCCTGCTGCTCTGGAGCGTAGGGGGCATTGGCTACCTGCTCTACCGCGACAGCAAGGCGATGGAGTCGGAGAGGCTCCTGCTCAAACTCTTTACGCGTGAGTTTTGGCGCGACGTATTGCGAAGCCTCAAAGGTTCGCTGCGGTGGTCGCGAACGACTGGGGCCGCGGCGGTCATCAGTGATGGGGTGAGCTACGTCGAACTGCTTAAGAAAGATGGTTCGACACTCGATGGCAGCAACGCCTCGGACCGGGAGGTTTCCCAGGCCGTGGCGACGATCCGCGAGATGTTTGAGTCGGCGATCAAGATGCGGGCGACGGATATCCACATGGAGCCCAAACAGGGCGACAGTTTCAATGTGCGGTTTCGCGTGGACGGCATCCTGCAAAACGTGTCCACCTTGCCCGGTGACGAAGGCCGGCCAGCGCTCTCGGCCCTGAAGGTGCTCTCCGACATGGACATCGCCGAACGACGGCGGCCTCAGGACGGCACGTTTTCTGCCCGTTATCAGGGGCGGACATTTGACGTGCGAGCCGCGTCGGGGCCCACCAACTTTGGTGAGAAGATTGCCCTCCGCCTGCTCGATGCGGATGGAGGTATCGTGCAAGGCGGCCTGACGGGGCTGGGGATGTCGCCGGCGATGCTCGAGTCGATGCGGTCGATCATTCACCGTCCGCACGGGATGCTGATCGTGTGTGGGCCAACCGGTGCGGGAAAGACGACGACGCTCTACTCCGCGCTGTCGGAGATCGATTCGCTCACCCGCAACATCATGACGATCGAGGATCCGATCGAGTATCGGCTCGACAATGTCTCGCAGACGGCTGTCAACGTGGCGGCGGAACTGACCTTTGCCAAGATTCTTCGCTCAGCGCTCCGGCAGGATCCCGATGTGATCCTCGTTGGTGAGATTCGCGATAAGGAAACCGCTGAAATCGCCATGCAGGCGGCCCTGACGGGGCACTTCGTGTTTACCACCCTGCATGCCAACGATGCCCCCACCACGATCACCCGGCTGCTCGACATTGGCATTGAGGCGAGCCTGATTCAGTCGGCGTTGACGGCGGTGCTTGCGCAGCGACTCGTCCGGGTGCTATGCCCGAAGTGTCGCGAGCCCTACGAGCCACAGCCCGAACTGCTCAAGACGCTTGGCATTCGCACCGACAAGCCCCCGGTGTTCTACCGCGAGAAGGGATGCAAAGAGTGCTACGGCGTTGGCTTCCGTGGCCGCACAGGTATTTACGAACTGCTGGAGATCGGCCCAGAAGTTCGCGGCCTGTTGGTTGGGCAGCCATCGATCGAAGCGATTCGAGCAGAGGCGCGGAAGGCTGGCATGAAGAGCCTGCGGCTCGATGGCCTTCGCAAGGTGGTGGCGGGCGTGACCACGCTTGATGAAGTGACCCGGGTGACCAACTGAGGCGCGGCTATGCTTGCAGAGAGTTCGATCATCCAGCGGCTCGACGATCCTGCCGTCGCCCTCTGTGTGTTGGTGATGGCGGGATCCGGGATCAAGCTTGGTGGCTTTCGCACCACGCTCGTGGGCTTTGGGCTGTTGCTCGCCTTGGATGCTGCCCTTGCCCTGTGTGGTTGGGGCGGAGGTCTGCTCGTAAAAATCGAGGTGCCACCGGCCTACGCAACGGTGGCGGCATTTCTCGTCGTGTTTCTCGCGGGCGTCGCGGCGACTGCGGGTGCGATGCAGGCGTTTCTGCGGGACTCTGCAGCGCGGTTGCCTGCCATCACCGACGGGATTCTCGGGGCGCTTGCTGGCATCCTCGCGGGCATCGTTGTGGCGGCGACGGTGCACATCGCGTGGTCGATGGGCACCTGCCAAGAGGCCAAGGAAGTGCCGGCGGAGTATCGCTTTCAGCCGGATCAGGTGGAGTTCAAAGTGGGCGAGGCGATGCTCGCCAACGTGGCTGGTGTGTCGAACAGCCTGTCGAAAGAGCTTCTGGAGCGTTATCGACTCGGGCTCTGGAGCGATCCCCTGCCCGTACCCGAGCCGGAGCTGCCTCCGGCGGCCGAGGGCGATGACGCAGCCGACGCCGAGGATCCTCCGCGCCTGACCACCGGCACTGCTGCTGAGGGTGAGGGAACGAGTGAGGGGGGAGGGGAGCAGGGATCGGTGCCTCCCGGCGGATTCTTGCCGACGTTTCCTGCGGGAGGACTGCCGCCAGCCACGGGTGGCGGAGCGGTTCCCGGAGGGGCTCCGGCACCTGGAGGCGGCGTCACGCTGCCTGAGTAACGAGCGCCTCAACTGCCAGTGGGCACCCCTCAACGCCAAGGGTCTTCGGGGTTGCCACTCGCCGCATCCTTCGGCGGCAGACTTTGTCCACAGTCTGCTTGGGTGGCGTGTCGAGCCAGTCTCACTCACACGCGGTTGCGAGCACTTCGGCGAGGTGGATCGTGCGGCATGCCTTGCCGTTGCGGCTGAGCCAGCCGTCGAGTTGGAGCTGACAGCTTGGATCGCTCGACACCACGAACGCCGCATTGGTCCGCGCGAGTGATCCCCCTTTCACTTCCGCCATCGCGGTGGAGATCATGGGGAACTTGACGCTGAAGAGCCCGCCGAAGCCGCAGCAGCTCTCGGCCTCATCGCATTCAATGAGTTCCAGGTCTTTGACATGCCGCAGGAGGGTTCGGGGCGCCTCTTTGATGCGGAGTTCGCGCATCCCGTGGCAGCCGTCGTGGTAGGTGACCTTGTGGGGGAACCGTGCCCCGATGTCGGTCACTCCCAACTTCTCCACGAGAAACTCCCCAAACTCAAACGTCCGCGAGGCGAGATCGAGGGCGGCCGTTTCGTGGGGGGTGCCGGCGAGGAGTTCTGGATAAAACACCCGCATCATCGCCACGCATGAACCGCTCGGGCCGACGACGGCATCCGCGCCGTCAAAGAGGGCGATCGAGCGGACGGCCAGTTGCTTGGCTTCGTCCCAGTAGCCCGCATTGAAACTGGGTTGCCCGCAGCACGTCTGCCCCTCACGGTACTCGACCGTGTGTCCGAGGTGCTCAAGCACACGGGTCACCGCCAGCCCCACCTGCGGTGTCATTTGGTCGACGAAACAAGGGATGAAGAGGCTGACATTCATGTCGGTCGGTCTAGCGCCCTCGCTCGATTGCGCGAACCATCGCGGCACCCATGTCGGCTGGGCTCTCGGCGATCTCGATGCCTGCGTCTCGGAGGGCCTCAAGCTTCGCCTCGGCCGTGCCCTTACCTCCAGAGATGATGGCACCGGCGTGCCCCATCCGCTTGCCCGGAGGAGCGGTACGGCCTGCGATGAAGGCGGCAACCGGCTTCGTGACATGGTCCTTCACGAAGGCCGCGGCTTCCTCTTCAGCGCTTCCACCGATTTCCCCCATCATCAGAATCGAATGAGTGTCAGGGTCGGCCTCAAACAACGTCAGGATGTCGATGAAGCTTGAGCCGACAAGCGGATCCCCGCCAAGGCCGACACAGGTGCTTTGGCCATGGCCGAGCTGGGTCAGCTGCCAGACCGCTTCGTAGGTGAGTGTGCCCGAACGGCTCATCACGCCCACGTGACCAGGGGTGTGAATGTATCCGGGCATGATGCCGATCTTGCATTCCCCCGGCGTGATCACGCCGGGGCAGTTGGGACCGATGAGACGGCTGCTGCTCGCCTGCACCACGGGGAGCACACGAGCCATGTCGAGCACCGGGATGCCCTCGGTGATCGCAATCACGGTTTCGATGCCAGCCGCCACGGCCTCGAGGATCGCGTCGGCCGCGAAAGGAGGGGGCACAAAGATCATCGTGGCATTGGCACCCGTGGCATCACGTGCCTCTGCAACGGTGTCAAACACCGGGAGGCCGGCGACCTGTTCGCCACCTTTGCCAGGAGTCACGCCACCGACCATCCGCGTGCCGTAGTCGAGGCAACCGCGGGTATGGAACTCACCCACCTTGCCCGTGATGCCCTGGCAGATGACGCGGGTGTCACGATTGATGATGATGCTCATGTTTTCCTAAGCCGAGAAGCGGGAAGCCGGGGGCCGGCGGGATGGGTGAGGGGGAAAGAACGGTCAGGCCTGGCTCGCAGCCGCGGCCACCACCTTTTGGGCAGCGTCGGTCAGGCCATCGGCAGTGATGATGCTCGTTCCACTTTCGGCGAGGATCTTCTTGCCTTCCTCCACCTCAGTGCCTTCGAGTCGCACCACGAGTGGCACGGTAAAGCCGACCGTCTTCGACGCCTCGACGAGTGCTGTGGCAATCGTGGTGCATCGCATGATGCCGCCAAAGATGTTGACGAGAATCGCCTTCACGTTGCTGTCGGAGAGAATGATACGAAAGGCTTCCGTCACCTGATTGACGTCTGCGCCACCGCCAACGTCGAGAAAGTTGGCCGGTTCGCCGCCGTGCAGCTTCACGAGATCCATGGTGCTCATCGCGAGGCCCGCACCGTTGACGAGGCAGCCGATCGAGCCATCGAGCTTCACGTACGAAAGACCGGCAGCTGCCGCGCGAATCTCCGCAGGTTCTTCCTCCGATTCATCTCGCAGGGCAACCACGTCCTTGTGTCGGAAAAGGGCGTTGTCGTCAAACGTCATCTTGGCGTCGAGAGCAACGAGCGTGCCGTCTTTCGTGAGCACCAGCGGGTTGATTTCCAGGAGCGAAGCGTCGAGCGCGACAAATGCTTTGGTGAGGGCGCGGAAGAAGTGTTCGGCCGCTCGCCAGCTGGAGGTCGGCAGACCGAGCTTGGAAGAGAGCAGCCTGGTCTGGTACGCGCCGAGCCCACGGTCGGCGTCGAATGGTTCGGTGAGGATCAGCTCCGGCGTCTTGGCCGCCACTTCTTCGATATCCATCCCACCGGCGGTGCTGGCGATCAACACGGGTGAGCCAGCAGCTCGGTCCACCAGGATGGCACAGTAGAGTTCGCGCTCGATGTTGCAGCCACTCTCCACAAACACCTGACGGACCACCTGCCCCTCGGGGCCGGTCTGGATGGTCACGAGCGTTTGATTCAGCAGGCCGCTGGCAATCCGGGCGGCATCTTCCGGGCTCTTGGCAAGCTCCACGCCCCGCTGCTGCGATCCCTTGACCTGTCCCTTTCCGCGTCCACCAGCATGGATCTGAGCCTTCACGGCACACACGGGGGTGCCAAGGCCTGAAAATGCCTGCGAGGCTTCTTCGGGCGTGCGGGCAACGTGGCCGGCAAGGACGGGCACACCAGCAGCCCGCAGGAGATCCTTCGCCTGGTATTCGTGAATCTTCATGAGTGCCTTTCGTGGCGGGGCGGGGGCAAAACACCCCTGAGGGTCGCCAATATGGCAGGGCCGCTGGCGGATTCCAACCGGGGGGCGTGCGGTTCGCTGATGTCGTTAGACTCTCGCCAAGAGCCAGCGGCGGGAAACTGGCCTGCGGAGATGCACGTGAGCCGACAAAACGTCCCGATCGTCATCGTGGGGGCCGGCTTTGGCGGGCTGGCGATGGCCATCCGCCTCCTCGCCATGGGGCGCAAAGACTTTCTCATTCTGGAGAAAGCGTCTGGGTTTGGTGGCACCTGGCACGACAACACCTACCCAGGCTGTGCGTGCGACATCCCTTCCCATCTCTATTCGTTTTCGTTCGAGCAGCATCCCGGCTGGACGCGGCACTACGCTTCCCAGCCGGAGATCTTGGCGTACCTCGACGACGTCGCCAAACGGCACCGGCTCGACGAGAAGACACGCTTCAACACCACCGTCATCTCGCTCGTGTGGGACGAGGCCTGCGGCTGGCAGATCACCACAGCCGAGGGGGAGACCTTCTCCGCACCAGTGGTGGTGCTCGGAGTGGGCGGCCTGCACATCCCGCGTTACCCAGACATTCCCGGACTGACAAAGTTTGCCGGGCCCGCCTTCCATTCGGCCCGCTGGCGGCATGACGTCGATCTCGCGGGCAAACGGGTGGCGGTCGTCGGCAGCGGGGCGAGTGCCGTGCAGATCGTGCCGGCGATTGCACCGCAGGTCGCTCGCCTGTCGGTGTTCCAGCGGACGCCCCCTTGGATCCTGCCCCGCAACGACCAGCCGATTCCCGCCATCGTTCGTCGTGCCTTCGCAAGCCTGCCTTGGCTTCAGCGGCTGTGGCGGTGGGTGATTTATCTCAGGCAGGAATCGATTGCCTTCGCCTACACCCGCAACCCAAAACTGCTTGGGCACTGGCAGAAGCAGACGATGCGTTTGATTCAGGGGGTGTTTTCCGATCATCGCCTGCGCGACGAGCTGTGGCCGAGATATCCGCTGGGTTGCAAGCGGGCACTGCTCTCCGACGACTACTACCCGGCCCTCGCTCGCGACAATGTGGAGTTGGTCACCGAACCGATTCAGGAGATCCGCGCGGAAGGCCTGGTCACGGCCGATGGTCGTGAGCATGACGTGGATGTGCTCCTGCTGGCCACGGGCTTTCGCACCTTTAATCCTGCAGACGAGATCGAGATCGTGGGAAGGCAAGGCCGGCGACTGGCCGACGACTGGCGCAAGGGACCTCAGGCCTACAACGGCGTGCTCGTGGCCGGCTATCCCAACCTCTTCATGCTCATGGGCCCCAACTCGGGGCTCGGTCACAACTCGATCGTGTTTATGCTCGAGGCCCAGGTCCGCTACATCCTCTCAGCCCTCAAGTTGCTCAGCCGCGGAACATGTCCGCAGATCGAGGTTCGCGACGACATCCAGCAGTCCTTTAATCAGGCGATCGATGAGCGATTTCGCCAGACGGTGTGGGTGTCGGATGGGTCGCCATGGCGAAAGCCGTGCGAGAGTTGGTACAAAACGGCCACTGGACGGCTCTCGGCGCTGTGGCCCGGGTTTTCCGCCTCCTACTGGTGGCGGCTGCGGCAGGCCGACCCGCGTGACTTCGTCCCTGCCGAGCAGGTTGCCGCAGAAGCGGCTTCGCGACCATGACTGTTGTGGCCCATCGGCAAACCGTCGCGCTGCCTCAGGTCGTCATCGACCTGGAGAAGTTGCGGCACATCAACTGCGGCCTGGGGCGCTTCTCGTATTACCTGGGCCGTGAACTACTCCGCGTGGCGGACACGCCTTTTGAGCCGGTGTTCCTCCTGCCGAAAGAGGCGGCGAAGTATTTTCCCGAAGGCGGCTATCGCACCCTAAACACCTCCCTGCTGCGGAAGGAAGTCGTGCAGCAGTTTGTCCGCCCGCTGGTGTCGCCCTTTCTGAGGCAGCCCCCGTTTGGTGTGTGGCATGTCTCCAACCAGATGTCGCGGTACCTCCCGCTCGATTCACGCGTGCCGGTGATTCTGACCGTCCACGATCTCAACTTCCTCCATGAGTCTCCCCAAGACGACCGCGGCCGGGAAATCGAGCGAAAGCTCACCGACATTCAGCGAAAGGTCGATCGTGCGGCCGTGATCGTGACCGATTCGCAGTATGTCGCCGACGACCTGGCCGCCCATGTCGATCTCGGGCCGCGTCCGGTGCATGTGGTTCCGCTGGGGCTCAGTGAACCGCCTCAGCCATCCGCGACCCGCCCCTCCTTCCTGCCTGGTGGTCCCTTCCTCTTCACGGTTGGCAACTGTCTTGTCCACAAAAACTTCCACGTGCTTTTCGAGCTGCTACCCGCCGTGCCGAACCTGCGGCTGGTGATCGCCGGCAAGAAGGCCACCCCCTACGGCGAGCATCTCGAACGAGAGATCGATCGGCTGGGCCTCCGCGATCGCGTGCTCATGCCCGGCGAAGTTTCCGACGGCGACCGCCAGTGGCTCTACGAGCACTGCGAAGCCTTCCTTTTCCCCTCGCTCACCGAAGGCTTTGGCTTTCCCGTGCTCGAAGCGATGCAGGCTGGCCGGCCCGTCTTCTGCTCACGCAAGACAAGCCTGCCTGAGATCGCCGGTGACCACGCGACCTACTTGGAGAGCTACGAAGGCGACGCCCTGGCCATGGCTTACCGAGAAGGCATGCAGAAGTTCACCGAGGATGCCAACGCGTCCCAGCGGCTTCGCGAGCACGCGGCGGCGTTCTCGTGGGCCGAGACGGCCCGTCGCTACTGCCGCGTGTATGAGACGGTGCTGCGGGGTCACACGTAGCCCGCTCGGGGTGAGCCCAGTGCTGCCCCGCCGGACGTTCGCTGCGGGCCTTCCGGGCCCTCGCTCACTCGAAGATCCGCAGCGCTTTCGCCCTCCAGGCTTCGCTCGCGTCTCTACGCCGGCGAGTCAGCACCGGGCTCACCCCTCGCTGGGCGTTTTGTCAGGCGCGGTCTGCTTCCTGCTTGCCCCGCTTTCCTCCTTTGCCTGAAGCGTGCGATCGGCGAAGGGCTCCTTATCAGAAATCTCAGGAGAGTCGCTTCGTCTGCCGAAGAAAGAGAAGTCGTCGGAGGTGTGTTTGAGAGAGGGGGGTGCCAAGTTTGGATGCCGTGCGGCCACGAGTGGTGCTCGACCTTGAGCGGCTGCGGCACATCAACTGCGGCCTCGGTCGATTCTGCCTGAACCTTGCTCGGGCGCTGCTGCAGCCCGGTGAGTGGTCTCAGTCTGGCTGCGCGATCGACCCGGTGCTCTTTCTTCCCGAATGTGCCGGCACCTATCTCGAGCCGCTGGTCTCGGCGATTCGACCGCCGCGTCTCTCGGTGCCAGCGCTCCGCAAGGAGGTGTTCGCGAGGTGGCTGCGGCCCCTGGCCCGCCCCTTTCTCACGGCCCCCAAGGTGGATGTGTGGCATGTCACGCACCAAACCTCGAAGTACCTTCCCTTCGATGCGCGGGTGCCTGTGCTCCTCACGATTCATGACCTCAACTTCCTGCACGACGCCGACAACAAGCGCGACCCAGCCCGCGTGGCTCGCAAGCTCGCGAACATCCAGAGCAAGATCGACCGTGCCGCAGCGCTCACGACGGTTTCGCAGTTCACCGCGGCGGATGTGCGGGCGCACCTGCGTGTCGGGGAGAAGCCGATCTACGTGATCCCCAACGGCATGACCACACCGCCACCAGCGTCGCTGGAACGGCCGGACTTTCTCCCAGCAGGCCCGTTTCTGTTGTCGATTGGCAACTGTCTGTGGCACAAGAACTTCCACACGCTCCTGGGCATGCTTGAGCATCTGCCCGGTCGTCGGCTCGTGATCGCTGGAAAGAAAGCCACGCCCTACGGACGTTTCATCGATGAAGAGCTGACGCGACGTGGGCTGCGGGATCGGGTGGTGATGCCTGGTGAGGTGTCTGACGGCGACCGCCAGTGGCTCTACGAACACTGCGACGCGTTCCTCTTTCCATCGCTCGCAGAAGGCTTTGGCTTTCCGGTGCTCGAGGCGATGCAGGTGGGGAAGCCGGTCTTCTGTTCTCGCCGGACAAGCCTTCCTGAAGTTGCCGGAACAGCGGGCTTCTTCTTCGAATCGTTTGCAGCAGATGTCATGGCCGACACCTTCCGACGCGGAATGGAGATCGTGCAGCAAACCGAAGGGTTTGCCTCGCGGCAGGTCACCCATGCAGCTCGCTACAGTTGGGACGCTTCGGCGGCGAGCTACCGACACGTCTATGAGGCGATAACGCGGGGCGAGCGGACCACGGACCACAGCACGTCCTCGCCACGCGCCTCTGGGCCAGACGCTGCCTGCGCGGCCTAACGCCCTCTTGGTGCGGCTCACCTTCTTAAGAACAGGTCGACAGAATGCGAATCCTGGTGTTTGGCGCCTCGGGCATGCTCGGGAATGCGATGTTTCGCGTGTTTGGCGCGAGCCCTGGGCACGAGGTGATGGCGACGGCCCGGAACGATGGGGCGCGGCGGTTTTTCGCCGACGACCTCGCCGACAGGCTGTTGACGGGCATTGATATCGACAACCACGACTCGGTGGTCCGTGCCTTCACCACCGCCCGCCCCGATGTCGTCATCAACTGCGTCGGCATCGTGAAGCAGGTGGCGGATGTGGAGGACCTCCTGCAGGCGATCCCGCGGAACACCCTCTTTCCCCATCGGCTCGCGCAGCTCTGCCAGCTTGGGGGCGCCCGGCTCGTGCATGTCAGCACCGACTGCGTGTTCTCGGGAAAAAAAGGGATGTACACCGAGGCCGATGAGCCCGACGCTGCGCATCTTTACGGTCGCTCAAAACTCCTCGGCGAGGTCGATGAGCCGCATGCGATCACGCTTCGCACCTCGATCATCGGCACCGAACAGAGTGGCGCCCGGAGCCTGGTGGGCTGGTTTCTCGCGCAGCAGGGAAAAGTGAAGGGCTACCGAAAAGCGGTCTTTTCCGGCCTGCCAACGGTGGAGCTGTCCACTCTTGTCCGTGACTTTGTGATCCCACATCCCGAGCTACACGGCCTGTATCACGTGGCGGCGGAGCCAATCGATAAAGAGACGCTCCTCAGAATTGTGGCGAAGGAGTACGGCAAGGAGATTGAGATTGAGCCGAGCGATGATGTGGTGATTGACCGCTCCCTCGATGCCTCCCGCTTCAACAACGCCACTGGGTATGCGCCCCCCTCGTGGGCCGAGCTTGTGCACCGCATGCGTGTTTTCAACTGATCACCCCCCTGCCACCATCCTACGGAGCTTTGGAACCTGCTCGTATGTTTGACGACAAGGTCTTGATGATCACCGGTGGAACCGGTTCGTTTGGAAACGCAGTGCTGCGTCGTTTTCTCGATACCGGCGTGCGCGAGATTCGCGTCTTCAGTCGCGACGAGAAGAAGCAGGAGGACATGCGGATCGCGCTGAACCATCCGAAGTTGAAGTTCTACATTGGCGATGTGCGGAACCTCGACAGTGTTTCGGATGCGCTCCATGGCTGCGACTACGTGTTCCATGCGGCGGCGTTGAAGCAGGTGCCGAGCTGCGAGTTCTATCCGCTCGAAGCAGTGCGGACGAATGTGCTCGGTGCAGAAAATGTGATGAACGCTGCGATCGCCCGTGGAGTCTCCCGCCTGATCGTGCTCAGCACCGACAAGGCGGTCTACCCGATCAACGCCATGGGGCTTTCCAAGGCGATGATGGAAAAGCTGATGGTGGCGAAGAGCCGCATCCGCCTGCCGGGGGAGACGGTGCTCTCGGCGACTCGTTACGGCAACGTGATGGCCTCGCGCGGCTCTGTGATTCCACTGTTTGTGGAGCAGATCAAGGCTGGGAAGCCAGTGACCGTGACCGACCCGTCGATGACCCGGTTTCTGATGTCGCTTCCGGATTCGGTCGACCTGGTGCTGCATGCGTTTGCGCATGGCCAGCAGGGAGACATCTTCGTCCAGAAAGCACCTGCCTGCACGGTGCACGTGCTCGCCGAAGCCTTGCTCGAAATCTTCGGTGGCACGAGCGAGGTTCGCGTAATCGGCACGCGGCATGGTGAAAAGTTGTTTGAATCGCTTGTCTCGCGCGAGGAAATGGCCAAGGCGATCGACGAGGATCGGTACTACCGCATCCCGGCCGACAACCGAGACCTCAACTACGCCAAGTATTTTGTGGAGGGGGAAACGAGCGTCTCGGCCTGCGACGATTACACGTCTCACAACACCACGAGGCTTGAGAAGCCCGAGGTGATCGAGCTGCTGTTGAAGCTTGACTACATCCAGGAGCAACTGCGTGCTTAAGGTGATGACGATCGTCGGAACGCGTCCGGAGCTCATCAAGATGTGTCGCGTGATCGAGCGATTCGATCAGCATACGCAGCATGTGCTCGTGCACACCGGTCAGAACTACGACTACGAACTCAATCAAGTTTTTTTTGATGACCTCGGCATCCGGAAGCCAGACCACTTCCTCGAAGCGGCTGGGGCCAATGCGGCGGCGACGATCGCCCGTGTGATCGAGCGAGCCGACGACGTGCTTGCGGCAGAGGCGCCGGATGCGCTGTTGCTCTACGGCGACACCAACTCCTGCTTGGCGGTGATCTCGGCCAAGCGGCGGAAGATCCCGGTCTTTCACATGGAGGCGGGGAACCGCTGCTTTGACCAGCGCGTGCCAGAAGAGATCAACCGGAAGATCGTCGATCACTTAAGCGACATCAATATCACGATCACTGAGCATGCACGGCGCTTCCTGCTCTCGGAGAACCTCCCGCCGGACCGAGTGTTTGTGCTCGGCAGCCACCTGCCCGAAGTGTTTGCGGCATTTCGAGAAAAGATTGCTGCCTCAAGGGTGCTCGCGGAGCACGGTGTGCAGCCGCAGGGCTACTTCTTGGTCAGCGCGCATCGTGAAGAGAACGTGGACGACCCGGTGCGGCTGGCCACGCTCGTCGACGCGCTCAACGGCCTCGCCGTGGAGCGGGGTCTGCCGGTGCTCGTTTCCACCCACCCTCGCACCCGCGCGCGGCTGGCGAAGCTCGAGGGGATTCGCATCGATCCGCGGGTGAAGTTTGAAAAACCCTTTGGGTTCTTCGATTACGTTCATCTCCAGATGCATGCCGCGTGTGTGCTTTCCGACAGCGGCACGATCACCGAAGAGTCGGCCATTCTCGGTTTTCCCGCCGTGACCATCCGCGATACCCACGAACGGCCTGAAGGGATGGATGCTGGGGTGCTGGTGATGTGTGGGATTGGCCGCGACACCGTGCTCCCGGCGGTTGCCATGGCGATCGCGGCCGCCGCCGCAGGGCATGACGTGCGATCGGCGGTGGAGGCCTACCGCAGCGACGATGTGTCGTGGAAAGTGCTCAAGCTGGTCACGAGTTACGTCCCCTACGTTCGCGAACGCGTCTGGAGCCTGCCGCGGGTGTTGGGGCCGCGCGACGATCAGGCGTCGCCGAAGCCAGCTGGATGAATCGCTCGCGGTTGACGTCGAGGGCGAACTCCTCCGCGAGGTCGATCGCCCGCTGCCGCATCGCTTCGCAGACACTCGACTGAGCGATCAAATCCGCCAGCGCGGACGCTAAGGCGCGGCTCTCCGGAACGCCACACGTCGCCGCGCAAGCGTGCTCCGTGACGAAGGAATGTGGAAACGCATCGGCGGGGGTGTGCACAAGCAAGGGCGTGCCAGATGCAAGGTATTCCCCAAACTTTCCTGGGGCGGAGGTGCGGATCAGTTCCGGGAACTCGCAGGTGAAGCTCAGGGGAAGGAAGAGGATGTCGGCCTGCACCTGCGCGACGGCCGCCTCCGACGTGGAGACCGCGGGATGCCACGTGATGGCATCGATAGGAAGAAGGTTGGCAGTGCGCGGTTCGGGTGGCGGACCGAGCACGTGAACCTCAAGGTGCACGCCTTGGTCCTTGAGCAGCGCGGCCGCATCGCAGAGCCGCTGCAGGCAGTCTGCCTGGGCGGCATAGACCGATCCGGTGTAGACGATCGACAGGGATCGTGAGGGATCGAGGGGACGCCTGGGAAACTGGCTGCGAAGGGCGCGATACGCGGAGGTGTCGACCGGATTGCGGATGACAGACACAGGCTTTGTGGTGCGAGTTTCCACGACGCGTGCCAGATGCTCATTGGGCACGAACACGCCCGCACACTGATCGAGCGAGATGGCCTCTGCGACGTCGCGCAGCGCGTCCGCTGCCTCGCGCGACCAACGCCCACCTGGCATGGTCCATTGGATCTGGTAGTCGTCGAAGTAGTAGAGAAAGGTTGGCACACCCGTGAGACGCCCCGCTGCCACGGCTGCAGGGAGGTCGATCAGATCACCGCCGGTGCAGGTCACGATGCTCTGACAACCGTGCTGCCGCACGATGCGGGCGATCGCTCTGGAGCGATGACGGACCAGCAGGTGGTAGAGATGGAGATGGGCCCAGGGCAGGCGATAGCATTTCCGCAGAACTGCTGGGGTGGGCAGAGGCACGCACGCAAGCCAGTTGTCGCGGGCTGGCCTGGCGTGTGCTTTGCGTTCAGTGTCGATGAACACAAAGCCCTGCCCTGACGCCCGGGCCGTTAGCCGGTCGAGCATCACCGCCTGGCCGTTGGGATCCCCCGGAAGCGTGTGGCTCACGACTGCAATCGGCCGCGTGGCGGGTGGCTGTGCAGGTTGTCGAATCATCGATAACCGCCCCTCGTAGCGGCGGATCGTTGTTGGCTGGCAAGCCAGGCACTCTAAAGAGGTGGCTATTGGCACGCAACGCGAATCGCGTGGGCCCACCCTCGGTGGACTGAGACAGCGCTGGTGTGTTTGGGGGGGCGCGATTTGTGTACGGTTTCTCCAGCAGTTTTCTCCGGTCCCATCAATCGCATCACGGGCGGTGGCTCAGTGCGGATTCACCATATCAACGCCTATCTCGAAGGAGGCGCCGCGGTGGCAGCCAGGAGGCTGCACCATGGCCTGCTCGCTGAGGGGATCGAAAGCTGCTACTGGCATGCGGAGCCTGCTTGGGATGCAGGGCCGCTGGCGGAGGACGCACACTACCGCCTCCTCCCATGGTCAATGCCCGCGCCACGCCACCCACTCCGCCTTGGGCGTGCCCTGCTGCGGTGGTCGCGCGAACGGTTGCTACGCACCATCTACCGCAAGGGGAAGCCGCAGCGATCCGGCATGTACAGCGGTCCGGTGCGGCCCTACGACACACCCCTCAGGGGAGACCTCGCAGCGTGTGACCTCGTGCACCTGCACTGGGTGAGCAGGATCGTTGACTACCGCTCTTTTTTTGCGAGCCTTCGTCCGGCCATGCCGTTGGTCTGGACACTGCACGACATGCAGCCCCTCACCGGCGGCTGCCACCATGCCTTCGACTGCGAGCGGTTTCGAGAAGGGTGTGGCTTCTGCCCGATCCTCGGTCGGCCGGGTGCGCGCGACCTTTCCACGCGAGATCATGCCATCAAGAAAGCGGCGCTTGCGGGTCGCCCTCTGCATGTGGTCACGCCAAGCCACTGGCTTGAACAGCTCGCCCGTGGTAGCAGCGTGTTGCCCACGACCGTGTCGTTTCACACGATTCGAAACGGCATCTCGCTCGAGCAGTTCTTCCCAGTTGCCAAGCCCGCCGCCCGCAAGGCCCTGGGGCTTCCCGAGCACGGGCTCGTGGTGGCGTTTGCGGCGGAGTCGCTGCGGAACGCGCCGAAGGGGATTCATGAGTTTCTCGAGGCAATCTCCCGCCTGCCTGCGGACTTCCAGGTGACGGGCCTGCTCTTTGGCAAAGACGAGCCCCCTGTGGGAATCGCCACGGTGCCGCTGGTGAACCTGGGCTTTCTCACCGATCCCGCTCAGCAGCGACTGGCCTTTTCCGCGGCCGACATTTTTGCCCTCCCTTCGCATGCAGAAACGATTTCTCAAACTGCCGTGGAAGCACTCGCGTGCGGCACGCCCGTGGCAGCGTTTCGTGTCGGCGGTGTGCCCGAGGTCGTGCGGCATGGTGAAACCGGTCTGCTGGCTCGGCCACGAGACGCCGTTGATCTCGCCGAGGCGATGCGTACTCTCGCGGAAAACCCTGCCTTGCGGCAGCAGATGGCTGATGCCGGTCAACGCCTGGTGCGAGAAGAGTTTGCGGTGAGCGTCCAGGTGCGAAGGTATCGTGAGATCTACGCAGAAGCCGTCGCAGGATCGCTCTCGCCGAAGCCCTGCCCCGCGTCGAACGGCCACAACCCTTTCGGAGAATGATTCATGAAGGTGCTCGTGACTGGCGGTGCCGGCTTTATCGGAAGCCATATTGTCGATCGTTTGCTGTCAGACGGTCACACTGTCGCGGTGATCGACGATCTCTCCAGCGGATCGCGCGAGAACCTCCCCGCCGACGTGCCGCTGCATGTGGTCGACATTGTTGACACCGCAGCCGTCGCCGACGTCATCGCGCGTGAAAAGCCGGAGGCGGTCTGTCACCAGGCCGCCCAGATGTCGGTCAGCCGCTCGGTCCGCGAGCCGCTCTTCGATGCGCAGGTCAACTGCGTCGGCCTGATCAATGTCCTTGATGCAGCCGTCGCCCACGGCTGCCGACGCGTTGTCTTCGCCTCGAGCGGCGGTGTGCTCTACGGTGAGGCCACGAGCCCCGCACCTGAGACCACCGCAGCAAACCCGATCTCTCCCTACGGGATCACCAAATGGGTTGGCGAGCGGTACCTTTCCTTCTACGCCCGCGAGCATGGCCTGGCCACCGTGGCCCTCCGCTACTCCAACGTCTACGGCCCACGCCAGAATCCGCATGGTGAGGCGGGTGTCGTGGCCATCTTCAGCAAGCGGTTGCTCGCCGGTGAGCCTGCGACGATCAACGGCGATGGCCGGTATGTCCGCGACTATGTCTACGGTCCCGACGTGGCCGAGGCGAACTTCGCCGCCCTGACAGCGGACCTCCCGCAGGTGCAGCCAGGCACGCTCACGAGCCTCAATATCGGCACCGGCATCGGCACCGACGTCAACGAACTGGAAGCCGAGATCCGCCAGCAGGTCTCCGCGCAGCTCGCCAGCCATGGGCAGGCAGTCTCACTCCCTGAACCGACCCACGGCCCAGCCCGAGCCGGCGACCTTCGCAGCAATCTCGTCGACGCGTCGCAGGCCGCCGAGGTCCTCGGCTGGAAGCCCACCAAGTCGCTCTCCCAAGGGATCGCCGAAACCGTCCGCTGGTTTGCACAGCGCGCCCTCGCCGGGTGAGGCCGCGCCGCTCGGGATGAGCCCGGTGCTGCCCCGCCGGACGTTCGCTGCGGGCCTTCCGGGCCCTCGCTCACTCGAAGATCCGCTTCGCTTTGGCCCTCCGGGCGTCGCTCGCTGCTCTACGCCGTCGAGTCAGCATCGGGCTCAGCCCTCGCTACTGCGTGTCGCCGCCTTAGCGGCAGGTTGCTTAGGCCTGGGCTTCAAGGGTTTCCCAGCGGTCGTAGGCGGCGGCGAGGTCGGCTTCGAGTTGCTTCAGTTGCCGCTGGAGGGCGGCGATTTCGTCCGCGGGCCGCTGGTAGAAGGTGGGATCGCCGACACGGGTGTGGAGGCCGCTGACCTCGGCTTCGAGTTGTTCGATGCGGCCCGGTAGCTGCTCAAGCTCGCGTTGATCCTTGTAGCTGAGCTTTTTGCGGGCGGGGCTCGCTGGCTCGGGGCTTGGCGACGCGGTTTGGGCCGGCGCGGCCTTCGCCGCGGCTTTTTTCTCGGCAGCCCTGCGGGTCTGGTCCCGGGAGAGCGTTTCTTGCTGCCAATCGCGGTAGCCACCGACGTATTCCCGCACCCCGTCGGCCTCAAACACGATCACGCTGGAGACGACATTGTCGAGAAACTCGCGGTCGTGGCTTACGATGAGGACGGTGCCACCAAACGCGGCCAAACGCTCTTCGAGCAGTTCCAGCGTCTCCAGGTCGAGGTCGTTGGTGGGCTCGTCGAGCACGAGCAGGTTGGCGGGCTGGGTGAAGAGCTTTGCCAGCAGGAGGCGGTGTCGCTCGCCCCCTGAGAGCACCTTCACCGGCAGCCTCAGTCGATCGGGCGTGAAGAGAAAGTCCTGCAGATAGCCGATCACATGCCGTTTCTTGCCGTCGATCTCAACGAAGTCGCTCCCTTCGTTGATCTGCTCGAGGATCGGCCGCTCCGGATCGAGTTGGTCTCGGAGCTGGTCGAAGAAGGCGATCTTCAGGTTCGTGCCGATGCGAACGGTGCCCTCCTGTGGAGTCAGTTTCCCCAGGACGAGTTTCAGCAGGGTGGTTTTGCCGGCCCCGTTCGGCCCGATAATCCCCACGCGATCGCCTCGCAGGATCGTGGTGGAGAAGTCGCTGACGATCGGGCGATCGCTGTAGCGGAAGGTGATCTTTTTGGCCTCGCAGACGAGCGTGCCGCTGCGGTTGGCCTCCTGAATGGCGATCTCGGCTTTTCCCTCGACGCTGCGGCGCTGGCTGCGCTCCTCCCGCATCGCCTTGAGGGCTCGGACGCGGCCTTCGTTGCGAGTGCGGCGGGCCTTGATCCCCTTGCGGATCCAAACCTCCTCTTCGGCGAGTTTCTTGTCGAACAGGGCGTTCTGCTTGGCCTCTGCATCGAGCATCTCGGCCTTGCGGGTGAGAAACGTGTCGTAGTCGCACGACCAGTCGTACAGCCTGCCTCGGTCAAGCTCCCAAATGCGGTTGGCCAGCCGTCGTAGGAAGCTGCGGTCGTGCGTGATGAACAGCAGCGTGCCTCGCCAGTTGCCCAGGAACCGCTCCAGCCAGGCGATCGCTTCAAGGTCGAGATGGTTGGTGGGTTCGTCGAGGAGGAGCATGTCGGGCTCGGTGACCAGCGCCCGCGCGAGGAGCACCCGTCGCTTACGGCCAGCGGAGAGCGTGGAAAAGGGGGCGTCGCCCTCAAGGCCCATTGGCTCGATGGTTTTACTGACGAGGGGATCAACGTCCCAGGCTTCGAGCACACCGCGCGCCACTCGATCGGCCAGGGCTGCCCGCACGATGTCCCGCACGGAGCCGTCGAGCGATTCGGGCACGTCCTGTTGCAGAAGGGCGACGGTCGCCCCCGAGGCGAGGGCGCACGAGCCTGAGTCCGGGTCGATCTGCCCCGCGAGCAGCTTCAGCAGCGTGGTCTTGCCAGCCCCGTTGCGGCCGAGCAGACCAATCCGCTCTCCCCCCTCGATCTGCTTGGTGACGCCATCCAGAACAGCAACGCCGCGGAAGGCGATTGTGACGTCATCGAGTGTGAGGAGCGGCATGGAAACTCAGGATGTTCGTGGCGAGGAAGGTCGTGGACGCCCAAATCCTAGGGAAAACATCGGTTTTGTTTGAGCCCGCACGTCTCTGGCCGCGTAGCAAAGCGGCCAGAGTCGTGGGTGGCATGTGCATTGATGGGATGCGGTGTATCCTCAGCGGCCCTGCTTGGCGTGGTCTGGCGGGATGAGATGAAGCCCCCCAACGCAGCCGCAGCGATCGCATGAAACCCACGGTTCTCTTGGCCCAGGCGAGCACCAACGATGGTCGCCTGATGACCCTCCACGAACACGACGGGGAATACCTGATCAGCGTCGCCGGCGTTCCGCTGATGTCCACCCGGCAGCATCACTCCGAACAACGGCTGGCGGAAGTGGCCTGCCAGCGAATCTGTGACCTCCCTGCACCGACGCTCTTAATTGGCGGACTGGGACTCGGTTTCACGCTTCGGGCAGCGCTCGAGGGACTGGGCCCGCAGGCCAAGATCACCGTTGCCGAGCTCCTGCCGGCGGTGGTGGAATGGAATCGGACGTCCGACTTCGGCCTCGCCTGGCGGGAGCTCGAAGATCCCCGCGTGGAACTGGTCGTGGGAAACGTGGCCAACGTCATCCGCAACCGCCCGAAGGCATTCGATGCGATTCTGCTCGACGTCGACAATGGGGCGAGTGGACTGACGACGGCTTCCAACGCCGCCCTCTACCACGCCTCGAGTCTGCAGCGTGCGAAGGCCGCGCTCCGCCCGGGGGGCTGCTTGGTCGTGTGGTCCGCGGACAATGACCCGGCCTTCGTGGAGCGAATGGGCGAAGCGGGTTTTTCGGTCACCACCGAGCGAGTGGCTGCCTACCCCGGCGGCAAACTCTTTAACTGGCTGTTTGTCGGCGAGACCTAAGTCGCTGGGTGGGGCCAGGGCCTGACTTCCGCTTGCCGCCAAACGACGCCCCCTTCTATTCTTGCCGAGATCTTCCCGTCTTCAGAGTCGAACGAGGTGCAGTTCAGCGCAGGGGCACCTGTGGTGCCGCGGTGCATCGCTTGGGGGCCTGGAGGGAAGTGCAGCGGCGCCAGCAGGATGCTTGCGAACCTCCGCTGGCGACGTGTGACCACGCGGGGCTTCCCGAGCCCAGAGAGAGGGGACGACTGTGATCTCTCCCACGACACGCGGCTTTTACTGCCTGAATGTCACGCAGTTCTTGGGTGCCGCGAACGACAACATTCTCAAGCAGCTGCTGGTGTTTGGGCTCGCGATGGGGGGCGTTTGGAATGGCGTGCTCGGACCGGGTGGCCAGGCCTGGGCTTCGCTGTGCCTCGCGGTTCCGTTTGTGGCGCTCTCAGGGTTTGCTGGTCAGTTTGCAGACAAATACAGCAAGCAGCGGGTGAGCATCGTCACCAAGTGGTCGGAGATCGCGATCGCGCTGATCGCCATCTGGGGCCTCTGGCTGCAGAACGTGTGGCTTGTGCTCGGGGCGCTCGTGATGATTGCGACGCAGAGCACGTTCTTCTCGCCCGCCAAGTTTGGGATGCTGCCGGAGATTGTCAGTCCGGAGAAACTCAGCCGAGCCAATGGCACGGTGAACATGTTCACGTACCTGGCGATCATCATTGGTAGTGCCGTCGGTGGGCCGCTCTACGAGTGCTACGTCGGCCAGCACGGCGAGACGCTTCGGTGGCTTCCCGGGATCGCCATCCTGCTCGTCGGAGTGCTCGGGACGCTGGCAGCGCACGGTATTCCCCCCCTCACTGCGAGAAACCCTGCGAAGACAATCAGCTACCGGCTGTTCTCGGGCTACGTGACGACCTGGAAACGCACACGGGGCACGGCGCTGCGGGCCGTGTTGGTTGCCTGGACGCTCTTCTACATGATCATCGGGGGGATCGCGGTGCTGATCCTGCCAGACTACAAGCAGATTCTTGATATCTCGTACTTGCAGGCCTCGCTGCTGATGGCGTTGCTTGGCATTTCGATCGGCGTGGGCGACTACGCTGCGGGAGCCTTGTCTGGTCACCAGATCCGGCCTGGCTTAATCCTGTATGGCATCCTGGCCAATACGGTGTCGTACCTCGCCCTTGGGCTCGCCCCGCCAAACTTCATGGTCGTGACGGGCCTGCTTGTTGCGGGCGGCTTCATGTGCGGCTTTGTCATGGTGCCGCTGCAAACAATGGTGCAGCATCTCGCTGATGACGAAGACCGCGGTCAGGTGCTTGGCCTTTGGAACTGTCTCTCGTTCGTTGGCGTGATCGCGGGCAACGTGGTGTTCCTCGGTGTGAAGCAGCTCGACATCCGCTCAGACCGCGTGTTTCTCGTGTGCGCCGGCTTCACGCTGCTGTTCACCCTGCTCTACCAGTGGCGTTGGGCGGAGCAGTTTCGCGATTCCCTCAAGGGGAACTGACCGCTGGAGGGGCACGCACTGTCGTTTCTTGACCGATTACGCCAGCGTATACTGGGGGCATGATTGACATCCGCGTACTTGTGGGCGACGAGTGGGCTGACTGGTATGCCCTGACACCAGCCGAGCGGCTTGCCGAATCAGCAAAGTTGTGGGAGACGTACCTCAAACTGGGAGGTTCGCTTGACCCCGAGCCCGATCCTCAGAGTCCTTTCTACGATCCGGAAGAATGGCGTGCGGTCGCTACTCATGGGCGGCCAAGCGTGCGTGTTGTACGGCGGAGCGGAGTTTAGTCGCGACACCGACATCGTTGTGTTGTGCAACGACGACAACCTCCGCCGCTTGCAGGCGGCCGTTTTCGAATTGCGAGCGGAACAGATCGCCGTACCGCCTTTCGAACGTCGGTTTCTTGAGGCTGGGCACGCGGTTCACTTTCGCTGCCATCATGAAGACGCGAACGGAATCCGTCTGGACGTGATGTCGAAAGTCCGCGGTCTTCCTGCCTTCGAGGAAGTTTGGAATCGACGTACGACTGTCGAAGTAGAGGACCTCGTGATTGAGGTGCTCGCTCTTCAGGATCTCATCACAGCGAAGAAAACGCAGCGGGACAAGGATTGGCCGATGATCACACGGCTTGTGGAAGCCCACTACG
>JAPOIM010000140.1 GCA_029978905.1 Planctomycetota bacterium
CAGCGAGCGTTCGGCGAACCGGTCTGAACCGCCCCGAGCGTCCTCAACACGGAGCCTTAGTGGCAATCCGTGCAAGGTTCGCCGTAGGTCTCGCCGTCGCCGACTTCATCGGAGTAGGCCTTCAGAGCGGCCGCTTCCTTGGCGAGTTTGAACTCAGGGCCTGCGGGGAAGTACTGGATGTCGTCCTGCAGGTAGTACGGGCTCGGCAGCGTCTGGCCACCGACGTCAACCTGGCATCCGGTGAGGGCGAGTCCGCCGCATCCCACCACCAGGAGCAGGGCCGTGCGACCGACCCCGGCAAGGCTTCCGTTTCGTGAGGCAGGACGGGTCATGGCAGTGTCTCGCGGGGTTCGCGCCGGCGGCTTGGTGCCGGCTTGTTCGTTTGCGTCGCGGGGCCGTGCATTCCTGGTCACGGCGAGCCCTCGACTCCTGGCAGGTCTATCGGCGGCACGACCGCTACACCTTGAACAATCCGCACAACCGGCGGCCGAACGGCCCGGCGCCGCCCTGCCCTTCTCCCCCAAACTGCCCGGCCTTTCAGAGCGACGACGCGCCGCCTCGCATCGCCTCGCAAGGCGGCCTCCTGCTACGCTACGGCCTGCGGGAGAGCCGACTGCCGGTTGGCCATCCCACGCTGAGCAGGCTTCAAGGAAGAAGCCAAGGCGGCATGAGTGTCTTTGACACGTGCGGGGAGCCGGTATGGGAAGGTTCATGGCGGGACTTCTTCCGAGTCGGGCGGTCGGTCGCAGGCCGATCGCGACGCGCCCATTCGCGATGCTTCCTCTGCTCGCGGCAGTCGCAATGGCCTTTTCGACATCTCTTGCGGTCGCGCAGCCCGTGCTGCCCCCGGGTCTCGGCACGCTCAACGGCGGCACGCGTGTGCCCCGCCAGGGTTACGACGTGGTGCTCGCGGCGCTTGCCGAAGGGAACGTCTCCACTGGCCTCGACGTGGCTGCCAAGGAAAACCGCGGCGGCATCCGGATGGGTTCGCAGCGTTGGATCGATTCGATCGCCACGTCCGCGCTTCTCGGTGAGTGCTTTTACGAACTTGGTCGCTACACGGAAGCAGTGGCTGCCTACGACGAGGCGTTGATGCTCTCGGCCGATCATGGCGACTGGTTGCTGTCGGTGCGGTTTGCGGGGCAGCCGCTCAAGCCGATGCCGCGGCCGATCGACACGCCGTGGGCTCAGAGCAACCGCAACATTCCGGCGGCACAGTTTCCGTCGACGGCCACCATCCGCCAGGGCACGACTGACGCCAAAGAAGTGCTCGAGAAGGGAGGCGTG
The DNA here is from genome assembly GCA_029978905.1 of Planctomycetota bacterium. Classification (GTDB taxonomy): domain Bacteria; phylum Planctomycetota; class Planctomycetia; order Pirellulales; family UBA1268; genus M30B53. Next base: position 1,288 of record JAPOIM010000140.1, read on the forward strand.
CTCTCGGCGCCGGTCGACTATCCGATCCGGCCTCAGGAGATCATCAAGTCGACGGTGATCGCGCTCTACCGACGGCATTCGATCCTGGGCGACCTCTCAGATGTGGGGCCTGTGCTTGAGCAGGTGAAGCGATCCCTCTCCACGAGGCCTGCTCCTCCCAACCACTATTCGCAGTCCTGGATCGATACCGCCCTTGGGATCGCCAACTGGTCGCAGGGCCGCGTCGATCAGGCGGTGCCGATCCTCAAGCGTGGGCTTCTGGCCGAAAACCAGTACGACCATCCGCTGACTGCGTGGGGGCTGCTCGTCCTCGGCCGCATCGCTCTCGACAGTGACGACGCCGCCTCTGCCGCCGCCTTCTTTAGCGAAGCGACCATCGCCGCCGCGCAGTTCCAAGACATCCGCTGCCTGGAGGAGGCGTTCCGCTGGGCGGTGACCGCGCATCTGGCGTCTGGCGGCCAAGGCGTACCCACGGGGATTCCGCTCGCGATCGAGTGGGCAGGCCGCACACTTCCCGCGCTGCAGGCGAGGCTGCTTGTCATGCAGGGAGAGATGTACGCGATCGGTGGCGACACGCGGCGGGCACTCGCCTCGCTGCGTGACATCGATCCGCGCGTGCTGCGAGGCGACCTCGGCAACGGTTTTGTGGGTGCCCAAGCGGCCTACACCGAGGCCTTGGCTGCGTATGCCGACGGACGAGTCTCGCGAGGCGACACGGATCTGCAGCGGGCGATCGACCTGGTGCGGCCACACACGCCGCGGCTACTGCAGATCAGCCGCACGATGGGGATCGTGGGAGAAGTCTCAAGCCTGCTCTCAGATCGGCAGGCGGACTTGCTGTTTGAAAAGCTGCTCGCTGACCCCAAGGCAGCGGACTACGCCACGGATCCCCTCGGCACGCTCGCATTTCTCGCCACACCGAAGCCCAACGCGTTTGCAACGTGGTTTACGGTGGCCGCGAGAAGAAGCGATGAAGAGGCCCTCGAAGCCTCCGAAGCGGGCAAGCGGTCGCGGTGGCTTTCCACGCAGTTCCTAGGTGGGCGGCAGTTGGCGATTCGCCGTCTGCTCGAACTCGACCCAGCCATCCTGCCAGCCGAAGACGCACCACGTCGCGCGGCGCTCCTGGCTCGTGCTCCAGACCTCGCCCGCCTGCTCGACGAAACCGTGCAGGTGCGGGCACCGCTCACCGCAGCCCTCGGCGGCGTGGCAGGCCCTGCTGCGGGTGCCAACGAGACGCTGCCTGGCGAAACAACCGACTGGCAGATGTATGCCCAACTCTCACAGCAGCAGGCTCAGGCGATTGCCACCATCGCCGCCAGTCGCGACGACACCCCGCTTGCCTTTCCGCCGATGTACACCGTGCCAGAGATTCGCGCACGGCTGAAGCCGGGCACACTCGTGCTCTCCTTTCACCAAACGCCAGGCGGCCTCGCAGGCTCCCTCGAAGGACATGAGCGGCTCTCCACCTGGCAAGTCACCGACCTTACCGGACTCTCAGCCGCCGTCACCGACTTGATGCGTGGCATGGCGATCTACGACTTCAACAACGTGATCGGCACCGATCGCTTCGCCGAGTCGTCATGGCAGGATGCCGCGAGTCGGCTGGAGCGGGTGCTCTTTGCCAATGCCCGCATCGACCTCAGCCGCGACATCGAAGAACTCGTGATCGTGCCAGATGCACTGCTCTGGTACGTGCCGTTTGAGTTGCTGCCGGTGGGAAGCAACGTGGCGGTGGCGGAAGATGCCCGAGGAGCCAACACTTCCTCGGCCACTCGGCCGTTACTGCGAGATGTTTGCCGGGTTCGCTATGCCCCCACGCGGAGCCTCGCGGTTGAGCATGGGCCGCCTCTGCGGCGTGAAGGCGTGGTGGGGGTACACGCAGGCCACCTCTACCGGGGCGATCGGCCAGAAATGGTCGCTGAAGCGGCGAGCGAGATCACAGCGGCCCTTGAGAAAGCC
>JAPOIM010000141.1 GCA_029978905.1 Planctomycetota bacterium
CCCGCTTCCCCGCTCTCTCCCGTCGTCGCAAGCAGCGCGACCAAGTGCCCCCCGGCGGAGTAGCCGACGGCACCAACGCGGGCCGGATCGACGCAGTAGGTTTCAGCATTTTCGCGAATAAAGAGCACGGCATCGCGGCAGTCGTGAATCTGGGCCGGGAACTTGTGGTCCGGAGCTAATCGGTAGTCGATGGCAAAACAGACGTAACCACGCTCGCTGAGTGCGGTGGCATACCGGCTGAGCTGTTTGCGGTTGCCATGACGCCACGCGCCGCCGTGCACGACGAGGACTGCGGGTTGCTGCATCGAGGCCGCGGTCTGCGGGTGATACACGTCAAGTTTGAGCTCGAGGTCACCCCGCTTCGCGTAGACGACGTCGGTGGTTACATCGGGCGAATCGTCTGCAAAGACCGCCAGTGGCAGAGAGACACTCAAGCAGAGGAAGGCAACGAAGGAGCGTTTCATAGCGGAGTACGCGGGTGAATGAGAGGGGCTATTCGCCGAAACATGGGTTTGGGGAGAACTCGCCGAATCGTACCCGCTCGTGCCTGGTTGCAGCCAGCGAGGCCAGGTTCCGCGGGGCAGGCGCGTGCCTACCACGGGCGAAGGAGCGAGAGGATGCTGCTCGTGCTTCCCGCGCCGAGCGTGGTGCCGGTGCCGTACTGCGCCCACTCGTGCTGCGTGTCGCTTTCAGCACGGAAATCGTCGGTGGTGAGATCGATCGAGGCACCCACCTTGCGATCAGACTCAACCCATACCTGATGGCCCGTATCGTTGTATTTGAGAACGACGTGTTCAAACCCACCATGAACGCGGTCCACCCAGTAGTGCGTGGGTGGCATGTCGGGGGCGACGACAGTGAGCCGGTCATCGGTCTCAAAGCCCCCGGGACGGGCTTGAAAATAGACCTCGGTGCCGTTCGGCAAGCGGCCACCGATTTCCGGGCCCCAAGGAGCACAACTCAATAGCACGCGGCCGATCGCGAAACCAATCCACAACACGGCGAGCAGGAACAGCGAGCCGAAGATGAGCGATGGTTTCATGGATTAACTCCTCTGGGAGCCAAGATTTGGGCAGATCACTGTGCACGAGTTATTCGCGTGCTTCGTTGAGTTCAAATTCAGCAAGGAGAAAAGCGAGTGGATCCTGAAACTCGCAGGGCGTGGGGGACTGTTGCCAGTGGCAGACCACGCCGCAGGCGTCGCAGGCATTTTGGATTTCGCGGGCGTGGGCTGGGTGGTGGACATACTCGCCTCGGTTGGTGGGCGGTCTGTCGGGGCCAGGATTGCTGACATAGACCGGAGCATCAGCGGCGTCGATCCAGGAGAGCATGTCGCATTCCCGCAACACCGACTGGGCTTCCGGTGTTTGCAACTGCTCTATGGACGTGAAGTGATAGAAGAGGCCTTGCTCCTGATCGTTTCGCTGCCAGGAAGGGTCGGCCGGGCCGAGGAACGTGTCCCACCGTGTGAGGTCGTAGGTGGCCTGTGTGGCATTCAGCACGGCTGCTTGCACGCGAGACGACTGCTGACGTACGGGATCCTCATCGGCGGGGTCCGCGAGGTCGTCGCGTGAAGCCAGCCAGAGCGACGTGCCTGCGCCGGCGGAGCCTCCCCAGGCTGCGAACTTAGCGGGGTCGAGCTCCCAGTCGGTGGCGCGGCTGCGAAGCACCTGCACCGCGAGAGCCGCGTCGTGCAGGATGTCTTGAATGGGCGCGTGTTGAAGGAAGCGGTAGTTGATGGCCGCGCAGGAGACGCCCGCTGTGAGAAGTTGCCGCAGGTTTTTGTCGTTATGCCACTTTGATTTGTCTCCGCCAACAAAGCCACCACCATGAATGAAGATCACCAGCGGCCGCGGGCCGGTGCCCTCGGCCTGCCAGAAGTCGAGCGTGTTTCGCTCGTGGGGCCCGTAGGCCACGTCGGCATGCGTGGGACGAACGCCAGCAGTCGTGGGTTTCTTCTGCGGCGTGCCGAGCTTTTCGCGAGCGTAGGCGAGGGCTTCGTCGCGGGTGAGCGTGCCGTCTTGGTTGGCATCGGCTTGGGGGAACCGGGGGAGCAATTTCTGGATTTGCTGTGGCGAGGCCTGCTCAAGCCGCTCAAGCATCGACTGCTGGGCCAGTGCGGGCCGGCTCCCGACTGTGAGAATCGCTGCGAGCACCACGACATATCCAAAACACTTCATCGCTGCCTCCACGTTTGATGCGAAGATGTTCGCACAACTCCGCACGAGTCTAGCGGCAGGTCGGCTACTCCGCAGCCGCGGGCTTCTTCAAAACTGCGTGGTCGAAGAGTTGGCCTGCGTCGTCAAAGGCCTTGATGTCGAGGGTGTCGCCGAAGCAGGTCACATAGGAAAAGTGATGGCCGCGGCGGACGCGGTGCTGGAACGCTGGGCGGTAGGGGCCGAACGTTTCCAAGTGCCCGCCGGCGCCCCCGGTGATCATGTAGACCGTGCCGTTTTCGGTGACCGGCTTGCCGGCACGCAGCATCCAGGTTCGCTCGTAGGAGTGGATGTGACCGCTCCAGACGACGTCGACTGCATGCTTGTCGTAGAGAGCGACGAGCTGCTTGGCGTTGGTGTCGCCGAAGGTCATCTGCGAGAGCGGCCGCTTCCAGTCGTTGCCGTAGTCGTCGTCGGACGAGAACGGCGGATGGTGGTGCATGCAGATCTTCCAGTGCGCATCAGAGGCAGCGAGTTGGTCGTCGAGCCAGGCATACTGCTCGCTGCCGGGCGCGACCGACTTGTTGCTGTCGATCATGAAGAACTGGATCTGGCCGCGGCGGAAGGTGTAGTAATACTCCGGCTCCGGCAGGTGCATGTAGTTGTAGTAGTGGGTGGCGTTCTGCTCGTGGTTGCCGAGCACCGGATAGACCACGACGCGACTGGCGAGCGGATCCATGTTAGGGAAATAGTGCTCGGTCCAGTGCTGCTTGTTGGTGCCGGTGGTGACGAGGTCGCCACCGAGCAGGGCGAACTGCGGGCGAAACTCCCACATCGCCTCAGCCACCCGCTTCACCACCTCAGGCTGGGCCTGGCTGTCGCAGATCACG
>JAPOIM010000142.1 GCA_029978905.1 Planctomycetota bacterium
AGTGTTGGACTGTCCCTTCAACCAAACTCCGACTACTTGGTTGTCGTGAGCCCAAGCGGGGACTACGACACTCGCAGCGTAACTCTTCACTGGAGCGGTTACAGCAACACCAGCTCACCTGATATCGGTTTTCCAACGTGGGTATCCCCCACTACCGGCGCAAACACAGACTGGTTTACCGCAGCACAAACCACTTCCGACTTTCTTCGAATGGAAGTCACTGCCGTCCCCGAACCGTCGACTTACGCGATGATCGCGACCGGCGTCGTAGCGGCACTCGCTTTCGCAAGCCAGCGGCGACGTCGCGCTGGTCGTTAATACGCCGCGGAACGCTGCTTTCCAAGTCGTGTATCCGGGCGAGCACTAGCCGTCTTCAGCCCGCCTGCGTCACCGTGAGATTTTTGCACCTAGTTACGACACATCCTTCAACCAAGGCAGCATCCGCCGGGGGCTTACCATGGTCTTGCAAGTAGCGACTTCAGTTGCAGCGCCCCATGTCGTTGCGCTGGATCCGCGGTTTGACGACTACGATGACCTCGTGGAAAGCGCTCGTGCAGGCCGTCTTCGTCTGCACATGCGGACGAGCGGGGAATCTGGCTTGGAGTTTGCCAAAAAGCAGCCTGTCGACGCCTGGCTCGTGGCCGCTGAACTGGATGACATGTCGGGCCTTGACTTCGTGGAACTGCTCCGCAGCCAACTCGAAACGAGCAAATCCACCGACGGCGAAGGTGGCGAGCAATGGGTGGCCATCGTCAGCGAGGTGCCCGGCACGCCCGGCCCTCTTGAGCGATTCGCACCACCCTCCCGGCGAGGGAACAACAACACCGAAAAGTGGAAAAACGGGTAACGCGCTTATTACCGGGTCCTTACGCCGCAGCTTTTTCCGGGGTTTTCCGAGGGCAAAACCCGCCGCGGTCGTTCGGGCGGCCGAAGCCGATCATCGGGCAGGAGTCGTAGCCCATGGCCTTGGCCGCGAGCATGATCGTCTTGTCCTGCGATTCTGCATGCTGAGCAGCGACGCATTTGTGACCCGTGCCTGATCGACAGCGGCGGCCCGAATGCGCTTTCGCATTGATGAGGTTGTCAGCCGGCAGGGCGGTATGCCGCCACAATCGTGGGCCACAGCCGTTCACGTATCGTGCGGATCACTTCCGCGAATTCGGTCGGTTCGTTAGCCAACTGCATTCTCGCGACAAATTCCCGCCACAAGCGATTCGCCACCGGATCGTTGCCAAACTCATCCGAAAGCCCTGGCGGGACGGTTCGGGGCAGCGGTGTTCCGCGGCGTGCGAATGTCTCGCCGACTGCATGCTGCAGGAGTCGGCTGTCGTACGGATACTGACGGAAGATGACGAGCAGGTCGTAGAAGTCCTTCATCCGGCTGTTGACCATGCCGAGCTTGACGGCGGCCTCGAGCTTCTCGGCAATCACGGTCTCAACGGGGTACATGCGCAACTTCGGGGCCGCCATACCGACGAGCACGGGGTACGTGCGGTCTTCAGCTGCCGGCGTAATCGCGTCGCCGAATCCGACGTCTGCCTGGAGCGGGATGACAGCCTTATCCAGCATGCCGGTGAACGTGGCCCGGATGCCGCCGTAGTCATCGTTCTCGCGGATCTCTTCGGCCCGTATCGAGGCAGCGTCGAACGTGATCCCATCGTCATCGACGGTGGTGGCGATGATCTCGCCGATCATAGAGGTGACCGAGGCGGGCGTAGGTTCCCCGAACCCCAACAGGTCGACGTCCTTCGTGGGGCGGTGCAGGCTGCCGGACCACACCCGAAAGAGCATGGCGCCTTTGAGCACGAACTGGTCGGCAAGCGACGACCGGGATAGTCGGTAGAGGAATCGCTCGATGGCAAACTGGGTGAAGAGGGCTTGGGCATCCTCGCCAGTCTGGTCGCGAAGGTTGAGAAGCCGCTGTCGGACAGAGGCCCCGATGTTGCTCACGGGCTTCTTCGTCATGTGAGTGCCTCGAGATAGGGCCGCATGACGCGGGCAACTCGATCGACCTTGGCCATCTCGAAGATGTCAGCCGGCGAAGCCCTCCGCTTGCGGAGGCAGTCGCGCAGCGCCTCGACGGCGACATCCGTGCCAACCGTATCCCGGTAGCGGAAACAGTCAGCGACGGTTTTCGCTGGGCTCGTCATTTGCACGATGACGCCTTCGATCTTGTGCTTCTCGACGCCGGCGGTGAGCGCCGCGCCGGACGCACGGAGTACGCGTATGGCGGGGCTCGTGATGGCTGGGCGATGGGCCGACTTTTGGATCATGATCCAGACGGCATGGGGCACCTGCGTCGTCAGGCCGTGATACTCGAGGGCCGACACGAGGCAGATGATCGCCTTCGGGGATCGCGCAGCGACGGCGGCGACGTCGGTGTGGCGGGTGGTGGCGTGGCCGGGTGTCGCGTAGACGCCGCGAGCCCGGCGGACGACTTGGCCGCGATCGACGGCACGCTGAAGGGCAACGCGGGGAATGCCGAGCGTTTCGAGGTCCCGTGTCCGCACGACGCCGTGCCGCCGCACGTGCCGCAGAAGTCGGTCGATGTGGCTGGCAGCGGGCATGGTGGCAGCTTGACGGGTGTTACGAATCCTATGCCCATATACTTTCCGGCAGAGGTTTCGTAACATCCTAGTTGCGGCCGGCCATGGTTGTCCAAAGGATAGCCCGGTCAATGGCACTTCCTCAACGGTCTTCCGGCCGATGAGCGACTCGTGAGCCTCGGGAGGAGCGGCCCGGGCGTCCGGAGCGGTTTTCTCGAAACGCCCCGCACCCCCTTCGGTGGCGTTTTTCTCGCGTGTGCGCAGACCGCGTCCCAGTTCGCAGTTTCCCGACATGCGTGGGTCGCGTCCGGCACCGCTCAGAGCCTGTTGTGGATGTCGATCGCGGGCAGTTCGTCGGGCGAGGCTTGAAAGACGTCGCGATCGTCATGGATCTGCACGAGCTCGCCCCAGTCGGTGGGCGGTCCACGAGCGGGTGACACCGGTGGTGGCTCGAGCGGTTCGCCAAGATGCGTGAGGATTTTCCGGATCGGCCCCGGCT
>JAPOIM010000143.1 GCA_029978905.1 Planctomycetota bacterium
CAGAGCCAAGGGAGCTGCGTCTGCTTGCTGGCGGCAGGTGTTTGCTGAGAGGAACGTGGCAACTGCCACCACCAATAAGGTCACCACCGAAGGCGAACGAGCGGGAGAGAGGTGAGTCAATTGTCGGAACGTCATCGTGCTGCCCTTTTCACTGCAAAAGCGGACCGTGGCCGCCGAGTATACGACGATGCTCTTTGGAAGAGCAGCGGAGCGGGAGTAGGATCGTGGTGTCGTGCAGAGGTCGCTGTTCGCGGGTGCTCTGTTCGTCGTGGTGAGCGGGGAGGCCTGTCTCGTTCGGCGGAGGCAAACATGAAGACCACCGGTGTCAAAGATGTGTGTCCGGGACCGCTGTCGAGGCGGGGCGTTCTCTCTGCGGGGCTGCTGGGACTGGGCGGCTTCTCCTTGGCCGACCTCCTGCGATTGCGGGCCAGTGCGGCCGAGCCGGCCACCGCGGTGCGGGACACGAGTGTGATCTTTGTCTGGCTTCCCGGCGGACCGCCGCATCTCGACACCTACGACATGAAACCGGAGGCGTCGTCAGAGATCCGCGGGCCCTTCCGGCCGATCCGCACCAATGTGCCCGGGATTGAAGTTTGCGAACTCCTGCCACGTCATGCTGCCTGTGCGGATCGGTTCTCACTGATCCGTTCGATCTCGCATGAGTTTGCCGATCACGGCGGCGGCCATAAACGGTTCCTGACGGGGCGAGCACCGCAAGAGCCCACCGGCTTTATCAACGACACACCCATGGCCGGCTCGTTTGTGGCGGCGGCGCGGGAAGGTCGGGCTGCGGGCATGCCGCCTTATATGGCCCTGGTGGATGCCGGTCGGTCGGGCGTCGATACCTTTAGTTTTGGTTCTGCCTACTTAGGCCCTTCGTACGAACCTTTCATTGTGGCTGGCGATCCTGCTGTCGAGGGCTTTCGTGTCAGAAACATCTCGATTGATCAGGCTGCCGCGAAACGCTTGCACGACCGTGCGGGGTTGGCCCGTGGCCTCGATCGGCTGCGGCGAGATCTCGACCTCGGTGGGAGTTTGGTTGCCAAAGATCGCTTCGATGAAGAGGCGATTTCCCTGCTCACGAGCGCCACTGCCCAAGAAGCTTTTGATCTTGCCAGAGAGACCGATGCTACCCGCGATCGCTATGGGCGACATCGCTTCGGACAGCGCGCCCTCTTAGCACGGCGATTGATCGAGGCGGGAGCCGGTTTTGTGTCTGTGGTGATGGAGCACCCCGGGGGTGAGCAACCGACCAACTGCGTCTACAACTGGGATTCCCATGCGGTCAACTGCCACATCTTTGAAGATGCACAGTGGCGGTTTCCCTACTACGACCAGGCGGTGACGGCGCTGGTGGAAGATCTCTTCGCGCGGGGCCTTGATCAGAAGGTGCTGCTGGTCGTGACGGGTGAGTTTGGGCGGACGCCGCGGATCGAGAATCAGATCGGCACGCAGACCAAAGTGCACCAACCGGGCCGCGATCACTGGCCCGGTGCGATGTCGATGCTGGTGGCGGGAGGCGGATTGAAGATGGGCCAGGTGGTGGGTTCGACCGATGCCCAGGGAGGCCATCCCAAAGACCGACCCCTGACGCCCAACGACCTCTGGGCGACGATCTATCGGCATCTCGGCGTGGACTATCATCAGTCCGTCCTCGACCACTCCGGTCGACCGATGCCGATCCTGCCGTTTGGTGAACCAATCGCCGAGTTGTTATGACGACGGCGGCACGATTTTCTCCGTCTGGTCGGCGGAAGCCGCTGGTCGTCGGCTTCGCCGCAGGTAGCCCCCAGCCAGCGTGAGGCCGCTGAGAGCCAGCAGCAATGAGGCGGGTTCGGGCACGACGGCCACGAGCATGCCTGTGGACGTCAACGACCAGCCGTCGGGGGTCGAGATGGTGTTGAAGCCGGTGTAGTCACCACCCCCGCTCATCAGCTGCCACGAATCGGCAGTTGAGGGCGTGAATGAGGAAGCGAATCCGATCGTGAGATTGGCCGACGAGGGGTCGGTGCCGCTATTAAAGATCAGGGTGTCGTACTGCCCGTCGGCGGTTCCCTCGATCTCCATTGTGATGTTGGTGTTGCCCAGGTCGACGTCGGTGAGCGTGATCGATCCAGGGCTGTTGCCCACCGACACATTGCCATAGATCGTGGTGTTTGAGATCGAGCCCGTGCCGCTGACGTCACCAAAGATCGTCATGCCGCCGTTGCCTGCGTCGCCAGTGATCGCCCCGGCATCGCCCGAGGTGCCCAGGTTCACCCCGCCATACATCGTGCCGTAGCCGGTGAGACTGGCGTTGGCATTGAGCGCGAGAGGTGTGTCCATCGACGCCACGTTAAACACACCTCCACTGAGGGCAATCGAACCACCGGCAGCGGCGAAGGTGATGGAGCCTGCGCCGAGCGAGACGTTGTCGAGCACGGTAATCGACGCACCGTTGGTCACGTTGATCGTGCCCCCGGTGATGGTGAGTGTGTTGGAGAGCAACAAATCCGCAGACGCACCACTCATGTTGACGGTGGTGCCAGCCGGGAGCGCCGTCAGATTCTGCAGGGTTCCCGAGACCGTCAGGGTGCCGGACGTGAACGTCAGTTTGTCGGCCAGGTCGAAGTTGTTGCCGATCAGCGTGCCGCCGTCGAGTGTCGTGGAGGTGAGGAGTGCTCCACCACCGTTGAGGGTGACCTGCTGACCGCTGCCGATGGTAGGAAGGTTGCTGACATCTCCGCTGACGGTCAGCGAACCGTTGGTGAAGGTCAGGTTTGTGCCATCAAAGCCCGCAGGCACGGTGGCTGAGCCGCCATTTTGAATCGTGAGGTTGCCCGCATTGATGCTCCCAGTGGGAGCCCAGCTGCCACCGTCGAGAATCACACTCGCTCCCGCTCCCAAGGTGTTGAGGTCGGTGATGGCCCCAGTGGCCGTGAGCGTGCCAGAGGTGAACGTGAGGTTCGCGGCTGAAAACGCGGCGGCATTGATGTCGCCACCGTTGAGGGTCACCCCGCTGCCGATCGAT
>JAPOIM010000144.1 GCA_029978905.1 Planctomycetota bacterium
AACTGAGCGGATAAAACCGTCGCAGCTCCGATACGCGGGCTTCCATTGGTCGTGGACGACCGCCCGTAGGCAAGCAAATTTTGACCATTGTACACGCTGTAGTTCGTTGAGGCGGACGTCGCGTAGAGATCGAGGACACCATATCGGGCGAGACTATTTATCCCGGCGAGCGGCTCGGTCAACGTTCCCAAGGAAAGATCCGGCACACCGCTGCCTAATGGGAGTCCATAACCCAAATTCGTCACAGACTGCTGATTTCCCTCGATGACCGTTCCATCGGGCAAGGCCAACCGCACGGTCGTGGAACCGCCATAGTGAGACGCCACGAGATAATGTTGCGGACTGAGAAACCCGAAGCCTTTGTATGAAGATGCGGCTGCTGTTGTAGTGCTCCACCCCACGGCAGACCAGTCGTAGGACAGCCCAATAAAGGAAGCATTCGTGTTCGCGACAGGAGCCGTTGGGAACCCGCTTGTAAAACGGTCATTCACCGTGGCGCTGTAGCCGGTGATGTCGAGGGCGAGGGCTGCCGATTCTGTGAAAACGATGAGAAAGGCCGCGAGCACACTCGCGAGTCGCAGACCACAGCCTTGCTGAGCACCGCGCAGATCCCTTCCCATCACGCCCACACGGGCATGCATTCGAGAGAAGCCGCGCGAACGGCTGAAACACCTGGGGTGCAGGGGCATGAAGCACATCTCCTCGACGACAACAGAAGCGAACCTTTGAAATACGGAACCACGGTTCCTCGAAAACGGATTCCCCCCAACGCTCACTGGGCTCGTGTCGCCAAAACGCACACGTCGATCGCCTTTTTGCACGCAAGCCGTGCACGGCAAAGAGACAAACGCTCGCGTTTTGTTGACTCAACCACGCGTCTGCAAAAGGCAGACGCTGACCGCGGCATTACTGCCGGCAGAGGTCACAAACGGTGGGAGGAACTCACGAGCGATTCCGAGAAAGGATGGTGCGGGTCGCAACCGCCTGCACCGACAATCGTTAAATATTCGGCGACGACTCGGAACGTGTCAAGCAACAGGACTTCTAAGCACGTTTACCCGCGGGAACGAGTACACTCGTAAGGGTGGGTGTTCGCAGGGAAGTCCGCCTCAGCCGGTATTCGTCCAGCCCAATCCCGCCACATCTTTAAAGCAGCCCCTGAGCCAGCCCCTAGGACCTGCGGCATGCGAACGGCCTTCCTGCTTTCTTTCCTCGTCATCGCCTGGCCAGCCGCAGCCGCGGAGCGGGTCTCTCGCGACCTCGTGGCCCTCTACGACTTTTCCGAAACCGAGGGAACCCGCGTTGCCGACACCTCGGGTGTAGAACCTCCGCTCGATCTCGAGATTGCTCAGCCCGCCGCCACCGCATGGAACAACGGCACACTCGAGATTCACCGCTCGACCACGATCCGCACCGCGGGCCCAGCCACGCGACTGGCGGAAGCCATCCGCAGCAGCGGTGAGCTGTCGATCGAGGCGTGGCTCACGCCTGCTTTGGCAAAGCAGGGGGGCCCCGCTCGGATCGTGTCGCTCTCTGCAAATCCCAGCGAGCGCAACGTCACGCTTGGGCAAGACGGCGCTGCCTACGACGTCCGGCTCCGCACCACCAGCACCTCCACCAACGGCATACCCTCGCTGACCTCGCCCCCAGTGGAAACCCCGCTTTCCCAAACGCACGTGGTCTACACGCGTGCGGCCGACGGCGCGACCACGATCTGGGTCAACAGCGAGCAGGTCACGACCACAACCATCGCCGGCGACCTGGCCAACTGGACGAGCGACGCTCCGCTCGGCCTCGCAAACGAGGCAAGTGGCGACCGCCCCTGGCTCGGCAGTCTCCATCTGGTGGCGATCTACAACCGTGCCCTCTCGGCTGAGGAGATCGCGACCAACTTCGCGGCGCAGGCTCCTCCTGTTATCGACTATGCGAGCCTGCTGCCACCGGCGGCCGATCGAAAAGTCGACTTCGTGACCGACGTTCAACCACTTTTGCGAGATGCCTGCTTTGACTGCCACTCGTCCGGCAACGAAGAGGGCTTGCTGAACCTCGGCATCCGGCAGCGGACGCTCGAAGGGGGCGAACATGGCACGGTGCTCGTGCCGGGAAACAGCACCGAGAGCCGGCTCGTGCACCTGATCGCCGGCCTGGAACCTGAGCGGCTGATGCCGCCCGAAGGCACGCCACTCACCCCCGAGCAGATCGGCCTGATTCGGGCGTGGATCGACCAGGGAGCGGAGTGGCCAGCAGACGCCGACATGCTCGACCCTCGCACCGAACGAGCACGCGAACACTGGGCATTTCAGCCCTTGGAAAAGCCGGTGGTGCCCAAGGCCGAACTGCCGACGGCACATGCCCAGCAGCCGAAGAACGCGATCGACCAGTTCATCGTGGCAAGGCTCGCAGAAGCGGGGCTCGAACTGTCAGAGCATGCCTCCCCACACCAGCTGATCCGCCGCGTGACCTACGACCTTACAGGCCTTCCCCCGACCCCCGACGAGGTGGATGCATTCACCGCCGCATGGCACCACAACCCCGTTGAGGCTTGGGGCGCCCTCGTCGACCGGCTGCTTGAGAGCCCGCGCTACGGCGAACGTTGGGCTCGCCATTGGCTCGATGTTGCCCGCTATGCCGACAGCGATGGCCAGGAAAGCGATCGTGATCGTCCCACCGCCTACCACTACCGCGACTTTGTCATCCGGGCCTTCAACGGCGACATGCCCTTTGACCAGTTTGTGCGTTGGCAACTTGCTGGCGATGAGGCCGATCCCGACAACCCCGCCGCGACGGCCGCGACAGGCTTCCTGAGTGCGGGCCCCTTCGCAGCCTTGCCCGACCGGCTGATGGAAGATGAACGGCTCCGCAATCGCTACAACGAACTCGACGACGCGATCTCCACGATCGGGCAGGGCTTTCTCGGCCTCACCCTCGGCTGCGCCCGCTGCCACGACCACAAGTACG
>JAPOIM010000145.1 GCA_029978905.1 Planctomycetota bacterium
CGGCTCGGAGTCGGCAAAAGTTTCGTCGCAGGGCGAGGATACGCCCAAACGCTCCTCGAGCGTTCGCCAACCCCTCGCCTCGTCATCCGCTTTTGCCACATCATCGCCACAGCTGTCTCGAATGCGATCTAGAATCGCGATGCCGGCAACGAGCCGCCCCCTGCCGTCTCCCAACAGAGGAATGCCTTTCGATGCCGGCCCGACTTCACCTGCTGCTGCTTGCAGGCCTCATGTGGTGTCTCGCCGCGTGCCCACGGCATGCCTTGGCAGACGACTACGTCGATGTGGTGGTGCCGTTTTTCAAAGCCCACTGCGTGGAGTGCCATCTCGGGGAAGAGCCCGAGGGTGATTTTTCAATTGCCCGCCGCGACCTCGGCACCGACTTTTCGGTCCTCGCCATGCGGCAGCGGTGGCTGGAAGTGCTCAATGTGCTCAACGCCCACGCCATGCCCCCGCCAGACTCCCCGCAGCCGAGCGTGGACGACGTGGGACGTGTGGTCGATTGGATCACGCACCAAGTGACATCAGCTGAGCGGACAGCACGAGCCGACAGCCCTATTCTCCGCCGGCTCAATCGCAGCGAGTACGAGAACACGATCCGCGACCTTGTCGGCGTGGCCGTTGATGTCTCCGGCTTCCCACAAGATCCACCCGCAGGTGGTTTTGACAACAACGGTGGGGCGCTCAACTTCTCGCCACTGCAGCTGGAACTCACCCTCGACGCCGCCGACGAGCTGCTCGCACGAGCCATCGTTGAGGGCGAGCGACCGGCCACCGTCCGCTGGCGGTTTGACCCAGTTGAAGGATCCGCGGGCGATCGGGTGCGGATGCGGCTCGACGAACGCAACAACCCCATCGTCAACGGTGGCAACAATCCGCACGAGGGCCCCTGGGTGGTCGTGCACCATTCCAGTTGGGACAAGACCGTCAACGCCCGCGACTTTCGCCTGCCCGCGGCCGGTGAATATGTGATCCGCATGCAGCTGGCCGGCCGCACGCCCTCGCGGGAGGAGGTCGTGTCCACCGCAGCCACGATCCTGGGGGAACGACGCGACGAGCAGGATGCCAAGGACCCGGATCGTGCCAAGCAGCATGCCGAGCAGTTTGAGCGTGACCTCGACCACTTCCACACCGATCGCATGTACGACTACGGTCCGCCCCGAGCGAAGGTCGTGCTGCAACTGGGAAGCCAGCCCGAGACAGTCGCCGAGTTTGATGTCGTAGGCACGCCCGACGCACCGCAGGTCGTGGAGCAGCGGGTGCGATGCAGCACGGAGTCGGTCGGGATCACGGTCGAATACGCCTACGACATCCCCGCGGTCCTGGAAAACTTCTGGATGCAGCGCCGGGACGAGTTTGCCAGGCCAGAACTCCTCATCGACTGGGTGGAGATCGAAGGGCCGCTGGTGGAGTCGTGGCCTCCTGCCTCGCACACGAAGATCCTTTTTCCGTCGGCGCTACGGGACGAAGACGAGGCGGCCTACGCGAGGCAGGTGCTTGAGCGGTTTATGGCCGAGGCCTTTCGTCGCCCGGTGGAAGCGAGCGAGGTCAACCGCCTCATGCCGCTCTTTGTCTCCGCCCGCAACGGTGGAGCCAGCTTTGAGCGAGCCATCCGGCAGCCGCTCGCCGCGGTGCTCGCCAGCCCTCCGTTTCTCTATCTGGTCGAGCCGACTGGCGGCGATGGCGCATCGCGGCGGATCACGCCTCACGAACAAGCCACGCGGCTCTCCTACTTTCTCTGGTCGAGTCAGCCTGATGCATCGCTCCGGCAGGCCGCCGATGCAGGCACGCTCAACGAACCTGCCGAACTCGCGGTACAGGTGGAACGGATGCTCGCAGACCCAAAGTCGGACCAGCTGATCGAGAACTTTGTTGGTCAGTGGCTCAGGCTCCGGGAAGTGGGAGCAAACCCGCCCGCCAAGGATCTCTTTCCTCGCTATGACCGACACCTGGAAATCTCGCTGCCAGCAGAGGCAAAGGCGTTCGTCCACGAGTTTCTCAAGCACGACCTCGACCTGCGACAGATGCTCAAGAGCGACTTCGTGACGATCAACGAGCGGCTCGCCCGCTTCTATGGCATCCCCGGTGTGCGTGGCGACGCGTTTCGCCGCGTGCCTGTGCCCAAAGACGTGCGCCGCGGTGGGCTGATGACCCAAGCCGCCATGCTCACGATCACGTCCAACGGCACCCGCACCTCGCCCGTCAAACGCGGCACCTGGATCTTGCGGACGCTCCTTGGCGACGATCCCGGCCTGCCCGTCGCGAACGCTGGTGAAATCGCCCCCGAAGTGCCCGGCATCGACAAGGCCACCGTGCGGCAACGCCTGGAAGCCCATCGGGCCCTCGCGCAGTGTGCCCGTTGCCACGCGAAGATCGACCCGCTGGGGTTTGCGCTTGAGAACTACGACGCGTCGGGTGAGTGGAGGCTGCAGGAAGGCTTTGGGTACAAGGGGCGGATCGGCGCGAACGATCCCTTGATCGATGCCACCGGCGCGCTCCCCGACGGCAGCACCATTCATGGCATCGATGGCCTGCAGGCCGCGTTGCTTGAGCGCGGTGACGACTTCGTGGAAACCCTCGCCCGCGCCCTGCTCACCTACGCCCTCGGCCGTGAACTTGCCCTCGCCGACGATCCCGCGATCCAGCAGATCGTCGAAAAAACCTCGGCAGGCGGCTGCACCCTGCGAGCTATGATCCACGCCATCGTCAGCAGCGAGCCCTTCCAAACAACGTAACCACATCGCTTCGACCCGGGACCGCTGCGACCGCGCAGAAAGCCAAAGTTTCTCCCCGGCCGCAGATCGCCGCGCTGGCTTCACGCCTGCCGAGCCATCCATGGCCTCGGCAGCCTTGGGCGTCCGGGCAGAAAGCCAAGGTTTCTCCCCGGCCGCAGATCGCCGCTCCTGCG
>JAPOIM010000146.1 GCA_029978905.1 Planctomycetota bacterium
ATGCGCTTCCTCTCCTCGTCACCTCGGTGGTGCTGGTTGTCTGTGGAGAGCCGCTGCGAATCGTGACGGTCGTTTCGTACAGCCTCTGCCTCGGCATCGCCGTCGATGACACGATCCACTTTTTGGTGCATTTCCAGCGAGAGAACCGCACGGAGCCGGTCGGTCGTGCGATCGAACTGGCCATGCAGTCAGCCGGTGTTGGGATCGTGACGAGTTCGCTGATCTTGCTTGGTGGCTTTTCAGTAATGCTCTTGAGCCACATGCCATCGATCCGTTGGCTTGCGCTGATGTGTGACGTGGCCATGCTCGCTGCACTCGGGGCGGTGCTGGTGATCCTGCCAGCCCTGCTCCTCTGCTTCCGGCCGAATGCCGGCGTCGTCGCGGCGGACGTGCCGGTGGAAGACTGCACAGCGTCCGAGCCACCGCCGTTCTCAGGCTGAGGGTCGTTCGCGTAGACAAAGCGACACTGCTCAGCGCAGAGCACGAGGCGACTCGCCACTGTGTGCGAGGACCTTGGGATGTGTGCGGGCAACGCGTCTGCACAGGGTGTGACGAGGGGTTTCTCCAAACGCCTGTCGATACCGTCCGGAAAAGCGTCCCAGCTCAAAGAAACCACAAGCGACTGCTACGTCAGTGACTCGTGTGGAGTCGGGGGTGCCCGCCTTGAGCAACGCGTAGCTGCGACTGAGTTGTCGCTGAATCAAAAACTGACGTGGACTCGCCCCGACGACTTGGCGAAACGCAACTTCCAATGTTCGGCGGCCAACATGGAGGGCCGCACACAGATCCGCCACACTCGGCTGGCCGCCGTTCGTGTCGAGTTGTTCCAGCGCTGCTTCTACGAGAACTTTGGCAGTTGAGGTATGCGGAGCCGCGACATCGCCACCGCCGATGAGGGATCGCATCGCCGTCACGAGTTCGTTCTCGAGCGAGGCCGCGGACATCGTATTTAAAGGTTTTGTGGCGGCTTGCAGCAGGTTCTGCAGTCGATTCGACCATCGAGCCACACGTTCGGGCGGGCACCTGAGGAACTGCTGGCCGAGCGGTTCGTGTGTGACGGCTTCTGGGAGGCAGGAGTCGGACAACCAACCGATTCGTGAGCCTTCGTACAAGGCACGATCCACGGCGACTACCAAGTTCTCGTGGCCGTCGTGGTAGGTGAAATGAATCGATTGGCCAGATCTCGAGATCGGCAGTTGGCCCGGTTTGAGGCGTTGACCCCACCACGAGGAGCTGGTGTCGACCAGCGGAATACAGATGGCGATCTTGTCGCCTCGCATCGTGCCGAGATTGTGAGAGCTGGTGCCCACCTCTTCCCGATACACGGCGGCTGAGAGCGTGCCTGCAAACGTGACATCTCGGCTGAAGTTCGCTCGGGTGAGGGGAACAGTTTCGTAGTCGAAGAGCAGGTCAAAGACCAAGTTGTCTTCCGCGGGGTCGCCGGACTGCACACGACCGGCCAACACAGACGGCTGAAGGTCCGCGTCTGCCGATTGGTTGGCATCTTGCTGAGGCATGATCAAGGCACCCCACGTCGTGGGTCGAATACTCCCGTCCCCGTTCTGCGCATTTTGCATAGTGCGGGGCGTGTCTGCAAAGAAAACTGTTGTCTGTTGGCCGGAGATGGTGATCGGATCTGCAGGCAGGAGACACGAACGATGCTTTTTGGGGAGATGTCTCGCAGTTCGCGGTGGATGCAGCGAATGCTGAAAGATGGGCGTGTGGTGGCCTGCGTGCTGGCTGCGTTCTTCGTGCAGGCGGGCACTGCTCGTGCTAATGACATTGCCAGTCGTGCTGTTCTCCCGATGTCAAATACGGTGAGTCCTCCGTCTGTCGTGTTTGATGCCAAAAGCCCCGACGCAGTGTTTCCTGAGATACCTCGACTCCTCCCGCCAGAGGGTGCCCCCAACGTGCTCGTCGTGCTCCTCGACGATGTTGGGTTTGGGGCCTCGAGTGCATTTGGTGGCCCGTGCCACACACCGACGCTCGAACGGCTGGCAAAAAATGGGTTGAAGTACAACCGCTTCCACACGACAGCGCTCTGTTCGCCGACGCGGCAAGCCCTTCTGACGGGCCGCAATCACCATTCCGCGGGAATGGCTGCGATCACAGAACTCGCCACAGGCGCGCCTGGTTACAGTTCCGTGCTGCCGAACTCAATGGCGCCGTTGGCGATGACGCTGAAGCTCAACGGTTACAGCACCGCGCAGTTTGGCAAGTGCCATGAAGTTCCCGTGTGGCAGGCAAGCCCAGTTGGGCCATTTGATGCCTGGCCAACCGGCGGCGGTGGGTTTGAGTACTTCTACGGGTTCATTGGGGGCGAGGCGAATCAGTGGTATCCCACGCTCTACGAGGGAACCACGCCTGTGGAAAACAAGAAGTCGCCCGAACAGGGCTACCACTTCATGGACGACATGACAACAAAAGCCATCAAGTGGATTGGGCAACAAAAATCGCTTGCAGCTGATCGACCGTTCTTTATGTACTTCGCTCCAGGCGCCACCCACGCCCCGCACCACGTGCCAAAGGAATGGGCCGACAAATACGCTGGCAAGTTTGACCAAGGCTACGACGCTATTCGCGAGGAAATCTTCGCCAAGCAGAAACAGTTGGGAGTGATCCCCGCGGACTGTGAGCTGACGGCGCTGAACGCGGAAGTGCCTCGCTGGAGCGACGTTCCCGACAGCTTTAAGCCAGTTCTTTCTCGCGAGATGTAGGTCTATGCGGGCTTCCTTGAGTATGCCGATCACCACGTCGGTCGCATCGTTGACACCCTGGAAAAACTGCAAATCCTTGACGATACGATCATCTACTACATCGTTGGCGACAACGGTGCGTCGGCTGAGGGTGGTCTCAACGGCTGCTTTAACGAGATGAGTTACTTTAACGGG
>JAPOIM010000147.1 GCA_029978905.1 Planctomycetota bacterium
GGAATCGGCGACTCGGGGAATTCCATGACGGGTAACTGGAAGACCATCGCGCCCTGCGGCAGCGACGCTTCCATCTTCTCGGTGAACTCACGATCGGAAGCCACCTGTCGATCGATCGTGGCCCGCACTTCGGCAGTAGGCGGCCGCGGCACCTGGTCCCATAGGATGACGAGGCAGGCGATCGCAGCGGCCGTGAGCCATCGCCAGTCGATCCTGCCTGCGGAATGCTTCCGCTCCGCGTCTCCCTGCATCTCTGAGAGTCGCCGCGCGGCCCAGAGGAGCGTGATGGCGAGGATCACGATGCTGTAGCGACAGCCGCCGCGGAACATCGTGAATCCGGTCGTCGCCGCGATGACGGCGTTGATGCCGCCAGTTGTAAACATGAGCACGATCCAGAGCACCCACCAGGCCTCGATCGGCACGTCCTTTTCACGGCCGCGGATCATGCAGGAGACGGCCGTGCCCGTGAGCCAGAGCAGGCAGGCGAGGCCCACGATGCCCTGGTAGGAGGCGCCCTCGTCGAGAAGCGGTGCGGCTTGCCGGTGGGCCTTCGAGAAGTTGGCAAGCGTTTCGGAGCGGTGAGTGACCGGCGGGACAAAAAGATCCTTGATCTTGAGGCCGTAGATCTCGAGCCACTTGTATTCCCGGACGAGAGCACCCTCGTTCGGCCCATGGACGAGTTTGTACGTCCACGTATCGAGATTCATCAGGGCGAAGGCGATGGCGGCAGTGCCGATCACGGCCAGTGCGGAGAGCAGCGCGGGCCGGTAGCGGTTGCGGATGTACTGGATCACGCTGCCAAGCAGTGTCAACTGGCAGAGAATATTTGTGTAGTAGATGTTTTGGACGCCAGCGATGGCTCCGATGCCACAGGCCTGCCACCAGCGACGTGATCGCGGCTCGATGCCGGGCTCGGTCGAAACCCACCTCCAGACAAGCAGGAAGAGCGGAATATGCCAGGCATAGGAGACGGTTATGTGATGTGGTGATTGCGCAAACACGTAGGGGGAAATGCCGAAAGCAAGCCCGCCAACGGCCGCCCACAAAGGCCGGCAGGCGAGAGCCCGAGCCACAGCGTAGAACGTGATGGCAGCGAGGAAATGCCCGACTAGCAATCCAACGTTGAGGCCAGCAAACGAGCCAAGAACGCTGGCGCATGCTGCCAACAAAGCGGATAGAGGTTCTTCAATCCACGGCCAGTCATTCCAGTTCGCATCGTATGGAGCGCCAAGTTCAGGAACGCGTTTCCATGCGAATGGGACAGCATGCCCTTCGGCTCCGGCTCTGAGGCTGGCGAAGCTCCAGAGAACGTCCGCATTCTCGGGGTTCTCGGTGTAGCCGGTTGGTCTCATCCAGTCGGCGAACGACCATATGCCATGGGCGTTGCAAAACGCCAGGAAGCATCCCGCGATCAGAATCGCTGCAAACGTCAGGTCGAGTGCTGACAGTGGCAAGCGAGGGCTGCCCCTTCCGCCTGCCGTGTCGTGTTCCGGAGAAATTGAATCGTTTCGGCCAGTCTCTCGAGGAGCGGGCGTGTTTCCTTTCGTCCTTTTCACGGCGAATTGGCCTTTACTGAGTAATAGAGCGATCGTGAGTTGGCCGGAATCTGCCGGCAGCTAAGGAAATATGGATCCGCTCATCAGGCCGTCTCAAAAACGCTGGCGCGAAGCCGTTCTCGCACCCTTTCGTCACCCATGTCGTGTTCGCTCAGTGCATGCTGGTAGCTGCCGCACGTGTGGGTGAATTCATTTCGCAGTGACACGGACGTGATTCGCGCCGAAGAACGCCCGTCCGTTCTCATCGCTTCGCGATACTCGACAAGAGCACTCCACAATCCTCCCGTGCGGCAATGTTCCTCGACCACGACCACGTGACGTGAGGGCTCGAGAAGGGCTATCAGGCCTGTCGGGAACGGCTTGAGTCGTGGAACCGAGATGCACGACACGCCGTGCGAGCGGCACCAGTCGGTGCAAACGCTGACCATCGAGCCGGTGCTTACCACTACCGCATCGCCTGGCCGGATCTCGTGGCCGGAGGTGAAAAGAGGCGATGTGTCGCCGGGCGAACCGCCGTGCACGGGGGGCCTGTCGGCTTTTCCGAGGCGGATATAGCTCGGCACATCGGACCGACGTGCTTCGGTCCAGCACGCCACGAGTTCGTGCTCGTCGCAAGGCGAGTAGATCGCAATATTGGGCAGAGACCGCAAGCATGCGATGTCTTCACCGCACTGGTGCGAAACTCCCAGTGTCGAATAAACCAGGCCAGCCCCGTCTCCGAGCAGTATGACGGGCAATCGCGAAAAACAGAGGTCGAGCTTTATTTGCTCGAGTACGCGTATTGGAACGAACGCAGCCAGCCCATAGACACACGGGCGAAACCCAGTGCGCACCAACCCTGCGGCGAGACCGATCATGTTTTGCTCAGCCACACCTACATTGATGAAGCGAGAAGGGTGGTCACTGCGCAGGGCGTCAAAAAGCGAGTAGCCATGATCGCCGGAAAGGACGAGGAACTGCTCGTCGTCGCTTGCCGTGCTCACGAGCAGTTCGGAGAGCCGTTCACGCATCGCCTAGCTCCGCGACGGCCTTGCCATAAATTTCCTCCGTCAGGCGTCGATAGTGCCAGCTATTGTCGCCCGTCATGAACGACACTCCGTGTCCTTTGGTCGTGCGAGCGACGAGAGCGGCGGGCTTACGCGATTGGGTTCCGAGTGCTGTGAGAGCGCTTTCGAGCAAGCCGATATCATGGCCGAGGCACTCAACGGCATTCCAGCCGAAAGAGTGAAGTTTGGCCAGTAATGGTTCCAGTCCAAGGACATCCTCAGTTCGACCCATGGCCTGAAACTGATTTGCGTCGACGATCAACGTGAGATTGTCCAGTTGATGG
>JAPOIM010000148.1 GCA_029978905.1 Planctomycetota bacterium
CCGGTCAGCACTTGAAACGCCATGGCGAACAACGGAACCGCGTTCGAGTAGGCGTTGTCGCAGGAGGCATGCCAGTTCTCACCTTCCAGATACATGCAGGAGCCCCGACACAGATGCAGCATCGGGCAGCCCGCGCATGCGGGCCTGTGGCGCCAGTGGGTCGCCGCGTGAATGCGAGCCTTCTCGATACCCGCATTGATGTTCCCCGACAGATGGGGGCGGCCATTCATCGCGGTGGCCACCGCCGAGACATTCTGGCAGGTGATGACGTTCCCGCGCAGATCCACCGTCTTCCTCCGGTGAGCACCGCCTTGTCGAGCCTGGTTCGATGATGGAGTCTGCCGCGCTGACGAGGATCAACGTGGTGTGAGGAAGTGCCCACAATGCCTGATGTGGACACAAATGGCCCGAAGCGACGTCGGAACAAGCGCTGGCCAGCGGCGCTGAAGCGCGAGATCGTGGCGGCGACGTACCTGCCTGGATCGTCGGTCTCGATCGTGGCACGGCAGTACGACGTCAATGCCAACCAGGTCTTCCGCTGGCGCCGGCTGGCGGAGAAGTCGGGTTCGTCGCCCCCAGGATCGTCGTCGTGCGGGCTCGTTCCTGTGACGATCACCTCAGAGCCGGAGCGAGAGGGCGCCACGCGACCGAAGCCCGCTCATTCGGACACCATCGAGATCGAGGTCGGCGTCGATTGCCGCATCCGCGTCGGATCGAGCTTCGACGGCCGTGCCTTGAAGCGCGTTCTCGACGTGCTGAGGAAGCGATGATCCCGGTTCCTTCTGGCGTGCGCGTGTGGCTCTCGGTCGGGCGCACCGACATGCGGCGCGGTATGAACGGGCTGGCGCTGCAGGTGCAG
The DNA here is from genome assembly GCA_029978905.1 of Planctomycetota bacterium. Classification (GTDB taxonomy): domain Bacteria; phylum Planctomycetota; class Planctomycetia; order Pirellulales; family UBA1268; genus M30B53. The sequence continues at coordinate 860 of JAPOIM010000148.1, forward strand.
GAGACGCTTGGCCGTGATCCATTCGCTGGCGATCTCTTCGTGTTTCGCGGAGCGCGTGGCGACCTGATCAAGATCCTCTGGCATGACGGACTCGGGCTGTCGCTCTACGCCAAAAGATTGGAGCGGGGCAGGTTCATCTGGCCGGCGACCGCCAGGGGTAGCGTATCGATATCATCCGCGCAGCTAGCCTACATGCTGGACGGGATCGACTGGCGTAACCCGGTGCACACATTCCGTCCGGAACGTGCTGGGTAGTTGCGCTTTGTGCAAGCGGCGGGTCGCGGTCTGTGATTCCCTCATGGCATGGATTCGTCGTCCGACATCGAGATGCTGAGAGCGGCACTGGCGGCCGCGGACGCCCGTGCCGCGCTGGCCGATGCCGAGTTGGCGCTGGCCCGCGCCCAGTTGGCCGACGACGCGGCGACGATCGCACGTCAGAACCTCGAGATCGCCAAGCTCAGGCGGCAGATCTACGGGCCGCGCTCGGAGCGCACCGCACGCCTTCTCGACCAGATGGAGCTGGAGCTCGAAGAGCTGGAAGCGACCGCCACCGAGGACGAGATCGCCGCCGAGAGTGCCGCCGCAAAGACGACAAACGTCGCGCCGTTCACGCGCAGGCGCCCGTCCCGCCAGCCGTTCCCCTCGCACCTGCCGCGCGAGCGTATCGTCGTTCCGTCGCCGACCACCTGCGACTGCTGTGGCGGCTCGCGCCTGCGCAAGCTCGGCGAGACCGTCACCGAGACGCTGGAGGTGATCCCGCGCCAGTGGAAGGTCATCCAGCACGTGCGCGAGAAGATGACATGCCGGGACTGCGAGAGGATTAGCGAGCCGCCGGCGCCGTTCCACGTCACGCCGCGCGGCTGGGCCGGCCCGAACCTGATGGCAATGCTGCTGTTCGAGAAGTTCGGCCAGCATCTGCCGCTGAACCGTCAGGCCGAGCGCTATGGCCGCGAGGGTGTGCCGCTCGCCCTGTCGACGCTCGCCGATCAGGTCGGCGCCGGCTGCGCGGTTCTGGAGCCGCTGCTGCGGCGGGTCGAGGCCCACGTCTTCGCCGCCCAGCGACTGCACGGCGACGACACGACCGTGCCCGTGTTGGCCAAGGGCAAGACCGATATCGGGCGATGTTGGGTCTATGTGCGCGACGATCGGCCGTTTGCAGGACAGGCTCCGCCAGCGGCCATGTTCTATTACTCGCGCGACCGAGGCGGCGAGCATCCGCGAGTGCATCTCGCAAAATGGTCGGGCGTGCTGCAGGCCGATGCCTACGGCGGGTACAACAAGCTCTACGAAGCCGGCCGCACGCCGGGACCGATCCTGGAGGCCGCCTGCTGGGCGCACGCGCGTCGGCCGTTCTTTGCGCTCGCCGACATCGAGGCCAGCGCGCGGCGCAAGGCCGAAGGGAAAGCATCGGCGCCGATCTCGCCGCTGGCGCTGGAGGCCGTGCGGCGCATGGATCGGCTGTTCGAGATCGAGCGCAGCATCAACGGCAAGAGCGCCGACGAGCGTCGCGCTGTTCGCCAGGAGTTGAGCCGGACGCCGGTCGACGAACTCGAAGCCTGGATGCGGGCCGAGCGGCCGAAGCTGCCGCGCGGCAACGATGTCGCCAAGGCAATGGACTACATGCTGAAGCGCTGGTCCGCCTTCACGCGCTTCCTCGACGACGGCCGCGTCTGCATGAGCAATAATGCAGCCGAGCGCGGGCTGAGGGGAATTGCACTCGGACGCAAGTCATGGCTGTTCGCTGGCTCTGATCGCGGCGGGATGCGCGCCGCCGCCATGTACAGCCTGATCGTCACGGCGAAGATGAACGATATCGACCCGCAGGCGTGGCTGGCCGATGTGCTCGCGCGCATCGCCGGGCATCCGGCATCGAAGCTCGACGAGTTGCTGCCGTGGAACTGGCGGCCAGCAAACGCGATCAGCCGCGCCGCTTGAAAAACGACACCCCTGCGGTGCTCGCCGGATGCTTACCGGCTTCAGC
>JAPOIM010000149.1 GCA_029978905.1 Planctomycetota bacterium
CGATGCGTTGTAGCCTCTGCCGTTGGATCGCGTCTGTTTTAGGGTGCTTATTTCGCGGTTTCTTTACTCATTTTTTGGGTAGCTACCTCGTTGCGGTGAAGGTTTTTGCGGACTTGGGACGTATGGTTGTTTCCTGGACCGTTTGGAAATACTGCGTCTCCGCACTGTAGCAAAGCGTACGAGTGCTGTGAAATCGGTTGGCGGCTGGTTGTTGTTGTCATCGTAGCGCCGGGAGCGCAGGGAGAGGCGATGATCGTATAGTCAGCGGGTCGAGTGCGGCGGCACGTTGCGGCAGACGGTGCGGGTGCGCAGTCGGACGGCCAGTGAGCGTGGCGGTTGTCGGGAAGGCTTGGCGTTCTAACTGCCCGCTGCCTGGCCGCGGTCGAGAAGGAACGACACGCCTCCGAGCATGCCATTGCCGACCTGGGCCATGAACCAGAGCATGCCGAGGGCCACGGCTTGCTCTTCGGTGACGCCGTATTCGGCGAGCAGGTGCACAAAGCCGACCTCGCGGATCCCCACGCCGCTGATGCTGATGGGGAGCACCGTGGCCAGGGACACCAGGGGCACGGCGTAGAACCAGGCTTGAGTCGGCACGGGAAGCGACATGCCGCGAGCCATCAGCATCACGCAGCACACAAAGCCGACTTGGATCAGCATGCTCCAGCCGACGGCGCGGGCGAGGAGGCCCGGACGCTGCTGGTAGGGGAGGAGTTTGGCGACGAAGCTGCGGGCAGCGTGGAGCAAGGGGGCTCTGGAAAGCAGCCAGTCGAGCGAGCCGACCGACAGAATCAGGCCCCCGGTGACGAAGGCCACAAGCAGGGCGGCGACCCCGATTGAGGCGGGGAGGCCGAGGTCGAACTGGTACGCGATCAGGGTCGTGGCGGCCAGGACGGCCAGGGCGGAGAGGCCGGTGAGCCGATCGGCGAGCACGGTGCAGGCGGCGAGGAGGCGTCCGCTCGACGTGGGGGCGAGCCGATAGGCTTTCACCACGTCGCCACCGATGGAGGTGGGGAGGCAGAGGCTAAAGAACACCCCCTCAAAAAAACGCCGCACGAAGCTGAATGTGGAAAAGTGGAAGCCGATGGGGCGAGCCAGGCCCGCCCACCGGACGCCAGCCAGGGAGTGTGCGGCCACGGCCACGAGCATCCCGCCAATCAACCACCGCCCATCGAGGCTGCGGAAGACGCTTCCGAGCTCTGTCCAGTCAATGTTGCGAAGAACGAGCCAGACCAGAGCGGAGGTCGCGGCAATCCGGAGGGCCAGTGAGGCCCAGGCGGGGATTCGGCGGCTTCCTTCGTCCGCGTCTGCGGTCGGGAGGTCGGTGGCCGGCCCTGATGCCAAAAGATCGCCCGTCGGCGGGGCAGAGGGGGCGACTTGTGCGACCGGTTTCATGCGATCACCCTACAGACTCCGTGGGGCAAGGCACAGAGGATTCCACCACAAGTCAGGGGAGCGGGCCGCAGATGCTTGAGCAGGCCTTCGACGCGCTATCGGACGCGCTTTCCGACCCCTTGTTTTGGGCGGAGCGGCTGGTGCCAGCCCTCTTTTTCCTTCTTTTAGGAGGGCTGTTTGGCAGCTTTTTAAACGTGGTTGCCTACCGCGTGCCGCGGGGCGGCTCGGTGGTGGGGCGGCGGTCGCACTGCCCCCGCTGCGGCACGATGATCCGCGGCCGCGACAATGTGCCGGTGCTCGGCTGGCTGCTGCTTGGCGGGCGGTGCTACGCCTGCCGAGGCTGGATTTCCGCGAGGTATCCGGTGGTGGAGGCAATCATGGCGACTGGGGTGATGCTGCTTGCCACCCGAGAACTGGCCACCAATGGCGGCAACCTGCCCGGCGGGGCCGTTGGCTACCCCGATGGGCCGGATCTCGTGTTTATGCACGCCTCGTGGCGGGTGATGGGGATGTTCGCGTGGCACGTGGCGGTGCTCGCGACGCTCGTGGTGTGGAGCCTGTTCTCGATCGACGCCTACCGCCCGAGCCGTGCCGGCCTGCTCGTGGTCATCACGTTGCTCGCCCTACCGGGGGTGGTGATGCCAGGACTGTTGCCGCTTGGGCTCGCCGGAAATCTCGCAGCGTCCGGGGGGGAGACGCTCTGGACGGCCGTGGCTTCAGCGGTGGCCACCGCGGCTGTGGGGGCGGGCGTGGGTTGGCTCGCGGGGGCGATTCCCGGGTCTGCGGTGGCCGCGACTGGGTCTGCCTGGGTGTGGCGGGCGGCTGGGGCGGCCTCGGGCGCCGTGCTTGGCTGGCAAGGGGCGATTGCCGTGGCTCTGTTGTCACTCGCGCTTGCGATTCTCTGGGACGGGATCTGTCTCATGGCGGGAGGGTGGCGACCGGGTAAAAATGGATGGTTCAGGTCCGCTTCGCTGGCTTTACCAGTCGCGTCGGTCGTGGTGATCGGATGGTGGCGTGAACTGCTGGCTGTGGTCAGTTTTTGGTTCAGCCATTCGATTTCCGCGGTGGCGGGGAGTACGCTGTAGGGCGGGCATCAACAACGCTGAGGCTTATGGACACCACCCCACCTACTAGCGAAGAGCCGGCTCGCTCCGAGGGGCTTGGCAGTGACTCGCTTGAACCGACTTCAGCGGTTCTTCCCAATCCGAGCTCGCGAAAAGGTCCGGCTACGCTGCCGGGAGGGCGCGCCGGGCGCGGCGACGACGATCGACTCGGCGCGCGGTCGTCAGACGGGCCGTCTCCCGATCCCTCGAGTCGCGGCGGCGTCGCGAGACGCGGCGTCACCGCCGCACGCGGACTCGTGCGCTCGACCGACCGCG
>JAPOIM010000014.1 GCA_029978905.1 Planctomycetota bacterium
GAGGAAGTAGCACGCGGGCGAATTGGTAGCCGGCGTGCGAAACGAGAGACAGGAACGAGTTCGCGATGGGACGCAGTTCAAAAAAAGGCCCTTATGTTGATCCCAGGCTCTACGGAAAGGCCGAGGCGCAGCTTGAGAGCGGTGCTCGGGATCCGATCAAGACCTGGTCACGTTCGTGCACAATCGTGCCAGAGTTTGTTGGCCTGACGTTTATTGTCCACAACGGGAAGCAGCACATCAAGGTTTACGTGACTGAGGATATGGTCGGTCACAAGCTCGGCGAGTTCTCGCCAACACGGCAGTTCAGAGGACACGGCGGTAAGGGTGGGAAGTAGTCCACGCTTGCCACTAGGGCTTGCAATCCGGAACGAAAAAATGGCTTTCACTGCAACACACAGGTTCGCTCGCATTTCAGCACAAAAAGTTCGGCCGTTGGCTGACCTGGTGCGTGGGAAGTTTGCGGACGAGGCGCTCGATATTCTGAAGTTTCAGCCGCAGCGTGGCGCCCGAATGCTTGAGAAGGGGATTCGTAGTGCTCTCGGTAATGCGGAGCATCAGCAGGCGGTTGGCGTCGATGACCTTGTGGTTGTTGATGCACGCATCGACGAAGGGCCAATGTTCAAGCGGATTCGTCCTCGGGCCCGTGGCATGGCGTTTTCCATCAAGCGGCGGATGTCGCACATCAAGATTTCGCTTGATTCGGTCGGTTAGGACCAGACACGTACACAGACGTTTGAATAAAGGCTGAGGCACGAACATGGGTCAAAAGGTAAATCCCGTCGGTTTCCGCACCGGCGTCATGGAGCCTTGGAAGAGCCGATGGTACGCGACCAAGAAGGAGTTTAAATCACTACTTCTAGAGGATTTCCGCGTCAGAAAGTTCGTTAAGACAAAGTATCGTAGTGCCGCCATTCCGAAGGTCGAGATCGAACGGACTCGCGACGAGGTGAAGATCATCCTTCACACGGCTCGGCCGGGTGTGATTATCGGCCGCAAGGGCCAGGAAGTGGATCGTCTTCAGGACGAACTGCAAGAACTCCTCGGCCGTCGAGTGAATCTCAAAGTCGAGGAAGTTTCGCGTCCTGAGATTCAGGCGCAGCTTGTGGCGGAAGATATTGCGGATCAACTTGCCAAGCGTGCCAGCTTCCGTCGGACGATGAAGCGTTCGATGGAAACCACGATGGACGCTGGTGCAAAGGGTGTGAAGATCCAGCTTTCCGGTCGACTCGGTGGTGCCGAGATGTCGCGATGCGAGAAGGCGATTTCAGGATCGATGCCGCTTTCGACGCTTCGAGCAAAGATCGATTACGGCTTCTGCGAGGCTTCCACTCCGCAGGGCAACATTGGCGTTCAAGTGTGGGTCAACCAGGGTACATACGAGGACGAGACCGATGGCGTTGATGCCCAAGAGGGTCAAGCATCGAAAAAGCCAAAGAGGACGTATAAGAGGTGAGGCCACTCGTGGCAACACTGTCGTCTTTGGTGATTTCGGCTTGCAAGCAGAACAACCCGGGTGGATCTCCGCGCAAACGATCGAAGCTGGTCGTATTGCAGCGCAGCAGTACATCCGAAACGAAGGTCGGCTCTATATCCGCATCTTCCCGCACCGTTCGGTGACCTCGATACCACTCGAGACACGAATGGGTAAGGGAAAAGGTGAGCCGGAATACTGGGCGGCCGTTGTCAAGCCCGGAACGGTGCTTTTCGAGATCGGTGGAGTGAGTGAGGACGCAGCCAGGATCTGTCTGCGGCGTCTCGCGCACAAAATGCCCGTTCGGGTTCGGATGGTGAAGCGGCGAGGGCTGTAAGCGGCCGGACCCAGTTCGGGTTCGGTGGTGAGCGGGTGCGTTGCGGTGGATGATCAAAGCGGTCGACGACTGACACGAGTAAAGGCCTGAGTGATGACGAAAGCGAATGAACTTCGCGAGATGAGTGACGAGCAGGTGAAGGCCGTCTGGAAAGACGCTGCAGAATCGCTGTTCAAACTTCGGTTGCAGGCGCAAACCGAAAAGCTTGCCTCGCCGACAGAGGTGCGGAAGAGCCGCAAGACAATCGCCCGTTGTCAGACGGTGCTTGCTGAGCGTGGAAAGGCAGCCGCGGCTGCATCGGGTGAGGCGACTAGCTGAGGTCGTTCGAAGCTTCCAACGCAAACTCGAAACTGCAAATACAGAACCAGACGAGCAGGAGACAGTCGATGCCCAAGCGGGTGGTGACAGGAACAGTGACAAGTGCCTCTGCGGCCAAGACCCGACGGGTTGAGGTGCCACGCGTGGTGCGTCACGGCAAGTACGGCAAGATCTTGCATCGTCGCACGGTCTGCCATGTGCACGACGAGAACAACGAGTCGGGCGCAGGCGATACGGTCGAAATCGTGGAGTGCCGCCCTCGCAGTCGGCTGAAGCGGTGGGAGCTCGTGCGGGTGGTTGCCAAGAGCACGGCAGTCGACGTTGCGTCGCTGCGGAGTGGTGCCCGCGCTACCCGGCTCCGTGAAGGGGCTGCGAAGGCTGAGGAGGCAGAGTTGTCAGCTCGGCCAGAACAGGCTTCTGCAGCGTCGAATGACACAACGAAGGCTGACCAGGCGAGCGGTGCCGAGTAGGGCTGTTCAGGCAGATGTGGGCGAGTGAGCAGCCTCGCCGTGACGGCGGGTTATGGCAAGACCGTGAGTGAAGGCAGGTACAGGCAATGATCCAGATGCAATCGCGACTGACGGTCGCGGACAACACCGGCGCCAAGGAAGTCATGTGCTTCAAGGTGCTCGGCGGCAGTCGTAAGCGGACCGCGGGTCTTGGCGACGTCATCATTTGCAGTGTGAAGAGCGTCATTCCAGGGAGTGACGTGAAGAAGAAGGCAGTCGTGAAGGCGGTCATCGTGCGGTGCAAAAAGCCGACGCGACGGCTCGACGGCAGCTACGTCCGCTTCGACAGCAATGCGTGTGTGATCGTCGACAACGACAAAAATCCGAAGGGCACCCGTATTTTTGGTGCCGTCGCTCGTGAGTTGCGAGAGCGAAACTTCATGAAAATCGTCAGCTTGGCAAGTGAGGTGATCTAGTGCTGATCAAATCTGGCGACACCGTCGAAGTTCGAACAGGCAACGCGCGGGGGACTCGCGCAAAGGTGCTGGTCGTGCTCCCTCAAAAGGGAAAGATCGTGGTGGAAGGCGTGAATCGCGTCTACCGTCACATGCGACGAAGCCAAAAGAATCCGCAGGGCGGCCGTCTCAGTAAGGAGATGCCGATTGACGCGTCCAACGTGCAGCTCGTGTGCCCCTCGTGTGGTCAGCCCACGCGTATCGGCAAGCGACTTGCCGAGGATGGTGGCAAGGTCCGGTTCTGCCGCAAGTGCGGAGCTGAGGCTGGTGTGCTGCGTGCTCGGCGGGCCGCAGAAAGCGGCGCTGGAAAGAAATAAGCCGGCTTGGGCATGAAATGCCCGGTAGACGTTTGACAGGCAAAATCAGGTAAGCACGCTGGCACGGTGAGTGGCAGCGAGAAGAGGAAGGCAGCGGGACTGATGGCGAAGAAGCAAAGCGAAGCGACGAGCGAGGCAGATGCGGGTACACCGCGTTTGCTTGAGCACTACCGCGACGTAGTTCGTCCGGCCCTCGTGGAAAAGCTGGGTGCGATGAATCCGCACGCGATTCCCGGGCTCGAGAAGATCGTCGTGAATATGGGCGTGGGTGTCGCCATCACCGAGAAGAAGTTTCTCGACGAAGCGATCTCCTCGATGGCCACGATCACCGGGCAGAAGCCGATCGCGACCCTGTCGCGCGTCGCCGTCTCGGGTTTCAAGCTTCGCGAGAACCTGCCAATCGGTTGTAAGGTGACGCTCCGCGGTCGTCGCATGTGGGAGTTTCTCGATCGACTCGTTTCGATTGCGTTACCTCGAGTGCGTGACTTCCGAGGTCTTTCATCGACAGCTTTCGACGGCAACGGCAACTACAGCCTGGGGCTCTCGGAACAGATGGTGTTTGCAGAGATCAACCCAGACCGCGTGACGCGGCCGCAGGGTATGAACATCACGATCGTGACGACAGCGAAGACGGATGCGGCGGCCCGTGAACTCCTGAAGGGCTTGGGCGTTCCGCTCAAGAAAGATGGTGATGCCGACGCTGCCGCGTAGGCATCGTTCACATCCGGCATCGCACTCGACGAGGAACAGATGGCAAGTAAATCAAAGATCGCGGCGGCCAAGCGTCCGCCAAAGTTTTCCACCAGGATCGTTCGCCGCTGCATGCTTTGCGGCAGGCCTCGGGCCGTGTATCGGAAGTTCGGCACGTGCCGTATTTGCTTCCGCAAGATGGCTGACCAGGGAGTCATCCCTGGAGTAAAGAAGGCGAGTTGGTAGGTACGCGCGACGCGCAGCAGGACAGAACAAGTAACGCACCCCAAGACGTGCAGCAGATAGAAACCCATCGCTGGCAAGAAGAATCGCCAGCAGATTGCACGAAACAGTGACTCTAAGAGGGCCGACCCGACCATGATGACCGATCCCATCGCCGACATGCTCACGCGGATCCGCAATGCCGTACGGATCGAGCGTGCCGTGATCGAACTGCCGACCTCCAAGGTCAAGCGAGGCGTTGCGGACGTGCTCAAACGAGAAGGTTTTATCTGGGACTGGCGTGAGGTGGAATCGGCTCCGGTGCCAAAGCTGCAGTTGGACCTGAAGTATGGCCCCAACGGTGAGCGGGTTATCCGTCATATCCGTCGTGTGAGTTCGCCAGGCCGTCGCGTGTACAGCCGATCGACTCGGCTTCGCCCTGTGCTCGGTGGCCTTGGTATTTCAATCGTTTCCACCTCGGGTGGGGTGCTCAGCGACCGAGAAGCTCGTCAGAAGAAGCTCGGTGGTGAGGTGTTGGCTGAGCTGTGGTAGAGCCGACTGCTGCGGTGGCAGCACGTCGCATCGTCCATCTCCGAACAATCTGTTGGTGAAAAAAGAAGAGACCGAGTCATGTCGCGAGTAGGAAAATCGCCGATTCCGCTTCCTAAGGGCGTGAAGGCATCACTGGAGGGGGCTGGGCTGCGTGTGGAAGGTCCACTCGGCAAGCTTGAGCTTCAGCCGCACCCAAACGTGCGCGTCGACGTTGATGCAGCAGAAGTTCGGGTGACCCGTCAGGACGACACGCGTATTTCGCGGAGCGTTCATGGTCTGACTCGGGCGCTGATCGCGAACATGGTCGAGGGCGTTGAGAAGGGCTACGAGAAGAAACTCGAAGTGGTGGGCGTCGGTTACATCGCAGCCATCCAGAACAATGTGCTGCAGCTCCGCGTCGGCTTCGCCAATGAACTCCAGGTGCCAATCCCAGCCGGGCTGACCGTCACATGCCCTGATCAGACTCACATCTCGATCAAGGGGATCGACAAGCAGCAGGTTGGTCAGTTTGCCGCTGAGGTGCGAGCCCTCCGGAAACCTGAGCCCTACAAGGGGAAGGGCATCCGGTACGAGAACGAGCAGGTGCGGCGTAAGGCAGGTAAGGCGGTTACGAAGTAACGAAACTCAGGTGTCGGGGGCGGCTGACAAGCCCTTTGCCTGTTCGCACAAATCACGACGGAAGACGGGAACGAAAAAGAATGGACCACGCAAGAACGAACCTTCGCCAGCGGACGCGCCGTCGCTTTCGTGTTCGCAAGCGGCTTAAGGGCACTGCTGAGAAGCCAAGGCTGACGGTGTTCCGATCGCACAAGCACATTTACGCCCAGGTGATCGACGACGCCAGCGGTCGCACGCTCGCTTCGGCAAGCACCGCAGATAAGTCGCTGCGGGAGCAGGTGTCGTACGGTGGCAATCGTTCTGCAGCTGAAGCGATTGGCAAGGCAGTTGCCGAGCGTGCCCAGGCGGCGGGCGTGAAGCAGGTCTGCTTCGATCGCGGAAGTTTTCGTTATCACGGTCGTGTGGCTGCTCTTGCAGATGCAGCTCGCGCGGCTGGTCTGGAGTTCTAAAACGCCAGCGGTAGGCCACGCGGGTATCACGGCCCATCACAGCCCATTTTTCTTCGAGGAAGTTAGGGATCATGTCTTCAGGCAGAGAACAGCGGACCGGCGAGTTCACTGAAAACGTCGTCAAGGTTCGGCGTTGTGCAGCCGTCGTCAAAGGCGGTCGCCGTTTTAGCTTTGCCGGCCTTGTCGTGGTTGGAAACGGCCAGGGCAAGGTGGGCTGGGGGTATGGTAAGGCCAACGAGGTTCCTCCTGCCGTAGAAAAGGCGATTAAGGACGGGATGAAGAATCTCGTCGAGGTGCCAGTCACTCACGGAACCATCCCGCATCGAGTTGTCGGCGTGAGCGGCACGAGCCGAGTCATCATGCTCCCCGCGAACGCGGGCACTGGTGTGATTGCAGGTGCGGCTGTCCGTGCGGTGTGTGAAGCGGCTGGTATCCAAGACGTGCTGACGAAGGCACAGGGATCAACCAACCCGCTGAATCTGGTGAAGGCTGCGATTGATGCCCTGCGTCAGCTCCGCACGCGGGAGGATGTCGAGCGGCTTCGCGGTGTAACTCTCGGCTAACCGCCGATCGGTTCCAGGGCGATGCTGAGGAGGTTTTCCTTCGAACAGCCGCCTCTGACCGAAACAACGACTACTCAGTTTTATTGAAGGACTCGGTGCCATGCGTCTCGACGATGTCAACAAAGGGATTCACAAGAACCGCAAGCGGCTTCGTGTTGGTCGTGGTCCCGGGTCGGGCCGTGGCAAGACGTCGGGCCGTGGTCACAAGGGGCAGGGGCAGCTGGCCGGTTGGTCGGCATCTGCCATCTTTGAGGGCGCGCGGATGCCGATTATTCGGCAGATCCCGAAGCGTGGCTTCAACAACCGCTTTGCCCGGACGGTGTTCGCCGTGAATGTCGGCGACATCGCCAAGATTTTCCCTGCCGGAGCCGAGGTGACGCCGGAGTCGCTCAAGGCCGCTGGGCTTGCTCGTGGCGTATGGGATGAACTCAAGGTGCTTGGCCAGGGAGATGTGCCTCACGCCTTGAAGGTGTCAGCCCACAAACTCAGCCGTCAGGCCCGGGAAAAGATTCTTGCAGCCGGCGGGACGGTCACCGACCTGCCCGGACCTGCCGCCGTCGTGAAGGGCGTGAAAAAGTCTTCACAAAAGGCATCGCGAAAAAACGACGCGGCGGAGTAGGTTATCGGTCCATGCGAGTCCGGTAGCAGATGACCGGCTCCCGCGGCTCCCGCCGTTGGTTGCCCCCACGCCTCAGGAGGAAGCGGACTGGTGCTCGAGAAACTCCGCATCATTTTTACGATCCCAGAACTTCGGCAGAAGATTCTGCTGACCCTTGGTCTTCTGGCGATCTACCGCGTCGGCTGGCAGGTGCCTCTGCCGATCGTGGACCCACAGGCGATGACCGCTTTCGCTGAGGAAGCCGGTGGACTGGGTGACCTCCTGAAGACGGTGGCGGTGTTTTCCGCAAGCCAGCTGTCGCAGGCCACCATTTTCGGTCTGGGCATCATGCCCTACATCTCGGCCTCGATCATTTTCCAGTTGCTTGGAACCGTTTGGCCGCCTCTCGAACGACTCCAGAAGGAGGGCGAAGGGGGCCGGAAGAAAATCAACGAGTACACCCGTTATGCAACTGTGGTGATCTGCGTTGTGCAGAGTTGGGCGTATGTGGCGTTCCTCGCCTCGACGCGGATCGGCGAAATGCCGCTGATCGACTCGGCGTTTTTGGTCGATGGCCAGTTGCCGATCACGTGGCAGTTTGTCGCCGTGATGACCATGACCGCAGGCACAATCTTTCTGATGTGGCTTGGTGAACAGATCGATGAGTTTGGTATCGGCAACGGCATCAGCCTGTTGATCATGGCCGGCATCTTGGCAGCGATGCCGAGTGCGTTGGTCGAGTTGACCAGCGACACCAGCTGGGAACTCGGTGGCGGTGGCGGCAAGATGGGCGTGGAAACGCTGATCGTCCTTGCCGCCCTGTTTGTCGGAGTGGTTGCTGGCGTGGTCTTTATGACGCAAGGTCAGCGACGCATTCCCACGCAGAGCGCAAAGCATGTTCGCGGTCGGCGTGTCTATGGTGGCACGAGGCAGTATCTGCCGCTGCGTGTCAACCAGGCCGGTGTGATGCCGATCATTTTTGCCAGCTCGCTGCTGCTGTTTCCGCAGATGCTCTTCCAGTATCTGCACAACGCGAATCCTGGGAGTCAGGTGCTCGCCTCGCTGCACGATTCGTTTACTCGTGGGCAGTCGTTCATCTACAACTTGCTCTACGTGCTCCTGATCTACTTCTTCTGCTACTTCTGGACAGCGATCACCTTCAATCCGAAGGACATCGCCGACAACCTGAAGAACTTCGGTACGTTTATTCCTGGCTATCGTCCAGGGAAGCGAACCGCAGACTATCTCGAGCGGGTGATGGAGCGGATCACCTACGTCGGTGCGGGATTCCTCGCCCTCGTAGCGATCATTCCAACGGTCGTGGCCGGGGCCCTCGGGATTCCCGCACAGATTGCGAGTTTCTACGGAGGCACTGGCCTGCTCATCGCCGTGAGCGTGGCGTTTGACCTCGTGCAGAAAATCGATAGCCATCTCGTGATGCGAAACTACAGCGGTCTCTTGGAGAAGTCCTGAGAACCGTACCATCGCCGAGGTGTCTCGGCGTCATGAACTCGGAGTGCTTCGTCGCAGCCTGCGTTCCTCAACTCACCTTGATGTGCTGCTCGCCTGTTGGTGGGCAGCGCCATTATCCATGCGGATTGTCCTAATCGGGCCACCGGGAGCCGGCAAAGGCACGCAGTGCCAAAGGCTCGTGGAGTACCTGGACATTCCGCATCTCTCCACCGGTGAGATGCTGCGGCAGGCCGTCCTGGACAAGTCCCGTGAGGGGCAGCAGGCGGCGAGTTACATGGAGAGCGGCCAGCTTGTCCCCGACGAACTGATCGTTGGGATGATCAGCAAGCGATTGATGCGGCCTGACTGCCGGTCCGGGTGCCTCCTGGACGGATTTCCCAGGACGCTTCGGCAAGCGGCCACGCTCGACGAGTTTCTTGAGCGGCAGGCCATGACGCTCGACGGCGTGATCGAACTTTCGGTGCCCCGCGATGAGCTTGTGCGGCGGATGCAGCACCGGAAGCGAGAGGACGACGACCCCGAGATCTTTGCTCGCAGGATCGCGAGTTTTGAGCGTCAGACGGCGCCATTGCTCGACTACTACGCCCGGCAGAAGAAACTGGTGAGCATCGATGGCCTCGGGTCAGCGGACGAGATCTTTGGCAGGGTGCAGGCTGCGATTGACGGCTTTGCTGCCCGCCAAAGGCAAGCGGACGACGATCAGGGGTAGGCCTTCGTGCGCTGCTATACTGCCCATGCATGTCAGGACAGGATCTGACAGCTCTTCCGGTCCACAATAGTCGAGTGAACGCACGTGGTGAATCTTCGTTCTCCCAGGGAAATCGCGGCAATGCGCCGCGCTGGTTTGGTTGTTTGGGGCGCTCACCAGCTGGCGAGATCGCTGGTGCGGCCGGGCATCACCACGCAGGAAATCGACGAGAAGATCGACGCGTTCTACCAAGAGCGGGACGCGATTCCCTTGTTTCGGGGTGTCCCGCACCCCAGCCCAGGCAAGCCAGCGTTTCCCGCGGTGTGCTGCATGTCGGTGAACGACGAAGTCGTCCACGGGATCCCGTCGTCGCGCGTCCTCAACGAAGGGGATGTGGTCAGTATCGACACCGGTGCTCGTGTCGGGGGATGGTGCGGCGACTCCGCCGTCACGTACCCGGTAGGGCGGATCGCCGATGATGTGCAAAGGCTCCTCGACTGCACCTCAGGAGTGTTGCAGCTGGCCATCGAGTTGATGGGGAAGCGGAGCCGTTGGAGCGACGTGGCCACCGAGATGGCCTCCTACGTCCGCGACCAGGGCTTTTCCGTCGTGGAGAACTTCGTGGGGCACGGCATTGGCCGTAACATGCATGAAGATCCGCAGGTGCCCAACTTTTCCACGCCGCAGTATCGGCGGAATCATGACTTTTCCTTGGAGCCTGGCCTCGTGATCGCCGTCGAGCCGATGGTGAATATGGGCTCAAAAAAGGTTCGCGGTCTTGCTGATTACTGGACGCAGTCCACCGTAGACGGTAAGCCAAGCGCGCATTTTGAGCACACGATCGCAATCACCGAAAGTGGGCCGGTGGTGCTCACTGGAGCTCCGGTCGATGGCGAGTCGTTGGAGTAGCGACCCCGTCGTCCGCAGCGAAGGCTAGAGGCCTTTTTTGCGTTTTCTGCGTCAGTAAAACGCTCGAGAGGTAAGGTTTTTGCCAGCAAACAGCATTGGCTGGCATCAGTCTCCGTCCGGAACAGTGCGGTTTGTTGGCCAAAACTGGGGCCAAAAGCTCCAAATTCACGGAATGTGTTTCACCCCCTTGTGGAGCAACCGTGAGCCCTCCTATACTCCGGGGCTCCCGGTTGTATCCCGATCCTTGTGAGGCGCGGTTGGTTGTCCGCGGTTGATGATGAAGGTTCGCGCGAGCGTCAAACGTATCTGCGACAAATGCAAGATCGTACGTCGCCGCGGCGTCGTATTCGTCGTCTGCGACAATCCACGCCATAAGCAAAGACAAGGCTAGGGGCCGGTCGGCACCTCTGCGTCGTGCTGCGGTGATGCGTGCTGTTGTGGTCCGTTTGTGCGGATTGCAACAGTGTCGTCTCCTGGCATGCGTTTAGGAGTGCATGATGTCCACACGCCACCCTGGAATGAGCGGTTATGCCACGCCTTCTCGGAGTTGACATTCCGTCGGAAAAGAAGACGGTCTACTCCCTGCAGTACCTTTATGGTGTTGGGCCGAGGGTTTCTCGGGAACTCTGCCACAAAGCCGGTATCGATCCTCAGGGCCAAGCGCGAGATCTCCAGGAGGATGAACTCGCTCGCTTGGCTGCGTTGCTCGACAAAGACTACGTCTGCGAAGGGCAGTTGCGGCGTCAGGTTGCTCAAAACGTTTCCCGGTTGAAGGATATTGGGTCGTACCGAGGGCTGCGTCACCGTCGCGGTCTGCCGGTCCGTGGGCAGAGGACTCGCACCAACGCCCGGACCCGCAAGGGCCCCAAGAAGACTGTGGCCGGGAAGAAGGGCGTGAAGGACTTGAGGTAGCCTGGTTTCTCAGCCCAGTGGTGGTAGCTCAGGTTGGGTTGCCCGTGCTCGGGTTGCAGTTGATCGTTGCGAGTCCCCCGAGTGGTTGGCTTGGATGGTCGATGTCGCGGTTGTCCTCGCTGGAGTAGGCAGGGCGTGCGAGGCGGGGTGACAGTAGCGGCGAGAACAAAATAAGCCGGAAAAAATAAGCCAGAAATGGCACGGCAGAGCGGTACAGTCCGATGCTGCAAGGGGTGCAGCGGCCGCCGCGACGAGAGAAGCGAATTGACGAGAAGTTTGGAGGAGCGTTCGTGGCCAAAGGGTCAAAAGCAAAGAAGAAGAGCGTGTCGGCGGGGATTGCCTATATTTCGGCGAGCTTCAACAACACGACTGTGACCATCACCGACACTCGAGGTGATACGCTGTGCTGGGCGAGTGGTGGAACCTGCGGCTTCAAGGGTAGCCGTAAGGGCACGCCGTTCGCCGGTCAGTTGGCCGCTCAGCAGGCTGCTGAAAAGGCTGCGAAGTTCGGTGTCAAGGACCTTGAGGTCAAGGTTCGCGGGCCGGGGAGCGGCCGCGAGAGCGCGATCACTGCACTTACTGCAGCCGGCATGAACATCAAGAGCATCGAAGACTGCACGCCGCTGCCGCACAACGGCTGCCGTCCTCCGAAGAAGCGTCGCGTCTAGGTTGCTGCATCTTGTTGTCGGTTCTGGCAGCATGAGGCTGCCAAGGCGAAGCGGCGTTGGTACGGCTGGGAATGGCCAGCCCCCGCTCGAGGCAAGGTTGCCTGTCGCCGAAGCTTATGAGAAGCCTGTTCACGAAAAAACGTTCACTTTGTAAGGCAAGGTACGGTAGGAATCATGGGACGAATCACAGGGCCGGTGTGCCGGCTGTGTCGACGCGACGGATTGAAGCTTTTTCTGAAGGGCAGCCGTTGCGATACGCCAAAGTGCGCGTTTGAGCGTCGAAGCACTCCGCCAGGTATGGTGCAGCGTCGGCGCCCCAAGATGACCGACTACGGTCTTCACCTCCGCGAGAAGCAGAAGGTCAAGCACTACTACGGTGTGCTGGAACGGCAGTTCCGCACCTACTTTGCTCGTGCGGAGCGTGGGAAGACCAACACCGGCGAAGCACTGATGTCGCTTCTCGAGCGACGGCTCGACAACGTGGTGCATCGCATGGGCTTCGCAGCTTCGCGATCGGCTGCTCGCCAGATGGTGCAGCATGGCCACATCACGATCAACGGCCAGCGCGTCGACATCCCCAGCTATCTCGTGAAGGCTGGTGACGTCATCCGCGTGAAGAATCGCAAGAAGAGCCTGCAGCTTGTGCACTCGGTGCTCGCTGAAGGTCGTCGCGAAGTGCCGGACTTTTTGACTCGTGTCGATGGTGGTGTGCCCGAGGGGCGTGTTGATCGCCTCCCAGGGGCAGACGACGTCTCGATTCCCGTGCAGGCCAATCTGATCATCGAGCTTTGCTCGAAGTGATTTTTCCCGTTGGTTAGGTTTGTCTCTGTTCGTTGTCCTTCCGCAAGTCCCGCCAGCATCCCCGCTCATCCCGCCACGGCCTCGCGGGCCGATCGTTCACAGGAGGTATCTCAATGCACATTCGTTGGAGAGGTTTGGAGCTTCCCGGCGTCGTTGCCGCTGATCAAGCGACCCTCACCGACACCTACGGTCGCTTCACGGCTGAACCTTTTGAACGAGGTTTCGGCACGACTGTGGGCAATAGTCTCCGGCGGGTCCTGCTCTCGAGTCTCGAAGGCAGTGCCATCACGCAGATCAAGGTGGGTGGCGCGCTGCACGAATTCACCACCATCCCTGGTGTTCTCGAAGACGTCACGGACATCGTGCTTGCCATCAAGAGCCTCGTGGTCAAGAACCACAGTGACTCGACCCGCGTCATCCGCGTTGAGAAGAGCACCAAGGGGCCGGTGACCGGTGCCGACATCCAGACGGATGAAGCGGTTGAGGTGATCAATAAGGATCTCGTGTTGGCAACGTTGACCGATGACGTGCCTTTTGAAATCGAGATGGTTGTTGAGAACGGCCGTGGGTACGTTCCCGCAACCGAGCACAGCCCAGACACGCAAGAAATTGGGATTGTTCCCGTGGATGCGGTGTTCAGCCCAGTGACTCGCGTGCGGTACGAAGTCGAAGAGACCCGTGTCGGCCAGAAGACCAACTACGACAAGCTCACGCTCGAGATTTGGACCGACGGCACCGTCACTCCGGAGATGGCGCTTGTTGAGGCTGCCAAGATCCTGCGGAAGCACCTCAATCCTTTCGTGGGTTACGGTGAAGCTGGTCCTGGCGTGCACCTCCCGTCGTCTGGGGTTGATGTCTTGGCGATCGAAGCACCAGTGTCGAGCCGCTTGGGCCAGTTGGTGAGCGATCTTGGGCTTGGTACTCGGGCAGTGAACTGCCTTGAGGCGGAAGGGATCTCGACACTGCGTGATCTGGTTGGTCGCACTCGCGAGCAACTGCATGAGTTGCGGAATGCAGCCGAGATCACCGTGCATGAGATTGAAGAAAAACTTGCTGAGCACGGGCTCAGCTTGGGAATGAACATCGGAGAGTAAGGCGAGGCCGTTTTGGTTTGAGGCTTCTTGGTTGAGGCCTCCCAAACAGCCGGTGAATCGCGAGGAGCAGTGAGATGCGGCATCGTCGCAAAGGTCGTGTTCTAGGTAGGAGTCCATCGCACCAGAGGGCGCTGTTGCGCAACCTCGCCTCCGCGTTGTTCCTCACCGAGGGGACGTTCGAGGTCGATGAGCCGGGCGCTCCCAAGGTTCCCGGGCGGATCGTCACGACGCTTGCCAAGGCGAAGGAAGTGCGTCCGCTCGTTGAGCGATGCATCACGATTGCGAAGCGTGGCATTGCCGAATCCCAGGCGGCCGAAGGCTTTGCTGCCCCCGCTGAGAGGGATACCGCGGCATGGAAGGCGTGGCGCGAAAGTGACGCCTGGCGAAAGTGGTCGCAGGCTCGCGCACCTCTCGTGACAGCCCGTCGTCGCGTGATCACCTTGATTGGTGACAAGCACGCGGCTCGGATCCTGTTTGAGAAGGTGGCACCTCGCTTTACCGATCGTCCCGGCGGTTACACGCGAATCCTCAAGTTGGCGACCCCGCGGCTCGGCGATGCCGGTGCTCGGGCGATTCTTGAGTTCGTGGGACCATCTGTCGCATCGGCACCCGCTCCGACGGTCGAGCCTGCTGCCGCTGCAACGTGATGTCGTCGCGGGCAGAGCATCTTTCTAGGGCGTGACCTCGTTTGGGGGGTTCGCTTCGTACCCGCGCGGACGATAGAGTTCACGAGGGCGGAGTGGAATCGCGTCTGAAGTCCATTCTGCGTAGAATGCCATTGTGTCAGGGCATGTTCGAAGAGGACGGAGAGAATGGCTGCGTGGACCATGTCGAGAACCTTGTGCGCGCGACGGGTGACGTGTCGCGTTGCCTCGCTGGCTCGCCTCGTTGCCTTGGCGTGGGTGATCGCATTGCCGGTGCAGGCCGCTGAGAAAACCCCCAGCGACTTTGGCATTCCTGAAGTGCGTGTCATCAACGACGCGCTGCGTGCAGGTTGGGCAGACGCGCGGCTGGAGCCCTCTGCAGCTGCGACCGATGGTGAGTGGTGCCGTCGGGTGTATCTCGATCTGGTGGGCCGCATTCCCACGCTGGCCGAGTTGGACGCGTTCACCAAGGATTCCACGGCCGACAAGAAGCAGGTGCTTGTCGATCGGCTCCTGGGCGACGAATACGTCGATGAGTTCGCCCGCTCGTGGACCGATGTTTGGACGACCATCCTGATTGGTCGCGACACCGACAACGAGATGGTGAGCCGGCCAGGCATGCGTCAGTACCTGCGTCGCGCGCTCTCGAAGAATGCGTCCTATGACGAGTTTGTCCGCGAGTTGGTGACGGCCAGCGGGACGAACGCTCCTGGAGCGTCCAACTTCAACGGCGCGACGAACTTCCTCTGCGGCAAGATGGAAGACAATGGGATCCAGGCGGCTGCTCGTACCGCTCAGGTGTTTCTCGGGATGCAGGTGCAGTGCACGCAGTGCCACAACCACCCCTTCAACAAAGGCAAGCAAAACCAGTTCTGGGAGTTCAACGCCTTCTTCCGACAGACGAGGGCCCTCCGCCGCTTTGACGGGGGCAACGACGTCTCGTCGGTCGAACTCGTTGATCAGGACTTTGCAGGCGAAGGGGGCGATCCTGAAGAGGCTGAGATCTACTACGAACTGCGGAACGGTCTGACGAAGGTCGCCTACCCGGTGTTTGTTGACGGTGCTGAGATCTCCAAGAGTGGCTATCTCCCTGGCACCATGTCAGACGGCACACCCTATGGAGTGAATCGGCGGCATGAACTCGCCGAGATGATGGTGGCGAGCCCGCTCCTCTCACGAGCGATCGTCAATCGACTCTGGGGGCATTTCTTCGGCTACGGATTTACCAAGCCCGTCGACGACCTCGGTGAGCACAACGCTCCGACCCACCCGGAATTGCTCGACACGCTCGCCGAAGCCCTGGTGGAGGCAAGTTTTGACACCAAAGAACTGATGCGATGGATTGTGCTCTCGGAGGCCTATGGGCTGTCGAGTCGCACGACGCGCGGCAACAGCGCCGACGATCCTGCCATGGGCGAACGGCCGATGTTTAGTCACTTCTATCTCCGTCAGATGACCGCGGAGCAGCTCTACGAATCACTGCTGACGGCCACGCGGGCCGACCTCACGGGGGATGCGGAAGAGCGGGCGCGACTGAAGGATGAGTGGCTCGGTCAGTTTGTGATCGCCTTCGGCACGGATGACGGGGCCGACTCCACCACGTTTAACGGCTCCATTCCGCAGGTGTTGATGATGTTCAATGGCCCGCTGATCAAGGCCGCCACCGAGACCGGGAAGGGCGGGTTTCTCGACTCTGTGGCCACAAGTTCGATGTCGAATCCTCAGAAAATCGACCTGCTCTACCGCGCGGCCCTGGCACGACAGCCCACGCGGCGTGAGGTGACGGTGGCCAACGCACTCGTGGGAGCACGAGAAGGGGACGTCACCGCTGCCCTGCAGGATGTCTGGTGGGCGGTGCTCAACTCAAACGAATTCATCATCAACCACTGATCGCACCAGTCACGCACAACGACACACATCGCCAATCGGCAGGGGCTGTTGACCACCGCCCCGGGCAAGGCCGATTGGCCATACGAGGAGGCAACCATGCCGATCACGCCAATCACGTCCGTTCCAGATGGAATGAATCGCCGTCACTTCATGAGCCACCTGGCAGGCGCGGCCGCACTGGCCGCACCGGCAACCGCCTTCACCAACACGCTCTTGGCGAACGCCCCCGACATGCAAAAGCGGCACAAGGCCGCGATCCTGCTGTGGATGGGTGGCGGTCCCAGCACGATGGATATCTGGGATCTCAAGCCAGGGGCTGCAACCGGCGGCCCGTTCAAGCAGATCTCAACTTCGGCAGATGGAATTGCGATCAGCGAGCACATGCCGCTGATGGCGCAGCAGATGCACCAGATGGCGATCGTGCGGTCGATGAGCACCCGCGAAGCCGATCACATGCGTGGGCGGTACTACATGCACACCGGCTACGTGCCAAATCCAAACGTCGAGCACCCAAGTTACGGGGCGGTGATCGCCCATGAACTGGCCGCGCAGGTGCCCTCGCTGGAGATTCCCCCCTTCGTGTCGGTGGGTGGCGGGAGCGTGGGCCCTGGATTCCTGGGGATGACGTGGGCCCCGTTTGTTGTCGATTCCAGCGGCCGCGTACGGAATCTCGACATGGGGATCGATCAGACTCGCGTCAACCAGCGATTGGAAATGCTGGCCACCATTGAAAAGCGATTCATTGGTGAGGAGCGTGGTGGTTCGGCTCGCGATCACGCGAAGGTGCTCGATCGCACCATTAAGCTGATGACGAGCGATCAGATGCAGGCCTTTAAAGTCGATCAGGAGCCGGAAGAGGTGCGGGAGCGGTATGGCACCACCGGTTTCGGGCGAGGCTGCCTGATGGCGCGGCGGCTCGTTGAGCAGGGAGTTCCCTTCGTCGAAGTGGATCTCGGGGGCTGGGACAATCATCAAGGGATTTTCCCCACCCTGGCCGACAACAAACTGCCAGAACTCGACAAGGCGATGAGCGCGCTCGTCGAGGACCTCGTGCAGCGCGGCCTCTACGACGACACCGCGGTGATCTGGATGGGTGAGTTCAGCCGCACGCCGAACATCAACGGTGATGGCGGCCGTGATCATTGGGCTCGCAGCTGGAGCGTGGTCGTTGGTGGAGCAGGGTTCCGGCGAGGCGTGGTCGTTGGTGAGACCAGTTCGGATGGGAAGGAAGTCGTCACTGAGCCCTACTCGTCGCAGGACGTGATGGCGAGTGTGCTGAAGTCCCTCGGGATCTCACTCGAAACCACGTTCACGGCCACGAATGGTCGCCCGATGAAGATCGCCAACGCCGGGCGAGTGATTCAGGACCTGTTCGCCTGATTCCACCCGCTGGCAAGTGCTGCTTCGGCAGGGCGTATGTCATCACCTTCCAGTCCGCCCCTCGTATCCGCGCCCGCGGCGAACGCAGGTGACGCTCCAATCGCCGTTCTCGACACCGCGGCAAGTGGCGGCGGTGGCGTTGCCAAACTGCCCGGCATCGTGCGGCCGCTGTTGGTGCTGGCACTACCGGTGCTGATCGAGCAGACGCTCGCCCTCGGTGTGGGGATGACCGACAAGTGGCTCTCGGGGAATCTCCTCCCAGGGCCGGAGTATCTCGCAGCCGTCGGCCTCGTGGCCTACTGCTGGGGCTTCCTGCCGGTGCTGTTTGCCGTGGCGTCGGTGTCGGTGACGGCGATTGTGGCACGAGCGGTGGGCGGCGGTGATCTCCCTTCGGCATCGCGTGCGACGGCTCAGGCGATGCTCGTTGGGGCTGCGGTGGTGGCCTTGGTGTTGGTCGTCGCGGCTCTGGGCGGGCGGGCTTTCGTGGGGATGCTCGGGCTTCCGGCCGTTTCGTCCCAACTCGCGGGCGACTACTTGGCGATCGTGCTGCCGGCACTTCCAGCGGTGATGTTCACGCAGGTTGGGGTCGCCGCGCTTCGCGGGGCTGGAGCGATGACCACCGGCATGGTCGTGATGACGGTGGTGAACGTCGTCAACGCGGTGGTCAGCGCGGCGCTGGCGACGGGGTGGGGAGGGCTGCCGGAACTCGGCTGGCAGGGATTGGCCTGGGGCACCTTTGCGGGTGCGTCCTGCGGGGCCGCGCTCACGGCGTATGTCTTGTTTCGTGGCCGAAGTCCGCTTCAACTCGCTGGTCACCATTGGGTGCCGGATCTCTCCCTGGTGAAACGACTGACCACCGTGGGGATGCCTGCGGGCTGGGATGGGATTGCCCAGGCAATCTGCCAACTCGGCTTCCTTTCGATTGTGAACCGGCTCGGCGATGTGGACGCCGCAGCACACTCACTGGCGATCACGATCGAGTCCCTGGCCTTTCTGCCGGGGAGTGCTTTTCAAGTGGCGGCCGCCACCCTTTCCGGGCAGTTTCTCGGTGCGCATGACGAACGGCGGGCCCGTGACAGCGTGTGGCTCGCCGCGATCGTGTGCACGCTGTTGATGAGTTCTGTGGCGGTGGTCTTGGGCATCGAGGCGGATCGGTTGGCCGCGTTTTTCCTCGCCGACGGTCAGCAGGACGTGGCGTCTCTCACGGCTGGCCTGGTGCGGATCGTGGCTTTTGCCCAACCACCCCTCGCCGCGTTGATGGTCTTCTCGGGTGGGCTTCGCGGGGCAGGGCAGACGCGTGCTCCGATGATCGTCAATCTGGCGGTGCTCGTCTTTGTGCGGCTGCCGCTGGCTCTCTTCCTGGCCTGGGACACGATTCCGCTCCCGGCAGGGTTGGGCACGCTTGACGGCCTTGGCCTCGGAGTGACCGGTGCCTGGTATGCGATGGCGGTCGATCTGCTGCTGCGTGGGGGCGTGCTGACGGCCCTGTTCTGTACGCCGGGATGGAGCCGCACCCGTGTGTAGCCAGGAGCCACCCGGAGGTCGTGCCGGCCGATCGCTCGTTCCAACTGTCGTATGGTTCCTGCAACCTCCGTGGATACACTGACAGAATCTGGCAGATCTCCCTTCTGCCTAGCCCTGGAGCCTCCGCATGGCCGTTGATCTCGATGTTGAAAGCTGGACCACTGCCGACGCCGCAGATCTCTACGAGATCGCTCGCTGGAGCAATGGTTACTTCTCCATTCGGGGGGACGGCAATCTGCTGGTGCACCCAGATCGTTCGGTCACTCGGGCGATCGATCTCAAGCAGCTGATTGACCGGCTGGAGATGCGCGGCATCGATCTGCCGATTCTGCTGCGGTTTGGGGGCATCCTGCAGGACCGGCTCGGGCAACTCCATCGCGTCTTCTCCACGGCGATCCAAGAGAACGAGTACCGAGGAGACTACTGCTGCGTCTATCCGATCAAGGTCAACCAGCAGCGTCAGGTCGTGGAGGAGGTGCTGGAGTACGGTCGCCCCTACCACTTCGGTCTTGAGGCCGGGAGCAAGCCGGAACTCCTGGCGGTGGTGGCGCTCGCAGGCAACGACACGCCCATCATCTGCAACGGCTTCAAAGACTCGGAGTTTATCGAGACGATGATGCTGGCCCACAAGATTGGCCGCCACATCATCCCCGTGGTCGAACGCTTTAGCGAACTTCAGCTGATTCTGGATCACGCCGAGAAACTTGGCGTGCGTCCGCGGATTGGCATGCGGACCAAACTCGCCACCCGTGGCGCAGGCCGCTGGCAGGGGTCGGGCGGTTTCCGCAGCAAGTTTGGGCTCACGGCAAGCGAACTCCTCGCGGGCCTCGACCTGCTCCGCGAACGGGGCATGGAAGACTGCTTGCAGTTGCTGCACTTTCATCAAGGCAGCCAGATCACCAACATCCGTCACATCAAGGCAGCCCTCAACGAGGCAGCAAGGGTCTACACCGAACTGGCGCGTCGTGGTGCGGGATTGAAGTATCTCGACGTCGGGGGTGGGTTGGGAGTTGATTACGACGGCTCCCAGACCAACTTCGAGTCGAGCGTCAACTACAGTCTGCAGGAGTACGCCAACGACGTTGTGTATCAGGTGAAGAATGCCTGCGATGAGGCGGGCGTGCCTCATCCGACGATCATCTCGGAGAGCGGCCGCGCCATCGTGGCCTACCACAGCGTGCTGGTTTTTAGCGTGCTGGGCGTGTCGGAGCAGGGCAGGCATCTTGAGGTGGTCGAGCCACCGGCGGATGCGGAGCAACCGCTGCACGACCTCATGGTGACGTATCAAAACATCAATCTCCGCAATCTCCTCGAGAGCTTTCACGACGCGCAGCAAGCGCTCGACACCGCCATCAGCCTGTTCTCTTCGGGCTACTTGCCGCTTGATCAGCGTGCGTCGGTGGAGGGGCTGTACTTCGCCATCTGTCGGAAGATCGTGAAGCTTGCGAAGCAGCTTGAGTTTGTGCCTGAAGAACTCGAGGGGCTCGCCTCGACCCTCTCCGACACCTACTTCTGCAACTTCAGCCTCTTCCAGTCGATGCCCGATAGCTGGGCGATCAAGCAGCTTTTTCCTGTGATGCCGATTCACAGGCTCAACGAGCGACCGACACGAAATGCGGTGCTGGGGGATGTGACCTGCGATTCCGACGGCAAGATTGATCAATTCATCGACCGCCGTGACGTGAAGCGAACGCTCCCTGTGCACGCGCTCAACGCGAGCCCCTACTACCTTGGTGCGTTTCTGCTGGGTGCCTACCAGGAGATCCTCGGGGACCTCCACAACCTCTTTGGCGACACGAATGCCGTCCATGTCAGTATCGACGACAAAGGCGAGGTGGTGCTCGACGCGGTGATCAAGGGAGACACCGTCCGCGAAGTGCTCAACTACGTGGAGTTTGATGCCAACCACCTTGTGCAGCGGCTGCGGCAGTCGATCGAGCAGGCGGTGCGCGAAGGCCGGATCGGTGATGGACAGGCGGGGCGTTTCTTGAAGTACTACGAAGAAGGGCTCGGCGGCTACACGTACCTGGAGGAGTCGCGAGAGCGGTAATCGCACCGGCTGCGTTTGAGAGGCGCTGCCTGCTCGACGTTCCTGCCGCCACGCCGATGCCGCGCGACCGTCTGCCATGCAGCTGATTCGTGTGGGGGGCGCTGCCCTCAACCAGACACCGCTCGACTGGGATGGCAATCGCGACCGCATCGTGGCTGCGCTTCGGGCCGCTCGTGAACGCCAGGTGGCGATCCTCTGCCTGCCGGAACTCGCGATCAGCGGTTACGGCTGTGAAGATGCCTTTCAGTCGCCGGGCGTGCCGCGCATGGCGCTCCGCGTGTTGGCTGAGGTGCTCCCTGAAACACGTGGGCTCGTGGCGGCGATCGGACTGCCTGTGCGGTTCGAAAGCGGCCTCTACGACGCGGTCTGCCTGGTCGCCGATGGCCAGGTGACCGGGTTTGTGGCGAAGCAGCATCTTGCGGGGGAGGGCATTCACTATGAACCCCGCTGGTTTCGGCCCTGGCCCAAAGGTCGGCGTGGTTCCCTTGAGGTCGAACTCGGTGCCGGGCCCACGCGCGTGCCGTTTGGCGACCTGCGTTTCGACCTTGATGGCGTGCGGATCGGCTTTGAGATCTGTGAAGACGCCTGGGCGGCATCTCGGCCCGGGAGCGATCTCGCTGCCCGTGGCGTTGACCTGATCCTCAATCCATCGGCCAGCCACTTTGCCTTTGCCAAGGAGGAGGTGCGGCGGCGGTTTGTGCTCGAAGGCTCGCGGGCTTTTGGGGTGACCTACGTCTACGCAAACCTGCTCGGCAACGAGGCAGGCCGGTCCGTCTACGACGGCAGTGTGCTTGTCGCGTCGGGTGGCCGGATGGTGGCCGAGGGGCGCCGATTTAGTTTTGGCGACAGCCTGCTGACCGACTGTGTGGTGGATCTCGATGTCAGCCGCCTGGCGCAGGCGAGGCTTGCTGGGGGAGTGACGACCGAGGTAGAGGAGCCGGTGGACGTGGCCTACGTCGTGCCGGGGGCCACCCGCACCGGTCACACGGTTCCCGCCCGGGAGGCTTGGGAATCGGGGCCGTTTGTCAAAGAAGAGGAGTTTGCCAGGGCGGTCTCGCTGGGCCTCTTCGACTACCTGCGGAAAAGTCGTTCCCGGGGATTCGTGGTGTCTGCCAGTGGCGGTGCGGACTCCTCTGCGGTGGCCTGCCTCGCGGCCTCCGCCGTGACGTTAGCTGCGGCAGAGCTCGGGACCTCGGCCGTGGCTCGCAGGCTTGGGCTGGCGACCGACCTGCAGGCGAGCGAGGGAGAGCCTACGGTCAACGACCTGATTCGGTTGTCGCTGACCTGTGTCTACCAGGCGACGGCCAATTCTGGCGAAGTCACCCGGCACGCCGCCGAAACCCTCGCCCGCAGTCTCGGGGCGGCGTATCACGAGTTTGATGTGGAGGCCATCGTCCAACAGTATCGGCGGTTGGTGGAAACGGCGCTGGGGCGGCCACTGACCTGGGAAAAAGACGACCTTGCGCTGCAGAACATCCAAGCTCGGGTGCGATCTCCAGGGGTATGGATGCTGGCGAACGTGTCGGGGGCCTTGCTGCTCTCGACGAGCAATCGCTCAGAAGCTGCCGTGGGCTACGCCACGATGGATGGGGATACCTCGGGTGGGCTCGCCCCGATTGCGGGGATCGACAAAGCCTTCCTGCGGGCGTGGCTCGTGTGGCGGCAGGTGCATGGCCCGCAGGGGCTTGGGCCGCTTCCCGCGCTGGAGGCGATCACAGCGCAGCAGCCAACCGCCGAACTCCGCCCGCCGGCCGCAGGCCAGACCGACGAGGCCGATCTGATGCCGTATGCCATCCTCGACCTGATCGAGCGGTTTGCGATTCGGGACAAGCAGATGCCGCTCGCCTGCTGGAACCGCCTGTGCAACGAGGTGCCTGAGCAGCCTCCGCGGCAACTCGCGGTGTGGACGGAGCGGTTTTTTCGGCTTTGGAGCCGAAATCAGTGGAAACGGGAGCGGTACGCGCCGTCGTTCCACCTCGACGACGAGAACCTCGACCCCAAGACCTGGTGCCGTTTTCCGATCCTTTCTGGCGGATTTGAGCGGGAACTCGCGGAACTGAGGGCCGCCGCGGGCCTCGAGGGCTGAAGCCACGTGTGCCCGGAAAACGGCCTCGCGGGGGGGCGGTGAGGCTGCTACTGTCCCGCCGTTTCCCGTGGGTCCCCCGGGGGTCCGCGCTCGTGGTATTGCTTCGGAGTGACCGATGCCTGGATTGAACCTACGACTCTCTCTCCCGATGGCTGCATCTTTGGGCGTGTTCGTGGGCTCGCTGGTGCCTTCGGCGGTGCTCGCGCAGGAGGCTGCGCCACGAGTGGCCGCTGCGTTGCAGCAGCCCGCAGGCCGGCCTCCGTTGACCGCCGCTGAGGCCGCGGCGCTCGATCGACTGTTGGCGGCGTGGGAGCAGCGCAGTTCGGCGGTGCGAACCTGGGCCTGTCGCTTCTACAAGTGGGAGTACAACGCCTGGAGCCCCGCCGGTGAGGCAGGAGATCGCCTCGCGTTTTCTGAAAGCGGTGGCGAACTGAAGTATGCCGCTCCAGACAAGGGACTCTACCGCGTGCGCGAATCGCGGCAGTGGAATCCAGAGACGCGTCGCTACGAAGCCATCCCTGGTGATACGGGCGAGCACTGGGTCTGCAATGGCACGAGCATTTACGAGTTCCGTCACACCGAGCGGCAGCTCAAAGAGACCGTGCTCCCGCCCGAAATGCAGGGGAAAGCGATCAGCGATGGGCCGCTGCCGTTTGTGTTTGGTGCGAAAGCCGAAACGCTCAAACAGCGTTATGCGATGCGCATCATCACGCCGCCGGGTGTCAACGATCAGGTGTGGCTCGAGGCGATCCCGCGGTGGCAGGCCGATGCGGCCAACTTTTCACGTGTGGAGTTGATCCTCCAAGCGCGTGACCTGATGCCATTTGCGATGCAGCTCTACAAGCCGGGCGGGCAAGATCGGGATGTCTACCAGTTTGATCCCAAGACGAGCCTGATCGACAAAGGGCTCGACATGATTCGCGACTTCTCGCGGCCGCTCACGCCGCTGGGCTACACGTTTGTGAAAGAAGAACTGCCGACGACCGGGTCGGCACAACCGTTACCACAGTGAGTTTTTGCCTGGGCCTCCAGGCGACATCCGCGGGCCCTTTGCCCTTCGTTTGTGGGTGCATGTCACATGGGTATACTCGCAGGCTCCGATGCTGTGAGGTTCCCCATGCCACTGGCTGATCCGACGCACCCGCTGCTGCTGCTCGTGCAGCGCGACAAGCGGTACACCGTCGACGCGTATCTCTTTGTGCTCGAAGCCCTTACCTACGCCCAGGAAACGCTGGGAATGGGGGAGGAAACGGGTGAGGCTGACCCAGACACCCCGTCCGATTCGAGCAGTCGCCCCCGCAAGCGGCGGAAGCGGGCTGAGCAGCACCTGACCGGCCAGCAACTCTGTGAGGCGGCTCGACGCTATGCGCTGGATCAGTATGGCTACCTCGCCAAAACGGTCCTCGGCAGCTGGGGTGTTGTCAGCACCCGTGACCTCGGTGAGATCGTGTTCAACATGATCGACATCGGTCAAATGCGAAAAACACGAAAAGATCGCCGCGAAGACTTTCACGACGTCTATGATTTCGAAGATGTGTTTCGAGATCGGTTTCGTTTTGTCGTGGCCGAGTCGACATGACGCTCGTTGCGTCTGCAGGCAGGCTCCAGCTGACGACCCACAACGGGATCGCGATGAATGAAGCAAGCGGCCCCTTCTTCTCCGAGCGATGACGGCCGCCAGCAGGTGGCCCAGCAGAGCCGAGGACGAGTGGTCCGCCACTTTGTGATCGCTGCCGCCGTTGAATCGTGTTGGCTGCTGTTTCTTTTTTGGATGACGCTGAGGTAGCGACATGCCCGTGCACGTCGATCTCTCCCCGCATGAAATCCATGTGCCTGTGGTGGTGAGGAACGCGCCGCCGGGACGGCTGTATGAAGATGCCGTCAGTCGCGAGCGTGCCGCCATCGTGGCCAGTGGAGCCATCGCGATCCGATCGGGCGCGAAGACTGGCCGAAGCCCAAAAGACAAGCATGTGGTGCGGCATGCCGAGAGTGAACGCGATGTGTGGTGGGGCCCCGTCAATCATCCGATTGAAGAGCACACCTTTCTGCTGAATCGTCAGCGAGCCATCGACTACCTCAACACGCGAGATCAAATCTACGTCGTTGATGGCTACGCGGGCTGGGATCCAGCCTGCCGCATTAAAGTTCGCGTGATCTGTGCTCGCGCCTACCACGCGTTGTTCATGCAGAACATGCTCATCCGGCCCACGCTCGATGAGCTCGAACGGTTTGGCGCGCCCGACTATGTGCTCTTCAACGCGGGGCAGTTTCCGGCAAATCCGCTGACCCACCAGATGACAGGGCGGACGAGCATCGACCTCTCACTTGAGCGGCGGGAGGGGGTGATTCTCGGCACCGAGTATGCCGGCGAGATGAAGAAGGGCGTCTTCACGATCATGCACTGGCTCTTGCCCGCGCGTGGCGTGTTGTCGATGCACTGTTCCGCGAATGTGGGGGCCGGCAACGCAGCCTCCGACGTGGCCCTCTTCTTCGGCCTCTCTGGTACCGGCAAAACGACCCTCTCTGCCGACCCTGCTCGCCAGCTGATCGGCGATGACGAACATGGTTGGAGCGATTCGGGCATCTTCAACATCGAGGGAGGATGCTACGCCAAATGCATCCACCTGACCCGCGATCGCGAGCCCGAGATTTACGATGCCATCCGGTTCGGCACGGTGCTTGAGAACGTGGTCTACGACGAAGCGACACGGCTGGTCGATTTCGAGTCGAGCACCATCACGGAAAACACACGTGCGGCCTATCCGATTGAGCACATTGCCAACGCCCAAGTGCCCTGCGTCGCGGGCCATCCTTCCAACGTGATCTTTCTCACGTGCGACGCCTCAGGAGTGCTCCCGCCGGTCAGCCGCCTCTCGCCTGAGCAGGCGATGTACCACTTCCTCTCCGGCTACACCGCGCGTGTGGCTGGCACGGAGATGGGCATCGTCGAACCGCAACTCGCCTTCTCGGCATGCTTCAGCGCAGCCTTCCTCGTGCGGCATCCAACGGTGTATGCCCGCCTGCTCGCTGAAAAGCTTGAGCGACACCAGGCCGCCGCCTGGTTGGTCAACACCGGGTGGACGGGTGGAGGCTACGGTTCAGGGCGTCGGATCGACCTCGCCGTGACCCGCCGCATCATCGACGCCATCCACGCCGGACACCTTGCCACCGCTTCTGTCCACCGTGACCCGATCTTCGGGCTGGATGCCGTCACCTCGGTGCCCGAAGTGAATCCGGAACTGCTCATTCCTTCACGGGCGTGGCGGCACGAGGCTGCGTGGGACGCTGAGGCGCGTCGGCTTGCCTCGCGATTCCGCGAAAACTTCGCCGCCTACGCCGATGCGGCGGGGCCCGACGTGGTGGCGGCGGGCCCGCAGGCCTAACGCGGGCCGCTCGGGGGAGCCCGGTGCCGCTGCTCGGGACGCTCGCTCCGGGCTTCGTGCCCTTCGCTCGCTGCATGTCCGCGGCGCTTTCGCCCTCCGGGCTGCGCTTGCTTCCAGAGCCCCGCGCATCGGCACCGGGTTCCCCCTTCGCTCCGTTTTGTGTGCCCTGCAAGGGGGCGGAGGGCCGGTGCTCGGCGCGGGCGAGGCGGGGGAATCTTTGACTCTTCAGACGCGGAGCGCTAGAACGGTGCTGGATGAGTCGCAGTGTGCGGCTTGATGCTGCGAAAGCGGTTTCCGCGACGGAGGTCGGAGCTGATGATCTGGGAACAGGTGGCACGTGGTCTGGTGATGGCGGGCGTGTGCGTAGGGATGGCCTGCGCCGTGTCGAGGGCCGAGGCGGCTTCACCGCTGACGGGCTCAATGAAGAAAATCGATGGGAGCGAGGTGGATCTGGCCCAGTACGGTGGGAAGGTGGCGCTGATCGTCAACGTCGCCAGCCGCTGTGGCTACACGCGACAGTACGCGGGCCTGCAGGATCTGTACGCAAAGTACAAGGACAAAGGGCTTGTGATTCTCGGTTTTCCGGCCAACGACTTTGGCGCTCAGGAGCCGGGCACCGATGCACAGATCGCTGAGTTCTGCTCGAGCACCTACGGCGTTGACTTCGACATGTTTTCGAAGATCACTGTCAAAGGGAAGGAATCGCCCGCGCTCTACAAAACGTTGACTGCGGAGGCGGACCCTGCTGGCGACGTGAAGTGGAACTTTGAAAAGTTCCTGATCGGTCGTGATGGGGCAATCGTGGGGCGCTTCAGCTCTGGCGTGGCACCCGACGACGGCGAGTTGGTGTCAGCAATCGAAGCAGCTCTCGCCAAGTAAGAAGCCTCGGCGGCTGTTCGGTTCACGCATGGGCCTGCTGCCGTGAGGCATTCACGCAGCAGGCCTGTGCCCGATCCGATGCACGGCGGCGACACGCGAATCCCGCGAGTCGTCGTATTCGTGGCTCAGAGGTTCGTGCAGCGAGGCTTCCCCAGCACGTGAGGAAAGCTTGCGGCGGGTGATCGCGGTGGGGCGACCCTGGGCTTCGCGATACCCACGCACGGCATACTCTCCCACGAGTGCGGTCGCGGCGACCTGGGTGCTGCCCACAAAGAGCACCGCGGCGATCACCGCGGCGATTCCGGATGCCGACAGAGCGGCGGCCATGGCGGTTGTCACCGCTGCCACCATCAGCACGCCCGCAGCCGCCCAGACCAGGCGGAGGGGTGTGTCGGAAGAAATCATGATTGCGTCGCCAGCAAGGCGAAGCAGTTTCAGTGGTGAATACTTCGTCTCGCCGGCGGAGCGCGCTTCTCGGTCGTAGAGGACCGGCTCCTGCTTGAAGCCCGTCCAGGCCACGAGCGTTCGCATGTAACGCCGCTTCTCGGGCAGGTCGCAGATCGCCTGAACCACGGCCCGGTCGAGGAGCTTGAAGTCTCCGGTGTCGACCGGCATGCGGTAGGGCACGAGTTTGCGGAAGATGCGGTGGAAAAGGCTGGCGGTGACAAGCTTGAAGAAGGTTTCACCGTCACGGCTGCGCCGCTGACCGTAGACCACATCCGCGCCTCTCCTCCACCGCGTGATCATCTGCGGGATGACTTCGGGTGGATCTTGAAGATCGGCGTCGAGGATCACGGTGGCATCGCCGCGTGCCTCCGTGAGGCCGACAGACATCGCGGCCTGCTGGCCGAAGTTGCGAGAGAGTTCGACAACGGTCACGCGGGGATCCGCGGTCGCAATCTGCTCAAGTTCGACGAGTGTGCGATCGCGGCTCCCGTCGTCGACATAGATCACTTCGTAGTCCATGCCAGTTGTCGGCAGAACTTGCGATAGGCGTCGATGGGTGGCGCGGATGATCTCGGCCTCGTTGTGGCACGGGATCACGATTGAAAGCAGGCCGCCGGTCTGAGGGCGTTCGTTGGTGTCGCGCACGTTCATCGTCGGAGGCTCCCGGAACTTGTGGTCGTGCTGGCGTCGGCCGTCAAGGATGGCGGGCGGGGGCCTAAGAGCATGACATCGTGGTCGCGAAACAGCGGCCTGGCTTGGTCAATCACGTTGATGTGACTCGGCAGAATGTCGCGAATCTCATCGAAACGATCCTCCGCGACGAGCAGGTGACCGTTGGGGTGTTCACGCCAGTAGGTGGCGCATTCCTCTGGTGTGGTCCACTGCTCGACAACGGCTTGGGCGTAGCAGACGATTGCAGGCGAGGTCTGGTGGTAGCCAGCGAGCATGAGGCCGTCTTCGCTCTCCGCGCGAGCCACGTTGACGAGGTGGGGGAGGCGATTGGCTTTCCCCAGGTGCGTTGCTGCGGGGCCGACGGCCAGGACCGTGAGCGCGAGGCCCGTGGCGGCCACCGTGGCCATGGCTGCCTGTGGTCGGCGACGAAATGGGCCCAAGAGAAGAACGGCTGCCGCGAAGGGAATCAGGCCGAGCAGGGCCACGGGTTCGCCATCCGTGAGCCCGAACGGAACGGCAGCGAAGACAATCGCTGCCAGCACGCCGCCGCCGAGCCCGAGCGAAGCCGCTCCGGTGGCCATCCAGCGTGGATGAAGCCAGCCCTCGCGGCGACAGGCTTCTGCAGCCAGGCTACCCACGAGCAAGGCCGCGGCCGGGTAGGCAGGAAGGACATAGTTGGGCAGTTTCGTGGCAGCAGCCGAGAAGGTGGCTACCCAGATCACGAGCCACGCGAGGATGAGCATCGTCGCGGCACGCGTGCCGCCAGGGAGGCTCCGCGTCCAGATCCGCCAGCTGGCGATCACCATCGCCAGCGGCAGCCAGCACGACCAGGGGAAGAAGCCGGCGAGCATCGTCAGCGGATGGTAGAGCACGCCGCCGACGTGATTCTCCATCGGCGCGGCAAAGCGGTGCAGGTTGTGCACGAAAAAGAAGCCTTCAGGCCACGCCCCGGCTGTGCGGACCGAGACCGCGATGTACCACGGGGCGGCCACTGCCAGCATCGTGGCAGTCAGCAGCACGGGCCTCATCCGCCACGCGGTTCGCAGCCCAGCCTGCACGAGGCCAGTGGCGATAGTGCCAAGCGAGGTAGCCACGCCACGTCGGAGGAGATGGGTGTCGGCGTCAGCCCACCAGGCCCAGAGGAACACGACAGCGAGCGGGCCGACGAAGCCCACAGGACCCTTGCAGAGCACGGCGAGACCGGTGAGCCCACCGATGAGGAGCGTGTGCAGCACAGGGATCCTGTTGAGCGTAACTCCCGCGGACTGCCGCTCGGGATCCTCTCGGAGTGTGGGGGCAAGGCCTTCCACGGCGAGGACAGTCACCCACGTCAGGCAGGCCACAAGGATCGCGTCGGGAGTGGCAGCATGGCCCTCGATGGCAACCAGCAGGCTGCCGACGTAGGCCATCGCCGCCAACACGCCAGCCAGAGGGCTAAACCACCGGCTGCCTGCGTAGAACACGGCGATGGCGGTCAGCAGCGTGGCGACCGCGGCGGGGATGCGAGCGGCGATTTCAGACCGACCGAAGAGGGCGAAGGCGGAGGCAATGCTCCAGTGCATGAGCACCGGTTTGTCGACCGCAAGGGTGCCATTGTAGATCGGCACCACCCAGTCGCCGGTGTCGAGCATTGTCTGGGCGATCGCCACAAAACGCGTCTCATCCTCATCCCAAAACGGTGCCGTGCCGAACCCCGCCGCGAGGGCGACGGTGGCGGTGGCCAGGGTGATCAAGAGTCCCTGTCGAAAGGTCATGGGGTGCGTTCTCCGGCAGCAGTCATGGTCAAAGGGGGTGGGCAGGCGCGGCGTGGGTGCGGCTGCTGAGGCGATCAATGGTCTGGCGTGCGTCGTGATGCGGGCCGATCAGCATCAGCTGCTTCCCGCCGGGCATGCTGGCCGTGGTGCCCAGGACGCGATGTGACCGAGGCAGTTGCGCCAGCACCCGATCGGCGAACCGTGGGTCGACAAGCAGAAAGGCTTCGGGCTTTGCCTCGAGGTGGCTGAGGATGTCTTCGGGCTCTTCCAGTCGCACCACGCGATCAGCACCGTGCCGCGCGGTCGCGTAGAACACGCCGCTCGGCGAGCCCCACGAGTTGACGCCCACTTCAGCGCCGAGCGGAATCTCGGCGACGATCGCGCGCGGCCCCAGGGGAGCAAAGGCTTCCGCCGCAGCAGCGGCCAGGAGGGCCGTGGTGCCCACGCCAACCGCGGCGAGCATCGTGGGGATCAGCCGGCGGTGGCCTGGAACCCCGTCGTTCTGCAGCAGCCAGCCGGCCACGCCACCCACGGCAGCCACCACGCCGGCTGCGAGAAACCATCCGCCTGCGGAAGCAAACGAGGTTGGCAGGCCACGGCTGGTTGCGAGCGGCCCGACACAGGCAAACGCCACCCCGGAGAGGACCAGGCTGCACCATGCGATCGGCATCCAACGGTCTGCGCGGCTCGGAGCCTGGCTCCAGGCTTGCCAGAACGCGGCGACGAGCACCGCGAGGGCTGGGTAGGCAGGCCAGACGTAGCCCGGAAGTTTGGTGCCGGCGATGGTGAAGAAGCCAACCCACGCCACCACCCAGGCGGCGAGGAGTCGCCGAGCGGCCAACTGAGAACGATCCTGTTCGCTCCAGAACCGCCCGACGGTGTGGCCGACGGCGATCAGCGAGGCGATCGACCAGGGGAAGAGGCCGATCACGAGCACCAGTGGGTAATAGGCGATCGAACCGGAGTGGCCTTCCAGAGGCGCGGTGAAGCGGTCGAGGTTGTGCTCAAGGAAGAAGCGGCGTGGCCATTCCCAGTCGGTCCGCAGTCCAACCCAGATGTACCAGGGGAGGGCGGTGACGGCGGCGGTGGCCGTGACGAGCAGGGGGCGTAGTTGCCGCACGGCAACGGTCGCGTTGGCAACCCAGGCGGTCAGGCTTCCAGGGGCGAGGTCTCGCGACTGCCAAAGACAGAACAGCCCAGCGGCGCCGGCCGGTACCACAAGGCCCACCGGGCCCTTGGCGAGCATCGCCACGCCGGCACTCGCTCCGACAAGAGCGGCACGCCCCAGGCTCAGGCGGAGCTGCCCTGCCGCGTCGAGGCCGCCAGCAAGCAGCCACAGCGTGCAGGTGGTGGCAAACACGAGGGGGGCGTCTGGCGTTGCGGCGCGGCCGCCGATGGCGGTCCAGATGCACCCAGCCATGGCGAGCCCAGTGGTCAGCCCTACGGCTGGCGAGAAGAGGAGGCAGCCAATGCGCCACGTCATGAGGCAGCTGGCGACGGTGAGGAACACCGACCCGATTCTCGCCCCCACCTCGTTTCGGCCAGCGAGCGAGAGGCCAGCCATCTGCACCCAGTTCACCAGCGGCGGTTTGTGGACCCGCAGCTCGCCGTGGAAGGTGGGCACCACCCAGTCGCCGCGGTCGAGCATGGCGAGCGAGCAGCCCGCGTTGCGAGGCTCGTCGTCGTCAAATAAGGGGGGGGCACCCAGGTTGAGCAGGAGCACCGTCAGCGCAGCCGCGACAACGAGACTGGCGTCGCGCAGCAGTCGCGAGGGCGTCGAGGTATTTGGTGAGGAAGGGCCGGCAAAAAACCGCAAGGGAGCAAAACCCTGAAAGGGAGCGACCAACGCTGTGCGTGCAAAATGGGTGGGGAGAGTAGGTCTGGCTGCCGGGCGGGTCAACCCGTGTGGGTCCGGGGATCGCCAGCCTGGCTCCCTGGGGGGCAACGTCGCCCAAATCGCCGAAAATGGGCGGCGTGCGGGGCCTCGGGCGAGGTCAGACGTTTTTTTTGAGAGCCTGCTCGCAGGTGGGGCTCCGACGGTTGACCCTGAGGTGAGGCCGGGTATCTTTCAGTTTTCTCCGGGATCTGGGAATTTCCCGGGGGAAAACCCCCAGCGAGGAGCCCGCCTTGGCCGACGACATCGATCCGCCGGAAGAGCAGCAGTCTGGTGGAACGGACGAGCCGAGTGGAACCGATTCCGCAGGCGGTCGGCTGGTCGAACTGCCCATTGAGCAGGAGCTCAAGGACAGTTACCTGACGTACGCGATGAGCGTGATCGTCAGCCGGGCCCTTCCTGACGTGCGAGACGGGCTGAAGCCCTCACAGCGGCGCATCCTCGTCGCGATGAACGACCTCAATCTTTCGCCAGGGGCTGGACGCGTAAAGTGCGCCAAAATCTCGGGCGACACCAGCGGTAACTACCACCCGCACGGCGAAAGCGTGATCTACCCCACGCTCGTCCGCATGGCCCAGGAATGGAACATGCGGCATGTCCTCGTCGATAAGCAGGGGAATTTTGGCTCGATCGCCGGCTTGCCGGCGGCTGCCATGCGATACACCGAGGCTCGGCTGTCGCCTATCGCGTCGCTGATGCTCGACGATTTGCAGCTCGACACCGTCGACTACGTGCCGACGTACGACGAACGCAACACAGAACCGGTCGTGCTGCCGAGCCGCTTTCCCAACCTGCTCGTGAATGGTGCTGGTGGTATTGCGGTCGGTATGGCCACCAGTATTCCGCCGCACAACCTTGGTGAGGTGTGCCGGGGGCTCGTGCGGTTGATCGATGATCCCGCCGTGTCGATGGCCGAACTCATCGACATCATCCCGGGCCCAGACTTCCCCACCGGCGGCATCGTAATGGGCCGCGAGGGGCTCCTCCGCGGGTATCTGACTGGTCGCAGCACCATCACACTACGGGCTCGGGCCCACGTTGAAGAGTTTGGGAAAAACCGAAACCGCATCGTCGTCACCGAGATTCCCTATCAGCAGACACGCGACGCGATCGAAGAAAAGATCGCTGAGCTTGTCAGCGACGACAGGATCAAGGGCATCTCGGCGATCCGCAACGAGAGCGATCTGAAAGAGCCGGTGCGGTTGGTGCTCGAGTTGAAGCGAGATGCCGATCCCGATGTCGTGCTCAATCAGCTCTATCAGTACTCCCCGCTGCAGACCTCCTTCTCGCTGATTTTCCTGGCGCTCGTCGATGGAAAGCCTCGCGTGCTTTCCCTCAAGCAGTTGCTGGAAGAGTTTTTGCGGCACCGCACGACGGTCATTCGTCGACGCACGCAGCACCTTCTCGCGAAGGCTCGCAGCCGCAAGCACACCCTCGAAGGCCTGCTCGTTGCCCTCGCAAACATCGACGAGGTGATTCGCATTATTCGTTCGTCGTCCTCGCAGGCCGAGGCGAAAGAACGCTTGATGGGCATCAAGGCGCCCGCGGCCCTGCTGGAGCGTGCCCTCGGGAGTGAAGGCTTCGCGGTGCTCCAGGAAGAGCGCGGTGTGGAGGAGGAGTACGGCCTCTCGCCTGTGCAGGCCGATGCCGTCTTGCGGCTCACGCTTGGGCAGTTGGTGAATCTCGAACAAGAGAGGCTCTCGGGCGAGCATCGCGAACTGCTGGAGAAGATCGGCGAGTTCCGCCGCATCCTCTCGAGCGAAGCCAACATCCGCGCCCTGATTCGGGAAGAGTTGGTGGCGCTCGAGGCGAAGCATGCGGATCCTCGGCGGACCGAGATCAGTGGCGAAGTGGCGGATATCCGCGACATGGCCGACTTGATCACGGAAGCGACCATGGTGGTCACGATCACCAAGGATGGCTACGTGAAGCGCACCGCTGCCGACACCTATCGCGCCCAGAAGCGAGGTGGCAAGGGGCTCAAGGGGGCCAAGAGCGACGAAGACGATCCCGTCGAACACTTGTTTGTCGCCAGCACCCATGACTGGCTCCTGGTCTTCACGACGCTGGGCAAGGTCTTCTCGATGCGCGTCTTCGAGTTGCCGGAACTGGCCCGTGATGCCAAGGGGCGGGCGCTCGTCAACCTGCTTGAGTTCGAGCAAGGGGAGCGGGTGGCGGAGTGTCGGGCCGTCTCGGGATTTGAAGAAAAGGACCAGTTCCTCCTGCTCGCCACTCGCAGCGGCATGGTGAAGAAGACTGCCCTCGAGCAGTATCGCCGACGCCGCACCAAGGGACTGATTGCCGTCAAACTTCGCGAAGGGGACGAACTGGTCGATGCCGTGGTTTCGCGGCCCGGAGATCAGTTGGTGCTGGCAACTGCCAAGGGAATGGCGATCCGCTTTCCCGAATCGGACGTGCGGCCTACGGGACGCGATACCAGTGGCGTGCGGGGCATCAAGCTCGGTAGCGGCGACCATCTCGTTGGGATGGTGATCGCGGAGCCAGACGCGACGCTCCTCACGGTCTGTGAGCACGGCTACGGAAAGCGGACCCCCTTTGGACCCGGTGACGACCTCGGTGATGGTACCGATGTGGGGGATGCAGACCTCGCTGCCGATGCCGAGAGCGTGGAAGAGGTTGTCTCTAAGGCGGCCCCTGAGACGGAGGCTGAGGTGGAAACGGACGGTGGTTCGAGCGGCATGCGGTACCGCACGCAGCACCGAGGCGGCAAGGGTGTTCGCGACATCAAGACGACCAAGCGGAACGGAAGCGTCGTCTCAATCGTGACGGTCCGTGACGAAGATCAGGTTTTGCTGATGACCGGCCTTGGCAAGATCCAGAGGGTCAATGTTCAGGAGATCAACTCCATCGGGCGAAACACCCAAGGAGTGCGGATCATGCGGCTCGATGATGGCGACACCATTGCAGCCGCCGTCCATGTCCCTCCGGGCGAGGACGACGACGACGCCAAGGAGCCTGCGGCCACCTGAGTGGCGATCATCGTTTCGTCCCTGTGACGCGTGCCTTGAGTTGTCGAGCCTCGGCTCGTGAGTGAGCGTGAAAGGGGACCAATGCGGATTGCAGTGGTGGGCACGGGCTACGTGGGGCTCGTCAGTGGCACCTGTTTTGCCGACAGCGGCAACTTTGTGACCTGCCTCGACATCGATGCCGCAAAGGTTGCCCGGCTTGAGGCGGGTGATGTGCCGATTTATGAGCCCGGCCTTGAGGAACTCGTCATCCGCAATGCCAAGGTGGGGCGACTCCGTTTCACAACCGATACGGCAGCCGCCATCGCCTCGGCCGAGGTTGTTTTTCTTGCCGTTGGTACCCCTCCGTCGTCGGATGGCTCCGCGGACCTGTCGGCCTTGTGGAAGGTGGTCGACTCGATTGCCGAGCACCTCAGTGAAACGGCGATCGTGGTGACCAAGAGCACCGTGCCGGTCGGCACCTGCGCGGGCATCGAGCGACGCCTGCGTGAGCGGCTCGGCCGTTCGTGTCGCGTCGCGAGCAACCCAGAGTTCCTCAAGGAAGGGGCGGCGATCGAGGATTTCCAAAAGCCCGATCGTGTGGTGGTGGGCGTGCGTGAAGAGGCTGTCGGCAAGACGCTCCACGATCTCTATCGGCCGTTTCTGCGGACCGAAAACCCATTCCTCGTGATGTCGCCGGAAAGTTCCGAGATGACGAAGTACGTGGCCAATGCCCTGCTGGCCACAAAGATCAGTTTCATCAATGAGGTGGCCAACCTCTGCGAACGCATGGATGCCGACATCGACGATGTGCGTCGCGGTATTGGCCACGACAGCCGCATCGGCTTTGCCTTCCTCTTTCCCGGAGCTGGCTACGGCGGAAGCTGCTTTCCCAAGGATGTGCAGGCCCTCGCGGCGATGGCACGCGACAAGGGCGTGGCATCGCGGATTCTGTCTGCGGTGCACGAAACGAATCTCGCGCAAAAGAAAGTGCTTGGGCAGAAAATCACCGCGCACTTTGGAGGAAGCCTCGAAGGACGCACGGTGGCCCTCTGGGGGCTGGCCTTTAAGCCTCGTACGGATGATGTTCGCGATGCTCCTGCGATCGATCTGATCTCTCAGTTGCTGGCTGCCGGGGCCACCGTGCGGGTGCACGACCCCGAGGCGATGGACAACGTGCGTGTTCTGTTTGGTGACAACCTCTTCTACGCCTCGTGTCCGCTTGAGGCCGCGCGTGACGCGGACTGCTTGGCGATCGTGACAGAGTGGGGCGACTATCGGCGGCCAGACTTTGATGCGCTCAAGAAACGCATGGCCTTGCCCGTGATCTTCGACGGTCGAAATCTCTATCAGCCGGCTGAGATGCAAGCCCGAGGCTTCAACTACCATGCGATCGGCAAGCAGCCGGTCTCGGCTGCGACAGGGGGTTGAAGCTTTTCTGGCAGGGACGTTGGTCGATTGGTTTCATCGGCCTGCCGCGTGCTGCGAAAGCGTTGTCAAAAAAGCGGCCTTTGTTTGACAGCCTTTTTTCAGCACGGGTAGATTCCCCGGACAGCGCGAACACGTTGGGGGGGCTTGAGGCACGCTCCTGGCCATCGTGTTTCGTGATCCCTTCCCCCATTCTTGTTTCCGTGGAGTGATGCAGTGACATCCATCGTTCAAGTTCTGACGACGAGCGCGCCGCGTGCTCGAAAGGCGTGCTCACTTCTTTCCCTGAGTCTGGCGGTGGTGCTGTTGGCGAGTTTGTCGCTCTCAGCGCGTGCTCAAGACGCAGAACCCGTGGATCAGGCCGTCGAAACTGCCGCGGAGGAGCAGGCCTCCGCGGATGCGGGTGACGTGCACGGCGAGGCGAGTGCACCAGTCGTCCCCGATGCGGTGCCTGCGGATTCTTCCGAGGCGCCAAGTGGCGCTTCGGAGGCTGCGAGCGAAGAGGCAGACGTGCACGGGCGGGTCTCGATGCTGAGCAGGTTCGGCTTCTGGTGGCTCGTTGGCCTGGGAGGTGCCGTGCTCGCGCTGTGGCAGGCGATGCAGTTCTACCGCTGGATGGAGTCGCAGCCGGGTGGCACTGAGAAGAATGAGGAGATCGCGGGATACGTCCGTACGGGAGCCGATGCCTACCTGCGTCAGCAGTACAAGGTTGTCGCGGTATTTTTTGTCGTGATCTTTGTGTTGCTGATGGTCATGGCATTTGGCCTTGGCGTGCAGAGCGCGTGGGTGCCGTTTGCATTTCTCTCGGGCGGACTTTTTTCTGGCCTCGCGGGCTGGTTTGGCATGAAGACCGCCACGCTGGCGAGCAATCGCACGGCGGCTGGTGCAGAGCGAAGCCTCAACGAAGGTTTGCAGGTGGCGTTCCGTTCGGGGGCGGTGATGGGGCTCACG
This sequence comes from Planctomycetota bacterium, assembly GCA_029978905.1. Classification (GTDB taxonomy): domain Bacteria; phylum Planctomycetota; class Planctomycetia; order Pirellulales; family UBA1268; genus M30B53. The sequence continues at coordinate 37,593 of JAPOIM010000014.1, forward strand.
GTTGTGGGCCTCGGCCTGCTCGACATCATGCTCTGGTTCTTCATCCTCTACTGGCTGGTGCCGATGTTTGCGGCTCCGCTGTCGCTTGAGGAGATCACGGTCACCATGCTCTGCTTTGGCATGGGGGCAAGTTCGCAAGCGCTTTTTGCGCGTGTGGGGGGTGGCATCTTCACCAAGGCTGCTGACGTTGGCGCGGACCTCGTCGGCAAGGTGGAGCAGAACATCCCCGAAGATGATGCCCGCAACCCTGCCACGATTGCCGACAACGTGGGCGACAATGTGGGCGACGTGGCCGGTATGGGAGCCGACCTCTATGAGAGCTACTGCGGCAGCATCCTCGCCACCGCCGCCCTCGGTGTGGCCGCGTTTCAGGCGGACGGCACCATTCCGCAGTTGGCGGCTCTCTTCCTGCCGATGACGATCGCCGCGATTGGCATTGGGTTGTCGATCTGGGGCATCTGGCAGGTTCGGACGCAAGAGGATTCGTCACAGAAAACCCTGCTTGCGGCACTCGCACGCGGCATCAATCTCTCCACACTGGCGATTGTCGCCGCCTCGTTTGTGCTTACCTACCTGCTGCTTGGGTCGAGTCACATTGGCGTGGCGGTGAGTGTGATCGTCGGCCTGGTGGCGGGCTGGTTGATCGGCAAGTGGACCGAGTATTCGACCAGCAACGAGTTTGCTCCCACCAAAGAACTTGCCGACCAAGCCCTCACGGGCCCAGCCACGATCATCATCGGTGGCGTGGCGGAGGGCATGATGAGCGTGTGGGCTCCTGTGTTGATCACGGGCGTGGCCACGCTGCTTTCATTCGGTTTTGCCAACGGCTTCAGCTTTGCTGACCCAGACGCGTTCGCGCTTGGCCTCTACGGCGTGGGCATCGCCGCGGTCGGGATGCTCTCCACGCTGGGGATCACGCTGGCAACTGACGCGTATGGTCCGATTGCCGACAACGCCGGCGGTAACGCCCAGATGGCCGGAATGCCCGCGTTCGTACGTGAGCGAACCGACGCCCTCGACGCCCTCGGCAACACCACGGCGGCGACTGGCAAGGGCTTTGCCATCGGGTCGGCCGCGCTGACGGCACTTGCCCTCTTGGCGGCCTACGTGGAAGAGGTTCGGATCGGGTTCGAACGCTGGGGGCAGGCGATCGTAGAAACCGCCGATGCCGAAGCGATTGCTCCTGGCACGTGGATCAAAGTGGGCGGCAACGTGGTGATGGAGGCAGGGGCGACGCCTGCGACCAACGAGACATGGCTGATCCTCGGCGACGACGGCATTCCTGGCTACAAGAACGTCGCCGGAAGCGCCCCGATCGAGTCGCTCGCTGACCCGGAACTGGTGGAAAAACTCCAGTCGTCCCGGGAAATCGTCAAGGTGGCGGACGCACGCATGGCCGACTTCATGCGGTTCTACGATGTGACGCTGATGAATCCGAAGGTGCTCGTGGGGCTCTTCATTGGGGCGATGAGCACCTTTGTGTTCTGTGCCCTCACGATGAAGGCCGTGGGGCGTGCGGCGAAGGGGATGGTCGAGGAGGTGCGACGTCAGTTCCGGGAGAAGCCGGGCATCATGGAGGGAACGGACACGCCCGACTATGCCGCTCCGGTGGCGATCAGTACGAAAGCGGCCCAAAAGGAGATGGTCCTGCCGTCGTTGCTCGCCCTGCTCACGCCGGTGGTCACGGGCCTCTTGCTGGGCGTCGGCGGCGTGATGGGGCTGCTCGTCGGTGGCTTGACGAGTGGTTTCTGCGTGGCGGTGTTTATGGCCAATGCGGGTGGCGCGTGGGACAACGCCAAGAAGCACATTGAAAGTGGTGTGCACGGCGGAAAAGGCACCGACGCCCACAAGGCTGCGGTCGTGGGAGACACGGTGGGCGATCCGTTCAAGGACACCAGCGGCCCAAGCCTCAACATCCTCGTCAAGCTGATGAGCATGGTGAGCGTGGTGGCGGCAGGCTTGGTGGTGCGGTACAGCCTGGAAGCGTTTGGTGTCTTTTAAGCCGGCAACCGTGGCACCAGAGATGAGAGCCGTACTGGTGTCGCCATGAAGCCAGGCTTTTCATTTGCACTTGAGGCGACCGATCCAACTGGCGGACGCGCGGGTCGGCTCGTCACGCCCCATGGTGTGGCTGCCACGCCCGTGTTTATGCCTGTCGGCACGTTGGCGACCGTCAAAGGGGTCGACGTCGGCCGGCTGGCGGAGACCGGGGCCAGTATCGTGCTGGGCAACACCTACCATCTCCACCTGCGGCCCGGCGAGGCTGTCGTGGAAGCGGGCGGAGGCCTGGCGGCTTTCATGGGCTGGCCTGGCCCCACGCTCACCGACAGTGGTGGCTTTCAGATCTTCAGCTTGGCCGATCAGGTGAAGATCACCGACGAGGGAGCTGCCTTTCGGTCGCACATCGATGGTGCGGCGGTTCGCCTCACCCCCGAGGCGTCGATGCAGATCCAGCAGAGCCTGGGGGCCGACATTGCCATGCAACTCGACGACGTCGTGGGGTTGCCAGCTGAGCGGGCGCGTGTCGAACAGGCCATGCGGCGGTCGCTCGATTGGGCGGAACGCTGCCTCGCCGCGCACACCCGGCCAGACCAGGCGCTGTTTGGAATCGTGCAGGGGGGGCTCGATCCAGACCTCCGCCGCGTGAGTGCGGAGTCGCTCGCCGCGATGCCGTTTGATGGCCTTGCGGTGGGAGGCCTGTCGGTCGGCGAAGGTGCCGAAGCGATGCGGTCGACGCTGGCCGCCACCATGCCTGTGATGCCAACCGATCGGCCGCGGTACCTGATGGGGGTCGGCAGGCCGGTCGACCTGATCGATGGCGTTTTGGCCGGCATCGACATGTTTGACTGCGTCTTGCCCACGCGGTGCGGTCGGACGGCGCTGGCCTTCACCTTCGCGGGTGTGCTGAAAATGCGGCACGCTCGGCTCGTCAACGATCTGCGGCCCATCGAGGAGGGGTGTCCCTGTCCTGCCTGCCGCCACAGCCGCAGTTACCTGCGTCATCTGTTTCTTGCCGGGGAGATGCTCGGCCCCATTCTCGTCTCCTTGCACAATCTCACGGTGTACGCCCGCCTGATGGCTCGGCTCCGCGAGGCGATCGTCGCCGGTCGTCTGGGGGCCGTCGCGGCCGAACTGCGGCAGCGGATCGACGGGGAGGCGGAGTGAGGTGGGGGCCGGCTCAGAACGGCACGGGCTTGTCCACTGCCGAGCGTGCCTCTTATGATCCGGCTTTTCCGGGGACCGCCCTGCAGCACGCGGGGACAGGTGCCCGCGGTCCTGAAGCCTTTGACGCTGGAAACCACGATCCGTGAATTCTTTGATTCTGCCGTGGTTGTCGGCGTTCTCGATGGCTGGAGGGAGTGTGCTCGCTGAAGCGGAGGGCCCGCCCCCTGAGTCTGTGGCTCTGTTGGTCCAGTACCTGCCGCTCGTGGCGATTGTGTTCCTGGCCTGGACGCTGCTCTACAGGCCGGAACGGCAGCGACAGCTTGCGCAGCAGCAGTTGCGAGACAACTTAAAGCGGAATGACCGCGTGGTCACCGCTGGTGGACTGTATGGCACCGTGGCCGCTGTTGATCGAGACGGCGATCGCGTGACGCTCAAGGTCGACGAATCAAACAATATCAAGCTCGACGTGACTCTCGGCAGCGTGCTTCGCGTGCTGGGTGACACGAATTCTGGAGCATCGCAGGGAACGGAAGGAGCCGGTTGACCGATGGCTGCACACCATCTTTTTGGAGGCTGCATGGCGATCCTTGGGCAGGCCGCGGCTGAGACGCAGCCCTGGTACACCGAAGGTTGGGTTCTCTGGCTTGTGGCAGCGGCGTGCATCGTCGGCCCGAGCGTGGTTGCCTACCTCCTCTCAAGCGGTCTCCGCGCGAAGGATATGTGGGGCCGAGTGGCCGTGGTGCTGACGGCGCTGACCTGCGGCATCGTGATCGTGGCGTCGGGTTGGCCACCGCGTTTGGGGATCGATCTCAAAGGGGGCGTGATCCTTGTCTACGAGGTCGATGCTGCCAAACGCGTGAGTGAACAGGCCGACGACGTCGCTCGCCGTTTGGAGGATGTGATCAACCGTGAGGAAGGTCTCAAGGGCGTGGCGTCACGTACTGCGGAAGGCACGGTGGCCGTTCGCCTCGAGACGGCCGATGCCTCTGCGGTGGAGCGGTTCACTGCCGCGGTTGATGCACTTGATTTCGACGATGTGCGGGTTGCGCTGGAAGAGCGTGACGAAACGTCTGAGGCCGTCACGCTGGACTACAGCGTGGCTGGCGGGGCGCAGCCTGTGGATATGGACAAACTCGTCGCGGCGGTGAGTCGCCGCGTGAACCCAGGTGGTCAGAAAGAGGTGACGGTACGTCAGTACGGCCTGGATCAGTTGGAAGTGATCGTTCCGGACGTTGACCAGGCGGAGGTCGATCTGATCAAGCGCATTGTGTCGAGCGCCGGTGTGCTGGAGTTTCGGATCACCGCCAACCCCGCCGACACTCGCCATCGTGAGGTGATTGAACTCGCCAACCGCACCCCGGGCACCATCGTGATGCAGGGTGGACGGCAGGCGGGACGTTGGGTTGAACTCGACACCTCGAAGATTGGGGCCGGTGAGGAGAGTGGGCTCGTCACGCGGGCGGCTTCCGATGGCCGCATCGAAGTGCTGGTTGTGCTCGATCGATTCAATGTCACGGGTGGCTATCTCACGCGGTCACTCGCGAGTTACGACCAAAACCTTCAGCCGTGCGTGAACTTCTCGTTTAACTCGGCAGGGTCGTCTCTGTTCGGCACCCTGACCGGGCAAAACCTCCCTGATCCGGCGAACCGCGTCACGAGCCGGCTCGGCATTGTTCTTGACGATGTGCTGCTGTCGGCCCCCACGATCCGGACGGCGATCTCTGGCGACGGCCAGATCACCGGCAGCTTCAAACAGGCAGACGTCGACTTCCTCGTAGGCGTGCTCAACGCAGGCAGCCTGCCGGCGGCTCTTTCGAGTGAGCCGGTGAGTGAGCAGAAGATCAGTCCACAGCTCGGGGTCGACACGATCCGCTCCGGCAGCCGGGCGATGCTTTTCGCCCTCCTCGCCGTGCTGGCGTTCATGTTGGCCTACTACCGCTTCATGGGGCTCGTGGCCGACCTTGCGGTGCTGCTCAACGTGGTGCTCGTGGTGGCGGTCATGATCAGCATCAAGGCAGCGTTCACGCTCGCGGGGCTGGCTGGCCTCGTGTTGTCGGTCGGCATGGCGGTCGATGCCAACGTGCTGATTTACGAGCGGATGCGGGAAGAGCTCGACCGCGGGGCTGCGATGCGGATGGCGATTCGCAATGGCTTCCAGCGAGCGTTTTCCACCATCGTCGACTCCAACTTGACGACCCTGATCACCGGCGTGGTGCTGTATGCGATCGGCACCGACCAGCTGAAGGGTTTTGCCGTCACGCTGGTGCTCGGTCTCACCCTCAATCTCTTCACCGCCGTGTTCTGCTCACGCGTCGTGTTTGATCTCGCAGAGCGAAATCGCTGGATCACCAAGCTCTCGATGTCGCGGATGTTCGGAAAGACCGACATCTCGTTTGTGGCCTACATGAAGCCGGCGGTGACAGGGGCGCTCTTGTTTCTGTTGGTGGGCGGAGCTGCGGTGGCCTACCGAGGCCAGGGATTGCTCGACATCGACTTCACGGGTGGCACCAGCGTTCAGCTCGCTTTCAAGGAAGCGGGCGGCGAAGGTCCCAACGTGGCCGAGGTTCGCGAGGCTGTCGGATCGTTGCCCGACGTAGCGGTGAGCCGTATGACCTCAGCCGATCCGGCTGCAGGCACTCGCTACAAGATCGACACGTCCGAGAAGGATGCCGAGCTTGTGGAAACCACCCTCCAGGAGGCGTTTCCAGGCCAACTCGCCACCTATTCTATGGCGTTTGGCGAGGTGACCGCTGTGGAGCAGAATCCACTTGACCCAGACGCAACTGATGCGAGCGAAGAGGCATCTACGGAAGAGGGTGAGACGACCGCCGAATCGACGACGATGAAGTCGACGGTGGTGTTGGATTTCCCCGAGCGGATCAACCTCCCGGCCCTGCAAGAAGTGCTGGTGCGGGCGCTCGATGCCGAAGGAGCCTCTGACGCGGCGTTCCAGCTGGATGCCGGCGAGCCAGGCTCGGGCACGGCGGGTGTCCGTGCGAAGCCCTATCGTGAATGGACGTTGACGACCTCCATGGCGGTGGAGCAAACCACGAGCGTGGCGGAGCGGATGGCTGCGGAGTTGGCGGAGACGCCCGTCTATCTTTCAGCCAACCGCATCGGCGGAAAGGTGGCCGGTAACACGCAGGTCACCGCCGGGTATGCACTGGTGGCGAGTTTGATCTGCATCGTGCTCTACGTCTGGCTGCGGTTTCAAAACGTGGCGTTTGGTCTCGCCGCCGTGGTGGCCCTCGCACACGACGTGCTCGTGACGGTGTCATGCCTTGCGTTGAGTACGTTCCTGGCCCCGTTCATGGGGTGGGCGTTGATCGATGACTTTAAGATCAGTCTCGATGTGATTGCGGCCCTGCTGACGATCGTTGGTTTTTCGATCAACGACACGATCGTGATCTTCGACCGTCTGCGTGAGATTCGTGGGAAGAGCCCCTTTGTTACTGCCGAAATGGTGGACCGGGCACTCAACCAAACCTTGAGCCGGACGATCCTCACCTCGGGCACTTCCTTCATCGCCACGTTGATCCTGTACTTGTTCGGAGGGCAGGGCATCCACACCTTCGCCTTCACGATGTTGGTCGGCATCGTCAGCGGAACGTTTAGCACGATCTACATCGCGTCGCCGCTGGTGCTGTTCCTGCAGAGCCGCGGGGCGCAGCAACGATCGGGTGCCCTCGCGGCGACCGCGAGTGCGTCGGCACGCTAGGGCGTTTTTGGATTACGTGTATCGCCGGCTCGGAGTCGGCAAAAGTCTCGTCGCCGGGCGAGGAGAGGCCCAAACGCTCCTCGAACGTTTGATGACTCCTCGCCTCGTCATCCGCTTTTGCCAAATCACCGGCACATCGACCGCGGCGCGACATTGCTGCCAACGGCGCTCAAGGCGGTGTGGCTGGGGAAACTCTGCCGAGTGTGATGCGTGGGGAAGGCGCGCTGGTGCGGGGAGCCCCAGGTTTTTTTCTCATGCGACGCCGTGAGCGGGCATAGTTGTCTTGGTGCCGGTGACCGTTGCCGGTGACGAGGTGACCAGTCTTCTCGCGACGCTGCCATGGTTCGTTTTCTTCGACTTGTTGCGTCGGTGCTCATGCTGACAAGCGGCGTGTGGCTCGTGGTGGCATGTGTGAGAGTGCCCCCGCAGTCGCAGCCATCGCCCGTCGAGTCGGTTGCTGCCTCAGTTGGCGACGATCGCCCAAGCCCGTCACACGCGCCTCGCTTGATCCCTGAGACGGTGGCGTCTGCCGATGAAGAGAAGGTGCAACAGGCAGCAACGGCGGCCGTTCTCGCTCCCTTGGCTCCGTTGGTGACGTCTTCGGCGATCGCTCCGCCTCCGCAGCCGATGCCGGCGGTGCCCAGTGAACTGACCCAAGTGGCCCCGCCGCTGGAGTCGGCCTATCGGTCAGCGCTGGATCTCCCGCCGCCGCCGCTGCTCGATGCCCACTCGCCACCTCCGCTGGTCGGTGGGTCGACGTGGAAGCAGACGCCAACGTCGGTCACGACCGCTTCGTTCCAGACGCCACCGCGCGGCGAGCAGGCGAACGCCCCTTTCCCTGGAGAGCCACCTCCACCTCCGCCACAAGCGACCGTGTACGCCGTGAGCGACGGCGACGATCTCACCTCGATCGCGACGCGATTTTATGGCCACCCTTCTGCAGCGAGGCTCGTGTACGAGGCCAATCGCGATCGGTTGCCCTCGCCCGACCTCCTCCCGATCGGCGTGGTGCTCGTGCTCCCACCGCCTCCTGATCGAAGTGGCCGAGATCAGAGGCCCGGTGGCTGGATCGAGCCGAGCCAGCCCGAGTGAGGGCTGCGCGGCGATCGCGGAGCGGACTTCGTGAAGCTCACGCGGCGCGACAAATCAGCGAGCGATCTGCTTGGTGAAGAAGTCGGCGATGATGGGGACGAACGTCTGGCTGCCTGCCTTTGCCAAGGCGTCTGCGGTTTCACTGGTCGGGTAGGCCAGCAGAAAGAGGGAGGCGTCGGTGGTGGGATTTTCCACTTCCTTGGCCTTTTCGGTGGAGCGATCTGGCTTCTGTTCAAACCAGGCGCTCGCTCGCGTGCGTTTGAGCTGGCCGAAGATCCGCGTGGCATCGCGATCGCGTTCGCCTGCCAGGATCAGGAGAGGGAGGTCCCGTGAGAGGCTCGGGGTTTGCAGGGCAGGGCCGATCGTGGCGCCCTTGAGCGAGAACACAGGGCTGATCAGACAGATCGCCTTCACATTGCCCCCCTGTGGCCCTGAAGCGAGTGGCGGCCAGCCGGCATCCACCGCAGCCCATAAGCCCGCGAGCGTGCCTCCCAGGCCGGATCCCACCAGGCAGATTTGGTTTGGTGAGAGTCGCTTGTCGGAGCGAGCCGTCTTGCGAATCCAGCCATACACCGTCTCCAGGTCGCCACGGAGTTGTGCCTGCTCACGGACACGCCCTCCCTTGGATGTTGAGATCGCCTCGAGGTCTGCTTTGAGGAGCCGTGCAGCCTCCAGTTCCTCCGTGCTTCCGTTGGCGCGATGCTTCTGGGTGCTCTCCCCGTGACCTCGGAGGTCCGGGGCCACCACGCTCATACCGGCGGCTTGAAGACCGAGCGCGAGGGATTCCAGGCCGGCGTGCGAACTCTCCAGATCGTGGATCAGGACGACTGTCGCCACCGACTCTTCGGTGGCGGAAGGGTAGTACCACATCGCAATGTCGACGCCATCGCTGGTCTGCGCCGTCTCACGCTGCGGGGCGGCGGGCTCCGCGTTTTGGGCAGAGGCGGGTGTCCAGAGGCACATCCCCCATCCGCATGCGGCGACGAGAAGGAGGCATGATCGGCGGTCTCCTCGGGGGAGTTGCTCGCTCTGACGAGGACGGTGGATTGCTGTAGGGCGTTTCATCGGATCAAAGCGTCTCCATCGGAAGAATCCAAAAAACCACCATTTTGGGGAGGCGGCTCTGTTTTCTGGACCCACCCTACAGTTTACCGCGATGAGCGAACCACCTTCCAGGGAAGCGAGTGTGCGCGGGGAAGGCGACGACTTTGGACGCGGCCATCGGCGAAAACAGCACTCCGCAGCGTTACTTTGTTCGTATACTTGGAGAAGGCGTTGGGGTGACGCGCCGGGCACATTTTGGAACGAGCATCCATGGAAACTGCTAGTCCAGATCCAGAGCACGAGCATGACGGCCATTCCGGGGCGTTGCCTGCCGAAAGGTCGGGAGTGCCCGCATGGGCGGTCAGTCTGATTGTGCACGTGGCCGTGCTCCTCACGCTTGCGAGCCTCGTGCTCGATCCCCCAAGTGACGATCTCTCGCGAGTGACCGTGATCGATCCCACCCCTGCGGTCGAGGACGAGACCTACGTCCCGCCCGCCGAGATCGTGGTCACCGAGCAGCCGTCGACCGATTCCGGTGCCGTGAGTGACGCTGGCGAAGGCGTGGCCCAATCGTTTGCAGCGACGGTGTCGGAGATTCCAACGGTGCCCGTGGAGCCGCTGCCAGATATGGTCAGCGACATCGCGTTTGAGGCCGCGGAAGTCATTCCCACCGCCACCGAACTCGACATGTCGATCGTGGTGCCTGGTCAGGTTGGCGTGGGCGTCACTGGAGCCGCGGGAGCGGTGGATCGGCTGACGGCCGAAATTCGCAACAAACTCGATCAGCGTCCGACGGTGGTCTGTTGGCTGTTTGATCAGTCGCTCAGCCTCGAGTCGCAGCGTCGTGAGATCGCCGAACGCCTCGAAACCGTCTTCGAAGAACTTGGGGCGACTCGGCAGTCGACCAACAAGCCGCCGCTGACGAACGTCGTGATCGGTTTCGGTGACCGGGTGAACGTCTACACCGAAAAGCCCACAGGGCAGGCCGAAGAGGTGATTGAGGCCATCCGCTCTATTCCAATCGACGAGTCGGGCGCAGAACTGACGTTCACTGCCGTGATCGAGGCAGCCAATCGAAGTCGTCCACTCCGCACAGCCCGACCGCAGAAGAACGTGATGCTGATCGTTTTCACCGATGAGGTGGGAAATGATCAGCAACGAGTCGACGAGGCGGTGCACACGTGCCGCAGCCTGGGCATCCCGGTGTACGTCGTGGGAGTGCCCTCACCGTTTGGGATGCGGGAGGTGCAGTTTAAGTTCGTCGACCCCGACCCGGAGTATTTCCAAGAGCCCCAGTGGGCTCAGATCGAGCAAGGCCCCGAGAGCTTCTACCCCGAGGTCGTGCACATTCGATCGGGTCGCTATGCCGACGAGGCCATCGATTCAGGGTTTGGCCCCTATGCCCTCTCGCGGCTTTGCAGTGAAACCAGCGGGATCTATTTCTGCGTTCACGCCAACCGTGAGAAGAAGGGACGCGTGAGCGATCGCGAGACGGCGGCCATGTCGGCGAGCCTGCGGTACTTCTTTGACAGCGAGGTGATGCGGGAGTACGCCCCTGCGTATCTGCCGATCAGCGAACTCGACCGGCAGATCGCGGCGAATGGGGCGATACGATCGCTCGTGCTCGCGGCGCGAGGGACCGAACTTTCGCCGATGGAAGAGCCGGTGATGCAGTTCCCTCGACGGAACGACGGAGATTTGGTCCGCCTGTTCACTGAAGCGCAGAAGGTGGCAGCCAAGATCGAGCCCAAGATTGATGTGATCTACGGCACGCTGCTGGAAGGCCTCAAGGATCGCGAAAAGTTAACGGAGAAGCGATGGCAGGCCGGGTATGACCTGGCAATGGGGCGGGTGATGGCCATGAAGGTCCGTACCGAGGCGTACAACCGCATGCTGGCCCAGGCGAAGGGGGGCATGTTGTTTCAGCGAGAAGACAGCGACACCTGGGAGCTCGCGCCCGATGAAGACATCAGCCAGGTTGGCTCGCAGCTTGAGAAGATGGCCACCGATGCGATCGTGATGCTCCAGCGTGTGGTCGAGGAGCACCCAGGCACCCCTTGGGCACTCGTGGCGGAGGACGAGATCCGTCAACCGCTGGGCTATGTCTGGCGCGAGAGCCACACGGGAGTGAACGATCCGCCGATGGCGGACGGCAACGGAAACAACAATCCGCAGCGGCCTGATGAGCAGGCGCGGATGCTTGCCCCGCCCAAGCCAAGACGAGATCTCAAGCGGCTCTAACCGCCGCCCGGTGCCTCATCGATTCCACTTCCACCTGCCGTTTAGAACGAGAGGTTCTCTTCGGCGAAATGAGTGCGGCTGTCGCTGGCGTAGAAGATGCGGGCGATCTTGCTGCTGAGTACCTGCATAAACATGCCGCGAAACTGCTGCTCAGTTCGATCGGTGGCGGGGATCGCCGTATCTTTGGGGAAGGCGTAGTCATCGAGCCGCTTCTCGAAGATCAACTTCTCTTCGGCCACGTCGTAGACCTGAACGTGGACACTCGCCTTGCCGCGGTAGAGCGTCGACCCTTCGTAGAGGTGGAAATCTTCCAGATCGATGCCGATCACAATGTCGGCGTCGAGCGCCTTGCCAACTTCGGTGTATTCGACGAGTTCGTTTTCATCCATCCAGCGTGCGATTTCCTGCTGTTCGATAATCTCTGCACGGCGGATGTGCGTGTCGAGGTTCATCCCCACGAGCTGCGCGATTTCGCGGGCGGAGCCAGCGTCGCTGTACTGCAACTCCACTACAGGATGGCACACGACCGCCACGTGTTTTCCAGAGAGTTCATCAAACTCTGCAGGGATGTCGTTTGGATTGACAAAGTAGGCGAGTGTGCCGAGTGTGGAGCAGCCGGTGACGGCTAGGGCAGACGTGAGCAACAGGGCAGCCACGAGTTGAAAGCGCACCGAAGACATGGGTGACCTCGAGAATGTCAGGCGAGGAGAACGGGCATGCTCGGGAGAGCGGCGGGTGACGAAAAGACCTCGCGTGTCGTCATGAGGTGGGAGACGATAGGGGGCCGCAGGGGGTGGCTCAATCCCGTTTTTAGGAAGAGAGGCCACGCGATGGCCAGGCTGGGGGATTCGGAGAGGAGGGGCAGGCATGGCTGAGCCCGTCGACAGCATGCGGCACCCCTTTCTGGAGGCGTTGGCCAAGGGGTGGCAGCCGCACACGCATGTGCGGGGACCTCTCGTCGTGGCGGTCTCAGGTGGAGGCGACAGTGTGGCCCTCCTGCGAGGGCTCCACCAGCTGCTCGCCGAGCAGACGCCGCCGTCCGGGCAACGGCTGGTCGTTGCCCACGCCAGGCACGATCTCCGCGTGGGCCACCCCGGCGATCCCGCGGCTGCTGATGCCGATTTTGCACAAAGGCTCGCTGACGAGCTGGGGCTGCCGTGTGTGGAGCGTTTCCTGGGGGTACGGGAAGCGGTGGCCGGCGGAGAAGGGCTGGAGGCTGCTGCCCGACGACTGAGGTACGCCTTCCTTCGGGAGGCTGCCGAGGAGACGGGAGCCAGGCTCGTGGTCACGGCACACACGGCGGACGACCAAGCGGAAACCGTCCTGCACCGACTTCTGCGGGGGACGGGACTTGCAGGAATGGCTGGCATCGCCCCTGCACGCAGCCTTGTCGAAGGGATCGCTGTCGTGCGGCCGTTGCTGGCCGTTTCGGCTGGAATGGCCCGCGACTATCTCAGGGTACTCGGCCAGGAGTGGCGCGAGGATGCCACCAATCGTGACGTGCAGTATTCCCGCAACTTTCTCCGTCACCAGATCCTGCCGCAGCTTACGGGCAGTGCTTATCCGGCGGCGCGGGAATCACTTTTGCGGCTGGCGTCACACGCCACGGCTACACACGACACCCAGCGTGCCGCTTGTGAGGCGTTGCTGGCGGCCTACGCCCACAGCGATGGGCAGGGGCAGGTTTTTCTGCGAGTCGATCCACTCTCGACATGGCCAACCGCGTTGCTCGCCGATGTGTTGGCTCACCTCTGGCGGCAGCAGGCGTGGCCTCTGCGCGACATGACCAGCCGACACTACGCGAACCTTGCGGGCATGTGTGAACGGCACGCCGAGAGCAGCACCGCCCGCTTCGACCTCCCCGGAGGAATCCGGGCAGAGGTCGTGGAAAGCGGGCATCTGCGGATTGGGCCGTCCGGGATCAAGCCTCTCCCGGACCCTCCGCCCCGCCCGTGAACAGTTCTGGATCGAGGGTCTTCTGCTTGTACCCGCCGCTCATCGAGAACACCCCGATCAGCAGGAAGTAGCAGATGGCCATCGTGCCGGGAACATAGGCGGTGAGCTTGAGTGCCTCACGTCCTCCAGATAGGCCAGCAGCACTGACACGTTCCTTGTCTTCTGTGGCGTGTGGCTCAGCGGTGTCTGTCCACCAGGTCACAAGTTCCTGCTGGTTCTTGGCGGCGTCTTCCTTGCCCTCTTGTCCCTGAAGGAGGTCCAAGGCTCGCTTGGCTTCCTCGCCGTTGTCTTCAAGAACGCCAACTTTCGCTCCATCAAGGCCGACGGTTTTCATCCACAAGAAGGAGTTCTCGCCACTGGCCTTGTAACGGTTGTAGGTGTCTTCATCAGCCTGCTGAAGCGTGGCTGATGCGTTTTGGTCCTGAAGGAAGCCAATCCCGGGACCGCCAAGGAGGCCTGCGGAGAGCATGCCCACGCCACCCACAGCTCCGATGGTGATTGCGCCACCCTTCGGGAACTGCTCGCTGACCACGCCCAGCATCGTGGGCCAGAGGAACGTCTTGCCGATGCCATAGATCGTGGCGGCAACCACGCACATCACGATGCCCTCGGCATTCCCCAGCAGGGTAAGCCCAATCGCACCAAAGATGGCAGAGAAACCAAGCAGACCCAACGGAGAGATTCGCTCCACAATCGGCCCTGCGAAGAACCGCAGGATAAACATGAGGCCGGAGGTGTACACGAACAGGAGCAGGCCATTCGCCGGGCTGTTCATGATGGTGCCAGTGATATTGCCAATCCAGGAGTCGGTACCAAGTTCCACATAACCAACCATGGCATGCACAATCAGAAGGAAGGCGAGCAGCAGGTGCCCGAAGCGGAAGCCTGTGGCAATGCCGAAGAGCACGAGGAGGCCTGCGGAAATCCCACCGGCGATCATCGAGTCGAGTCCAAGGTCGTTCTTGAAAAACAGCGCCATCAGGCCGCAGATCACTGCAGCACCCAGCAAGCCGAGTTCGCCGAGCATGTCGCGGTACGAAACGCCGGACACACTCGCTTCGCTGCGGGGAAAACGCTGCCCGATCATCATCAGGCCGTAGAGCACAACTGGCACAAGAAAAAGGGAGATTTGGATTTGCCAGGACACGGGCTTTACGTCACCGCCGCCCGCCATGAAGTAGCTGGCGAGCCCACCGACAATCAATCCGCCTGGCCAGCCGGCGTGCAGGATGTTGAGGTAGTGGGTCTTCTTTTGAGGAAACAGCGTGGCCACGAGTGGGTTCACAACAGCTTCTGCGATGCCGTTGCCAATCGCGAAGAGGAACATGCCCCAGAAAAGGCACTGGAACGCCAAATCTTTGCCACCCGCTTCGAACGCAGCACCGGTCGCCAAGGTCAACGCGGCAGACACCAGGTGCATTCCAAAGGCGAGGAACATCAGCGGGCCAAACCCGATGCGGTCGGCGATCAGGCTCGAGAGCAGGATGATGATGCCGAATCCCGTCAGTCCGCCGCCGGTGATGGCCCCGAGTTCGGTCTGGGTGAAGCCGTACTGCTGTGCCCACTGGCCCAGGATGCCCGCCCGGATCGAAAAGCCGACCCCAGCCGCAAGAATCGCCATGAAACCCGCCCAAAGCAGCCGCTGTGCGTTTGCGGGAGAGCCACCGGCCGAACCCGATCCTGATGCGTCGTGAGACATGATCTCTCCGTGCTCTGAAAGTATGTGTGGTGCTTGCACTCGCGGCATTCGGGCCTGCCCGTTGCCGTCGACACCGCGGAAGTCGGACCGCGCGTAAACCGCACGGACGGAAAACGCCCCCCCGCGAACGCAGGCAGCATAGCAGGCGAAGGGGTTCTGTGAAATCTGGGCTGTTCTGCGAGGCTGCCGCGCGTCTTGACGCGTTCCCCGGCGGCTGGATACCGTCCCCGCCCGCTATGCCTGCAAAGTCGTTGCACATCAGGCGTCCGCCCTGCGCCAAGGGAGGCTCTGCATCCCGGGGGCGGCTCGACAAGGAAAGTTCGTGAACGCACTGGCCGATCTGCTCTGGGCGATCGTTCGTTGGGCGCTGCCGCTGACGGTTGCCGCCATGGTGGCGTTTGCCGTCATCGGCTACGAGCAACTCGACGGCGAAGTCTGCCGGCGGGTGGAAGCTCGGCTTGCGGCGAGTTTTCCATCGCTCAAGGTCGATGTGAAGTCGGCGGAACTTGTGGAGGGGACGGGCATCCTCGCGAGAGGCGTCTCGCTGACGGATCCAGAGCTCGCAGGGGAAGCCGGGGACCTCGTCACCGTGGAGGAGGTGCTCATTCACTGCAGCACCAACCTGGCAGACCTCGCCAGCGGCCACGTGGTGCTGCGTGAGGTGGCTCTTCGCAGGCCATACGTGCACGCGGCTCTCCTCGAGAATGGAGAGTGGAATCTTGCCAGGCTTCAGCCCGTTGGTGGTGATGGGCGGATCGTGCCGGTGACGATCGAAGACGCGGCGATCGTGATTCACCAGAATGGGAAGCGAACAAGTTTTCGTGATCTCAAGGTGCGGTTCGATCCAGCGTCACGGGATGGTGTGGAATCCGAGGAGGCCGTCCGAGACCAGTGGGTGACGGTGCAGGTTGCCACTGACGCCGAAACCCTCGGGCAGTTTCAGGTTGCAGGTCGTGTCAGGCCGAGTGACCTCACCTTCGAGGTGCAGGGCACATCGACGGCAGTTGCGATCGCCGAACCGTTCTGGGCGTTGCTCCCGGCAGCCTGGACCACCAGGCTCACGCGCGAGATCACGGCCGGGCTCGATGTGTCGCAGGCCGTGCGAGGTCAGATCGGAGTGGAGTTTCGAGCCGCGGGCTCACTGCGAGAACCGGATCGCATTGAGTTTGCTGCGGAGGCCGCGTTGCAGGCTGGACGCCTCGAACACCCCGCCTTGCCGTTTCCGGTGAGCGACATCGCGGGACGGTTTCGCATTGACCGTAGTGGTGTGGCGTGTGACGCATTCTCGGCGCGGGCAGGGGCGACAGCGTTTCGCGGCAGTGGTCGCCTGCAAGGCTGGGGAACGGCAGCCGACTTCGACCTTCTCGTGGAAGTGGAGCGGTTGCATCTCGGTAGGCATTGGGAGCCGCTCTTGCCTGAAGCGGCAGCGGACCAGTTTCGCAAACTCCTCCCGGCTGGCGACGTGGACGTGCGAGCCCACCTTGTCCGCACTGAAGGCACACTCAAGCCGAACGTGTCTGTGCGTTGTCGCAACCTCTCCATCACGCACTATCGATTTCCCTATCGCCTTGACCGGACCGTGGGCACGGTGGTGCTCGACGGTGACCAGCTCACGATGCATCTCACCGGGCAAGCCGGCGGCCACGCCGTGCATGTCGATGGCAACTTCGCGTCTTTAGGCTCGGAGACGCGTGGCGCGGTGGAGGTGCGAGGCGATGGTCTGAGGATGGACGATGCCCTCGTGGCTGCGATGCCTCGCCGCAGTGCGGATATCGTTCGGTCGCTGCATGCCTCGGGCACCTTCGACTTCGCGTTTCGCCACCAACGTTCCCCTGACCTGCCGGAGGGACATTCGAATCAACTGGGGATTCGCCTGACAGACTGCCGGCTGGGTTATTCCCTCTTCCCCTACCCGCTTTCCCAGGTGACAGGGCAGGTGCACATGCAGGACGGTCACTGGACCATCCGCGACTGTGTTGGCAGGAATGACACGGGGATCGTCCGCTGTTCGGGCGAACTTGTGCCGAGGCCCGGAGACGATGGACAGCTCACGCTGTTTTTTACCGGTTCCCAAGTTGTGCTTGAGAACGAGTTGCGGGATGCCCTGCCAATGGGCATGCGGCGCATCTGGGACGACATCGCGCCGCGTGGAGCGATCGACCTAACGGCCAAGGTGCAGCATCAGGTCGGGGCACGCACCACGACGGTTGAGGTGCACGCCGACCCTCATGGGGAAACCGTGTCGATTGAGCCTTCTTGGTTTCCCTATCGCATCGAAAAACTGGGAGGGCAGGTCCACTGGAACAACGGCGTGCTGACGTTTCGCGATGTGCGAGGCTCGCATGATCGGACGACCGTGGCCGCGGGCGGGACCTGCCGCTTCACGCCTGACGGTGGGTGGCATGTGTCATTTGAGCGTCTCGCGGCGGACCGCTTTCGCGTGGACCACGACTTACTCCAGGCGCTGCCCGCCGGGCTCCATGCCGCCATCGACACGGTCCGCCCGCAGGGGCTGCTCTCACTCGACGGATCGCTCGATGTCTACTCCACGCGTGGGGCAGGGCAGGCAGCCAATGGCCCCGCGGCTGCCGCCTGGGACATGCAGCTCGATATGGAGCAGGGTGGCATCGATGTGGGATCGCAGGTGAGCCACATCCATGGCGGAATGAGGCTCGTCGGGAGCAGCAATGGCACGCTCTGGCACTCCACGGGCGACCTGCGAGTCGACAGTGCCATTTGGCGCGGCATGCAGCTGCGGCAGATCCAGGGACCGCTCGTGATGGATCCCCAGGGGGTGCGTTTTGGAAACTTTGTGCAAACGCCAGGGCAGCCGGCCCGTCGCCTCACCGCGCAGTTCGCAGAAGGCCGTCTCTCGATGGATGGCGGCGTGGCCGCCGATGGTGGCTTTCGGCTGATGGTCGGGCTTGAGTCGGCGAGCCTGGAGCGGTTGGTGGCCGATCTTTCGGGGGCCGCGACGGCCTATCGTGGAAAACTCGCAGGCACGATGGAACTCGCGGGGATTCGCTCAGCACAGCATTCCATGACAGGACGCGGCCGACTGCAGTTGAAAGACGCCAATCTCTACGAACTTCCGCTGGTTGTGGCGTTGCTCAAGGTGCTGCGGGTCAAGGCTCCCGACCGCACTGCTTTCGAATCCAGCGTGGCTGATTTCCGCATCGAGGGGCCGCATGTGTACCTCGATGCCGTGGAACTCTCTGGCGATGCGGTGAGCCTGGTGGGGAATGGTGAGATCGATTTTGACTCCAATACGCACCTCACATTTCGCTCCATCATGGGAGATTCGCAATCGCAGCTCCCGGCAATGAAGCAAATGCTCGGAGGGGCGAGTGGGCAGTTCATGCTGCTCCATGTCGATGGCACGCTGGCGAATCCCGAAATCACGAGCGAAGCCTTCCCCACGCTCAACGCGCTCGTGCAGCAGTTCCAATCGCAGGGGCTTATCGGGCAAGAGGGGGGGAGGCGAGCCACGGCCTCCTCTGGGGCGGATCGGGGGAGTTGGCGGTAATCCACGGAGAACTGCTACATGGCTTTGGATGAAGTCGCGGTAGAATGATTTCGTCCCGACTGCCCGCATCTGCGTGCTGCCGAGACAACACAGGCAAAGGCGTGAGGGAACACACCTGACATGCAAAAGGATTTTGTGGCGGAGCTCGCGTTTGTGAAAATGCACGGGCTTGGCAATGACTACGTTTATCTCGACGTGTTTGCCAATCCTGCCCCCGCCGATCCGGCGGCGCTCGCTCGTTGCATTGCCGACCGCCATCGCGGCGTTGGTGGCGATGGTTTGATCCTCATCGAGCCCTCGGATCTCGCGGCAGCCCGCATGCGGATGTTCAACGCCGACGGGAGCGAGTCGGAGATGTGCGGGAATGGCGTGCGGTGCGTGGCCCATCTTGTGGTCGCGCGAGGCTATGCCGCCGCTGGACCGCTCACCATCGAGACCGGCCGTGGTGTGCTCGACATCGACGTCGCTCCGCAAGGGCCGTACCGCTCGCAAGTGAAGGTCGACATGGGGCCGCCGATCCTGACGCCCCACGAGGTGCCCGTGCAGATCAACGGATTTTCCGGAGCGGCGGTGGTGGAGGTGCCATGCCCGGACCTCTCGTTGGATGCCGAGTGGGTCGAGGTGGCCGGACTTGAGGCCGGCATGACGTGTGTCTCGATGGGGAATCCGCATGCGATTTTCTACTGTCGGGACGTGGCGTTGGTGCCGCTTGAGCGTTTTGGGCCAGCGGTGGAAAACCATCCCGCGTTTCCCAGACGCACGAATGTGCACGTCGTGCAGGTTGTTTCCGATGAGCATGTGCTCATGCGGACCTGGGAGCGGGGAAGTGGCGTGACCCAGGCGTGTGGCACAGGGGCATCTGCGGTGTGTGTGGCCGGAGTCCTCACCGGCCGGAGCGGCCGGCGGGTGACGGCCACGCTTCCGGGCGGCGATCTGCTACTGGAATGGGATGGCGAGGGGTCGGTGTCGATGACCGGGCCGGCGGAAGAGGTTTTCACTGGCGTATGGCACGACGTCACGCCAGCCGCCACCCAGCACGCGAAGGGGGCCCAGTGAAACTTCAATCCCCTGTCGCGATCGGGGCCACATCGCTGGTGGCTACCGCAGCGATCAGCCACTGGATGTCGACGCTCGACTATGCAGTCGACTACCGCGATCCGACGGTGGACCCAGTGCACCCGCTCTACCGAGGGGCGAAGATCTTCGTGTTTTGGCATGAGAACATTCTCATGCCACTGGTGCTGCGCGGGCACTCAAACACGGCGATGCTGCTCTCGCGGCATACGGACGCCAACATCCTGGATCGGGTCGCTCGCATGATGGGCTTTGGCGTGGTTCGCGGAAGCACGTTTCATGGCGGATCGGCAGCTCTCCGGGAACTTGCCGAGCGGGCGCGTCGCTCAAACCTGACGATCACGCCCGATGGGCCTCGCGGGCCTCGCCGCAGGCTCGCGGCCGGCTGCGTGTTTCTCGCGAGCACACTTCAGATTCCGATCGTCGCGATGGGGTTTGGGTATCAGAAGCCTTGGCGGTTGCGAACCTGGGATCGCTTTGCGATCCCCAGGCCTTGGTCGCGGGCACGGGCCGTCGTCAGCCGTGCGATTGCGATTCCGGAACAGCTCGATCGCGATGGGGTGGAGTACCATCGCGCTGGGATTGAGCGGCTCCTCTGTCGGCTTTCCGACGAGGCGGAAGGGTGGGCGTGCAGCGGCGAACGACGCGACGGAAGCATGCGGCTTCGCAAGGAGCCGTCGCGGCGCGCCACGCACGCAGCCTGCCTGCCGGGCGAGCCTGGGGTGCCGCTCGAGGAAGAAATGGTGTTTGGCCGCGGTGTTCCGCGTGTGCACGTTCCCGCCGCCTGAGGTGGCTGCCGGCGACGACTGACAGCTTTTCCACGGCCTCGTGGCAGTGCACGGGCGTTCGGGTCGGCGAGCCAAAGCAAGGGTCAACGCCGCGTCAGGCTGGGGTGTAGGATGTTGCGTGCGGACACCTCGCGACGGTGTGGGCGGGCGGTTTGACAGCAGTGCTGTCACCCCTACAATCCCGACTCGTCTGAGGGTGATTCGCCGGTTGGCGGGGCCAGCAAAGGCGAGAGTTCGTGCCTTTTGCTGGGACGGCCTCACGTAGTCGAACCTCTGGTGGGACGGCCTACGTCGTATTGAACGGATGCTCTAGTTCGCGTGTTCCCGTGGTGGGAATCGCGGATGCTGCAGGGAAGTGGCTATGGCTCGGGATTGCACAGCGGCACGCACGTTGACGCACCGAGCACGGTCGGTTTCAGACAGCGCGAAGCCCCCCCAGCAAGAGCAAGGCGAGATCGCCATCAGGCAGCCCCGAACGAATCAGGTCTCACGCGTTTCCGCTGGTCTCCACATCCGTGAGCAGGCCGACGGGTCGAGTGCCAAACTCGTCTCTCGACTGCACGCTCGTTTGCGGGAGCGAATTGGTGCGCAGCGGTATGCGGTGTGGTTTGAGGGGGTCTGCCAGTTTGCACTCGAGCCGCTTGTTGGTGGGGACGCCGATGCGCATGGTGTGACTGTCGTCAGCGATGGTCCGTTTGCTCAGGACCTCGTGCGTCGGGGCTTCCGGGCTGACATCGAGGCGGTT
Organism: Planctomycetota bacterium; assembly: GCA_029978905.1. Taxonomy (GTDB): domain Bacteria; phylum Planctomycetota; class Planctomycetia; order Pirellulales; family UBA1268; genus M30B53. Next base: position 58,641 of record JAPOIM010000014.1, read on the forward strand.
GTCGCTGAGGTCTGTGGTGGCCAGCAGGCGGTGCGTTTTCGTCTGCTGGGGCCCGAGGACGCACGTCCGCAGCAGGGCGACGTGGCTGGCGAGGCGGTCGAACCGGAGGCGGTAGCCACTGCGGAGCAGGCTCCTGCCGAGCGTGTTGGGGATGCCGAGCCCCGGGTACCGTCGCGGGCCTTTCCGTCGCGAACTGCCGCCGAGCCTGCACGGAAGCGTCCGCTGGCGAAACTTGATGATTTTGTGACGGGCTCGAGCAATCGCATGGCCCGCGCGGCAGCCGAAATGGTGGTCTCGCGGCTTGGTGAAATTTCACCGCTGGTGATCCATGGGCCCAGTGGAACTGGCAAAACCCATCTGCTTGAAGGAATCGTTTCGACGGTTCGTGAGCAGCACCCAGGCGTGTCGGTGATGCTCGTGCCGGCGGAGCAGTTCACCACCTCGTTTCTGCAAGCCCTGCACGGCAGCGGGTTGCCAGGCTTTCGTCGCTCCTATCGCTCGCTGGACATCCTGTTGATCGATGATCTGCAGTTCTTTGCGGGGAAGCGGGCCACTGCCGTCGAACTTCAGCAGACCTTTGACGCCCTCCGGCGGCAGGGCCGGCAGGTGATCTGCGCCTGCGATCGGGCTCCCGAAACCCTCGCGGATCTCGGGCAGGACCTGCTCGGTCGGTTGGAGGGGGGGATGAGCGTACGGCTCTCTCCCGCGGATTTCGATGTGCGGCGTGGGATCGTGGCCGGTTTGATCGACCGACGTGGTCTGGAGTGTGAGCCGGCGGTGCTCGACTACGTGGCGATGCATCTGACCCGGAATGCTCGCGAACTGACCGGAGGGGTGAACCGGTTGGAGGCGACGTCGCACATGCTGGGGCTTCCGATCACGCTCGATCTCGCTGAGGAGGCCCTTGCCGATCTCGTGCGCGCGGGAGGGCGGGGGGTTCGGCTGGCAGACATTGAGCGGGCGGTCTGCACGGCATTCGGCCTTGAGCAGGGAAGCCTGCAGTCGCAGAAGCGAGCACGCACCGTCAATCATCCGCGGATGCTGGCGATGTTTTTGGCACGCAAACACACCCCCGCAGCACTCACCGAGATCGGGAGCTATTTCGGCCGGCGGAGCCACTCCACCGTGATCTCCGCTCGTAAGACGGTCGCTGGCTGGCTGGCGTCGCGGGCCAGGGTGCAACTTGCCGACGCCGCCTGGGACGTTGAGGACGCGGTGCGACGGGTCGAAGAACTCCTGCGGGCGAGTTAGCCCGCGTCGCTAGCGCAGCAGCCGTTCTTCCATTTCTGCTCGGTACCGAAGGCTGGACTGTGGGCCGCTGAAGCCGATCACTTTGCGGTCCATCTCGGTCACGCGTTCCAGCACGCGGCCTTCGACGATGTCGAAGAGAATCTGGCCGTCCCAGATCCGCTCCAGCAGCCGTGCCTGCAACTGAGGGTCGTCGACGGGGGTCAGGACGGTCGTGTCGACCCTGATCGTGGCCACGCCGTCTTCGACGGCTGTCAGTCGGTAGCGGAGCCGCGTGCGGACAAGTTTCCGCGGGCCTCCCGGCACCTCTACCACGACCTCGTCTGGCACCTCCCACTCGCTTCCGATCGCGGCCGGTTCGCTTGGCAGAGGGACCACGACAAGATCGCCGCTGTTCGACTCCGGAATCGGCTGGAGATTGCGTCGCCCTAAAACATGGCCAGATTTGTCGATCGTGATCCGCGAGAGGGGGATGCCGAGCGATGCCGGCATGTGCTCGTAGCCCGGAGGGGGCGGGGCAGCGTCGCGGCTGTCCCATGTCACGCTTCCACGGTCGCTGGTGCGGGAATGCATGCGGACATCGTCGACCGAATGTTCGAGCACCACGGCTCCCTCATCGTCGAGCGAGACACGCCAAACCTTCGTCGAGTCGGTCGCCGTTTCCACCGACTGCGTTGTGCCCTCGATGGTCGTGTCGCTCACTGCACGATGCCGCACTTCCATCCGCAGCGTTTCGCCATCTTCAAAATGGTAACGCAGCGTCCAAGGGCCTTTTTCCGAGGCTACCTCGGGGGCATCCTCGTCTGCGGCGTGCACGAGTGGGCCAAACGCGCACGAGAGCAGGAAAAGCCACGCAAGCAGCCGTC
>JAPOIM010000150.1 GCA_029978905.1 Planctomycetota bacterium
GAGAGCCTCTTTGATCAGCGACAATCCTTTAAACGGGGACGTGTCGGCACGAAAGCAAAGCACGACGTTTTCCGGAGGAATGCCAAGGCGGGAGCGCGCGGGTGTGGGGTCGGTCGGCGCGAACGCGGTCAGGTCCAGGCCGAAGGGCACGAGGTGCGTCGGCAGGTGCGACAGGATCGGCGACTGACGCACCTGGTCGAGCATGTGCTGCGAAGCCACGATCAGGTCGAGGCTGCAACGCCGCATGATGTCACGTTTGAGCTCCCAGTTGAGAGCCGACGTGTCGGTGGTGAGCACGAAAGGCGTGTCGAGATGCGGGCATTCGCCGCAGCCCGTCTTCCAACGTTCGCAGCCGAGTGGCTGGATGCAGTGGCCCGTAAAGGCCCACGTGTCATGGATCGTCCAGACCGACGGTTTGAGCGCCGTCAGCATGGGGAGTAGGTGAAGGTTAAACGAGGCGTTGTGGATCAGGTGGTAGTGAACGACATCAGCTTCGAGAAACAGCGGATTGCTCAGCAGCGAAAACGCGAGTGGCGAGTGCAGGGCGTGGGTGTCGTAGTGCCGCTCAAACTGCGCCACGCTTTCGTCAAAGGTGGGCCGGGCCGCGTAGTCCGGATCGATGAGGTGCGTGTAGGGATCGTCAGACCGCTTCGTTTTCACGAGGTGGTGTGAGCTGATTCCCCGCTGCTGCAGGTAGAGATGCAGGTCATGGCCATTAAAGCGGTTGCCAACGAGATCGTTGTCGCCAACTTGCAAATTTTTCACGGCACGGTGGCCCAGAGGTTGAAGAGAGTTCCGTCCGAATGTGAGCAGGGCTGATTACAAACGCGGTAAAGGAGGGTCGGCGTGCGCATCGTCGGTCTGGCACGGAGCATTGAGCCATTCGCTCATTCGCAGTGATAGCCATGCGTGTGCAGCCATGGCATCAAACTTTCATTGAGTGCCGGCCAGTCGCGTTGCGGAATCTCCTGCTGCCAGCGACTTGTTGACGTAAAGAGGGGCTGGTTCACCTGATAAGTGCGGTGTTTTGCCATGTTTTCCCCCTCAAGTGCGTTAGGCGGCTTCTCAATCATCTCGTGGTAGTACGCTTTGGGACGTTTGTGATAGTCGAGTAAACCGCTGACGACGTCAGGCGTGGCGTCGAGATTGAGGTGTTGCAGAACCCTGCTGAGCGTCGCCTTTGGGTCTGCAACGAGGTCTTCCAACCGCACCCGTTGATGCTGTTTGAGCGTGGCCGCAATCTCGTCTTCGTAACGCATGCACTGTGTCCAATAGTTCACAGCCCACTGCTGCGGATGACCGCTCGCGATGTAGGAGGCTACTACATCGCGGCCGTCTCGGATCACCGACAAGAATGAGCAGTTTTCAGCGAACTCGTTTATGCGGTTGAAGTAGTAGAGATGGAACGGCGTTTTTTCGAGGACGACGTCTTTGCCAGCTTCGTCGGCGTCCCGTTCCCATGTGCGCAGTTGCTCGAGAATCTTGTCGTCAGTGAAGTCGAGGAAAAGGTTGCTCTCCTTCACGATTCCGTGCACCTGGGGGTGTTCTGAGAGAAGGCGGTGCACGATGGTGGTGCCGCTGTGACCGCAGCCAACGATAAACAGAAACCGTTTTTTGGGACGCTGTTCCCATCGCCGCTGTTCCCAGTGCCATGGTTTCTGAGAGGTGGCGTATTCCCTCGCGATTCGCTCATTTGTGCCAGTGAGCGTTTCCGCAATGCGTGCGTCGTACTCGGCTGTGGTTTGTCCGCGGACGCGATCCTCGGCTGACCGCATCGCTTCTAGGATGGCATCCTGGGCCCAGGGCTGTCGCAGAATCTCTTCCCTGAGGGCCGCGCTACGCGCGATTCGTTTCAAACTTTGTTTGGCAAGCGAGGCCTTCACACGAAATTCGATGTGCTGCAGCCATTTGGGACGCCACCGAAACGGTCGTAAAGCATGCATTGTGCGGCCTGGCTTTGTTCGGAATGCCTAGGAACCATACTGAGATCGCCCAGCCTTCGCAGTGTCAATTCGGCGTTGACGCCTCCAGCAACGCTCCCTATCGTTCCACGCCATGAAGCAGCAGATCGTCTTTCTCCTGGTAGCCGTGGTTGTTGCAGCGTCAACAGGCTGCCACTCCGCGCTCGGCGGCTGGGCAGCTGGTGTCAAGCGGCAGTATCGGCAGGCCATGCAGGAGATGAAGGACGACCTTTCAGTGCTCGACTCCGATCATGATGGCCTCGACGCCTTTGGGCCTGACGCGGCCAAGGAGATGCGGGCCGTGCGGGCCGACATGACCCGGTAGGCCTGTGGTGACGCGGGCAGGCTTCACGTGTCAGCCACTTGTGGCAGCGGTGGTGGCGAAGGTGCGGCTGCGGGGGATACCCTCTTGGGGAACATCTCCTTCCCCGTTTCGGTGTCGCCGCCATGCACATGTTTCCCTTGCGTCTGCTTTCCCTTCTGTTTTGTTGTGTGGTCGCGCTGGTCGCGGCGTCTGTGGTGCAGGCGGATGACGACTGGAAGTTGCAGCCGCTCCGCTACAACACCCCCGGGCTTGAGGTCGATCTCGGCGTGGGACTTTGGGCCTGGCCGCTGCCGATGGACTTCGACGGGGACGGCGACCTCGATCTCGTTGTTTCCTGTCCTGACAAGCCGTCGAATGGGCTCTGGTACTTCGAGAACCCGTCGCAGGATCCACATGACGCGATGCCGGTTTTTCTCGCAGGCGTGCGGATCGGCCCGACGGGTCAAAACGTGC
>JAPOIM010000151.1 GCA_029978905.1 Planctomycetota bacterium
GTCGTCGGTTGCCAACAGTTTTCTTTCCGTCAGCCATTCGATCACCGCTTGGTCCAGCGGCCTGTCTGGATGCAGCGGTCGCACCTGCCAGGCAAGTTGCTCGATCTTCTCCGCCACTTCGGCCGGTGCCAGAGCCAGTTCGTTGGCTAGCCACTGCGGCTCGGCTGCAATCCGGGAGATACCGCTGGCGTGGCCACGATCCCGCGGCTCGAGGCCACAGGGTGTTCGGCCCACGATCTCGCGCACGGCCGAGGGCACGCGCAGGTCTGCCGTGCTGCCCCACAACAGAGCTCGCTGCATTAATGCCGCCACGATGGTGTCGAGTTGGGAATCGGAGCCGGCTTGACCGAGTCCCGCACCCAGTGCGGTGATGTCGAACCGGCCAGCCCCCGCCAGTGCACAGGCCGCCTCAAGAACTGCCAACTCACCGGCAGTAGCGTCGGCCATCGCATGCAAAGCGCTTGCTGCGGTATTGGCCCGCATCGCTAGGTCGGCGAAAGATTTCGGGATGGGTTGCAGCAGATCAGGCCGCGACTGCAGCAGGCTGGCGATGTCCTCGTCACTGCGACGACGTAGGTCGTCGGCCAAACTGCGTGGTACGGACATGCCTTGACGATATTCCCCTTGCTGCGACGACGCAGCAAGGTGTCCTGCCCAAGGGGTCCAGGGAACGACGAAGGGCCCGCCCCCAGTGGGAGCGGGCCCTTCGTTCGTAGGGTGCCGGGACTAGAAGTCCATGCCACCCATTCCGCCCATGCCACCGGGATCGCCGGCAGGCATTGCAGCGGCAGGCTCAGGCTTGTCCGCGACTACGGCTTCGGTAGTCAGGAACAGGCCGGCGATGGACGCCGCGTTCTGCAGTGCGGAACGCGTCACCTTGGCCGGATCGATGATCCCCTCGGCGATGAGATCCACGTACTCGCCGTTCGCAGCGTTGAGGCCGTAGCCCGGCTCCAAGTTGCGAACTCGCTCGACGATCACGCCGCCTTCAAGGCCAGCGTTGGTGGCGATCTGCTTCAACGGTGCTTCGGAAGCAGTGTTGACGAGCGCGGCACCAGTGGCCTCGTCGCCATCCAGCTCCAGCTTCTCGAACACAGCGGCCGCGGCCTGCAGCAGCGCGACGCCACCACCAGGCACGATGCCTTCCTCGACGGCAGCCTTCGCGTTGCGGACTGCGTCCTCAATGCGGTGCTTGCGCTCCTTGAGTTCAACCTCAGTGGCAGCGCCGGCCTTGATAACGGCAACGCCACCGGCCAACTTGGCCAGCCGCTCTTGCAGCTTCTCGCGGTCGTAGTCGGAGTCGCTGTTGTCGATCTCGGCGCGAATCTGATTGACCCGACCGGCGATCTGCTCAGCGTCACCGGAGCCCTCGACGATGGTGGTTTCATCCTTGGTGACGACCACCTTGCGAGCACGACCCAGCATGCTGATGTCCGCGCTCTCCAGCTTCAGACCGATCTCCTCGGAGATCACCTGGCCACCGGTGAGGATCGCAATGTCCTGCAGCATGGCCTTGCGGCGATCGCCGAAGCCCGGTGCCTTGACTGCGACCGACTTGAAGGTGCCGCGCACCTTGTTGACGATCAACGTGGCGAGGGCCTCACCCTCGACGTCTTCGGCGATGATGGCCAGCGGCTTGCCGGTCTGCATGACCTTCTCCAACAGTGGGAGTAGGTCCTTCACCGAAGAGATCTTGGAGTTGGCGATGAGGATGTACGGATCCTCCAGCTCGGTCTCCATGCGCTCCGGATCGGTAACGAAGTACATCGACGTGAAGCCCTTGTCGAAGCGCATACCCTCGGTGAGCTCCAGTTCGAGCCCGAAGGTGTTGCTCTCCTCGACGGTGATGACGCCTTCCTTGCCGACCTTGTCCATCGCCTCGGCGATGATCTGGCCAACCTCGGTGTCGCCAGCGGAGATGCTGGCGGTAGCGGCGATCTGCTCCTTGGTCTCAACCTCTTTAGCCATTTCCAGTAGCTGGGCGGAGACGGCTTCAACAGCCTTCTCGATGCCACGCTTCAGGCCCATCGGGTTGGCTCCGGCAGCCACGTTACGCAAGCCCTCGCGGACTAGCGACTGTGCGAGCACCGTTGCAGTGGTGGTTCCGTCGCCAGCGACATCATCAGTCTTCTTGGCGACCTCTTTGACGAGCTCAGCGCCGATCTTCTCGTACGGCTCCTCGAGCTCAATTTCCTTGGCGATTGACACGCCATCATTGGTGATCGTGGGAGCGCCCCACTTCTTCTCCAGGACAACGTTGCGACCTTTTGGTCCCAAAGTGACCCGGACGGCATCGGCAAGGGTGTTCATTCCCCGCTCGAGTGACCGGCGCGCTTCCTCGTCGAACGCGATCATTTTCGACATCTGGTGCGTTCCTCCGAAAGAACTATGTGAACGGATCCGGCTTGCCGCCCGCGACAGGCGACCCGCTAGACGCCCTTCCTTCCAGGCGCCACACGGATCTACGACAATCCGGTTAGGTGGCACTCGCGGTGTGCGAGTGCTAACACCATGATTAGCACTCTACCCCAGCGAGTGCAAGCCCCTGGCAACGGCACAAGCCACCAGTCGGCCGTCCTTCGCTCGCCGCTGAATTCGCCCCGTGGCTGACCGTGGCTCGGAGGATCACCAGATCGAAAGGATGGCAGCGATTCCGGTGCTCCGGTAGTCACACGCATCTGCTTGTGCTCAGCAGGGTGGCTGATGGCCCCACTATGGGACTCACCAGCACAATT
>JAPOIM010000152.1 GCA_029978905.1 Planctomycetota bacterium
GTCCACCCTTCGTCGAAGGCTTCCGCTTCGGGATGAGTGGCTGTGAGCGCACACCACCGCCATAGGCCCCGCGGAGCGGATGGCGGCGATCCGGCGCAGGTCAGCCCTTGCGGGCGATGCGTCGCCGGGCTCGCTTGACCGCTTTCACGTCGGCCCGTGACCGCCGCTCTTCCTGCCGGTAGATCCGGATCGCCTCCGGGTGCGATTGCTTCCAGACGTCGGGACGCAGCACGTCGTAGTCCATCTCTCCAGCCAAGAGCCGGTCGAGCACGTCCTTGACGTAGAGGAAGACATCGAGGTCGTTTCGCGCGGCACTGCTCACGAGTGACATGAGATCCGCAGCGCGGTAGCCCGCCGCGACGCTCCCGATGAACATCCAGTTTTTCCGGCCCAAGGCCACCTGCTTCATCAGCTGCTCGGTCTCGTTGTTGTCGATCGGCATCAGGCCGTCGTCGAGATAGACGAGCAGATGGTCGAACTGGTTGCGCAGGTAGGTCAGCGCTTGCCCGAAGGGCTCCTTCGGCATCACGTTGGAGACGGCTTTGTTGGCGAGATACTCCTGCATCCGCATCCAGATCGGCCGGGCCTCGGCATGCCGAATCTGCTGTCGTTCAGGCGGCGCGAGCGTCTTCGCCCGATCCTCGATGTCATAGAGCTCCTGGAACATCGCCAGGAGCATGGCGGCATGCGCCGGATGGTTGTCTCGCGCATTGAAGACCTTGCGTCTGGCATGCGCCACGCAGGCTGCGCGGACGATCTTCCCGTCGCTCCTGGTGCGCACGGCTTCGTAGCCCGAGTAGCAGTCGGCCATGAGGCTGCCCGCGAAGCCGTCCAGGAACAGCTCCGGGCCGTCCCGGTGACGGCTGACCGTGAAGTCGAACACGTTGATCGGTGCCGTGATGCTGCGATACACCCACATCCGTGCCGTGATGCTGCCACGCAGCTCCGCCTGCGCAGCCGCGATCACTTCGCGGGCGCGAGCGGCCTTCGGGTTATCGGGGTCGAGGGGCGGTGGGGTGTCCTTCACGACGAGCGTCACCGTCGTGTCGTCCGTGCCGATGATCGGGCCCGCCCGCACCACCTCCCGGAGGTGCGCGACCAAGGGGCGGATGAGATGAGCAGCCGCTTCCAGGACGTTCAGGAGCGTACTTCTCGCGGGCGTCCAGCCACAGGACGCGAAGAGATCCTGTTGGCGATATACGGGCACGTGGTAGGCGTACTTCGCGACCATGATTTCGGCCGCCACGCTCGTGTCGTAGCGGTTGCCCTCGACCAGGCCCACGGGGCGAGGCGACTCGACCACCCCGCACTCCGGAGCCTTCGGGCAGGCGAGCTTGGGGATGCCGGTTCGACGCACCACGAGCTTGGGTGGCACGACCTCGAGCGTCTCCTGCCAGTCGTAGCCGATCACCTGCCGCTCGCCGTGCACGGCACAGGTCTTTTGATTCTCCGGCACGTCGAGCTTCACCTCGTACCGCGGGAGGTGTGCCGGGAGCTGCTCGCTCCTGGCCTTTTCCACCGCCTGCTTTCGCCGCTCGTAGCCGGCGACCGTCTCCAACGCGGCGTCGGCGATCCCCTCGGCGGCATCGACGACTTCCGGCGAGTCGCCGAAGTCGAGGACGAACTGCTTTGGGTCGGCCAGATACCGCTCGATCTTCTTGCGGAAGGCCAACTGCAGGGCGGCGTCACGCTCTTTCTCGAGCTTGGCGATCTCGATCCGCTGCTCCTCGATCGTGTCGTGCTGCCGCTTGATGACGCTCTGGCTCGCTCTCTCGCGGGCCGCAGCCGCGCGTACCTGCTCGCGAATGATCGCGTGGCATGCGTCGAGATCGTTCGGCAGGACGACTTCCTTCGTCATGCCCGCACCATACACGCAGCCCATCCAGCGCGCAAGCGGCTTTTTGGCAAGCGAGAGATTTTTTCAGCCGAGGGCGCGGTGGTATCGCTTCCGCCTCCGCGCCGTGGCCAACCGCACGCCGCCCAGGATCATCGCCAACTGGGTCGGATCGATCCGCACCCGCTCCTGGCCAGCGGGAGATGGCACGGTCTCGAACGTGCCCTCTTCGAGCCGCTTGTACCAGAGCACGTACCCATCGCCGTCCCACCACAGCGCCTTGATCCGGTCCCGCCGCTTGTTCACGAACAGGAACAGGCTGCCGTCGGCAGGATCGCCGCCGAACGTCCCTCGGATGATCCCAGAGAGCCCGTCGAAGCTCTTGCGCATGTCGGTAACGCCGGAGTGGAGATAGATCGTCGGCGGTGGCGCGATGCTCAGCATGGCTGCGACGCCCCAGCCGTAGCCTCGATCGCGATGCGCACGAGGTCTGGCCGGTCCTCGGGAATCTCGAACACCGCGCCGATCGGGAACCGCAGGAAGATTGATCGGCCGCCGACCACCTCGACCGGCGCGAAGACCGCCGCCGGCGCTTGCGGCACTGGCGTCAAGCCCGCACACTTTCGCCTCCAGTACCAGAACGTCGGCACCGCCACTCGCTCACGGGCGCAGAACCGGGCCGCCGTCAGGCCCGACTTCTCATACCGCCGCAGCCGCTGCTGCCATTCCGCCAACTTCCGCCGATCGTCCTGCCGAGCCATCGCCAGCCTCCTTCGAAACGAGTTGAACAAGGTCAACCCGCGAGGCTATCCGGCCCGTCAAGACTGGTTGTGGTGGGCGCACACGGTGGGCTTACGTTCATGCCGCCGCCCCCGCCGCCGC
>JAPOIM010000153.1 GCA_029978905.1 Planctomycetota bacterium
GAAAGCGAAGCGACTCTCCTCCCACTCCCGGGGATCGGCATGGGGGTCACGATCGGTGATGTGAGCAACGACGGCCTGCCCGATCTCCTCGTCACCTGCGTGGGTCACGATGCCCTCTTCTTGAATCAAGGGAGTCGGTCGTTTCGCGAAATCGGCTCGGAGGCAGGCTACGTGAACCCTGCATGGGGCACGGCCGCCTCCCTCGTCGATCTCAACCGTGATGGCTGGCTCGACATCGTGGTGACCAACTACGTCGACTACGTGCCGCGGCCCTGTCGCAGCACCGGCGGAGGGCCGCCCGACTTCTGCAGCCCGCATCTCTTTGACGGCACGATCGACCGCGTGTTTCTCAACACGAGCAGCCTCTCCCCTGAGGGTGGCGTGACGTTTGAAGATCACACCGCAGCTGCAGGGCTCGCCGGCATGCGCGGGGCGGGGCTCGGGCTGATCACCGCAGACCTCACGGGCGATGGACTTGTTGATCTGTATGTGGCCAATGATCAGATGACCAACTCGCTGTGGGTCAACCAGGGGGATGGTCGCTTCGTCGACGAAGCGATCCTCCGCGGCTGCGGTTACGACCGCCAAGGCAGAGCCCAGGCCAGCATGGGGGTCGCCCTTTCCGACGTGAACGCCGACGGCATCTTCGACCTGTTCCTCACGCACCTCGCGGGTGAATACCACACGCTCTACCGCGGGCGCCCCGATGGCCTGTTTGAAGACGCGACGGTGGCCGTGGCGTTGGCTGACACGACGCGGGCCTTCACCGGCTTTGGGGTGGCGGCCTGCGACCTCGACCTCGACGGCGACGACGACCTGATCGTGGCCAACGGCCGCGTGCGCCGTCCCGACACCACACCTCCAGGCCCCGCCAGCGATCCGCTCGCTCCCTACCGTCAGCCCCTGCAATGCTTCCGCAACGACGGTGGTCGCTTCCAAGAAGTGGCCTGTGGGCCCGAAGCACTCTGCGAACCGATGGTCGCCCGAGGACTCGCCGTCGGCGACCTCGACAACGATGGCGACCTCGACCTGTTGATCAACCGCACGGGCACACGCCCCTTGGTGATTCGGAACGATGCGATCTCGACAGCCGCCCCTTCAAGCCAGCTGTCTCACTGGCTGCGAATCCGCACGCAACTCCCTGCACGTGGCGGTCGCGATGCCCTGGGGGCAGTACTCACCGTGATCGCGGGCGACCTGAGGATTCGCCGCATCGTGCAGCCGTCGCTGGGTTACCTCTCTTCAAGCGATCCACGCGTGCACATCGGCCTTGGCACAGCCACCACCTACGACGCGATCAAGGTGCTCTGGCCTGATGGGACTCAGTCGACCCATCCGGGTGGACCTGCGGACCAAGAACTCGTGCTCGAGCCGCCAGTGCTGCAGCCCGAGGAGGCGTCGCCATGACACGTCTTGTGCAGGCCGCGATCATGCTCTGCCTGCTCGCCCCCGTCGCTGGCTGCGGGCCGCAGCCCGCAAAGCCGCCCGCCGTCCCCGGCGGTCTCTACGGCGAGGTGTCGTCGTCGCTCGCAAGCGCTCGCGACGCGGTGCTGCAAAAGCCACAGAAAGCCGACACCTGGGGCGACCTCGCAATGCTCTTCGATGCGCACGACCTCGCGGATGAAGCAGAAGCCTGCTACCGCACGGCGATGTCGCTGGATGCCTCGGACCCGCGGTTTCCCTATCTCCTCGCGAACCTGATCGCCCCAGGCAACTCCACCGAAGCCGAGACACTCCTTCGCCAGTCGATCAAAGTCAGTTCCCAGCCCGAGCCAGGCCTACGGCTCGCTGCCCTGCTCCGCGAACGTGGCGAAGCAGCGGAAGCCACCGCCATCCTTCGCCTCGAAGCCGCCGCCGACCCCAACACGGCCCGCATCCACTACGAACTCGCCCGCTGCCTTGAGCAAACCGACGAACTCGATCAAGCGATCGAGGAAGTTTCGCTCGCGGCGAGGCTCGCCCCCCAGCATCGCAGCGTGCGTGAACTTGCGGCCGAACTGCTCTACCGAGCGGGTCGACTGGAGGAAGGCCGTCGCGAAGCCGCCATCGCGCAGCGGCTCCCGCGCGAAACCGCCGGCTGGCCCGACCCCTGGCGCGAGGCCGTCCGCAGCCTGCGTCGCGACCCGCACTGGCAGGCGAGCAGCCTCGCCATGGCCGCCACCGCCGGCCGCATCGAGCCCACCGAGGCCCTCACCGAACTCGCCGCCCTGGCGAGCGCCCATCCCGACGACTGGACGATTGGTGGCGAGTTCGCCCAGCTGCTCCTCCGCGCCGGGGCCCTCGACAATGCCATTGAGGCCGCCACCACCGCCCTCGCTCTCCATCCAAATGCCGTGGGACTCTGGAAGATTCGTGGCACCGCCCACCTTCTTTCCGAAGACTGGCAAGCCGCCGAAGGGGATCTCCTCAAGGCGGTCGAACTCAAGCCTGACGACATGCCGGCCTGGAACGACCTGTCGTTTGTGCAGGAACAGCTGGGCCGCGATGCGGCCATGGATTCCCTTCAAACGGCAATCCGCCTCGCCCCGCTCGACATCGACACGCGAATCCGGTTGATTGAACTCTGCACCGATCGCCTGCAGTTTGGTGAGGCGAGGCAGGCCATCGCCGACTTGGCGGCAATCGCCCCCGAGCATCCTGCCGTACCCCAGCTGCGAGCCTCGGTGGCTGACGCCG
>JAPOIM010000154.1 GCA_029978905.1 Planctomycetota bacterium
GAGGCCGTATCGTCCAGCCCGGCAACGAAGGCCGCCGGGGTCAGCCACTTCAGGCCGCCATGCGGCCGCCTGTGGTTGTAGTCCATCCGCCACTGGTCGAGAACGACCCGAGCCTCAGGCAGGCTCAGGAACAGCTCCCGGTCGAGCAGCTCGTCGCGAAGCCTGCCGTTGAAGCTCTCCACGTAGCCGTTCTCCCACGGGCTCGCCTTCTGGATGTAGAGCGTGCAAACACACGCCCTCGCCAGCCACTCCTGAATCTCTTTGGCAACGAACTCCGGCCCATTGTCGCTGCGCAGATGCTCTGGTGCTCCCCGCACGGCGAACAGGTACTGGAGCGTCATGATCACGTCCCGAGCGGTGAACGATCGGGCCACCTCGATGGCAAGGCACTCCCGTGTGAACTCGTCGATCACCACGAGGATCCGTAGTTGCCTGCCATCCTCCGTTCGCTCTGTGAGGAAGTCGTAGCTCCATACATGATTCCGATGCGTCGCCCGATGCCGCACGCACCCATTGGCACTCGACCCCGGTAATCTCCGGCGTTTCCGCTGCTTCTGTGGCACCTGCATGTGCTCCTCCTTCCAAATCCGATGCACCCGCTTGAAGTTCACCCTCCAGCCACCGAACGCTTCCGGACCCGTGAGAACCCGATGCGTACGCTCGTAGCCATTCCTCGGGAACGTCTCAACGATCTTTCGCATCACCCCGAGCAACTCGCGGTCACCGTCTACCTTCCTGGGACGGTGACGCTGCGTGCCTCGGCTCTGACCGAGCACCCGACAGACCCTTCTTTCCGAGACCTTCTCCTGCCCCAAGGTCCGCCGGACGGATTCCACCGTCCGGCGGCGACGCTCGGGGCAAGTCAGTTTGGGCGGGCTGCCTCCTTGAGGATCAGCATGTCCAGGGCCTGGTCCGCCACCAGCTTCTTCAGCCTCGAGTTCTCCTTCTGGAGCTCCTGAAGCTGCTTCGCCATCTTCGGGTCCATGCCGCCGAACTTCGTTCGCCAGCGGTAGTACGTCTGCTGGCTGATGCCCAGCCGTCGGCAGACATCAGGCACCGTCGCACCCTTCCCAAGGTCCACGTCAGCCTGCCGAAGCAAGCCCACGATCTGCTCTGCACTGCGTCGCTTCTTCATCAGAGAACCCTTTCCAGCCCCTGTCGAGGCACGAGGATTCTCTCACAAGACCTGGCTCAAGATTTGGGGAGGGGGTCATGCAACGAGGTGGGAACCCATGCAAGATGGGGGTTGGCGAATGAATCACTGGGAAACGTACGCACCTCCTAGCGAGCAGCTGCGGCCTCGCCACGTACCAATACCAACACGTCGCCGCCTAGCCGATCACTGAAAACGTATCCGCCACGTAATGCGGGCACGCGGCCGCGAACCGCTCCGCATTCGCCACCAGCACAGGCCGGGCCGCCTCGACCACTACGATGCACTCGGTGCCGCATCGCTCCTCGCGGATGATCTGCCCGCCCATCCATCCGGCCACATGATCGGCCACTTGCTGACGGCATCTGTTAGACACGCCACGACTGCGATGATCGGCGAATACAAACCGATACCGCCGCGTCTTGCGACCCGCAGCCATGGGGCTGTTGATGCTGGAGGTGAGCAACATATTCAGCCCCATGGTGCGTGGGAGCAAGGTGTCAGACGGGAGGCATTCCGGGAACTCTCACACCAGCCTGCGCGGCGATGAACCGGAACGCCCACGCGGTCGCCTGTTTTCCTAACTCTCTGGGACAGGCGGTACCTGTGTCCTTGGCACCGTAGCACCGGGCACCGGCATAGGCGGGCGTCCGATTGGTGAACCTAGGCGAGTGCCCGCGATCCGAATGCCGCGGCGGGCATCGCACCGACCGGCCGCACGGCACGGGTCGCCGCCAGCGCACCGTGCCACAGGGACGAACCGCGATATTTCGGCTTCGTGGCTTTGATGTAACGCAGGTAGCGGGCAGCCAGTTCGCCCACCGTCAGACCGCCCTTGGCCTTCAAGGGGGCGGGCGAGTGGGGCGGGGGTGCGACTACCGCCCGGACGGTCGCAACGGGCTTCACGGCCGCTGTGGGGGGCTTCAGCACGGCCTTCGCGGCCTCGATGCTGCTACGGCCGCTGGTCACCTACGCGGCGATGAACGTGTCGAACCGCATGCGGGCTTCATCAGTTCCCCAGCGGCCCAACGAGTAGACCTTCCCATCGATGACGATCCGGGCCGTGTTGGTCAGCTTGTGCCGACGCATGACAGGCAACGCTCCAGAGGGGCGGCGTCCCATTTGCAAAACCTCCGCTTCAGGGTGTCGCAAAAGGGTAGAACCCATCGGTTTACCCCTTTACGTCGTTTTCCCTTGCGGGCGCTCCCGACCATCGGGAGGTTGTTTGCACTTCAAAACACGAACAAACCAGCGAATGGGCAGCACAGGATTCGAACCTGTGACCTCCACGGTGTGAACGTGGCGCTCTAACCAACTGAGCTAGCTGCCCGGATGCTGAAAACACGGCAGTTCCGCAGGGAAACGCCAGCATTTAGAACGTACAGCGGTGCGCAGGTTTTGCAAACGTTGGCACTCTGAGGGCGGAAATCGGATCAAAATCGGATCAGTTCGGAAGAGGGGGGGATTCAGACCTACTGAATCTGGGCAGGGCCGCTCAGACCAAACCTGTCGAAG
>JAPOIM010000155.1 GCA_029978905.1 Planctomycetota bacterium
TCTTCCTGCCAGGCTTTCTTTTGATCGCTGGCCTCCTGCCCTGGTGGCATGTGGTTTCCCGCGCAGCCCCTGCCCACCATGCGATTGCGGGCATGAACGCAGCCGTGGTCGGTCTGTTGGTGGCGGCCCTCTACACGCCGGTCTTCACCAGCAGCGTCTTCACACCTAGAGACATGGGAATCGTGTTCGCGGCGTGGAGCCTCCTCGGCCTTTGGCGCACGCCTCCCATCGTGGTGCTCGGCGGCTGTCTGGCAGCAACTGTCGTGCCGGCCTGGCTGGCAGGGTGAAAGAGGTTTGCCCCCGTGGAGTCGAGCTCGCCGATTTTTTGACGGCTGCCCAGCTCAGTTGTCGCCGCTGAAGATCCACAAGGCCGCCTACTACGACCCCACGCTCAACGATGGCATTGGCGGGTACTTCCTCTTTGCCACGCGGCAGAATACTGCTCCGACCAACAATCCCGCCGCCACCTCAGGGGCGATCGCGAATTACCTCCAGGGTCCGATTTACAGCGTCACCCAGTCGGAGGTGTTTTCGCCCACGCAAAATTATCTGACCGACGTTGGGGTGTTTGCCACGAGCGTGAGTGCCTACGGGAACCTCGATCAGAATGGCAACGTGTATCAGTGGAAAGACCTGACTGGTGAGCGAGGGCTGTATCGGGGACTGCGAGGAGGTTTTTGGGCGGGCGGTGCGGTCACCCTGCAAAGCACCACCTTCACGTAGGTGACGGCTGTGCGGGCCACGAAAGACACCGGCGTGCAGTTGGTCGCGGCTCCCCCGCCTGCTCCTCATTCGATCGCGTTTCTCCTTGCGAGCGACGGACAGTGGCTGCGACTGACGAGCAACGGAGAGGTCATGGATTCGTCACCATTTGCCACCTGGAGCCGACAGGTCGACTGGCAGTTTCCGTGTACGGCCGATTTGAACGGCGACGGGCGTCCGGATGTCGCGGCCATGACCCCCGGCGGTGTGTGGTGGGCTGCCTTTGACGCGGGCAATGGTTCTTCGCGGACGGCTCGCCTGACCCAGTGGAGTGGAACGGCTGGTTGGGCTGACGTGGTCACTGGCGACTTCAATGCGGATGGCCTTGACGACATCGCTGGGCGGACGGCGGGCGGCGCATGGTGGCTCGCAGCATCTACTGGTGAACGGTTGACGAACCGCCTGCTGACGCATTGGCGAGCCGACATCGCCTGGCACGATGTGCGGGCGGGTGACTTCAATGGCGATGGGCAAACCGACATCGCGGGTCGCACCGACAGCGGAATGTGGTGGGGGGCCATCACGGGTCCCGCTGGTGGTCCGGCCGTGAACACCGCCATGGGGCGATGGACGCCGGGAACGTATCTCGACGTCGGCGTTGGGGATCAAAACGGCGATGGTCGCGCCGACCTCTTTGGCCGAACGCTCGATGGCACGTGGATTGCTGCCGTGGCGAATGCCTCGTCGGTGGGCTTAACCAGCACTCCGGTGGCTCGCTGGAATGCCGCGGCGGGCTGGCTCGACGTGCGGTTCGCTGATTTCAATGGCGACGGCCGCACGGACATTGTGGGCCGTTCCCTGAGCGGGCAGTGGTGGGCAGCCTATGCCACTGAGGCGACGGGCACGTTCGCATCGCGGGCCGTTGGATACTGGACTCCTACGGTTGATTGGAAGCATGTGCTGCTTGCGGACGTCACCGGCGAAGGAACACCTGACCTGATCGGTCTCGCCACGGCCGAGCCCACGGCAGACAATGGAAGTTGGTGGGTGAGTCGCTTCGGCGAGAGGAGTTTTGAAAGCGCGGTGTGGGGATCGCTTCGACTTCCCTTAGGCGTCTCGATTCGGGCAACATTGCCAACCGTGTCGTAGAATCGGCGATTCATGAGTCCCCTTTTTTGCCCTTTTCTGACGAGGACATGACCATGCGCGTGTTGACTGCCCTTTTCTCCTGTCTGATCGCTGCGAGTTGTGGCTTCATGGAGGCCGCCGACTTGGCTGTCGGAGACGCCGCACCCGTCTTTGAGGCACGCGACGACAGTGGCGCTGTGTGGCGGTCGGCTGAGCACGTCGGCAAGAAGATCGTGGTGGTCTACTTCTACCCCGCCGACATGACCGGCGGCTGCACCAAGCAGGCGTGTGGGTATCGCGACAAGATGGCTGAACTCAGCGATGCGGGCGTGGAAGTGGTGGGGGTGAGCGGTGACTCCGTGGAGAACCACCAGCTGTTTAAAGAGACGCACAGCCTGAACTTCACGCTCCTCGCCGACGGGGATGGCCAGGTGGCTGAGGCGTTTGGCGTGCCCGTGACCCTCGGTGAGCAAACGGTTTCAAAGCTGGTCGGCGATCAGGAAAAGCTGCTCGTGCGGACCGCTACGGCAAAGCGATGGACATTCGTCATCGATCGTGCCGGCAAGGTTGCCTACAAAGACTCCAGCGTGCAGGCGGCAGAAGACCCAGAGAAGATTGCCGCTCTGGTGAAGTCGTTGTAACGCCCGAAGCGGGCCTCATGCCTTCCCGGCCAGCCGGAGAGCCAAGCGCGCGTTCGCTGGTCGAGTTGGGGTGCGCCGTGGCCACGGTGCTCAACGCACATTGGGGGCATCGGCCTGACCGACCGTTGTCTTCACGCCGGCTGCCGATGACGCAGACTCGCCACGGGCTGAGTTCGACGGATG
>JAPOIM010000156.1 GCA_029978905.1 Planctomycetota bacterium
CCAAAAGTCCTCTTCCGCGGTCGATTTCCGCGAAATACAGCATTGGCTGAAGTGGCAGGAGCGGTTCTCGATGCGTGGAGGAGGTGTTGTGGGATCCCTCAGCGGGAGAACTCTCAAACTACAAATCGTCAGCCAGAAGAAAAGAAATTTTCGTGCATGAAACGACCATTTCGTGCATGAAACGACCTCTGGCTCTCAGTTTTTCTCAGGTTTTTTTCGCTGAGTTCCTGCTCCACCCGCGTCCAGATTGCCGTGATTCGCAGTCGCACGACGGCGTTGTGAAGATCCTGAGAACTGCCTCAGGCCATCGACGGCGTAGATCACGAGGGCCGCCCACACAAATGCGAAGCCCACGAGTTTGCCGCGATCGAAGGGCTCATCGTACACAAACAGCCCCAGCACGAACTGCAGTGATGGGCCGAGATACTGCATCACTCCGATCGCCGACAGGGGTATCCTCCGAGCTGCAGCAGCGAAGCACAACAGCGGCACGGCCGTGATCACACCCGATGAGGCGATCAAAAGATTGTCTTGCCAGCCAAGCCTCCCAAAGGCTCCACGGCCCGCCGCATGCTCGAGAGCCAGAAAAACACACGCGGGCACGATCAGCAAGAGCGTCTCCGCCGTCAGGGAGGGAATCGCCCGCAGCGACGTTTTCTTCTTCGCGAGCCCATACAGGCAAAACGAGCCCGCCAGATAGAGAGCGATCCAGGGGAAGTGGTGGTACTGTGCCGCCAGCCAAGCGACTCCCCCTGCGGCCACGGCGATGGCACACCACTGCGCCAGCCGCATCCGTTCTCCAAGCACGAACACGCCGATCAGCACGCTCAGGAGCGGATTGAGAAAGTAGCCGAGGCTGCTCTCGATCATCCGGCCGTTGGTCACCGCCCACACGAAGCCGAGCCAGTTGGCCGACACGAAGAGCGCCGCCATGGCCTGCCGCGCGAGCAGGCGTGGCGTGGTGAGCGCAGCCCGAATGCTCTCGAGCCCACCGGTCAGCCACACCAGCGGTACCAGCACCGCGGTCGACCAGACCACCCGGTGTGCCACCAACTCTGCGGCGGGAATCGTGTCGAGCTGCTTCCAATAGATGGGCAGCACACCCCACAGGATGAAGGCCGCCGCCGCGTAGAGGTAACCAGAGTTCAACGAGAAAAACCACAGGAGACTGAGGGACGCAACTCACTGAGGCTACGGTTTCGCCCGACGCTCGGATAGTTCTTTGAACTCCGCCGCTGCATTCTTCGGCACCCACGCGGCCAGTTCGTCGCGCACGGCCTGGTGCGACGGCTCCCCTGCGAGGTTTTCAAACTCGTCGGGATCGCTGCGGTGGTCGTAGAGCTCTTCGGCACCATCGGCATACACGATCAGTCGCCAGTCCCGGCTGCGAACAGAATGATTCCCGTAGTAGGACGACGTGATCGCGGGCTCACGTCGTGGCGTGCGAGGATCGTGCAACTGAGGCGTGAGCGAACGCCCCTCGACGTGCGCGGGTGTTGGCAGATCGCACAGTTCGGTGAGTGTTGGATAGAGATCGATCAGGCTCACCGCCTCCTGGCAAACGCCCCCCTCCGCGATTCCCGGCCCAGCAAAGAGCAAGGGCACCCGCGTCGACTCTTCCCAGAGCGTCCGCTTAGCCCAGTGCTGTTTCTCGCCGAGATGAAAACCGTGGTCACTCCAAACCACCACCAGCGTCGTTTCGGCATGCGGACTTGCCTCGAGGGCGTCGAGAACGACTCCCACGCAATGGTCCACATAACTCACGGACGCCAGGTACGCGTGTGTCAGGCTTCGCTGCTTTCCCAACCGGACGACCTCGTCGTGTGTGGGTGCGGCCGCAAAGTGATTGATGTCACGAAAGTTACCCGGCACATCATCGAGATCTGTGGCAAGGGCCAGAGGCAGATCGAGCCGCTGTTCGTCGTACAGACCAAACCACCTCGGGGGCACATACAGAGGGACGTGCGGGCGAAAAAACCCAAGCGAAAGGAAGAACGGTTTCTCGGACTCTTCGTGCAAGACTGCTGCAGCCCGAGCTGCGAGTTGGTAATCCGCCGTTTCCTCATCGCGCATCGGAAACGCGCCCCAGTCCCACGCACGGCTCCAACCATCAGGAAGGCTGATGGGCCGCGGTGGACGAGGCCCAGTCTCATTGCCGAGATCGCGATCAATATCCTCGCGGAGCCTGCCAGTGAAACCGTGGTGGAGCACCTTCCCACCTGAGAGCGTCGTGTAGCCGTGGTCCTGGAAGAATCGCTGGAGCGTGGGCACGGCGGCGAGCGCAGGCAGCTCCTGATAACTGGGGCCAAGTTCATAGCTGCCATGCGTCGTGGCCGCGATCCCCGACATCACGCTCACTCGCGACGCCGAACAGACCGGCACGGCGCAGTGCGCATTGGCAAACACACAGCCTCGGCTCGCAAGCGCATCGAGACGGGGCGTGATCGCGTCGGGGTGCCCTCCGAGGAATCCGACCCAGTCGTTCAGGTCATCGATGCAAAGCATCACCACGTTCGGAGGCTTCGCCCGTTGGCGAGGAGAAGCCTCACTCGCGACGGCAGGGATGCCCCTCCCAAGTATCACGCCGCACAGCAACACTCCTAAGACCAGCGAGTGTCGACTTGAAGCGACTCTATTCACGGAA
>JAPOIM010000157.1 GCA_029978905.1 Planctomycetota bacterium
GATGCTTCGGCGGTGGCACCATCTCCTGGAGCACGCCGTCGGCCTTGAGCCGGATCCGAAACTCCGTCTCGAAGGGCTCGAAGTGGATGTCGCTGGCGCCGTCGCGGATCGCGAGCAGGAGCACCATGTTGAGCAGCTTGCGGACCGGGGCGCTCTCGGCGAGGGCCTCCACGCTCGTGAGCTCAGTGGGGCCTTCGCGGCCGGCGGCAGCAGCCTGGGCGGCCAGTTCTTCGTCGGCCTCCAGGTCCTCGACGATCGATTCCACGCTCTCGTTCTGCGACGAATAGAGCTTGTCGATCGCCTTGCCGATCTCGGGCTCCGTGGCCACGCAGAAGTGGATGTCGTAGCCCAGGAGCGTGCGGAGTTCGTCGGCCACCTGAATCTTCTGCGGATCCGACGTGGCGACGGTAAGCCGGTCGTTCTTCAGCTCCAGCGGCACCACGCGGTAGAGCTGGGCCATCGGCTCGCTGATCACGGAGAGCACGTCGGGAGGGATCGTGCGGTCGTAGAGTGTGACGAACGTGGTGCCCCACTGCTCGGCGAGGGCCTCGCCGAGCTGCTCGTCGGTGTAGTAGCCGAGGGCCACGCCGACCTTGCCGATCAGTTCGCCGCCGCGAAGCGACTGCTCCTCGAGCATCGTCGAGAGCTGCATCTCGTCGATAAGGCCGAGATCGATCAGGATTTGGCCGAGACGTTTGAGTGCCATGAGTCAGTCGGGGTAGAGGGCGGATTCAGCAGGTTGGCAGCAGGCCCGTTGCTTCGCCATTCTGCAGGAACAAAAAAAGCGAGCGGACGCCTGCCAGTGCCGGCGGCGAGACACGCAGCGTGGCTGCCGCTGGCCCGAAAACCGGCCGTGGCAGGCGATCCATCGAAGAGTTGAAGTGGGAGAGCCCCAGCACGGTGTTCACGCTCAGAACAGCGGGCCCCTGACAGCCGCGTTCCTCACATCCCCATTATGCACGGGATCGGCAAAAAAGTCTCGCCTCGGCAAGGAAATTTCTCGGCAACCCTGGGCAGATAGACCGCAGCCGGAAATTCAGAGCGTGCCGGGCTGGGCCACCGAAATCCCACGCAGGGCCATCTGCAGGGCTTCGCGGTTGGGGGCGACTTCCAGGGCGGTGTCTCGATCGATCAGATCGGCGTCCACGAGCCCCTTGAGACTGGTCGTGAAATCCTGCATCCCCTCCCGGCTCGACATCCGAATGAGATCGTTGAGCTTCTCGTCCTCTTCTTCCCGTACCAACTTCCTGGCCACCGAATTGAAGATCAGGATCTCGACGGCCGGCACCCGCTGAACGCCCGGCTTGATCGAGGGCAGCAGCTTCTGGGCCACTATCGCCTTCATGTTGAGCGCGATGCCGCTCCGCAGCGAGGGATGTTTGCTCGCCGGAAACAATTCGAGAATTCGCGTGATCGCGGCCGGGGCCCCGGCCGCGTGGATCGTGCCAAACACGAGATGGCCGGTTTCGGCAGCCTGCATTCCCGCCAGGAATGTCTCCTCGTCGCGCATCTCGCCCACGAGCATGATGTCGGGGTCTTCACGCACGGCCTGCTTGATACCGTGCGAGAAGTCGAACACGTCTTGGCCAACTTCCCGCTGATTGATCAGGCACTTGTCTTCGGTGAAGATGAACTCGATCGGATCCTCGAGCGTGAGGATGTGCTTGCGGTAGTTGCGGTTGATCCAGTTGAGCATCGAGGCGATCGTCGTGCTCTTGCCCGATCCAGTCACGCCCGCGAGCAGAACCATCCCCTGGTCGAACTCGCACAGCGACTGCATCACCGGCGGCAGGTGGAGTCCGGAGAAATCTGGGATCGACGTGCTGATGCGGCGAGCCACGAGCCCCATCGCCCCCTGCTGCGTCAGCAGATTTACACGAAACCGCGTCGGTACGCCCTCCACTTCGCAGACGTGCGAGAAGTCGGCCCCGCCGTACTTTTGAAAGATGCCCCGCAGCCGGTCGTCGAGCAACGGCTCCAGCAGCCGCCGCATCTCCGCAGCGTCGATCGGTGGATGCTTGAGCGCCTGCAATGAGCCGCGCACGCGGACCAACGGCGGCCGCCCCACCTTGAGATGAAGGTCGCTCCCCGAGAACCTCACGAGCGCCTCGAAGAAGCGGTCCACGGCCAGGCGGCGGCCCTCGCCAGACGAAGCCGGCAGCGGCCGCGCGTCGACGGCGTTGGATTCAGACGAAAGCGACATGGCGGCGGATCACCTGGGGGTTAACCGGTCGAACGCCTGGCCTGGGCGCGGGCGGCGACGTTTTCGTCGTCTTCCAGCACGCCCTGCTCCGTGTCGACGATCCGCTTCTGCAGGTCATCGGGCGACTGGCTCTTGGCGAGCACGTCTGCCGCGGTGCATTTCCCGGTGCGCCACAGGTTGAACAACGCGTCATCCAGCAGCATCATCCCGAGTTTCGCGCCCGTTTGGATGGCGGAATTGATCCGGAACGTCTTGTTCTCACGGATCAGGTTGCCGATGGCCGGCGTCACCACGAGCGTCTCGTAGGCGGCCACCCGGCCGCCGCCGATCTTCGGCAGCAGCGCCTGCGACAACACGCCCAACAGCGCCGTCGAAAGCTGCGTGCGGATCTGCTCCTGCTGGTTCGAAGGAAACGCGTCGACCAATCGGTCAATCG
>JAPOIM010000158.1 GCA_029978905.1 Planctomycetota bacterium
TTGATTCGCAAGATTGCCAACCTGCGGCATGACGAGCGGACGAGTGGTCGCATCGTGTTCGTCGAAGACTACGACATCAATGTCTGCCGGCACCTGATCCAAGGGGTCGACGTGTGGCTCAACAATCCACGGCGGCCGCTCGAGGCATCAGGTACCAGCGGGCAGAAGGTCGTGCTCAACGGTGGCCTCAACTGCTCGATCCTCGATGGGTGGTGGGCAGAGGCGTTTGACGGGCGAAACGGTTTTGCGATCGGCCGCGGCGAAACGCACGCTCAGGATGAGATCACCGATCAGCGTGATGCTGCCGCGCTCTACAACGTGCTCGAGAAAGAAGTGATCCCGCTGTTCTACGACCGCGACAGCGATGGCCTGCCGCGGGAGTGGATCCGCATGATGAAGAACTCGATCAGTTCACTCGCTTGGCGGTTCAGTGCACACCGCATGGTCATGGACTACGCCCGGGCCTGCTATGTGCCGGCTGCCGGTGGCGTGTCGTGCGACATGGCAAGCCGTTAAGGCTTCGGCGAAGGTTCTTCGGCGGGGTGCCTTTGACGCCACCAGGTGGCGAGGCCGCTGCCGATGACGGAATGGGTCAGCGCGGAGATCGCGCCGGGGACCGCCGTGAGCGGTTCGGCGGCAAAGTGCTTCTGCGCGAGCACCACGCCTAGGCCAGAGTTTTGCATGCCGGTCTCGATGGAGATCGTGCGGGCGGTGGTCGTTGGGTAGCCCAGCATCCAGGCGAAGGCGTAGCCGACGCCAAACCCAGTGGCGTGGAGGAGGACGATTGCCGCGAGCAGCTGCAGCCCGGCGGTTCGCACCGCCTCGGCGTTCTGTCCGATGATGCTGCCGCAGATCAGGGCAATCGCCAGCACGCTCACCAGCGGAGCGGCGGGCAGCACGCGGGCAACCACGCCAGGGGTGAACCTGTTGAAAAACACCCCGGCAGCCACGGGCACGATCACGACCTGCAACGTGGAGAGGAAGAGCCCCCAGGAGTCAACGTCGACAAGTTGGCCGGCGAGCAGCTGCGTGAGCAGCGGTGTGAGGATCACGGCCGCGAGCGTGGAGCAGGTAGTCATGGCCACCGAGAGGGCGATGTCGGCCCTCGCGATGAAGGTGACCACGTTGGAGGCGGTGCCACCGGGGCAGCAGGCAACGAGGATCAGCCCGACGGCGAACGGCGTCGGCAGACCGAGGCCGAGGCCGATCGCCCAGCCTGCGGTAGGCATGATCAAAAACTGTGCGACGACTCCCGCGGCCACGGCGGCAGGACGGGAGGCCACCCGCAGGAAGTCTGTGGGCGTCAGCGTCATCCCCATGCCGAGCATGATCACCGCCAGTCCTCCCACGATCAGCTTCCCCTTGAACCAGGAGAAGAGCTCTGGCTCGATCAAGGCCAGGCCGCAGGCGACGGCGACCCAGAGCGGGAAGGCGTTGGCGGCCCGTTCGAGAAGGAGGGACGTGGGGGATGGACGCATCACGGTTGGTCTCCACGGCTGTCTTCGCACACACTACCGGTCTCAGACAGCACGCAACAGAAGGAGTCCGGCGGATGGTGATTTTACTGGTAAAGATCCTCTCGGCGATCGTCTATCCGGCTGGCATGGCCTTTTTCCTGATCGCCACCGGGATGGGGCTTTGGCGATGGGGGCGGAGCGACCGCTGGCAGCGGTGTGGCAGGTGGACCGCGGTTGTTGGTTTGGCGGTCTTGTATCTCTTTAGCAACGGGCTGGTCGCCGAGCAGCTCGCCAGGTCGCTCGAACGGCAGGTGATGGCTCCCGACCCGATGCCGCATGCCGACGGCGTGATTGTGCTGGGAGGAGGCATTAGCCCCAGGGCGTTTCCGCGGCAGACGGCTGAGGTGCACGATGCTGGTGACCGACTGCTCTACGGCGCCCACCTGATCCGCGAAGGGTTTGCCGACTGGATTGTGTGCGCGGGTGGCGGGGGCGAGCTCTCGTACGTTGTGCAAACGGAAGCCGAGGCCATGCAGGAGATGCTGGCCTGGATGGGGATCGACGATGAGCAGATCACGCTCGACACGAAGTCGCGAAACACGCGCGAGAATGCGGCCGAGAGCCTGCCGCTCGCTGTGGAGCGGGGGGCGAAACGCGTTTTCCTCGTGACCTCGGCCAGCCACATGCCCCGTTCGATCGGAATCTACCGCTGGTCGCCCTCGTCGATGCTGCGAAGTTCCCATCGCCGGCGGTCCTCCTCCTCGCCTTCGCGCTCCTCCTGCGTCTGGTCGACCGACTCCTCAAGGACAAACCGAAAGCGGCGGTCTGCGGCGTCGAGTTCGCCGTACCATCGCGGCGTGCCCGCCTCGCCTTCGCCGGCGACGCCGTGCTCCGCATGAATCAGACCAGCCACGACCAGCCCCACGAGGCATGCCGCCACGCCACTCCGGAATCGTCGGCTGCCCATCACGCTCTCCTCTTCAGGGTTTGTTCCACCAGGTGCCACCATGCCTGCTCAGATCCAGCCACGGAGCCAGTAGTACACCATGCCGTAGTACTCGTGGAGGATCTGCGTGGAGTTACGTAGTGCTCCCGCGTTGGGAAGCAGCGACATCGCCACCCGGTAAAACAGTGGCGGGG
>JAPOIM010000159.1 GCA_029978905.1 Planctomycetota bacterium
AAGGGAGAAGAAGAGGAATCAAACAAGCCCCAACCCGATGGGTGGGGTAAAACGGGGCCAACAGCCGCGCATGGGGTCCTATCTCATATAATTTGGCACACCGAGCTGCAACACGCAAGTCTTTGCGAGCGGCACGACCGAGGTGCCGACGGCGATCGACCGCGTGAGTCACTACAACGCGGGACTTTTCTTTTGGCCAGGTGATCCGTCGCGACTGGGCTTTACGGCCCTGATGGATGGGCAGTCGCGACCATTTCAGATGCGACGTGACGGCTCGGGCAAGATAGACCTGTCGCAGCGGGAAGGCTTCACGTATGGCTTCCATGCGTCGCCTGATGGCAAGCGGATCGCCTACCACCGTGATTACCGCGTGCTGCTTGCCAATGCGGATGGATCGGATGCCGTTGAAGTGGAGACGGGCATGTCCTTCAACTTCGCCCCCATTTGGTCGCCCGATGGGGAGTGGGTGGCGTTTGTGGCCGGCGTTCATGACAACTGCCACCCCCACATCGTTCGCCGGGATGGCAGCGGCTTGCGAAAGATCGCCGACCGCGGCGGCTACCAGGGTTGGATGTTGTTTCTCGACGTGCCTGACTTCCACGAGGGGAGCAGCGATGTGCCAACATGGTCCGCTGACAGTCAGTCTCTCTACTACACCGCGGCGGTAGGCGACGCAGTGGAGCTGATGCGGGTGTCGCTCGATGGACACGTGCAGCAGCTTTCGCATTCGCCTCCAGGGGTGTTGCACTACCATCCCGCCGCGTCGCCCGACGGCACTCGCGTGCTCTTTGGCTCAACCCGCGATGGCGTGCGTCAACAGTGGGTGGCGAACGCCGACGGCTCCGCCGCGAGGCCGATCACGACGCTCGCGCCGGGGCATGCCGCCATGCACGGCCATTGGCAGCCGGCAGCCCGCCAGCCGTAGCTCCGGCACGTGGCGAAAAGGGGGAGTGAGCGTTGTTCTCCGCGGGCGACTCCGTTTTTTCCGCATTCATAGCCGTCCCGCCGAGGCGTGTTTCGAAGCGGCGAGGTTGAGCTATACTCGTCTCAGGTGCTGGGAGCCGTGAGAACGGTTCGCAGGGCCTCTGCAGTGTGCTGTTTTCAGGCAACCCCTGGAGGCTGTTGGCTGCGGTGCTGGAGGGTAAGCGAATTGGCAAGCGGCCACATTGGAATTGTGGTGCCGAGTAATCGGTTGTGGGTTCGAGTCCCATGCCCTCCGCTGCTTGTTTTTCTCGGGTGAGGCCGCACTGGCCCTCCATTTCGGCCTGCCTGCTCAGCCCAACTGGCATGGAAATGAGCCTTCCTGCTCGCATTTGCCCTCCGGTATGATGCGGCCCACAACAAGTGCAGCAGGAAGGGACCTCCTCGGCCTTCTGTTCGCAGGGTGAAAACAGGCCGCATGACACACGCACCGCTCAGCTGCCGGGAGTTTCGACAGGCCCAACGACGCAGCCGTCGGCAGGTCCTGCAGGCAGGCTCGCTGGCGGCCCTCGGGCTCGGGCTTGGCGACGTTGAGTCGCGGATGGCCCTCGCCCAGGCAGACGGATCAGCGCTGCCGGCGAGGCGTGCCAAGGCGTGTATTTTCCTCTTCATGTGGGGCGGTCCAAGCCAGCTGGAAACGTTTGACCTGAAGCCAGATGCCCCGGCCGAGATTCGCGGCGACTTCAAGCCCATCTCCACGAAGGTGCCTGGCATTCAGATTGGCGAGCACTTTACGGGCCTCGCGTCGCTGACCGACAAGGTCGCCATCATCCGCTCCCTGACCCACGACGATCCTGCCCACTTGTCGAGCGGTCATGCCACACTCACAGGACAGCTCGCGCCGGTCATCAAGAGCGATGCCACGCCCCCGAGCGCCAAGGACTCACCGCACTTGGGGGCCCTTGTTTCCAAACTGCGGTCCACCGCCCGGGGCCTGCCCTCTTTTGTGGCCATGCCCTGGAAAGCCCTGCATCCAGCGGCTCCCGGCGGCGTGGCTCCTGGCCAGCATGGTGGCTGGCTCGGCTCGGCCTACGACGGCATGCTGCTCGAGGGTGATCTCAACGATCCTGCGTGGCGGCCACAAGGGCTCTCGCTCCCGGCCGACATGGACCTTGCGGCCTTTGAGTCGCGGGTGGCCTTGCTCGGACAACTCGACACGCAGCGGTCGGCACTGCATCGGTCGCTCTCTGCCTCCTCTTTCGGGAACCATCAAGCACGAGCTGTGGAGATGATCAGTTCGAGCGAGGTTCGGGCCGCCTTTGACCTCTCAAAAGAAAGCGACGCCACTCGCGAACGCTACGGCCGCAACATTCATGGGCAGTGCGTGTTGATGGCGCGGCGGCTGGTTGAACATGGCGTGTCGTTGGTGTCCGTGAACTGGCACAACGACGGCAAGAACTTTTGGGACACGCATGGCGACAACTTCAACCGCCTGAAAAACGATCTGATTCCGCCCGCCGATCGCGCGCTCGCGGCCCTGCTCACCGACTTGGACGAGCGGGGGATGCTCGACGAAACCCTGGTGGCATGGG